>NZ_PYNU01000019.1:0-76097 GCF_003026075.1 Photobacterium sp. GB-210 | reverse complement strand
GATATATTATTGGTTATTACAGCCAATTACGACCACATCAATATAATGGCGGATTAACACCGAATGAATCAGAACGATTATATTGGTTAACCTCTAAAACCGTGGCTAGTATTTGTTGACCACTACAGGTAAACCTTCAAGCACATGAGTTTGCTCTTCACTAATTCCATATTTTTGACGGAGTGCTTTCATCGTCGTTAGGTGATACCCACGTACAGCATCGGTATAACTAGCAGGATCAAATTCAGGTAATTCAATCGTAATATTTACCGGTGTTGCAGGGTAAGCATTAACTAAATTAACTTCGGCATTAGCGATAGAAGCAAACGCAAATGATTCTTTGACGATTTTTTCGTTAAGCTCCTCGTGAGTTTCATCATCGGTAGAGATATTGACGCAACCTAATACTTTGCCGTGCTCAGGCCAGTTATTACCTTTAACTAAAAGTACAGGAATAGGGCATTTACGAAGCAGATGCCAATCTGTTGGTGTGAAAATCACAGAGCCTAAACGATCATGTTCATGAGTGGCTTTGATAAGTAAATCAATGTCTTGGCTATATACATCAGCAATGATGGCCTCATAAGGACGATTATGCCAAACCACTTTAATTTCTATATCAACGTCTTTTTCTAAGTAAGGCTGAATGATTTCCTTTAACCACTCTTCTCGCTGCATTACCACACCGCGACGCATAGCATCACGTTCGTCTGATGATAACATTGACGTCATTTCATAAGAGAAATCATAAATAGCTAAGAAAATAATAATTTTTACATCTTTGCTCATTTTAGCAAGATGAACAGCGCGCGAGATCGCTGGTTGTTGTTCTTTTTCAGGATCTGCGACGACTAATATATTTTTATACTTTTGCATAATGCCTCCTTTACACAACTGTGTAGGCAATCTCTTGATAAGTTGAATTTAAAACAGGTATAACAACGGCTATGTACTTAGATATCAAAAGATTAAATAAATCCTTATAAATACTGTAACCTAGAATAGAAAGATATGGGAACGATAATAGAGAAAATTATGTAAACTTTGATACGCTGGACAAATAAATATAAGAAATAGCGGATTAGCGAAATAAAAAAGCACCGTATAAACGATGCTTTAAAATTTAAAAAGGATAGGGCTAAAACGATTATTGTGGAGGTAATGTGTTACTTTTAGCCACACCAGCAAGACGAGCTAACTCATCGTGATCAATAATTGTAATGTATTTACCTTTTACACTTAACATCTCAGATTTCTGGAAACGCCCTAATAAACGACTGATAGTCTCAACCGTTAAGCCTAAGTAGTTACCAATATCACCGCGTGTCATTGTTAAACGGAATTCACGTGGAGAAAAACCGCGCTGAGAAAAACGTAGTGATAAGTTATATAAGAAAGCGGCAAGACGTTCTTCAGCATTCTTTTTAGAAAGCAGCAAGATCATTTCCTGATCGCCTTTAATCTCATTGCTCATTAAGCGCATGATTTGTTGACGAAGCTTTGGCATTTTACCAGAAAGATCATCAAGGATTTCAAATGGGATTTCACACACCATTGATGTTTCAAGTGATTGAGCGAAACTTGGATGCTGCATTTCATTGATCGCATCAAAACCTACTAAATCACCTGCAAGATGGAAGGCAGTAATTTGCTCGTCACCTTGTTCGGTAATGGTGTAGCTCTTAATGGTGCCAGAACGAATAGCATATAACGATTTTAGTTCGTCACCTGCTTTAAATAGCTCCTGACCTTTTTGGATCGGTTTTTTTCGTTCTATGATTTGATCCAGTTGGTCTAGCTCAGACTCATTCAGCGTGAAAGGAATGCATAACTGACTAATACTGCAATCTTGGCAGTGAATTGCACACCCACCTGATTGGATACGTTTTGTTGTAAGCTTGTCTGAAATCATATGCCTGTCTAACCAATTTGATGTAGGTCAATATTTTAACATATTATGAAGCATTATTACGAGTAATAAAAAGGTCACAATATTTGTTTGATTGCTATATAACCAGTTTGAATGCCATAAACCATTAATAATAATGCACTAACACGCCTAAAATAGAGGTTCTTTAGACATATTTTTAACTGTGTCGCAAAACCGCCAACCGCTAACATTGCAGGTAATGTACCTAACCCGAAAGCAAGCATTACTATTGCACCATTTAGAGCACTTCCAGAAACAGCTGCCCATGTTAAAGTTGAATAAACTAAACCGCAAGGTAGCCAGCCCCAGAGAAAACCAAATGGCAAAGCTTTTATCGGTGATTTAAGGGGAAGAAATGATGAGGCTAGTGGTGAGATATATCGCCATACCACTTGCCCAACACGTTCAATTTTGTTTAACCCAAACCACCATTGGCCAATATATAACGCTAAAATAATCATCATAATTGCTGCTAAAAAGCGCATGAATATCAATGGGCTATTAGATCCATTAATGGTAGCAATACTCGCAAGCATTGCGCCTATAATTGCCCCCGCAACTGTATAAGCGACTAATCTTCCAAAATTATAATTTAATAGATAAATCCAACGTTTACTGTTTTTTGTGTTTTCTGGCATACCGATTGTGATCGCAGCAGCAACACCACCACACATACCAATGCAATGGCCAGCGCCCATTAAGCCGATTAAAAAGGCAGCATAAAAATCTAAATTAACCATTATTGCTATCTTGATCGTTACTTGGCTTTTTTTCTATTAATTCAGAATTGGAAACTGTGTTTTTATGTTTGGTATCATCTTCGTCGAACAAAATATCATATCCACGACGCTCTAAATCATCAAATTGCTCACTTTTCACTGCCCATAAAAATATACCGATAGCAATACAGACAAAAACAATAGCGATAGGTATTAATATGTAAAGACTTTCCATTTATTTTAATAACCTTAAAGAATTTGATACAACAATGATCGAGCTTGCTGACATACCGACAACGGCAAAATAGGGCGCCACCAGTCCTGAAATAGCCAGAGGTAGGATTATCAAGTTATAGCCAAGCGCCCAAGATAAATTTTCTCGAATAATTTTTCGAGTTTTCAATGCTAAAGTACGGGCTTCTAAGATACGTTCTAATTTATCGCCAACTAGTACCATATCTGCTGAAGATTTAGCTATATCTGTTCCACCACCCATAGCAACAGAAAGGTGAGCGCCTGCGAGAACAGGGGCGTCATTGACACCATCACCTATCATTAATACTACGTCATCTGCTAATAATTCGTTCAAATACGCCAACTTTCCTTGTGGTGTTTGGTTAGCTATAACCTCATCAATATTCAGTTGTTTAGCAACGTTATTGGCATGAACAGTATTATCACCCGTTAACATTGTTACGTTAATACCATGTTGCTGACATTGTTTAACTAAAAGAGCGCTTTCTTGACGGATTGGGTCGTCTAATTTAAATGCTGCAATAGGTTGCTGATTGCAAGTTAACCATACCGAGAATTCATTACTATTTTTAAACGATTGATTATTTTCAATATCAAGAGCAAAACTATATTTACCAATGCGCCACTCATCACCATTCAGCGTTGCTTTCAAACCACAACCAATCACATTCTCGACCTTATCAAAAAGTACGCTTTGTAGGCGATATTGGCTAAAAGCTTGAGCAATAGGGTGATTGGCGAAACGCTCTAATTCAGCAGCAATCATCAACGTTTTGTCTTGCTCTATGTTTCCGAATGTACGCGTTTCAACTAAGCGAATGTTACCTTCAGTTAAGGTGCCTGTTTTGTCTAATACCAGTCGATTAACGTTACATAGCGTTTCTAATACATGCCCTTGACGAAGCAATATCCCTAATTTACTAAGTGTAGACGTTGAACAGGTAATAGCCGTTGGTGTGGCTAATGATAGGGCACACGGACAGGTGGCAACTAAGACAGCTAATGTGATCCATAATGCATCATCAGGTTGATTTTGATGCCAATAATACCAAGTGCTAGCTGCGATAATCAGTATTGCAGCAACAAAATAGCGAGCTACATTATCGGCTAACTCTGCCACTTTAGGTTTTGAGAGTTGAGCTTCATCTTGCAAGCGTACGATATTAGAAATAAGTGAGTCATTTCTATTGACTGTAACTGTCATTGTGACATTGGCATCACCGTTAATCGTCCCTGCATACACCTTATCTCCAATCGCGCGAGTGACAGGCACTAACTCTCCCGTTAACATGGATTCATTAACGGTTGTTAATCCTTTATTTATTTCACCATCTGCAGGGAAATGCTCCCCAGGCAATATAGTGACAACGTCACCTATTTTAAGCGTTTTTGCTGCAACTTGTTCACCATTAGCAAGCGTAGCCATATTTGGTATGAGTTTTAACAAATTTGCACTGGCGGCCGCTGCTTGTCGACGGGCACGCATTTCTAAGAATCGACCCAATAGTAAAAAGAACGTAAACATTGAAATGGATTCAAAGAATACTTCGCCTTTTTCCATAACAGTTGCGTATAAACTTGCACCGTAAGCAAACAATAAAGCGATTGAAACAGGCACATCCATCCCTAATGTGAAGGCTTTTAGGCTTCTCCATGCATTAATATAAAAAGGGAGTGCTGAGTAGAGTAAAACGGGGGTGGCAAAAATTAGGCTTACCCAACGGAGGTAGTTTTTAAACTCACTATCTAGATCGCCAAAGACTTCAAAATAGAGCGCAAATGCAAGCATCATCACCTGCATGGTAGCAATGCCCGCAATACCTAGCTTATACAAATATTGCTTCATTATGTTGTGGTATTGTAGCTCTTGAGCATCAGCTTCAAAGGGTGATGCTTGATAGCCAATATTATGGATAACCGTTAATAAATGGCTGAGTTGTACTTTTTCAGTATCCCAAACGAGCAATGCACGATTGGTCGTAGTATTTACACGAATGGAAATAACACCATCTTCGCGTACTAATTGCTTTTCAATTAACCATGCGCAAGCAGCACAAGAGACACCTTCAACAGAAAGGGACACCTCACTGAAATTTTGATCTGTCGTTCGTACGAAATCTTGCTGAATATCTGCGTGATCATAAAGGGACAGAGACTTAAACTGTTCGGGGACTAAATCGGCTTTTTCGGCAGGCTCAGTTCGGTACTCGTAATACGAAGTAAGGCCACTTTTAACAATCGTTGTTGCAACGGCTTCACAGCCAGGACAACACATAGATCGAAGTTGGCCTAATATTTCGACTTCAAATTGGCAACCACTAGGAACAGGATCACCGCAGTGGTAGCACTCATCATGAACATGTTTTTCTATTGTCATTCCTTACTCTGCCCGTACAACGAAGTCGGAGAAGGTGATGGTACGTCTACACGTCCTTGTAAACTCCAATCACTTTTAAAAGGTTCAATATCAACTAACCATGGGCCAATTAAAGATTCCGGTGTGATAAGTACCTTTTACGTAGGTCATGATCATTTGGCTAATATCTTTATCCGGAATAATTCGTATATTCGCATTAATATTTAAAGTATCAACCTACCGAAAACGAGAACGAACTACATTAATAATAGTAATCCATATCCCCAAAAATGTTGACATTCGACCTTGCTCCTCTGATTACTCATCAAAACAAGATTCAAATTGCTATTTTTTTGTAGAAGTGGCATTTTCATTTCTCATAATACTTGAGCTAACACATTTTTCAGAGTGGGGTGACCACATTACATTTACGCTTAAGTAACAGTATGTGAGAATTTTGAGCTCTGTAACACAGGAATATTTGTAAAATATGGCAGCAGAAAAACTAACCCGTGGTCGTTTAATCCAAATAATAGTGTTAATGACTATATTGATTTCAGCTTTTTTTTGGAGAACAGTGACATATACATCTCCCGAAGGTGAAGATAGTCTTAAAGATGGAGTGAAAATATGTCAATTAGACACAACAAATTGTCAGTATTTGTTAGATGATAAGAACGTTGATGTACAGCTTTTAACAAAAAAAATATCTGCACAAGCACCAATTCTATTACAAATAACCAACATGGATGTTAAACCGTCAGCTACTGCTTCAGGTGTTTCAATGAATATGGGAACGGTACCCATTATATTTACGCAGCATAATAAGAACACTTGGGTGGGAGAGTTTACCGTTCCAGCATGTACACATAACTCAATGGTTTGGGAAATAGATATAACGGCTAAAAACACGACAATGATTGCCCAATTTACCGTTACTAAATAATATTAGAAATAGCACTTCTTAATATGAACATTTACTGAAGTGCTATTTACTCGCAATAAATCATTTTCTTTGTCATCCCGCCATCCACAACAAAATTTTGCCCCGTTATGAAACCTTGGCTACAAAGTAAAAAATCAACCATTTCAGCAATATCATTGACATTTCCAACTCGTCCAGACAAGTGCTGCTGATGATCGATACCTCGTAATTGACTCGTATCTGTATGAATCCAACCCGGTGAAATACAGTTTACTTTTATATTGGGAGATAAACTCACAGCGAGTGCATGAGTTAATGATACCAATCCACCTTTACTTGCAGCGTAAGCTTCAGTGTTTGGTTCAGACTGTAGATATCTTGTTGAGCTCATATTAATAATATGTCCTTTACTTTCAGTAAGTAAAGGTAGGCACTGCTGACTCATGGCTAAAGGGGATGTTAAGTTAACATTTAAAATATGGTGCCATTCATCTAACGGTAATTGGTGTAAGGGAGTATTGTAAGGGTTGGAAATAGCAGCATTATTGATGAGACCATCTAGTCTTCCAAATTGACATTTCACCCAATCTAACGTGTTTTTAATATCCGATATTTGAGTAACGTCCGTTAAACGAAACCGAATACGTGGTTCTTCATTGACTAAATCATATCCGGCTTGTTCATTGATATCTAATGCGATAACGATAACGTTTTTTTGTGCCAAATATTTACAAATCCCTTTGCCGATACCATTAGCACCACCGGTGACAATAACGATTTTATTTAAGCTTAAATCCACTTTAATAATCCTTAGCTTACAAATATTTGCATCATGATACGATAAGATAAGCTAATCTAATAAGAGGTAGGTAAAATTCTGACTTAAAATGTGCAAATAACTGATAATATTAATCATGAGTTAATTCAAGGATGAGTCTATTGATATGGATATAACAACAAGTTACTCAATACAATCTTCATCTTTCGAAGCTATTAATGAGGCTATTGATAAGCTAAATCTAAAAATTGCAACTCCTTCTTTGCTGCTTATCTATTATTCTGAAAATTATGACATCAATATTTTCCAAGCCGAACTCAAAAAGTCATTTCCCCATACCGCTATTTTAGGTTGTACGTCATGTCAGGGCTTTATGACAAATGAAGGCTATTTTAGTGGAACAGGTTTAGCATTATGGGCAATTAATGATTATCACGGAGCATATGGCACGGCCATTATTTCGAATTTTGAGACGCCTTATGAAATGGCAAGGCAAGCAACATTAAAAGCGATTCATAATAGCGGTCGAGTTGGCGAGTTGCCATCACTCATTTTATTACATGCAACACCGGGTTACGAAGAACAAATTATTCAAGGAATAGAAAAAGAGTTGGGCTGTACCGTTCCTATTATTGGCGGCTCAGCTGCTGACGATTTCATTGCAGAGAAATGGCAAATATTTAATGTTGAACAACAAACAGGTCAGGGGATTGGTATCGCTGTTTTTTATCCGACCTGCGAAGTAAGCCTTTCATTTCATTCAGGTTATGCTAGTACAGGCTTATCAGCAATAGCCACTAAAGTTGAACATAGAGAAGTTATAGAGCTCGATAATAAACCCGCAGCGGATGTCTATCAACAATGGATGAAGATTCCATTTGATACCAACAGCAACATAATAAGTGAAAGCAGTTTAAATCCTTTAGGGCGTTTTGCTGGAGAATATTTTGATTTACCTTATTTTAAATTAGCTCATCCTGCACATATTACACAACGCAAGGGCATCGAAATGTTTGCTGAAGTAAAGCAAGGGGATCGCTTGTACTTTATGAACGGCACTGATGAACGACTGATTTCTAGAGCAAGTCGGGTAGTTAAAGCATCAAATGGTAATAAGCTTAATCCAATAGGTGGCATTACGATTTTTTGTGCCGGATGCATGTTAAAAATAAAAAATCGTATGGATGATGTTGCTAGCGGTGTAAATATTGCAATGTTAAATAAGCCTTATGTTTCGCCATTTACCTTTGGTGAGCAGGGGCAATTCATCAGTGGTGAAAATGCGCACGGTAACTTAATGATTTCAGCAGCTATTTTTCATAAAGGGTAGGTTGTTAATACTATGATAAGTTCTGAATCTGAAAAGCTACAAGAAACAGTCATTGATTTATTACGCAGTCAAGAACGAGAAAGCCAATTACAAGATGAGAATGAAGCCATCTTAGAAGGCATCTCGGCAATGGCGGGTGCGAATGATAAACGTCAAGTATTCAATAGCTTATTAGAAGTCCTACGCAAGTTTATTGGTTTTGATCAAGCGCTAGTTCTTACTAGAGAAGACGAGCAAGAGCTGCTTGATGTGCTGGTCAGTACTGATAATCGTTTTAGTACAAACTCTTGGCTTATGGAAAGTACATTTAGACGAGCGATCAATGGTGAATGTATTGCACTATATTCTCCTAAAGATATTGTTGAATTTAGTACGCAATCGATTGAAGCATTAAATGACTACAGTTCGGCATTATTAACGGGGGTTAAAGTAAGCTCAAGTGATGCTGTTATGATTTTAATGAGCCACGATAAAAGTCAGTTCACACCAAGATGCAGGCGAGTGCTTAATAGATTTAGACCATTACTTGCACGTGCGATCATCGATATAGATTATCGAGAACGGCTGCAATCTTTAGTGGCAGCCCGAACTCAACAACTGACATTTAGTCAGCAACGATTTAAAGATTTTGCCAAAACAGCAGGTGATTGGTTTTGGGAAATTGATGTTGATTATAACTTTACCTATATTTCAGAACCTCAAGTCGCTAATACACAAATTGCCTGTGATAACTTTATAGAATTCTTTAATAACTACCCACTGTTCCAACAAAAAATGACGAATAAGCTCTCGCAGCAAGTTGTCTTTGAAGACGTAGAATGGAATCTTAGCGTTGATAATACTGAGCAGTGGTACAGCTTTAGTGGCACCCCTTATTTTGATAAGTATGGAAAACTACAAGGATTTCGCGGAACAGCTAAAAACATAACGAGCAGAAAAAAACGTTTATTTGACTTACAGGAAGCGCAAAAGCAAGCAGAAACAGCCAACAAAGCTAAATCTCAATTTATCGCAATGATGAGTCATGAGATACGAACACCACTTAATGCAGTATTAGGTTTAATGGAATCGCTATCTTTATCTGGCTTGAATAATAAGCAAAATCTTTGGTTATCACAGATGGACCAATCAGCACATTTATTGCTGACGATTATCAATGACATCTTAGACTTATCAAGAATAGAATCGGGGAGTTTTAGGCTTTTCAATAGTGATATTAATGTTGTGGAAAGTATAAGGCTTGTCTCTGATCAATTGGCACCACAAGCAACTAAAAATAATGTTCAATTTCAATGTGAAATTGACGATGCGATCCCTAAACAAATCTACGGTGACAAAAATCGAATTGCTCAAGTGTTATTTAATTTAATCGGCAATGCCGTTAAATTTACGAGTATTGGTTCGGTTCGCGTTGTTGCTCGTAAAGTTGACGATAACATTGAAATAGCAGTCATCGATACCGGCATTGGTATTGCTAAAGATGCACAAGCAAATATCTTTAATCCATTTCATCAAGCGGATGGAAGTATCACACGTCGTTATGGCGGCACAGGTTTGGGCTTGGCGATTAGCCAGCATTTGATCGAAAAGATGAACGGAACAATATCACTTGAAAGTGAATTAGGAACGGGAAGTTGTTTTAAAATTTCTATTCCTATTATTTATCCATCATTGAAGAGTTGTGAAGCTGACACTAAATTTAAAAATAAATCGGATTGCTCTTTAAATATTTTATTAGCAGAAGATAGTAACACCAATCAGTTGGTTGCTAAGTTGATGTTAGAGCGGCGAGGACATAAAGTTGCGATAACTAACAACGGAAAGGAAGCGATAAATGTACTGTTACAGGGTCACAATAAGTTTGATTTAGTGCTAATGGATATTTCTATGCCTATCTTAGATGGCTTAGAAGCAACAAAACAACTTAGACAGAGAAAAATTAGTATTCCAATCGTCGCATTAACCGCGAACGCGATGCAAAGTGACCAGAAAATTTATCATGATATTGGTATGGATGGCTTTTTAGCAAAACCAATCTGTTCAAACGAGCTAGATGCGTTGCTGGAAAAATACCAAGAACTTAAAGAAAACCAGCAATCAGAAAGTACGATTTAGAGATTCGTATTAATCGAATCTCTAGTAATTAACAGCAAGCTTTAAGTACAAGGCAAACTGAACATTTGCAGCAGTATTTAAAATTGATGTTAATTACCTATTTTATGGTAAATAGCCAATACTGTTAAATACAATAATCAACCCACAAGCAGAGTAGAGATGTTAGATACAAAGTAGGAAAAACAAGATCATATATAGTTACCTCGACACCTTATTTAACATAATATACATAATGCGCACTTAAGAATAATGTTGAAATGATGGTGATTTGGCTTGGTAGCTTTGTTGGTTACTGAGTTTTAAGTGCTTCAAGTAGCTCGTCCATACCATCATCAAATTCAGGCGTACCTCGGTAACTTGTAATTCCATGATGCTCATGTGCAAACTTCATTGTTGCATCGGCAGACTCGAATGGCCCGCAAATTTCAAACTGATGTCCTTCAATAACTTTTGATAAAAACCACATGCCGATTTTAAATGTATCGTTGGTGCTGCGCTGTACATCTTCTACATTCTCGGCTGTGATATTTGAAAGTATAAATTAAAGTTTAAGCTTGAACTTGTGGTTAACTTTATCGTAAGAAAAATATTGGCACACTTTAGTTGTCATTGTTAGTTCACCAGAATTGATTTGTAGTTTTCAATGATTTCTTGGTCAGCATCTATTAATGATAATATCCGAGTTAAACCAAGCGACTAACACTACAACAATTTTCAATCCCTAGCGTTTAAGCTCTAGAGACCAAAAATTAATAACGGTAAAGCTCGATCTATCTAATGTATAAAGTCCAGCTTTGTAAGCTTGCTCTTCTTCAGATAAGATTAATTTCATTTTGATAAACTAGAAAATGTAACCCAAGGTCTGATGGTGAGTAACAAACGCTTAGATAAGGTAGTTAAATTTTCTCAAACGAAAGAGCTGAAATGCAACCAGAAAAACAAAACGAATAAGCAGTACGGCAATTTAAAACCATTAATCCCGCACTTATTCACCCTATAACGTTCACCTCTAACACCAAGAAGAAACCGTGACTTCCCTACTCTATAACCCAATTTATCCCAACTAGAGTTACCTTAAAGGAGACCTTTAATCAGATAATAATGAGGACATTTTTAAATAGGAAAACATAACTACGATGTTATTTAACTTGGTCGCTTTTTGTAATTACTTGGTTTAAATTCTCCAACCAATTCGACCATGTAGTCGCTAAATTCATGTGTACATGGATATAACTCAATATGTTGTTGATGTTTCTTCAATACTATCGAACGAATAAAAACAAGCTTTCTTCTTTCAACTGATTAATGGCTAATTAAACAGAGAGTTACACTGATATAACCTTTAAACAAAATAGTTACACCGTCACTTATAGCATTTAAAGCTTCTAACTAAGTCGTTTTCACTATCAATTTGATTAAAAAACAGAAGAATTTATATACAAATGATAATATGCCAAGCATATAGTTGCATCAATATAGAATTCGATACCTTTTTTGTATAAAATAGCCTCTCTTTTTGAGTAGTTATCCCCTTTGACAACTCTATTATTGATAAGTAAATAATGAACGATGAAGTAAACAACGGAATAGAACGTTTTGGTCGTTTTGATGTTGATTATTCGCGAAGAACGATCACCCGTATAAGTGATAATGCGGTTTTAAAAGTCTCACGCTCAGAGACTCATATCTTTGCTTTATTAGCAAACACCGCAAACAATACTGTACATAGAGAGACATTACTAAAAGAGTGCTGGCAAGGAAAAGTAGTAACGAATAATTCGTTAACTGTAGCGATAAAAAACCTTCGCACTTCATTTAGTAAAATCGGTGAGCATAATATCATCACAACCGAGCCAAAACTTGGTTACTCAATTAGAGAAACCTCTCTGCTTGATGATGGTTCTCATCCGCCTCTGTCTGAAGATATTAGTAAACATATAGAAGCTCATGAAATTGCAGAAAAGTTAGAATTAGAAGAGCATCAAGAAAGCATTATTGATAAACCAGTAATTACTGAGAAGAAAAAAAAATTCAGCTTACTCAATAAATTAAATACATTCAGCCTATTTGATTTTCTGATTGTTTGCTTTTTCTTTTTAGCTACTTTATTTGTCTGTTACCAGTACTTATTTTTTGTTAATACAACTGATGTTGATGGTATATCTGTTAATTATAATGGCGTTGAATTACCAAATCCTGTTACACAGGCAATCATTGATTATAAAGCAGGCGATATAAGTCAATGGTATGCATTCCCTATCGGTGGATTGTGTGAGCGTTATAAATTAATAGGTGTGCATAATGAGCACTATATTGACTTAACTTCACAGGTGAACCAGGAGCAGTGCGATGCTTAAAAAAGCTTTCCTTGGCATATTCCTAGCTCTATTGTTTATTATTGTCCAAGCGATTTTTAATGCTGTCAGCACACAGTCGGCATATTTATTTACTAAGGAATACCCTGCTTTTGGCTCTGAAATTATAAAGGTTGACCTAAATGATGGGCGAATTAAGATTAATACAATTAGAAAAGATAAAGAAAATCGAGTTATTTCATCATCTTTATTTAGTGGTGTATTTTTAAAAATTCAAAATCATTATTACACTTTTGGTGTTAAGCAATTAAATAAAAGTCGTGAAGTCGATTTCACTTTTAGTAACTTCTATATTGATTATCTTCGAACAAAAGAAGCTGTTTATATATCCGATGACAGAGGTATTCTAGAGCTAGCTTCAGGTAAGTCTATTTACCTAAGTAGCCTACTATTAGGTCAAAAGATACGCTAAAATAAGCCGGTGTTTGCCGGTTTATTTTTAGTTAATAACACTAAGTTATAGTGCGCTAGGATGGTGACGTTTTGATTAAAAGTTGATATATTATAGAGAGTTAAGGAGTACCTAATGGCAATAACAATCCGTGATATAGATAAGCATTATTATATGATTGAGTCTCTTAAATCATTAACGAATAGTAATGTTACAACCAAAGCGCTGATAAAAGGTGGCTATTTAGCCGTAGATTTAGGTCAACAATTAGAAGATGAACGACTAAAAAGAATAAAAGCAGAGAGTGAACTTCAGGAATTAAAGCAAAAGTTTTCATCTTATATCAAAAGTAAAGAAGAGTTATTAGATGCATTAAAGTAGATTTAATAACAAGTTAAACTTATCTTTAACTTGTTATTATTCGCTTCACTTTGCACAAATTTTCAGCTCATCAAATCGTGTTGATTCGTCATACTCTCGGTTAAATGATAAATTTGTATAACTCGCAATACAAACTTCTGCAGTATAAGAAACAATACTTCCATCAACAAGATGGCCACCTATTACCTGCCCTTTTTTATCAGCTACCGAAATATGAAGATGGACATGCTGTGGTGTTAATGTTCCTGATAATGTAAGAATTTCCAGAGGGCCAGAAACCTCTATTGTCTTAGATTCATCAGCCAATCGTATATTCACTTTAGACAAACAACCAATGCCTGAAAGTAAACTTCCTGCTTGGATCTTATTGTCTTGTACAAAGTGCAGAATACTCTTTTTAAGATCTTTACCTTGGGTTAATCGAAACGCGTATGGAATAATCACAATTGACTCTTTTAAATAGTAAGTGTAATAAACGTTTTATTACACTTACTTCCAATTAAGCACGTTTGCCCTTTTTAGTTGAATGAGAGCTATGAGGGAAAACATTACGAATACGTTGTTTTGTTTTACTTGGAATATCCTTTGAAAAATCAATTTTTGTAGTGAATCGATTTTTATAAACTTTGATATGACCACTAAAAGGTGTTTTATGTGCGATCTCTTTACATGCGGTTTGAAAGCCAGTCGGTACACTCCCTTTCGTTTTTATCAGTTCGCCATTTTCAAATTTCAAAACCATAATAGGACGATCTTTAAAGACGATAAAAATAACAACTACTGCTAAAACAAGTACATATTCCATTTGCTTACTCCTTAAACGTAACCTTTAAAAGAACAGCAACCACCAAAAAACGTTATTTATCAAAGGATTCAATGTTCAGTAGTTCTGTCAGGTTATTCTTGATATCACTAACCTGTTTGTTAGCTCGCTCTGTTCGGTTACTTTCACTGATCAAATATTCGATAGTATCGGATAATGTAGAACCTAACTCTTGCGATTTTTCTGCCAACTTTTCCCAAACACGGAAATCTAAATCGATTGATTTTTTTCGTGTATGTACTTGTTCTGCATTAAAATGGCGCTTTCTTTTTGCTCGAATCGCTTGTTTTAATTTATTTTCAAGCGCAGGAGACATATTTGAACCGATCCATTCAATCACTTTTGTTGGTTCGTGTTCAATATCGAAAAGAGCCTCAACAGCAGCTTCTGCTTCACTGCGATCAATAAAGCGTGTAATTGATTCGCCTTCCTTGTGTTTTTTTACTAAATAAGCCCATTTCCAACCGGATTCAAGATTTTCAAGCTGCTGATATTTCATAAAATTACAATTTTCTCATCGTCAACGAAAAACGCGTTACAGTGTAACTCTGACATTCTTAAATAACAATCACCTATATAGAATAACCGATTGTTTTTATGAAACATAAATATAGCTCATAAGTTTCTATTATGAGCTCTTTGATTGTTTTATACTGCTTACCTTTTCACAGTAACAATAGAAAGCTAAATTTATGCATGAAGAATCTTGGCGTACAATGTTTCCTGATTATAGCCAGTACCAAACAACTCTAGAACATTATAGTAATCTTGAACCCGCGACAGTTGGTACTCTTCAACCTCGACTATCAGATGCCGTACGCCGCTTCAGCGCGCTTAATTTACAGCCTCGTATTCTACGTATTACGGCGCCTGATAACACGTTGTATCGTGACTATATTATTGAACTCATAAAAAAATACCAATATCAAAGTAGTAATAATACATCTAGCTCACAAACGAGTGAAAATGAGCAACCGATCATCATCGCGGGTGATGATATTACTGCTGAAAAACTATTTGGTGCCGTCTATCCTGCTCTAGAGTCAAATAGTTTAGCAAAACCAAGCGTTAAGCATGGTTTATTACACCAAGCAAATAATGGATATTTGATTTTATCAATCACCGCCCTTCTCAGTAATCCATCGTTATGGCCGCGTTTAAAAAGCGTACTAATGGACGGCATGCTAGATTGGGAGGCCGCTAACAAAAAAGTACTATGCCCCTTACCTGCGCCTGAGAAGGTAAATGTAAAACTTGTAATCATTGGTGATCGTCATTTAATGGCAGAACTTGATCATGCAGAGCCTGATCTTGCCGCTGGTTTTGCTATGTACGGTGAATTTGAACAAGATCTCTTATTAAACGAATCCAATCTTGAAGAGTATCTTCGTTATATAAAGGCGATTATTACTCATCATAAACTGCCAGACTTGGCTGATACGGACGCTGTAACTGCACTGCTATGTGCAGGTGCGCGTTATGCTGAAGATCAAACACGCTTACCACTTTGTTTGCTTTGGCACCTAAATCTATTGTCTGAAGCAAGTATAGAGACAGACGGCAAAGTTTTAACGGCAACAAATATTAAAGCATCACTTCGCGCTAAAGAATATCGTGAGTCTTATTTGCCAGAACGCGCTATTGCTGATATTCACCATGGCCAAGTCCTGATTGCTAGTGAAGGTAAAGAAGTGGGTCAGGTTAATGGTTTAACCGTGGTTGAAATGCCTGGACACCCAACAGCCTATGGCGAACCGGCTCGTATTTCTTGTGTGGTTCACTTTGGTGACGGCGATATTTCTGATGTCGAACGTAAAGTTGAACTGGGCGGAAATATTCACGCGAAAGGCATGATGATCATGCAAGCGTTTGTTGCAACAGCGCTAGATTTAGATCAAGCCCTGCCTTACTCAGCGTCCATTGTTTTTGAACAGTCATACTCTGAAGTCGATGGTGACAGTGCCTCTCTTGCAGAACTCTGTGCATTAATGTCTGCATTATCTTCACAGCCTATTAATCAGCAAATAGCGGTAACCGGTGCTGTTGATCAGTTTGGCCGTGTACAAGCTGTAGGTGGGATTAATGAAAAAATCGAAGGCTTCTATAAAGTGTGTGTTCATCGAGGGTTAACTGGTAATCAGGGTGTTATATTACCAAAGACTAACTTGAGTAACCTTTGTTTAAATGATGAAGTCATTGAAGCAATAAAAGCGAAGCAGTTCCACATCTGGGCAATAGAGAACGTTGATGAAGCGATCCCTCTTTTAACGGATAAGCCATTCCGTAGCGAGAATGATGAAGATGAAACGATTTTATCTTTGATTGAAGAAAGAATTGATTATTTCCACCATGGTGACCTTTCAAATGAGATTGGTCTGTTAAATCGCATACGTTTACGTATATCTAACTGGTTTGTCCAGAACTGATCCGAGTTGTTTAGCTTACACGTGTAAGCTAAATTGCTCCCATACATTTGAAGGAGTAATTGATTCTAATGACACGCCAGCATTCTTATACACACGAAGAACTTGTCGCTTGTGGCAACAGCGAACTATACGGTCCTGACTTCCCATCATTACCATCAGATAACATGCTAATGATTGACCGTATCGTAAATATCACCGATAAAGATGGTGATCACGGCAAAGGTTTTATTGTCGCCGAATTAGATATCAATCCTGACTTATGGTTTTTTAACTGTCACTTTAAAGGTGATCCTGTAATGCCTGGTTGCCTTGGTCTTGATGCAATGTGGCAACTAGTAGGCTTCTTCCTTGGTTGGTCTGGTGGTGAAGGCAAAGGTCGAGCACTGGGTGTGGGTGAAGTTAAATTTACAGGTCAAATTCTCCCGACAGCCAAAAAAGTAACTTATGAAATTCAGTTTAAGCGTGTTATCAACCGTAAGCTAATCATGGGTGTTGCTGATGGCCGTGTACTGGTAGACGGTAAAGAAATCTACGTTGCTAAAGATTTAAAAGTGGGTCTTTTTAAAGATACTGACAATTTCTAATCAGTGTGGCGAATCTAAATACTCAGCCCTGAGGCATTTATGTCTCGGGGCTTTTTTTATCCACCAGCATAATAACCTTGTATCTCTTCTACGTACTTATCCGTTACATGACTCTGACAAATCAACGAATTAAAAATAATAACACTCTTTATTTTGCAATCACAAAAACAAGAAAATAGCCATTAATACTCATTTGATTGCAGTCTCTGTAATATGTTTTAAGTAGATAAATCAAGAATGCTATCATTTCTTATTATGCATAAAAAAGCCCCTTCTCCTAAGGGGCTGCAGAATAGGGTTAACCATGAGGGAGGTTATTATTTGTAGAGACCTTGTTGTAACTCTTCTCTAGCGTCTCGCCAACCACCTAGCCAGTTAGTACGGGCATCTGTACCTTGGTACGGACATGCATCTGTAGAACGGCCATTTAATCCGGCTTGATAACCTCGAGCCTGCGCACGTTCTAAACGATCCCGCTTTTGTCTCTTCATAGTTCGGTCCTCATCCTTATCTGTATATTACTTTTCATTATCATTACATAATGATGGAGTTTTTATGTCTCCACTTATAAAAATGGGTTATTTCGAACAATTTATCAAATTTAAAAACGAAACAAGCCCACAAAATGTGAGCTTGTTGGTATAACATAATTTATTTTAAAAATTACTTACGGCGTCTGAAACCAATAAAGCCTAACGCTGTCAAAGCCAAAATGCCAAGCGATCCACCAGAACGTTTTACTGGCTCCTCGTCTTCTGTTTTACGAACAATAATATCTTTATCCGTCGCATTTGCCTTAGGAACAAGCTTAATCGCAACCTGCTTTTCAGTCACAGAACACTGCGCTTCTTTAGTTAAGTTTTGATAACCACCAGCACAGTAATTTGCTGTTGCTGAAATAACACCTGCGTCGTTAATATCGGTTGCAGAAATAATACGGTAAGAGTTTGCAACCGTATTCGCTGCACCGCCATCATTGGTTAAGTCATCTAGCATCCATACACTACCAGCCTTTAGCGGCCCTTGCGCAGAGCCTGCAATGTAGGTAAATGCACGATGACGACGCTCAGAGCCATCAATTTGGTTCTTCGTTTCTGAATCAACCCAACCTACAACCTGATCATTATCATTAATTGCTGTTGCATCACCATTTGAACCACGGAAGAATAATGGGCTTATAGATGTATCAAGGAACTTAGTCTGGTTCGTTGCTTTATCAAAGATAAACATTTTTTGTGGAATCGAACGGTTTTCAGCATTATGACTCTTTGCAATACCAACAACTTTAAAGCTCGAGTTGATGTCGTTAGCCATTGTGTATTGATAATTACGATCATCGCCAGTTGAAATATTTAACCCAGGAACAAAAGTTTGTGTCCATTTCGTTAAATCAGCACTAGGTTCAAAGTATGCGGCTTGCATAACATAAGAATCATTACTATTGGTATCGCGAGATGCATAGCCTACAGCAACAGGAGCGTTATTGACCATAGCAACCGCATTAGCAGATGCTTGTGAAGAAACATCATCATGATCAGGGTCAACAGCTGCTAAATTTGAACTAATAACACCTGATTTAACAAGATTACCTGTATTATCAACAACCCAGAAAGCAGCTGCATTAGCAAAAGTACTAAACTGGCACTCAAACGTACTGTACAGATTGTCAGGGTTAGTTGAACAATCCTTAAATACTTTGTAATCATCATTATCGTTAAAATTTAAACCGATATTGATGTTATCTGTATTAGGTACACGAGAGCCTGGATTTTTTAAAAATGATGGGGAAAAAGAAGAAGAACCTACAACTAGTAAGTTACCATCCGTGATTTCTACTGCTCCATTTGCAGTAGTTTGTCCCATATTTTGAACAAATTTATCAGTAACAGACTCTGGAGGTGAAAGTAATGTACCAGCCTCATCACCAACATTCACAAAACCACGTTTAGCAAAAGCACGAGGATTTACCGAACCATTCTTAAATACGGCTGAAGTTGACGTACCAAAACTGTAATTACCCACGATACCTTCAAGAACGGCATCAGTTGTATTTTCTTGAATACTTCCTAAGCCAGTTTCAGAGTATGCGCTAGCATCATCGGCTTTAGTTGTTACAGCTGCCCCATTTTTAAGTGCAAGAGCATTTGAATGGTAACCATTTAACCATGTCTGTTGAATATGTTGTAGACCACCTAAACCTTGACCGTCTTGAACATCATCAATATTGTAGTCATAACCGTAATACTCATTATCAGCCCAAACATTACAGATGTTGTAGCCTAAGTTATCACGACAGTAACTATATAACCCATTCCAATCATCGATGAACTGACGATTCTCATTATATGCTGTGGTATCAGATAACGGCGTACCTTGAGTACCACGTCGAACGGTTCCCGCAACATCATATGAATCAGCATTACAGTTGTTACCTGTAAAGCAATTGTCGCCTTCAGCAGATGGTTTAATACCCGTAGTAAAAGCTGAAACAGGTGTACTATCTGCATTTGCCTGTGCACTCGGGAAATATGCTTGAGCTGCAAGTTGATCTGATCCTGCAGTTGAAACAGGGACAATATCATAAACAGCAGCGCTAGCTTGAGAGGCACCTGCAACGAGGATTGCAAGTGTTGATAGTTTTAACATCTTATGTGGCATTAGGATTCCTTTTGCATCGCTTCCAATTCTTCCCATCGTTCAAAGGCAACTTCAAACTCTTCTTCAAGCTTAGCTAAACCTGTAAGGATGGCTTGTGTGTCATTTTTCGGATCGGAGAAAAATGCAGGATCATTAATTTGTTCCTGAATTTTCGCGATTTCATTTTCCAAGTCTTCAATTTTTTGCGGCAAGCCAGCTAACTCATGTTGAAGAGTAAAAGATAGCTTCTTACCTGCGCGTTTAGGTGTAACATCTTTTTGCTTTTGTTCTTGAGCAGCTTTCTTGCTCTTCTCTAATTCGATTTTTGCAGCCTGCTCTTTTGCTTGATTGGCATAAGAATTCGCACGCTGAGATTGTGCATCATGGTAACCGCCAACGTATTCGTTAACAACGCCCTCACCTTCAAAAATCCAGCTTGTAGTCACAGTATTATCAACGAATTGACGATCGTGACTCACTAAAAGTAACGTACCTTGATAATTGGCAAGTATATCTTCTAAAAGTTCCAATGTTTCGATATCTAAATCGTTCGTTGGTTCATCAAGAACCAGCAAATTATTTGGTTTTAGGAACAATTTCGCCAACAATAGTCGGTTCTTCTCACCACCAGACAGCGCTTTAACTGGCGTACGAGCACGACGAGGGTGAAATAGGAAATCTTGTAAATAACCTAGCGCATGACGAGTTTTACCGTTAATTGTTACTTCTTGCTTACCATCAGCAAGGTTATCCATTACGGTTTTCTCTGGATCGAGAATTTCACGGTACTGGTCAAAATAAGCCACTTCTAGCTTAGTACCACAGTGGAAGTCACCCTCAGTTGCTTGAAGTTTATCCAGCATCAGTTTAATTAAGGTACTCTTACCACAACCATTAGGACCAATTAAGGCAATACGATCGCCACGCATAACATTAAAGCTAAAATCTTTAACGATTTGCTTATCGCCATAGCTATAACCGATATTCTTCGCTTCAAAGACAATCTTACCTGAACGGTTCGCGTCTTGTAGCTGCATATCCGCTTTACCTACAACATCACGACGCTCTGCACGTTCATTACGCAATGCTTTAAGTGCACGAACGCGACCTTCGTTACGAGTACGACGCGCTTTAATACCTTGCCTTATCCACACTTCTTCTTGTGCTAGTTTTTTGTCAAATAATGCGTTTTGTTCTTCTTCTACACGCAATAACTCAACTTTTGCCTCTAGGTAACCTTCATAGTCACCAGGGAAAGACACTAATTGGCCACGATCTAAATCAACGATACGAGTCGCCATAGAACGAATAAATGCACGGTCGTGCGAAATAAAGATAATTGAACCACGGAAGTCTTTTAGAAAACCTTCTAACCATTCAATCGTTGTTACATCAAGGTGGTTTGTTGGCTCATCAAGTAACAAAATATCAGGATCACACACTAGCGCACGAGCAAGTGCTGCTTTACGTTGCCAACCACCAGACAAATCAGTAAGAAGTGTATTCGGTTCAAGCTTCAAGCTTTCAAGTACTGCTGCAATACGCGTATCTAACTGCCAACCGTTATGGTGATCAACTTGCTCCTGAATACGCGATAGTTTATTAATGTTTGCTTCACTAGGATCGGCGGTGACAAGGTCCAATTGGTGATGGTACTCACGCAGAACACGACCTGCATCAGCAAGACCTTCCGCTACATAATCAAATACAGACCCTTCCGCATTACGCGGTGGATCTTGCTCTAAACGAGAAACCACCAGCTCATTTTGACGTTGAATACTACCGTCATCGAGTAATACGTCACCAGCAATCACTTTCATTAATGTTGATTTACCAGCGCCGTTACGGCCAACAAGACAAACACGCTCATGTGGCTGAAGAAGAAATTCTGCTTTATCGAGTAAAGCATGATCGCCATACGCTAGTTGAGCGTTACTAATTTTTATAAGTGCCATCGTAATTAACCAAGCTTATTTGTTATTAACCATGTTTTTAATGAATCTGTATCAAAGGGCCAGCCCAATTCAGGAACATTGCGATCATGATTTTGAATAGAGAGTACAGGTATAGTTACACCGTAACGAGAAAACAGTGCATCATCAAATGCGATATCAACAATATCTACTTTGTCTTTAAATCCAGCCTCTACGAGCAGACGATATGCCTGCTCGCAAAGGTGGCAGCCTTCCGTGCTATAAAGTGTGATTAACACTCGTCTTCCTTGTGAGTAATAATCCAACAGTTATGGATTTGCTTATTCTTAGCAAAGTCCATTGGCAATGTTTTATTTGAGATATTCTTCGCCTGTAAGCCAAGTTCATTAATCTTATCTAAATCCATCTTGAACTGACGTTTATTGTTTGAGAAAACAATTTGACCATCAGGACGTAGCATGCGCTTTAGGTTTTCCATTAACATGATGTGATCACGTTGAATATCAAACGTCTGC
The DNA here is from genome assembly GCF_003026075.1 of Photobacterium sp. GB-210. Classification (NCBI taxonomy): domain Bacteria; kingdom Pseudomonadati; phylum Pseudomonadota; class Gammaproteobacteria; order Vibrionales; family Vibrionaceae; genus Photobacterium; species Photobacterium sp. GB-210. The sequence goes on along the minus strand of NZ_PYNU01000019.1, from coordinate 53,623 downwards.
TTCATACGCTTAGAGTTAGAGAACGTTGGTGGATCGATAAAAATTAGATCAAACGTATCATCAACTTCTTGTAGCCACTGTAAACAGTCAGCCTGAACATATTCATGTTGTGGGCCTACCTGATTATTAAGCTCCATATTCTCTTGAGCCCAACGAAGGTAAGTATTCGACATATCAACGGTAGTTGTTGTCTTTGCACCACCGACAGCAGCATGAACAGTTGCAGATCCTGTATAAGAGAACAAGTTAAGGAAATCCTTACCTGTTGCCATTTGGCCAAGCATACGACGCGTAATACGGTGGTCAAGGAACAAACCTGTATCTAAGTAATCATAAAGATTCACTTTAAGTTCAACACCGTACTCTTCAACAATCATGTGGCGCTCTGCACTTGATAGCTTCTGGTATTGGTTCTTACCTTTTTGACGCTCACGGACTTTAAGAATAACTTTATTGCTTTCTACACCCGTTACTTCAATTGTCGCACGCAACACATCCATAATACGACGACGTGCTGTTTCTTCAGAAACAGATTTAGGCGCTGCATATTCTTGGATAATTAAGTAATCTTTGTACTTATCAATCGCGGCATTGTAGTTAGGTAAATCAGCATCGTAGATACGGTAACATTCGATACCTTCACGTTTTGCCCATTTATCTAACTTAGTAATGTTCTTTTTAAGACGGTTCGCGAAATCAGGCGCGACCTCTTCTTGAACGATGACACCCTCAGATTGCCCTTCTTCTTTCTGAACACTACCTGCAGTGATCAAATAAGTTTTAAGTACACAATCTAATGCGCCGTTACGAAGCTTAAATTGCTTGTCTGCACGCATACGCATACAACTTAACAATTCGTTCGAACCTGAATAAATGGCAGCAACAGAACCCGCAAAAGCGAGTTTTAAACGGTTACCAAATTCTTTGTACAATGCAATAAGTTCAGGGGTTGTACCTAAACGTTCACCATATGGAGGGTTACAAAGAATAATGCCTGTTTCGAACCCTTCAGGGCGAACAAGCTGTGTGGCATCGCCATATTCAAAATCAATCAGATCTTTAACACCAGCACGACCCGCATTATCACGAGCAATCGCTAATACACGACGATCCATTTCACGACCAAAGAACTTGGTCGTGACTTTTGCAGGACCACGACGAGATTTAACCGTTGCTTCTGCATGGATCTCTAACCAAGCTTCTTGGTCAAAGTCTTTGATTGATTCAAAGCCCCAACGCTTACGTTTAAGACCTGGTGCAATTTCAGCGGCTATCATCGCAGCTTCAATCACTAAAGTACCTGAACCACACATTGGATCTAACAATGCTTGTTCTGGTGTCCAGCCACTTTTCATAACAAGTGCAGCAGCATGGGTTTCACGCAGTGGTGCTTTACCCGCTTCACTACGGTAACCACGTTGGTGTAAACCGCTACCTGCCATATCAAGACCAAGAATACCTTTCTCACCAGATAGACGCATATGAATACGTAGATCAGGACGCTCACGGTCGATATTAGGACGACGTAAATCCGCTTTTGTAAATCGGTCTACAATCGCATCTTTAATTTTCATTGCACCGTATTGGCTATTACGGATTTCGCGGTTAGTACCATTAAAATCGACCACAATACGTGTATTGCTATCAAAATAGTTCATCCAGTTGATAGCTGTTGCACCTAAGTACAAGTCCATATCATCACGAACGTTAAATTCACTCAGTACTTGAATGATACGTGATGAGATTCGTGTCCATAGACAACAACGGTAAGCTGTTGCTTGTTCTGCTTTGAAACGGACACCGGCATGCACAACTTGAATGTTCTGTGCACCTAATTGTTCTAATTCATCCGCAAGCAAATTTTCAAGGCCGCGGGAAGTAATCGCTAGATATTGATTCATGGAGTTCTTTTCACACTAATATTGCGAGGAATTATAACTGAAATCACAAAAAATGCCTCGTCAAAACCATAATGAAATGGCTCATTTAGGAAAAAAAATTCATTCTTCAATCAGTACGTTCTCAATCAAAGAGGATGTAACAACAAACATCTTCACTTACCTGCAAAACTTGCGACCAATACAACGCTAAAAGTCATATTTAACGATTCTCATCAAACAAAGAACAAATCATTAATCTGGAATAATGAAAACCACCCTCAAAGCAATTTCTCACCCTGAGTGACATTTGATTTATCTTTAACATTCAAGAAATTAAAAGTTTTTTTACGCTAAATACCCCTATTCAATATTATCACCCGCCCCTTGGTGGAATAAATTATTCCAACACTATTACACAACCACTACTTCACTATTAACGCAGGAAAAAGAGGAAGGGATTGTCAATCAAACGTAATGTAACAAAGAAATTAACGTCATAAACCATCAGGTTTTACTTAAATAAAGCAGTAAGAATTGTCTGGCTATATATAAGAATTTTGAGATCTATGACATATTTTTAGTGTAATTTTTAACCAGAAAAATGGTGGATATACCTTGCTGAGTAGCAATGAAGTCAGTTAACGAATACAAATATACGCTCTAACCTATCTTGAATACCTACAAGGAAGCGTAACTATCACGAATTACAGAAACTGATGATGCGGTATGTAGATAACAGTAGTTATGTTGTTATCGTTAGTTACAAAGAAAATGGATATAAAAATGAGAGATTTGGACGATAACTATCTCAATAAAAGGTGATATCTTTCTCACCATCTAATAGAGAAAAGCATGCAAATATACTAAGGGAGGCCGTACTGGACAGCATAAGAAAGATAGCAAATTAGCCTAAATTTAATGGGCTTTTACTACAAAAGATAACAAATACTGCTATCTACCGGGAGACTGATAAGGATATACGACAAAAATATGAGATGAAGAAACGACTAACCGACAAGCGCAAAATGTCGCTGTTCAGTTTCTACAAAACAGGGAGCCATTCGATCATTCATAACTTTAATGGTTTCGCAGAACTCCATGCTTTTAAGGCCATCTAAATCAACAGTAGCAACATCAGCAAGCATACAGAGACTCGCGACCCCACTGTTTTCAATCACAACGTAATGGGCAGTACAAGAAGCCGTCATTAAAGTAATAACTTGTCCCTGTAACGGCTCTACACCTTGTTGAGGTGCGAAATACCAACTTTTTGGCATCATAGGCTTATGGAAACGTCGTGCGGCTGTAGCATTTAATGCTAATTCACATTTTCTAGCTGCAGAAATTGGCAGATGAGCAATCTGCTCTTGGAAGTTTTGATAGGCTTCAATATCATCAACATTAAAAATATCACTTATTTTAGCTTCTGGGGTAAGCAGCTTACTTGGTAACGATACACGGAAAAGCATATCGTCATTCAACTCAAGCATGAGTGAATTCATTTCAGCGTCAAAATACCATTTCCATGAATTATCTGGCTTTAACACGTTCTTACTCCTGAAAGACAGTGATTTATTTTGTATCTGTGATCATATGTTTAAATTTTAGCTTAATTCTACTCGCGTATTCATAAAATAAAAGGGGAAAATAGCGGTTCTATCACGAGTAAATCAGATGTATATTTGATACAAATAGACTAAGTACATAATTAAAAACCCAGCCTAGTATTCACTAAGCTGGGTTTTCGTATGTCAGAAGATATTTAAATTTAATACTTCAGTACGAGAGCGATAGCCAACAGTTAAAGACCGTTTACAATATCTTTAACTAAACGTGGGCCATGATAAATAAAGCCAGAATAAACCTGTACTAGGCTTGCACCAACCATCATCTTCTCGCGAGCAGCCATTGCAGAATCAATACCACCGACACCAATGATTGGTACTGCGCCATTTAATGCTTCTGACATTTTTCGAATAACTTCAGTACTCTTGTTTTGCAAAGGACGACCGCTTAAGCCCCCCGCTTCATCACAATGTTCCATCCCTTGAACCAAAGAGCGATCCAATGTGGTATTTGTTCCAATCACACCATCTATATTATTACGGATCAAAGAATCACATACCTGTTGAATCTCATGATCATCAAGATCGGGAGCGATCTTAAGTGCTAGAGGAACATACTTATCATGTTGTTTCGCTAATTCAGCTTGTTTAGCTTTAAGCTGGGAAAGCAGATCATCTAAAGCTTCACCATATTGTAAGCTACGTAATCCCGGTGTATTCGGTGACGAAATATTTACAGCAATATAACCAGCATATTGATAAACTTTTTCCATACAAATAATGTAATCTTCAACACCCTTTTCTATCGGTGTATCTTTATTTTTACCGATATTAATACCAATGATGCCGTCAAATTTTGCTTTCTTTACATTCTCAACAAGATTATCAACACCAAGGTTATTAAAACCAAAACGGTTGATAATGCCTTCTGCTGGGATCAAACGGAAAAGACGAGGTTTATCATTACCAGGCTGTGGACGAGGTGTCACGGTCCCTACTTCAACAAAGCCGAAACCCATTTCACCAAATGCATCAATACATTCGCCGTTTTTATCAAGGCCAGCCGCTAAGCCAACAGGGTTTTTGAATGTAAGCCCCATAACTTCGACAGGACGTGCCGGAAGATTTTGTCGGTAGAAAAGTTCTAATGGAGTGCCAGTAAAGCGAGAAAAGTTCTCAATAGCGAGGTCGTGTGCTTTTTCAGCATCCAACTGAAAAATAGCAGAACGTGCGATGCGGTATAACATTGTAACTCCAAAATAAGTCCCGAATAAACGGGATGGTATTATTCACAGTTATTCTGTTAACTTCAATCGTTATTTTTTTGATTATTGTCAATAAAACAGTAACTTAGAAATTAAACCTTTGTTTAACAATAAGTTATAGTTTCGTGGTTTCACAATTTATTACACATAAAAGCAATCGTTTTCTTTTTAGCTCTGAAAAAAGTAACGTATTATTTTTATAACCTTATTGTTAACACTTAAATAGTGACAATGTAACATAACAGACATTGGGAAAAGTTACATTGTCACTATATATGTTACACCGTAGCTTATACCATCTTATTAGGCGGTGACTATAAGTACACAGACTACTGTATCGGCCTTGAGTTGAGATTTAAAATGGTTAATTCACGTAAAGCGACAGAGAACTTTGCAAACTCATGCGCATTACCGACTTTAAATTCAGCCAGTACACTCTCCCATCGATCAACCGCTTTTTTATGTTGTTCCATCCATAGTGATATACTTTCTTCTGGCTTAGCAGTACTTGTCATTATAACCGCTGTTGTTAATTGTCTTTGTTGCCAATCTAGATCTTCACGAAATGAAGCTCTTGCTAATGCTTGCCAATTATTCTCAACAGCTTGGTTTTGAATTTGCTTTAAGAACCAATGAAGTGATAGTTGCGCTCCTAGTACAAAGTACACTCTTGCAATATGCGATATGTTAACGTCCATTTCTTTTGCAATTTGCGCTATATCCATGGCTGAATATAAACTGGTTAAGCGTGAAATGTTTTTGGCCAACCGCTCAGGTACCCCTTTGCGGATCATTTCATTCGCTTGCTCTTCATGCTCTACCACTTCTTCAGTTACAAGGTAACTATCTAATTCATTTCGTAACTGCTCAACAAAAGGTTGATAGAACACTATTTGTTGTTCTATACCTAACTTGTGCTCTCTATTGCGTAGGAACCATCGTGTGACCCGACGCAACATACGCCTTGAACGATAAAGCATGTCATATTGCGTTTGTGCTGAAACTTGATTATCTAATGCTCTAATTTCACTAAAAATCTGGTCAAACTTAAAGATCTCACGCCCTATTGAGTAAGAGGCTGAAATTTCATTTATCGTTGCCCCCGTTTCTTCTTGCAGCCGAGTAACAAAATTGCATCCCATTTCATTCGACATCAAATTAGCTAATGATGTTGCGATTAATTCACGTCGTAATGGATGGTTTTCCATTTGTGATCTGTAGTTATCTTGTAAAAATTGAGGGAAGTAAGCAGGTAAAAGACGGGAATGATAAGGATCACTGGCTATATCGTGATTAACGAGTTTTTCTTTTAACACCATTTTACCGTAAGCCACCAGCACAGCAATTTCTGGTCGTGTTAAGCCAATCCCTGCCTTTTCACGCTCTACTAATGTTTCATCATCAGGTAAACATTCCAGGCTTCGATCCAATTTGCCCTGTCGTTCCAGTAAATGAATAAACCGCGTTTGTTCCTTTAATAGTTGTACTTGCTGTTGCTCTGTTACTGAAATAGATTCACTTTGGCGATAGGCATCATCTAATACAATGTCAGCAACCTCATCTTCCATCTTTTCTAAAATACTATTACGCTGTTTAAATGTCAGCTCATCAGCGGTCACTAGGCTATTGAGTAAAATTTTGATGTTCACTTCATTATCTGAGCAATCAACCCCACCAACATTATCGATAAAATCGGTATTCACTCGACCACCAGCTTTCGCAAATTCAACTCGACCTAACTGGGTTAAGCCTAAGTTTCCCCCTTCACCTACAATTTTTGCTGCAAGTTGAGAACCATTAACCCTAACAGCATCATTGGTGCGATCACCAACATCGGTGTGAGTCTCTTTAGTCGATTTTATGTATGTTCCTATACCACCATTCCACAATAAATCGACCTGCATTTGTAATATAAGATGTATCAACTCATTAGGTGTGCAACTTTGCTTACGCGTTTGCAGTAAAGTTTGCACAATAGGTACAAGCTTAATCGCTTTACTTTTACGTGAAAATATCGCCCCACCTTCAGATAAAACTTCACGATCATAATCTTCCCAACTCGATCGTTTAAGTTCAAAAAGACGTTTGCGTTCTAACCAACTTGCGGCAGGATCCGGATCTGGATCAATAAAGATATGCTGATGATTAAAGGCCGCTAATAAACGAATATGTTTTGATAACAACATCCCGTTACCAAACACATCACCCGCCATATCACCAATGCCGACACAGCTAAAATCTGTTGTTTGGCAATCTATACCTATCTCTCTAAAATGCCGCTTAACTGACTCCCAAGCTCCTTTCGCTGTTATTCCCATTTGTTTATGGTCATAACCATTAGATCCGCCAGAAGCAAAGGCATCACCTAGCCAAAAATCATAATCAGCAGCCAATGAATTGGCGATATCTGAAAATGTTGCCGTGCCTTTATCCGCCGCAACCACTAAATAAGGATCATCTTCATCATGACAAACGACATTTGCTGGTGGATACCGTTTACCCTCTAAGATATTGTCTGTTACATCAAGCAGCCCACAGATAAAACGTTGATAACAATGTAATCCCTCTGCAGCTATCTCTTCACGTGTTGTTAATTGAGGCTGCCGTTTGCAAATAAAGCCACCTTTCGCACCAACAGGCACAATTACCGTATTTTTAACCTGTTGTGCTTTGACTAGTCCTAATATTTCTGTGCGGTAATCTTCTTGCCTATCTGACCAACGTAAGCCGCCACGCGCAACTTTTCCCCCACGCAAATGGACACCTTCCACATCGGGGGCATAAACAAAGATTTCGTAACGAGGAATTGGAGCTGGAATTTCAGGGATAGATGATGGATTGAGTTTGAGTGATAGCCATGATTTTGGCTTACCGGTATCTGTTTTTTGATAAAAGTTCGTTCTGAGGGTTGCTAAGATCATATCCATATAACGACGAATGATCCTGTCGTCATCTAAACTCTCGACATTCTCTAATCGCTCTACGATCTTTTTGATCAATAACTGCTCTGCTTTCTCACTATATTTCGCTTTGGGATCAAAGCGTAATTTAAACAACGACACCAAATAACAAGCCAGCTGACAATGATTAGACAGTGTCTCTTCTATATACTGCTGGCTAAATGGAAAGCCAACTTGCCGCATATAGCGAGCATAACTGCGTAATATGGTAATTTCTCTACCAGACAAACCAGAACGCAGCACTAAACGGTTAAAACCATCACTTTCAAGTTCTCCATGCCAAATATCAGAAAAGGCATTTTGAAAACGATCTCTTGCTTCTGATAGGTCAAATCCATTTCTAACATGATGTAACATCGCAAAATCTAAGATCCAATTAACGACACCATCCGCAGTGATCACTTGATATGGTGATTCACCAATGACCCGCAAACCTAGATTTTCAAGCATTGGCATAACATCAGATAAATGAATCGGTTCATTACGGTGAAAAAGCTTCAATTTTACAATCGATGAGTCTGCTGATTCCTCTTGTGGTCGATAAAATAACATGCCTAATTTATTATCTTCATTCAGCCCTTCTAGCTGTAAAACATCTGCTACTGCAGAGCCAGGTAGCATTTGCTCTTTATAAGATCGAGGAAAAGCACGCGCATAATTTTTGGCAATTGGGATCCCTTTGCTTTCGCCAAAGTTAGCCACTAACGACTGGGTTAAACGATCTTCCCACGAGGCAACAGCGACAACTAAATTATGCTCTATCGATTTAACATCCACATCGAAATTATTGTTCTTTACCCTAACGATGTAGTGCGTACGAGCTAATGGACTCACAGAAAAAAAGGTTGTGAACTCAACAGTTTGTGATGAACCAAGATAGTCTTTTAAAACACTTTGGATCTTACGCCTAAGCTCCGTGTCATAACGCTCTTTGGCAACATAGACCATGCAGGAAAAAAAACGCCCAAAAGGATCCCGTCTTACAAACAATCGCAGCATGTCACGATCTTGCATTCGTACTACGCCTACTCCCACCTCAAGCATTTCCTCTTCTTTTGCTTGAATAAGTTCATCTCTGGGATAAGTTTCTAATACATTATTGAGCGCTTTCCAAGAATGCGAGCCTTCCGAATACCCACTGGCGTTGAGTATTCGTTTTACCCGATTACGGATCAATGGAATGTTCATTGCTGTTTGATGGTAAGCCGTCGACGCATATAGACCAATAAAGCGATGTTCACCAATGACATTACCTTTACTGTCAAATCGTTTAATACCGATATAATCAATGTAAGCGGGACGATGAATACGAGATTTAGCATTACTTTTGGTGAGAATAAGCAGATCGGGCTTTTGCGCTTCAATACGCGCTGATTCAGGTAAACTGGATAAATTAAGTGGCCGTGCATGGCGCGGCTTTTTAAGTAGACCAAGCCCGGCCTCTTGCGTTGGTCTCAATTGATAATCACCTTTTATCGGCTTTAGGTCGTAACAGTGATAACCCATAAAGGTAAAATTATGATTGGCAACCCAATCAAGAAATTCAATCGCTTCCTCGCAGTATTGATTTTCAACAGGTAATTTTTCTGTTCTTAGACCTTTGATAATTTGATGCATTTTATCTTGCATCCATTGCCAATCATTCACCACTAATTCAATGTCTTTAAGCACCGCTTCAAGTTCATCTCGCAATATCGCCATTTGATCATTTTTTGTAAGACGATCTACTTCAATATGAAAAAGTGTCTGTAGATCCCCCTTATCACCGCACGCCTTAACGATGTTATTTTTTTTGTCGCGCTCAAAATAATAAGGACCATTCAGCATTAAATGGCTAGTAATATCTAATCGATTTAACGTCATACGTACAGAATCAACCAAAAAGGGTTTATCTGGCATAACAATCTCAACCACGGTGTGGGTAGATTTCCAGCCATGGCGACTTAATGTGGGGTTATACACACGAACGGATATTTGTTGCGGATTATTTTTAACCAGATGATGCCATAGGCTCAGCACAGCACCATATAAATCAGATTCGTTACGTTGTAATAAATCATCTTCAGCCAATTGATTTAATAGGCTTTTAGCAAACACATCAACTAAAGGTTGCTGGGTGTTATCAACTTTGGATTTTATTAAGCCATATACTTTTTCAAGTAATACAGGAACCACATTGTCTGGTGCATTCATAAGAAAATCCCATAACTTTTACTACCTTAGGTAAGTATAGGTATGCAATTTTCTGTCCGAGTTTCAAATAAAATACATGATAACAATTTAGCTATGATAAGAGATGTAAACACTAATCAGACAATTTAGTTAATGTAGTCAGTTTATTATTATCATCGACAGCAACTTGAAAACGCCCTCGTACACCCATTTGCGTTAAATACGGACGTAAACGCACAGCGGGCAATTGAAGTTTTAATCCATTCTCTGTCACCACAACAGCACTACTTGCTGCACCAGAATAGTGTTGTAAGAAAACTTGATAACTAATATTTACTCGAAAAGTAAAGCTTCGCATAATCCCTTTTATCTCGTTATTCGTTCAATAGCCCAATATAGAAAAAGCCAAGTCCCCATTACACACTCCCTCATAGAAAGTGTTTAGTAATAAGGTACTTGGCTCTATTATTTAGCGAATTATGATTTATTGTTCAAGCGCTTTATGCACTTTCTCAAACAGATCTTTTGCTAAGTTATCTAATGCCGCTAACTTCTCAAGCTCGCTACGCATTAATTGCTGACGTGTTTCATCGTATTGGCGATACTTTAAGAACGGTTCAATTAATCGTGAAGCTACTTGTGGATTACTGGTATTTAATGCCGTTAGAATTTCAGTTAAGAACGCATAACCAGAACCATCTTTCGCATGGAAATGCACTGGGTTATTGGCACAGAAACTCGCCACTAAACTGCGCGTGCGGTTAGGGTTTTTCAAGCTAAACGCTGCGTGACTCATAGTATTACGCACATTTTCTAACGCATTATCAGCAGGATTAGTGCCTTGTAGCATGAACCACTTATCCATAACCAAGCCATCGTGAGTCCACTTATCACTAAAGTCTGACATTTGTACTGCGCGACAAGCTAATTGCGCATTATTTGCAGCAGACATAGCAGCCATCGTATCAGTCATGTTGTCAGCAGCTGCATATTGTGCAATCACTAAATCATTACCTAGCGCTGTATGTGCTAGATAAGATAAACACTTGTTACGCAATGCGCGTTTAGCCATAGCATCATGATCAAGACTGTATTCGCCTTGCGCTAAGCTACGATAAATCGCGAGTAATTCATCTTCCATTTCTGTCGCTAAAATTTGAGTTAACGCACCAACAACCTTATTGATTGCATCAACATCAACTTGCTTGTACCAGCCTGCGATTTCATTCTCGCTTGGCAGTGTTAGCATTTCAGCAATAAATGCAGGATCAAGATTTTCATCCAATAATGCGCCACGGAAAGCATCAATAACCGCTTCAGGTAATTGAACTGACTCACCAGCTTGAACAGCTGCCACATTGTTACGAATGTATTTCGCCAATAGCATTTGGCCAGAATCCCAGCGTGCAAACTCGTTACGCGCGTGGATCATCAAGAAGATCAACTCTTGATCTGAGTAATCATATTTTAAGATCACAGGTGCAGAGAATTCACGCAGCATCGACATCACAGGCTGTTCCGCAACATTCTCAAATACGAAAGTTTGCTCTGCTTCTTTTACATCTAACACGTTGTGAACAGGCATACCATTTGATTGAAGTGCAATAACCTCACCTTTGCTATCATATAGTTCGATATCAAACGGAATGTGAAGTGGTAGCTTTTCTTCTTGCCCTGCTGTTGGAGCTGTGTGCTGCTTTATAGTGACGTTGTAACACTTAGTATCTGCATCATATGACGTATCAACTGTAACAACTGGCGTTCCTGCTTGGCTATACCAACGACGGAAGCGAGACAGATCAATACCTGATGCATCTTCCATTGCTTGAACAAAATCATCACAAGTTGCAGCAGTACCATCATGGCGATCAAAGTACAGCTTCATACCTGCTTGGAAATTTGCTTCACCTAGCAAGGTATGCATCATACGGATCACTTCGCTACCCTTTTCATACACTGTTAATGTATAGAAGTTATTCATCTCAATCACTTTTTCAGGACGAATTGGGTGCGACATTGGACCACGATCTTCAGCAAACTGTGGACCACGTACAATACGAACATTGGCAATGCGATTTACTGGACGAGAGCCAAGATCTGATGAGAATTCTTGATCACGGAATACAGTTAAACCTTCTTTTAAGCTTAATTGGAACCAATCACGACAAGTAACACGGTTACCTGTCCAGTTATGGAAGTATTCATGACCGATCACAGCTTCAATACCTTGGTAATCAGTATCCGTTGCTGTTTTAGGGTTTGCGAGAACGAATTTAGAGTTAAAGACATTCAAGCCTTTGTTTTCCATGGCGCCCATGTTGAAGAAATCAACCGCCACAATCATGTAGATATCTAAATCATATTCAAGACCAAAACGCTCTTCATCCCACTTCATTGAGTTTTTCAATGAAGTCATGGCGTAATCTGCGCGATCAAGATTGCCTTTATCAACGAAGATTTCGAGCTCTACGTTACGACCACTCATTGTGGTGTAGTTATCACGTAAAACGTCAAAGTCACCTGCCACTAAAGCAAAGAGGTATGAAGGTTTTGGGAATGGGTCTTGCCATTGTACCCAGTGACGACCATTGTCTAAGTCACCTTCAGCAATACGGTTACCATTACTAAGTAAATAAGGGAATGCTGCTTTATCCGCAATGATCTTAGTTGTGAAACGAGCCAGTACATCTGGACGATCAAGATAATAAGTAATCCGACGGAAACCTTCTGCTTCACATTGAGTACAGAAACCGCCCCCCGACTTATACAGCCCTTCTAATGCAGTATTTGCTTCTGGATTAACGGTTGTAACGATCGTTAAATCAAATTGAGCAGGCAGATCTGATAAAGTTAAGTGGCTGCCTTCTTGAATATATGACGTCCATGTTTTGCCATTGACAGAAATACTCACAATGGCAAGTTCATCACCATCAAGTACAAGTTGGGCATCATCGTTATCACTAATACGAATAACCTTGCTTTGCGCTATCACCGTTGTATTGGTGTCATAAAGGTCAAACGTTAAATCGATATCTGTAATAGTGTAATCCGGTTGACGATAATCGGAACGATATTTAGCAGTAGGTTGTAAAAATGCCTGCTCTGTCATTATTATATTTCCTTTTATAAAGGCTCTACCAAACCTTGCATCAATAGACAGGTGTTAATAGAACGACAAACAATTTTCATAGTTTGATACTATAACGTTCAAACAAGAATTAATATCAAATATATCCGATAGTTTTATCTTTAACGGTCAATTTCTTAGTTTTCGCAATTAAACGATTAAAAATAAATCAAATTTCAATCGACATATCTAACCTCAGCCTTTTCTGGATATAAATTAATCAATTGTTCTATGTAAAGTACAATTTTTAAATAAAGAAATACTGTTTTACTCACTATTAATAATTATTATTTATCCCGGAAAAGTATGAGTAGTTAACTGCCAAACACTAGAAAACTTTTAAAACACTCAGTATTAATGAATAAACTCCCCGTCAAGCTATAGTTTATATATTGCTCGTAACGATAAGAGAATTAAAAACTCATAAATAATGCGTAAGCTATATATTTAGTAAGTAAACTTCATGAGTCTATAAAGCCTAATGAGAATGGTTATACTTGACGAACATCACATCTTAGTTCACAATCAGTCGTAACCTAAGGCATTAATAAATTCTATTTTTTATTTATCTTCAATAATATAACCCATTGAATAATAATAAAATCACGTTACAGATAGATTTATTATCACTTCTAATAAGTATCTACAGCCAGATATGAATAATAACCAACACAATATTGGGGTTATCAACTCCCTGCTTGATACTGATGCGTATAAATTGCATATGCAACAGGCAATTTTTCATCAATACCCAGACGTTGAAGCAGTGGCTGAATTCCACTGCCGAAGCGACGAAGATCTGCGCCCGTACTCTCAAGAGATCAAAGATCAAATCGCAAACATCGCAGCGCTCTCTTTTGCTGACGATGAAATCAATTATCTATCAACATTAACTTTTTTCAGTGCTGACTATCTTAAGTATTTACGAAATTTTCAACTAAATGCAGATGATGTTTGTGTTGATGATTCTGGTGAACAGCTATCTATTATCATTCGTGGTAAATGGTTGGATGTGATCTTATGGGAAGTTCCTCTTCTCGCAATTATTTGTGAAGTGCGCTGTGCACACTTATATCCAAATGCTACGCCCGAAGATGCCATTAAACAATTACAAGAAAAAATTTCACGCTTCTACCACAATGCACAAGATACAGATTTAAGTGAATTTTCGCTGGTAGATTTTGGCACTCGCCGCCGTTTTTCTAAAGCCGTTCATCATAAAGTTGTTGATTACTTAAAAGAAAACATGCCAGAGTTCAAAGGTACTTCGAACTACTATCTTGCATATACTCGTAATTTAACACCGGTTGGAACTCAAGCTCACGAATGGTTCCAAGGCCATCAGCAATTAGCCGGTGAGCTTGCTGATTCTCAACAATTAGCATTAAATCGTTGGCTACAAGAATACCCTAACGATTTAGGTATTGCGCTCACCGACTGTATCAATATGGATGCTTTCTTACGTGACTTTGATAAACGTTTATCTGAACGTTTCATTGGTTTACGCCATGATAGTGGTGATCCTATTTCTTGGGGTGAAAAAGCCATTGCACATTACAAATCATTAGGCATTGACCCAAAAACAAAATCACTGGTTTTTTCTGATAGCCTTACACTTGATAAAGCACTGAACATCTTTAAGCATTTCAACCACCAAATAAACGTAAGTTTTGGCATTGGCACACAGCTAACCTGTGATTTACCAAATGTAAAAACATTGAATGTTGTGTTGAAACTAACTGAATGCGAAGGTCGCCCTGTAGCAAAAATTTCAGACGAACCCGGTAAGAGCATCTGTCGGGATGAAGACTATTTAGATCAGCTTCGTACTGCATTTAATCTCGCTAACGAATAAAACTTCATCTATTTTCAAATTAGAAAGGCGAACAAGTTATCTTGTTCGCCTTTTTGTCTGCACATCATAACCAATGCTATATTTGTTAATATTATAAAAGTTATGGAATGACCTTCCCTTTCACCACTAGCATTGTCGCTACATTAATAAAAATTATTCTCGTTGTAATATCGCTTCCATTCCAAAATGAGTATTCGTTAACGTTAGCGTGTCATTGCTACTTAATTCAAATTCAGAATCGTGTTGCCCATCTTCATATAATAAAACCAGTTGGTTATCTTCAATATAATAAATACCACGATGCTCTTTTGATTTTCCTTGATCATTTGAGACTTCAGCAGAGAATAAAAAATCAGGGCGTAACGTGAGTGAAAGTTCAGAAATACTGTGGTCAACATCAGAACCTGATATCATTGAAGTTTTCCAATTACCTGGTAGATTTTCAGGGGCTAACTTAGTAAATCTTGCACCATCTAACACGAACTGATTATAACTAAGCATATAAGTATGCATTTGATCTTCTTCGCCTTCGGTGACAAAAGTAATATTGGTTTCGTCAATATCATACTCACCTGACCATTGTTCTATTTTTCCATCAATACGAAGTAAACGCATTGCAAATACATAGTCAGATTTAAACATCACATGCATTGCACGATAACTTTCACCCTCACTTTCTACACCGGCTTCTGTTGAGCTAAACCAATACCAATTACCTAATAAAAATGGATAGTCAAACTCCGTAATATCGTCGGCAATGATTGGGCGGCTAAATGCGCTAAAGAAGAATAACACGGTAATAAAGAATAGTTTTTTCATAGGCTTCCCCTGTTACTAGAACAAAGTGCATGTACTTTAAAACTAGTTGGTAAAGCTATTTTGCGATGAAAAATATGCGACAGATCACATTTAAATATGCGACAAGTCTTATTTATGAGATTATTACAGTAACAAAGAGAAATAAAAAAGCGCCCCATGAAGGAGCGCTTATTTATGTGTTGCTGGATACTATCAGAAAACTACGATGATTTTATCTTGGTTAAGTCAGCGGTAATACCAATGGCTTCATCCAAATATGCATCAGGTGCTTCATAATCTTTTGGTACTGCATCTAAATCAGCAAACGGTTTTTTACCGAGTACTTTTTGACGCTTATTTAAACGTACCAATCGATCAGCATCTTGTTTATCTTGCTCAGCTAAACGCATTTTTTCATTTAATGAAATTCTATTGATATCTTTTTCCTTTTTATAGGTTTTGATATCTTCATTAATGAAACCAAACTCCATATCATTCTTAATTCGTGCAAGGTGTTCTTCATTTAACTTAGGAAGAATTGACGAATAATTATGAAGTTGTTGATATTTAGCCGGTTTAATACTATCCCACGGTAATGCATTATCTTCTACACTTTCACCGGTTTCAGACGGATCAATTGCTGTTGGGAAAGAGATATCAGGCACAACACCTAAATTCTGAGTACTACCACCATTAATACGGTAGAACTTTTGAATTGTATATTGTACATGACCCAGCGGCTTATCGAATAAATCATATAAATGGTTTAAAGAACGGTGCTGCTGCACAGTACCTTTACCAAATGATTGTTCACCAAGAACCACTGCTCGACCATAATCTTGCATTGCCGCAGCAAATATTTCAGATGCCGATGCACTATAACGGTTAATTAGAACAGTTAACGGCCCATTAAAGAAAACTTGATTATCTGAATCACTGTTTACTTTTACGCGACCATAACTATCACGAACTTGAACAACAGGCCCGCTTGAAATAAATAAACCACTTAATGCTGTCGCTTCAGTTAATGCACCACCGCCATTGTTACGAAGATCAATAACGACACCATCAACTTTCTGCTCGTTAAGCTTAACCAATTCTTTCTTGGTATCTTCAGATAAACCGACATAGAAACTTGGTACTTCAATCACACCAATTTTCTTGCCTTCAACAGTTTTCACTTCCGATTTAACGGCACGATCTTCTAGACGAATTTTGTCTCGAACAATAGTGACAGTGTAACTCTTGCTGTTCTTACCTTCTGGTAAAACATCAAGAATCACTTTACTGCCTTTCGGACCTTTGATTAATTGGACAACATCATCTAAACGCCAGCCAATAATATCTACAATTTTTTCGCCATCTTGACCAACACCAATGATACGGTCACCCGCAGCCAGCTTTTTAGAGCTCGCAGCAGGTCCACCAGCAACAAGGGATTGAATCGTCGTATAATCATCTTTCACTTGCAGCACTGCTCCAATCCCTTCCAAAGAAAGGTTCATTTCTGATTGGAACTGCTCAGCATTTCGAGGAGATAGATAACTAGTGTGAGGATCAACTTCACGCGAGAAAGCATTCATGTATAACTGGAATACATCTTCACTATGGGTTTGAGTTAAACGTTTAACGGTGTTGTTATAACGTTTACCTAGTGTTTCTTGTATTTCTTTCCAGTTTTTACCTGCCAGCTTTAAATTCAACGCATCGTATTTCACACGCTTACGCCAAATTTCATTTAACTCAGCTTGATTTTCTGGCCACTCAAGTTCAGAGCGATCAATAACAAAGTCTTCATCTTTATCGAATTTAATCTCTGTATCTAATTGCGAGATCGCAAACTGATAACGGTCAAAACGACGTTGAAGGACTTTATTAAAAATATCAAATGCACCCGATGTATCACCAGATTTCAATTGATCATCAAACTGATTTCGCCAGCGTTCAAATTGCTTTACATCAGAAGCAGTTAGAAAGCTTTTATTATAGTCGAGCATTTCGATATAACGATCGAATACCTGACTAGAGAATTTATCATCAAGTGAAAAATGCTTGTAATGAGAGCGGGTAAAGCGTGACGCTACCCTCTTACTCGCAGTTGCGTGCTGCTGCTCTGGTGCAAGTTGCGGCAAATCACTTAATGAATACTTAGCCTCTAAGGCTTGCGCTGAAGCTGCCAGCATCATGCCGGCAGCAATCAGTGAGAAACGGAATCGACAATTCATGCGTCGCGCATTCTCCCTTTATGAACGCAGGTGCTCCGCTTTAACAGCCATTACTAAGCCGTTATTTAAGCGAACACGCACATCGTCCTTGTTAATTTCGACAATAGTTGCCGGCATGTTACCTGAGCCCATATTCACTTGTACGTTCTTACCAACAATAACTTCGTCAGCTTTTAATACAGGTGTAGTCTCAACTGGCTTCTTATTAACTTTAGCCGTTTTTGGCTTAATGTTCTTAGGTTTAGCAGTTTTTGCGCGAGTTTTTTTCGCATCGCCTTCTTTAGCTGCTTTAGCGATAGCCTGCTCTTTACGACGAGTACGTACTTTTGCTTTGCTTTCTTCTAAGGCTTTAAGTGCGTGATCAACGTGTTCTTGCTCAAGTACATCACACTCATTTCCATCAAGATCAACACGACTTACACCTGCTTTAACGCCGTGAAGGTAACGCCAGGAAGATGTGTATTGACGTAATGCTGTACGTAGTTGAGTCTTACTGATTTTTGGATCATCACTTAAGCGCTCAGCAAGATCTTGAAAAATACCGATCTTAAGTGGTTTAGCTTCACCCTCAATAGTAAAACATTTTGGGAAACGCTCAGCAATATATGCAATAACTTCTTTACTGTTCGTTAACTTTTCAGAGTTTTCCATGGACTTTCCTGACATAAACGAGATTTGCTCGTTATTAGTGCTTTGTTCAAAAAGAAATAGTGGGGCTATTATAATTACCTAATAAGGAAAAACCACCGAAAGCATGAAATTAGAGTACTTTTTGTAGCTCTGTAACCAAAGAAACTAGACCTTGTTCATCATTTTGGTCAAATCTTGACAAATCTGGACTATCAATATCCAGTACACCTATACATTTTTCCCCTATATTTAATGGGATAACGATTTCAGATTGACTAACTGCGTCACAAGCAATGTGCCCAGGAAAGGCATGAACATCATCAACACGGATGACTCTGTTATCTTTTACTGCCGTACCGCATACCCCGTTACCAACAGGAATACGAACACAAGCAGGTTTTCCTTGAAATGGACCAAGTACGAGCTCATCATTTTTTAATAAATAAAAGCCAACCCAATTTATGTTCTCTAACTCCATATTCAACAACGCACTAATATTAGAGAGATTGGCAATGAGATCTGATTCACCTTCAACTATCGCTAAAGCTTGAAGTGTCAGACGGTTATAAAAAGAACCTGTATTTTCCATAGCATACGCCTTACATAATCGTTAAAATGGAAACACTTAACAATAATAGGAATCATTATCACTGTGAAGCATTCATTCCCCACTATGATTAATTGGTCTTGGCTTTTTATTCAAGCTAAAAAACATCGTCCCCGCCTTATCACCGCGAATATTATTGCTGTTATTGCCACCTTGATTAGCGTACCAATTCCATTACTTATGCCATTAATGGTCGATGAAGTATTACTCCATAAGCCAGCTGAAGGGATCCAATATTTAAACCACCTTCTTCCCGAACAATGGCAATCACCTACTGGCTATATCTTATTAGTGTTATTTTTAGTTGTCTTAATGCGTACCGTAAGCCAAGCATTGAACATTTTACAAAGCCGCCAATTCACACTGGTATCAAAAGAGATCACCTTTAATTTACGTCAGCATTTATTGGATAAATTAGGGCGTATTAGCATGCGCCAATATGAAGAAAAAGGCAGTGGCGGCATTACTTCGCATCTTGTCACTGATGTTGAGACTATCGATAAGTTTGTCGGAGATACGTTAAGTCGTTTTATTATCGGCTTGCTCACCGTTGTTGGTACTGCTGGCGTTTTATTATGGTTAGATTGGCGACTCGGGCTATTTATTCTCATCATTAACCCTATTGTTGTTTACGCTTCAAAAATGATGGGTAACCGCGTTAAAAACCTCAAGCGTCAAGAAAATCAATCTTATGAAAAATTCCAACAACGTTTAGTCGAAGTATTAGATGGCATATACCAATTGCGCGCATCTAATCGTGAGCGTGAATTTTTAGCTCAACTAAAATCGCACGCAAATGATATACGCCACAGTGCTGATAAGTTTGCATGGCAATCAGAAGCGGCAGGACGCATCTCTTTCTTATTATTCTTGGCGGGTTTTGAAGTATTTCGCGCCGCTGCAATGTTAATGGTGCTTTTCAGTGGCTTATCTATCGGTGAAATGCTGGCTGTCTTTAGTTACTTATGGTTCATGCTTGGGCCTGTACAAGAGTTATTGGGGATTCAATTTTCTTGGTACAGTGCATCTGCGGCCATGCAGCGTTTAAATACGCTGTTAGATTTAGAAGAAGAAGTTCGCCCTACCGCTACCGTTTATCCCTTTAATCACAATGAAGCACTGGATATTAAAGTAAGAAATGTCCGTTTTTCTTATGACAACGATAAACAAGTGCTGCGAGGTTTAAATATTGATATCCCTGCAGGAAAACGTGTTGCTCTTGTAGGTGCATCAGGCGGCGGTAAATCAACCTTAATTCAATTACTGCTTGGCATTTACCAAAAGCAATCAGGTGATATTTTTATTAATGGTCACCCGATTGAGGCGGTCAGTTATGAATCTCTTCGCGAACGTATGGCTGTTGTGCTCCAGCAGCCCGTCTTATTCAACGATACATTACGTCATAACTTAACATTAGGTGGTGAATATACTGATGATGAACTCTGGAATGCATTAGACATTGCTCAACTTACAGACATGACAGAGCGGTTAACGCATGGCCTAGACACTGAAATTGGTCGGCAAGGTATTCGTTTATCCGGTGGTCAGCGTCAACGTTTAGCGATTGCCCGTATGATCTTATCTAACCCTGACTTTGTTATTTTAGATGAAGCAACATCAGCGTTAGATACTTCAACAGAAGCTGCACTTCATAAAGCGCTGAATGGTTTTTTAAAAGATAAAACCACCTTAATTGTTGCCCACCGTTTATCTGCCGTTAAACAAGCTGATTTAATCTATGTCTTAGAAGATGGATTAGTCAGTCAATCAGGTACACATACTGAGTTAGTGAGTCAACATGGGTTATATCGAACACTTTACGGTTCAATTCAATCACCTAATAATGATGTTGAACAAACAGATCAACAACTTCCAGTAGCAAGAATCGGTACAAAATAATATAGTACCCATCCTTGACGCTCATGGGCTATCATTCACTATGTTTTTACAAACGTGTGAATTTTTATTTCGTGAGCGTTTTTATATCTCGCTCTTTTGCAAAGGAAACAACGTACTATGTCAACGGCCAGACGCTGCCCCGGTTGCAATTTACTCGTGCTCCCTGAGGTGGCTCAACAAGGACACAGTGCTTACTGTCCCCGTTGCCAAACACGTTTATATCGTGGGGGAACAGCAAGATTTAATGCAGAACTGGCGATTGCCGCAGCGGGTTTAATCCTTTTTATTCCAACCATTACTTTACCGTTAATCACAATACGATTATTCGGACAGATGATCCCTGCGACACTTCCATCTGGCGCCATCACACTTTCAGAAAATTTTCCTGGCGTTGCCGCATTAATCTTATTTTGTAGCGTTATTGCCCCGCTATTAGTCATAGGGGCGGTTTTTAGCGCCCAATTTTCCCTTAAATTTCGTCACTTTACTCTATTTAAAGCATCAACATGGGTTCTTCACCATTTAAAGCAATGGGTGATGCTCGATGTTTTTTTAGTTAGTCTCGCCATTGCTTGTTTTAAAGTCCAAGAAGTCGCAGAGATTAATATCGGTCTTGGGCTGTACTGTCTCATTACCTTACAGATATTATTTCTCGTGTTACTGACTCGTATCAGTGTTCGTCGTTATTGGGATGCGTGGCAACCTGAAAATGAACATATTAGTGATGACTTAGACACACTTTGTACGACCTGTCATTTAACGCAAGAACACCTGACCCATTGCCGCCGCTGTAATAGTCCATTACACGATCGCATTCCACATTCTATTCAAAAAACATGGGCATATTTAATTTCAGCAAGTATTTTTATCTTGCCTGCTAACCTTTATCCCATTTCAATTTTCATGAATAACGGTAAGCGTATTGAAGATACTATCTTTTCAGGTGTTGCTGAACTCGTCAGAACGGGAATGACAGGTATCGCAGCAATCATCTTTATTGCCAGTATTGTTGTCCCTGTCGCGAAAATTCTAAGTTTGGCTTATATCCTTTTAGCCGTACAGTTCAAACGAAAAACACACCACCTATTACGTATGCGACTATTTCGTGCCGTACACTGGATAGGTAAATGGTCGGTAATGGATCTTTTTGTTATCGCCATCATGGTCACATTAATCGACCGTGGGCAAGTTCTTGATTTCACGCCGGGACCTGGGGCAATTGCCTTTGCCGTCGTGGTAGTATTAACAATGTTAGCAGCAGAAAGTTTAGATTCTCGCCTGATATGGGACAATTATGAACAACGATCCAAATAACGAACAACCCAAAAAGGTGAAAATTCGCCGTGATCGGGGGTTATCACCGCTGTGGCTGTTGCCGCTATTAGCATTAATACTTGCTGGTTGGTTACTGTATAAATCAGTTAACGAAGCCGGTGAACGTATTCAAATCCACTTTAACGATGCCGTGGGTTTAGTCGCTGGAAGAACGACTATTCGTTATCAAGGCCTTGAAGTGGGTATTGTACGTGATATCAGCCTATCAAAAGATCTTAAGAGTATTTACGTTACTGCCGACATTTATCCTGAAGCGGTAAACATTCTTCGTAAAAATACCCGATTCTGGCTAGTCAAACCTAAGGCATCTATAACGGGTATATCAGGCTTAGATACTCTTGTTTCTGGTAACTACATTGCGTTATTACCCGGTGATGGTCCTGAAGCAACAAAATTTACAGCATTAGAAAACCAACCTGCAGATACTCCATTAGAAGATGGCTTAAAGCTGCAATTAAAAGCACCGAATCTTGGATCAATCAGTATTGGTTCGCAAATTTTCTATAAGAAGATCCCTGTCGGTGAGGTGTTCAATTACACCCTTAGTGATAACAAAAAAGAAGTGATTATTGATGCACTAATCAAACCTAAGTATGCCAACCTTGTTACTGATAAAAGCCGTTTCTGGAATGTCAGTGGCATGCGTGCTGATATCGGTTTCAACGGTGTTGATGTGCAGTTTGAAAGCCTGTCAGCACTAATTGCGGGTGCTATCGCATTTGATTCGCCAGATAAAGGTAAAGCCATTGAAGCAAATCACCAGTTTAAACTCTACCCCGATATCAATACAGCGGGTCGTGGTATTGCTATCACAATAACCTTGCCAGATAACAATGATATTAGCGATTCAGGTTCACCTATTATGTACCGGGGTTTGCAGATCGGTAAAATCACCGATGTAAGCCTTGATGAAAAAACCAATAAAATTATCGCACATGCTGCGATTGAACCTAGCATGCGTGAATACTTAAATAGCGGCTCTCGTTTATTACTCGAAGAAGCTGAAGTATCACTAAACGGTGTTAAAAATATCGGCAATCTGGTACGAGGCAATTTCTTACGTTTAATACCGGGTAAAGGCGAAACTTCACGTCAATTTACAGCTATTACCCGTGACACATTAGAAGAGCAACAACCCGGTGTAGCAACCTTCAAGCTGTATGCTGATAAAAGCTTTGGTATTAAACGTGGCACCAAATTACGCTTTAAGGGATTAGATGTCGGGCGAATCACTAACGTTGAATTAACCGGTGAGCGTGTAAGCTTTGATGTCTTAGTTCAACCTGAGTACACCCATTTGATCAGAAGTGGTAGTCGATTCTTCGTTGATGGTGGTGTCGATGCCAGCATTTCGAGCAAAGGTATTGATGTTTCTATTCCGCCAGCCGATCAATTAATCAGCAGTGCGATTAGCTTCACTTCTATCGGTAGCAAAAAAATAAACAAAAGCTACACCCTATTTAAAAACCGAAGTCTTGCCAATCTTGCGGATGAAAAACTGAAAGGCTATAGCAGCATTAGTTTATTTGCTGAAAAGTTACCCCCCGTATCTGAAGGTAGTCCAGTACTTTACCGTAACTTACAAGTAGGTGAAGTGAGTGACTTTGCTTTGAAAGATAACGGTGTGAGCATTAAATTAAATATCGAGAAAAAATACCGTCATTTGATCACTAACCACACCGTATTCTGGAACCGTTCAGGTATCGAAGTAGAAGCAGGATTAAATGGTATTAAATTAGTGACCGATCCCCTATCCACGCTTATCAAAGGTGGGATTGCTTTTGATAACATGAAGCAAGTGACTAACCGTATCGGTTCTAAATACAAGCTTTACCCAAGCTTAAGTTCAGCGCAACATTTTGGACAGCTGATAACTTTAACAGCCGATGATGCACGATCTGTCTCTAACAATACTGAGATCAAGTTCCAAGGCGTAACCATTGGTAAAATCATTAACATCGAACCCGATTTTCATACAAACAACGTGAAAATACAGGCTCGTTTATATCCGAAATACGCTCAAAAAATCGCAAAGTCAGATAGCTACTTTTGGGTGGTTAAACCAAAGATCAGCTTAAGTGGTAGTGAAAACTTGGATTCGTTGCTGAGCTCTTACATTGCTGTTCAACCTGGGAAAGGCTATTTTGCTGATACTTTTAAGCTTGGTTCGGCAGAGTTGTTTGATTCCCGCGTCACGATAGTATTAGAAAGTGAAGAGCGTGATTCAATTAGCGAAGGTACACCATTGCTCTACCGTGATATTCAAGTTGGACAAGTGGTTAACGTTTCACTCGGTGACTTAGCCGACCGTGTCATCATAAAAGCCCAACTTGAAAAACAATACCGCCATTTAGTGCGAAAAAACACTGTATTTTGGAACACCTCAGGTGTGAATGTTGATATCGGTATTACAGGTGCCAAAATAAAAGCAGGTACATTTGATAGCCTATTACGTGGCGGAATTGCCTTTGCAACCCCCGAAAAGCAACCACTTGAACCACAAGTTAAAGCAGGAACACACTTCTTACTACATAAAGAAGCAAACCCTAAATGGTTAGCATGGCGTACTGCAATTCCTGAGAGTTAACAGCTAAAATCAAACAAAATAAAGAGCACTTCGGTGCTCTTTTTTATTCAGAAAAAACCTTTATTACGCTTTGTATTAGCAAAAACTGCAATTCATACCAATCTGTTATAAAATCAGCCTCATTAGCTAGTTAATAGAGATCCTTCCTTTGCATCCGAATATTCACATCCCTGACGCATTTATCGATTTAATCAAGCAAACCATGCCTGAGCATTTAGATATCGATGAATTTATTGCTTGTTGTAAAACACCTCTTCGTCGCAGCATTCGCGTCAATACACTTAAAATTAGTGTTGAGGATTTCTTAGCGCGTGTTGCAAATCGTGGTTGGACATTAACGCCGGTTCCTTGGTGTGATACTGGCTTTTGGATTGAACGAGAAGACGAAGATACTGTTTCTCTTGGTAATACCGCAGAGCACATGGCAGGACTTTTCTATATTCAAGAAGCCAGTTCGATGATGCCAGTAACCGCATTGCTTAAAGATAACGACGCATTAGACTGTGTATTAGATATGGCATCAGCGCCAGGTTCTAAAACCACCCAAATTGCATCTGCAATGCAAAACCGTGGCGCACTGGTTGCCAACGAGTTAGCCGCGAGCCGAATTAAAGTACTCCATTCAAACTTACAACGTTGTGGTGTTCACAATGCAGCACTGACCCATTTTGATGGCTGTGTATTTGGCACATGGGCACCAGAATCTTTTGATTCGATCTTATTGGATGCGCCATGTTCTGGTGAGGGTGCAATTCGTAAAGATGAAGATGCTATGGCTAATTGGAGCCTAGCTTCTATTGATGAAATTGCCGAAGTACAACGCAACCTTATTGTAAGTGCATTCCAAGCTCTGAAAACTGGCGGGGTTATGGTGTATTCAACATGCACATTAAACCAAAGTGAAAACCAAGACGTTTGTCATTTCCTAAAAGAAAAATTTGGTGATGCTGTTCAATTTGAATCGCTAAACGATCTGTTCGATGGTGCAGAAAAGTCACTCACAGAAGATGGCTTCCTACACGTTTACCCTCAGATCTTTGATAGCGAAGGTTTCTTTGTCGCACGTATTCGTAAGCTGGCACCTGTTGAAACCGATAGCGTAAAAAAGCGGATGGGGAAATTCCCGTTTGCTCAGCTTAAAGACAAAGAGCAACAAGAGATAGCCCAACAGTTAAAACAAGATTTAGATATTACCTTACCTGAGCAACATGATGTCTGGTTACGTGATAAAGAAGTTTGGCTTTTCCCTTCTCAGCTACGTACTTTAATTGGTGAAATCCGTTTCCAACGTATTGGTATTAAGCTCGCAGAACAGCACAAGAAAGGCTATCGCTGGCAACATGAAGCGGTAATGACACTGGCAACAGGCAAAGAATCTATCGCTATTGAACTTAATGTTGAACAAGCTAAAGAGTGGTTCATGGGACGCGATATTCGCCCAGGAATACCAGCAGGCAAAGGTGAAGTGATTGTTACTTACCGTGATTACCCTATTGGTATTGGTAAATGGGTGAGCAACCGTATCAAAAATGGCTTACCTCGTGAATTAGTTCGTGATACTAACCTATTTGATATTTAAGGTAAAAATATCGTTAGCATCAAAAAGTATAGTTAATGATGACTTTATTAAATGCAATAACTGGAAAATAAACATTATTCAACTAACATTGAAAGTGTAATCATACTCCATTTACTAACCAGTTAGCGCAAGGCTCTTACGAGAGCCATTCCCCTAAGCCCGAAACAGGAATCGTTTCGGGCTATTTTTTGCCTCAAGTAATATATCCAATCAGCGCTAAAACTTAAAAGCCCAGCGCTATAGATATTGTTATTACTTACGATAGATATAAAAAAACCGAGCATTACGCTCGGTTTAATTTAACTAATATAAGCATGCTATGTCTTTTGCACACTCTCAACTTTCTAGTGCTGAGAATTAGTGTTTATGTGCAATTTCAGCTTTTTTCAGCTCTTTTACTGCTTTGCTTACTTCACGACGCTCTTTCGAAAGCTCTGCACTGATGATGATATGATCATCAACACGATCTTCGTAGTCACCTTTCATGTTTTCAACAATTTCAACGATTTGATCGTGGCTCATATCGGCCTTAATGTAATCCATCAAGTTCTCTAACAACTCAACACGCTTACGGTTATCACGAATTTTACGATCGTTGTCTAGGATTTCGCGTTTAAGTTTGTTTTTACGACGTGTTTGACGAACGAGTTCAAGGATGTTGTTCATGTGTAGTCCTTAGTCTGAAAATAAAACCTTGTGAAACTGATTTAATGCAAGGGATAGAAATAATGCACTTCCTAGTACATAACCGTCGAGTCTCAGTTTATTACTGAAATCGTTATATCAGAAAGTCATTCGTAAACTCAAGCAATACTCATGATTAAATGCTCAATGATGATTCTATGAGCATCAACTTATGTTTCTCGCTTAAATATCACACAAAAAGCTCAACAAATTTTTGATATATCACAATAAATACCCCTATTTTAATTAATAATTATGACAATTAGACAATATATGTAATCTGTAATAACAAAATGGTATCTTTTGTGAAATCCACCACAAAAAAAGCCTTCCTGTATTTGCAAATGGCATATCAGCACCTACTCTTGAAATAGACCAGTACTCGTTTACAACAATGCAATCTGGACAAGGATAGCTTCCTCGAAGTGTTCAAGCTCAAATAGCGTAGTAACCCGATATTGGCGACACAGT
Source organism: Photobacterium sp. GB-210 (assembly GCF_003026075.1). NCBI lineage: Bacteria > Pseudomonadati > Pseudomonadota > Gammaproteobacteria > Vibrionales > Vibrionaceae > Photobacterium > Photobacterium sp. GB-210. The sequence goes on along the minus strand of NZ_PYNU01000019.1, from coordinate 25,984 downwards.
GTTTGATGTAAAGTTTATCAGGAGAAAACATGTCAAAAGCAACAGGTACCGTTAAGTGGTTTAACGAAGAGAAAGGTTTTGGTTTTATCACTCAGGATAACGGCGGTGCTGACGTATTTGTACACTTCCGTGCGATTACTGGCGATGGCTTCAAAACCCTAACTGAAGGACAAAAAGTTTCTTACGAAACAGAGCAAGGTCCTAAAGGTCTACAAGCTGCAAATGTTGAAAAAGCATAATTATTTGCTTATCTAACGTTACGTTAGTTCACATAGCACTTGATAAAAGGGTCGTCACGGCCCTTTTTTTATCCATAATTAATATTCCCACCCTACCGCCTCACATTCACAATCGACTGCATAAAAGTGATTTACCAGTTAAAAATGCAAGATTAGAGCACACTTATAGATATTGATAGACCTGTTATTATTAAAATTCCTGATAAGAATTAACCAGCCTGATTAATAAGACACCTATTTCATAATATTCTTTGCTTTTTTTTTGTAATGCGGCTCACATTATAACGCGATAAATAAGTAACTCACTTGCTCTTTAAAATCGAAAATGGCTTAATATCAGCGTCCTATATAACAGGGCTATTTATGAAACAAAGTGAAAGAAAAACTTCGTTACACTGTTCAAACGTACACAGTTGTCCTGAAGCGCTTCAATATTCTTTTGTACATAAGTAACACATTAATTTATTTCAGGAGACATCACATGTCTAAAGCAACTGGTATCGTTAAGTGGTTCAACGATGAGAAAGGTTTCGGTTTCATCACTCAAGATAATGGCGGCGCTGACGTATTCGTTCACTTCCGTGCTATCGCTGGTGAAGGCTTCAAATCTCTAGCAGAAGGTCAAAAAGTTTCTTTTGACGTTGAGCAAGGCCAAAAAGGTCCTCAAGCTGCTAACGTTGAGCGCATCTAATCTACAACGAACAGTTGAAGAAGTAAGGGTATCTTTGGATGCCCTTTTTTATTTCCGTAGAAAATGATATCAAGCGACTTAAACAATATATGCCTACTCTTTACGATTTAAGCACATCTTAATTCTTGGTGAGCCACAACCAAAATAATCGTCTTCTTGCCCTATCTCTACAAAGCCTAGTCTCTGATATAGCTTTATTGCCGTGTTCTTCGGATGCACAGTCAATAAAATTCGATTGTAATCAGCTAGCAGCGCTAATGCCTTATTCAACAACGCTTTTCCAACACCTTTCCCTTGCACCTTATTCGCAACCGCAATACCTAATACCCACGCATCGCTCTGCGTTTCTGTTTGTCTATTAAAGCTTGGGCTTGCGAGTACATAGCCTACTACATGTTCACATTCTGAAATGGCAACCAATAATCCACTTGGCCAACAATCATATGCCTGACGAAATAAAAAATCAGGATAACAATGCTTGCCAAATAGCTCACGCTCTAATTGGTATATCGCGGCAAGATCTGATTTTTCTGCTTGTCGTATTTGATATAGCACTATCCATTGCTCCGTGACGTCATGCAGCCAATAAAAAACCAGCCCATCGGCTTAACAAAAAGCTAGCAAGATGAAGGCTGGTTTTATCCAGTATAGATTATAAGTAACCTATTACTTGTCAGCGCGGCTCATGAAATTTTGCTCAGCCGTGTTAACTTTAATTTTTTCGCCATTCGCGATGTATTCTGGAACTTGAACCACTAGACCAGTTGAAAGTGTCGCTGGCTTAGTACGAGCACTTGCAGAAGCACCTTTGATTGATGGATCAGTTTCAACGATAGTTAGTTCAACTGTCGCTGGAAGTTCGATAGCAACAGGCGCGCCATCAACAGTAAGAACTTCGATACCTTTCGTATCTTCAGTGATGAATAGTAGTTCTTCTGCGATTGCTTCTTTGTTGAATGTGTATGGTGTGTAATCTTCATCATCCATAAACACATACTCTTCACCATCGATGTAAGAGAATGATGCTTTTGTACGACGGAAATCAGCTAAGTTAACCATTTCATCAGCTTTGAAGCTTACGTCTGATTTAGTACCAGTAGCTACATCATAAATACGCATTCTGTAAAGACTTGCGCCAGCACGACCACTAGGCGTTAGCTTACTAATTTCTTTAACAAGACCTACTTTACCGTTGATTTCAACAGCAGCAAATTTTTTAATGTCACTAGCCTTTGGCATGATCATAATTCCAAATAAAAATAGTGGTGAGAAATTACACCAAGATACAGATTTATAGCAAGTGTTATAGTAGTACAAACACTAATTTTTTGCGTTTACTCCCTAAGCTTGTTCAAAGCTTAAACAACCATAAACACTTTGCATAAAAAACCACGGTTTATCTGCTTTTGATATCCCATCCAACATTTGTGACAAAGGCTCAACCAACTGATTTCAAACATCAATCTAGAACTTTAATCCATCGTTATAAACAAGCAAACACACACAGCTATTTGCTCACTCAATAAAGTTTCTATATAAAGCTACATATGTCACTTTTGATATTCAGACATCCGTTTTTTCAAGCGTGCGAGTTCAATCTCATTAGAGCGAACAGTCAGCTTAATATGGTCATATTCATATTCTTCTTTCGTTACACTCATCACCGAACGAATATCCCCCATCAGCCCTTTTGCGGTATAAGGCACAATGATTTCTTCTTCTATCATCTCGTGTTGAGCTACATCGACAACGTATTGATGAAGTTTGGTAATATCTAGTGGATTACGGGTTGACGTCATCATAGCATCAGGAAATTCAGCCATTAATGCCTGTTGCTGATCAACACTTAATTGATCTGATTTATTCAGCACTAATAGTTTTTTTATACCATCAACACCCACTTCTTTTAGCACTTCATGAACAACGTCTAATTGAGAACGGAATGACACATCAGATGCATCAACCACATACAATAATAGGGAAGCGTCATGAGCTTCAGCCAAGGTTGAATGGAAAGATGCCACCAAATCGTGCGGTAATTTTTTAATAAAACCAACCGTATCTGATACTAAAATACGCGGTTGTGTTTCTGGTTTTAAGGCGCGAACAGTGGTATCTAGCGTAGCAAATAATTTATTTTCGCCTTCAACATCACTACCTGTTAATGCTCGCATCATAGACGACTTACCCGCATTGGTATAGCCAACTAACGCCACACAAAAAAGCTCTGAACGTTGAGTTCGACGCCCTTTCATTTCATCTTGAACGCTGACTAATTCACGGCGCAATTCCGCCAATTGATCGCGAATTTTACGACGATCAAGCTCTAGCGTTGTTTCACCCGCACCTTTACCCATTTGTCGCTCTTTATTACCGCTGGTGGATTCGCGTAAACGCGGCGCTAGATAATTAAGACGAGCAATTTCAACCTGTAGTCGTGCCGTTCGTGTACGAGCATGACGGCTAAATATCTCAATAATGATGCCTGTGCGATCAAACACTTCAACGCCTAATTGATTTTCCACATTACGTAATTGAGATGGGCTTAAATCACAGTCAAACACCACAACATCGGCAAGTACGCTGGGTAAATCATCGAGTGACACATCTATAAAATCAATGTCATCAAGAGGATCATCTTCACCATCGTCTTCAATAACACCAAGGTTTCCAGTTAACTGCGCGATCTCAGCCATTTTACCAGAACCAAGTACACTCATTTTTTTTGTTGAGCTTAGTTTTTGAGACTGTGTGCCAACAACTTTAAAGCCTAATGTCGTCACTAGGCGTGCTAATTCTTCTAATGAACTTTTTGCTTCATCGCCTTTAAATTGCGGCGTTTGGATTGAAATTAGTAATGCGTTGTTTTTTAACGGTTTTTGTGTTAATTGCATACTGAATGCTAATGCACTAACGTGCACCCTATCTTTATAATTACCTTCATCCTACGCTCTTATAGTCAGGCTTTATACAAGAAAAGATATTATTATTTAACATTCTTTCTATTTATTATTACGATAATAAAGATGTTGTTCTCTGTTTAAAGGTTCTAACGATTTATTTTAAATACCACCACGATATGTCATCGCATTTACCTAAGAATCCAGAATAAATTTAAATGATATATTGATGAATTATAAAAATATTATTTAAATACAACGTGACTTATTATGTAACAACTCACAATATTAGATTATATTATTGAATCACATAAGTAATATAAAACAATACCTTGATTAACATTCAACCATGTAATAATATCCTCGCCTTCGTTTTGAATATATCAATTAGTTTTAGAAAGTATCTTACTTTTAGCTTTATCTAATAGTTCTATTAGAACGCTAGATCACAAATAAAAAATTACGGTTCTTCATGTTACAAATAGCGATGCTACTTTTCGGTGCACCTTTCGTAAAAAGTAAAATATTTCATCTGTTAGGATTCAGCACCCTTTGGGGATTTGCTGGCCTTCTCATCTTCATTGATGGCCTTGACGGAAAAGTATTTGATTCCTTCAGTTACTTTCTTTTACTTGAAAGCTTAACAACTTTAATCGTAGCGCCTAGCGGATTGGGGTTGCACCGTAACATCCTTATTTTCAAAGGATTAATATTCTTTTGTTGCGCAATTGCGGCACTCGTAAATATCAAATTTAGCAATATTTTATTATCTGCGACTTTTGGTTTAACTTATATTTCTGTTGGTATTTTTAATATTGCATCCGCTTGGGTTGTTCGTTTTGCTCATTGGAAAAGAGCTATCGTGTGGGGATGTATTCAAATCTTTTATTCTATTTTCCTATTACAAAATTATAATTATGTTATTTCTTACTTTCTTGGGTTTATTATGATCACAGGAAGTATTCGAAGTATCATTGTTCTAATGAAGGTTAGTTCATTAAAATACAACAGCCCTATTTTTCAATTATTAAATAATAGTGGAAATGAATATATATCCACAACTGACAGCGTATATTCGATAAATAGCACAGAAAATAGAAATAATACGCAACCGTTAACAATACATATATGGACACCAGAGGGGTCAGCAGAAAACCCACATGTTCCTCGCCCCATTATTAATCGTTACATTGCAGCTACAGATGTAAACGGGGTTATTTCTACCGGTCATGCCGCATTAGAAGCAGGATTTGAGTGTTATATTAGTTTATATCCATCAGAAGATATTGATCGCTCACCTTCTGAGTTTATTCGCACTCTAAAAGCGACTCCTGAAAATAATGTGCTTGGCCGTTACCTACCGGATTACAAAACCGAAGCCGCTGAATGGTGTGAATCAAATGTTAAAATAGAATTTATTCAATATAACGCACTAACATTAAAGCAATTCTGGCATCATTGTTATAAAAATCCTATTTATAATTTAACCTCCAATAACTGTTCAAGTAATACCGCTTATGCACTAGAAGCGGCATTAGACGGTGTCTTGTATAAAAAAAGCAGCAGTATATTCACACTTTTAAAACTGTTGTGCAGCCCTGAGTTATGGCTTGCAGCTCAAATTCGACATCGTGCAATGATGATGGCATGGACACCTGGTTTAACGATGGATTATAGCCGCGTGTTACACAGCATTGTTCAACCGGCTTCATTGCCTTGGTATCAACGGTTATCACTTAAATATTCTTTGCAGCAAGCAATCAGACGCACACAAAACAATTTAGCGAGTAATTTTTATGACTAATGTATACCTGATACTCTTTATTTCTATAATTGCTGAAACGCTTGCAACAACCATGATGAAAGCATCTGAAGGCTTTACCCGACTCGCTCCCAGCCTTGTTGTACTAGTTGGTTACGCGATCTCATTTTATGGGCTTTCTCAAGTCGTTAAAATCATGAATGTCGGCATCGCTTATGCACTTTGGGCAGGGATCGGTATCTTTTTAGTCTCTACACTGTCTTATTTTGTATATCAGCAAAAGCTCGATTTTCCAGCCTTGCTTGGGTTAATCCTTATTGCCGCAGGCATCATCACGATTCAACTTTTTTCAAAATCTGTCATGCATTAATAAACACATAAGCCATCAGTTCTGCAGCCATAACAAGTGTGGGCTGATATGGATCGTTGATACCCGACCATTATTCCCATTGCTGTTCTCGGTGTAATTTGAATCACTCTAACCGACTCAAATACCGAGAACCAACGATGCTGCAATAGATAACATAATTACCCCTACCAGTATTTCTAACACCTTCCATGCTTTAGGCTGCTGAAATAATGGAGCTAATAAACGCGATCCATAGCCCAGTGAAAAGAAAAACACAAAAGATGCCGTGATAGCCCCCAGCGCGAATTGCCACTCATAAGGTTGATATTGGGTAGAAATAGATCCAAGTAGCACGACTGTATCTAAATACACATGTGGGTTTAACCACGTAAAAGCCAAACAAGTCAGTATCGTTTTTAATAATGAACCTGATGTTCTTTGATCAATAAGCAAAGCATGATCCGTCATCAATGCCGATTTAAAACTCAACAGCCCATAAACCGTTAAGAAAATTGCGCCACCGTAACGCGCCACAGTTTCAATATCTGGATACTTACTGACAATAACGCCAAAGCCTGCGACACCAAAGCTAATCAATAATGCATCTGACAACGCACAAACAATACAGATGATAAACACGTATTGATTCTTAAGTCCTTGTTTCAATACAAACGCATTTTGAGAGCCAATTGCCAGTATTAAAGATAAGCCAAGCGAAAAGCCAGCAAGAAAGATAGTCATTACAGCACATCCATGTAAAAAGTGACGAGTATTAGGTTAATACTATTTATCTACGTAAGTTACAAAGTAGTTAATAATTCAGCAATGAATGACCACTTTACTCATAATTAACAGCGATAATCACCTTTCAATTATACCCAAAAAGAAAGATGTATACTTTTCATACAGAAATACATGCAAAAACACGCCTCTCTGGTTTTGTTCTTCAAAAACTCTAATTCACTATTTATTGATAATAATCAAGATATTAGTTAATCCCGTAATAATCCATAACAAACTTAACAACAATTAATTATCGTTTTACGATAATTTTTTATTTATTTAGTTTTGTTTTATAGCTATATTAGCAACCGAACCAACGCACAATATTCATTAAATTATTAGAGGTATATAATGAAAAAAGTATTACTATTACTAGCACTTAGCTCTGTTTCTGTTTTCGCACATGCAGCTCCAGCTAAACATTCTGAGCAAATGCTGGCACAAGTAGATAGCATTACCATTTATTCGGGTGACAATGTTGATAGCCAAAAACAAGCGGTTAAAACAATCAATAAAGCACTTGTACCAAACTTTGAAAAATGTGCAGTTTACTTACCGAAAGGTGCCTCAAAAGCAAGTACAACTATCACCCTAACTCGCGATGCTAATGGTAAAATGTCGCTTGATTGTGCTGGCCAATAAACCTGATACAAATAAAATACCGACCTGATGTAGGTCGGTATTTTTACTACCTAATAAATGATTAGGTGAATTGGCTGAATTGATAACTCATTTGTCATATGCCATAGTCTCGTTCTACTTTTGAAATTCGAACCTTAAATGACTCGTACCATAACTTACGACCGTATTTTTGAGCCTCTTGGTGCTCAGTATTCGCCTTCCAGTTTTTAATAGACTCCAAATCAAGCCAGTAAGAAACTGTAATACCTAGATCTTCTCTTGCTGACTCTGCACCTAAATAGCCTGGTTGCTGTACAGCAAGCTCAATCATCCTATTTGCAATTTCGCCATAACCATTATCACCCGCAGTACGAACTGAAGTAAAAATAACAGCATAGTATGGTGGTTTTGGGGTATTCACTAAAAGAGTCATCAATTATCCTTGGCATATAACGTCTTGTTAGTTGCTTATTTCAATAAATAATGGTTACTTTCCCAGACACCATTATCTAAAAGTTATCCTGACTTAAAATTGTTAGCTAAAATATTCGACGAAGGAACCAAAATTTAACTGTTTTAAGTCCTTTTTTATTTTCTAGTTAAGCTTACTTTACCCTCACTATAGGTGTACCGCAGCCCCACTAAATTCTCTTGCTAAATAATTAATAATTTCTGTTGGTTCAGTGATCGTCTTATTATTTTCAAGTATGAGTACAGGAAGCCATTGGTTTTCTTCACCCAATATATCCACTACTTCCTTTCTTGGTTTTGGAAACGCTATACGGCGAACTTCCACCATATCTTCCCAGTGCGTATTTACTGATAATGCACCTTCAATAAGTGCACAGTGTGAACAGATCCACATTTTCCCGGGACCATCTTCAAATGGCATGTTTAAAATAAATAATTTCGGCTTCATCAATGACTACTCTATGTTTTTGAACAATACCTTACTCATCTCACCTTGCAAGGTAAACGCCCCGCTACGATTGAAACTTATAGTCGTGCTCTACGTCGCATTAACATCAACTGGGTAAATAGCCAGACACCTTAACTACCGACGATCTGAAACGATATTTACACAACAGATCAAAACACATTCATGAAGTACCCATGATAATTGTTCGAAATGGCATCCACGCTTCAGAATTAAAAAAGGTTTTATTATAAATTAGAGTGCTACAATCACTGATTCACACCAAGGAGAGGTGTCGGCTATCGGTACATATCTCTTATTTGTTCTATTTTTAACGCATTATCTGTAGGTTACAAATGTTGAACGACGTCAATACTTAAACCTGCAGGATCTTGAATCATAAAATGTACTTGCCCCCATTCTTCTTCTTTTAAAGCCATTATAAGGTTGAGATCCATTTGCTTAGCTTCGGCATACGCAAAGGTAGCATCCTTGACTTCAAGCGAAATAACATACCCCTTAGAAGACATTATAGGATGAAGAAATTCAGGTTGGCTTGCGACGTTTGGTAATAGAAAACCAAGCTGGATATTATTATTAGGCGAGACCAAATGAAGGTAAAAATTTGAATCATAGAATACGGCGTTAAATCCAAAAACGGTCTCATAAAACTGCTTTACTGCCTCTAAATCACTCGTCACCATTACGGGGAACATAGCATCAACGTCTATCATTTTATTTACTCCTGAGATTAGATTATTAAAACAATATTATTATTCATTTAATTCAATCTGCCTTGTACAAAGCGGACATAGTCCTAAACTCGCTGGGAGTAACACCAGATATATTTTTAAATTCTCGATTAAAGTGCGGTTGGTCATAATAATAATACGCCCATACATCGACGAAACTCTCCATATTCATCGCACGTAATATTTTCTGAAAACGAAAAACCTTAGTGAATTCTCTAGGCGAAAGTCCTAAATATTGTGAAGTTAATCGACGAAGGTGCCGAGCTGATACACCAAATTCAGAACACTGTTTATTAGACAAATCAATACTAGATGTAATGCTTCGATCACAATACAAAATAAAGCGTATTAATCTACGATCAACTTCGCTAGAACCTATATTACCAAGTAATATTTGAGAAATAATTTCGCAACGTCTTTGAAATGACATTGCCTGATAAGCGTTATTGTATAAAGCACTTAATAAATGTTTGGGTAATAGGTCACTGATGATTGTTACATTCTCGTCATTACTCCATTGACTCAAAGGAGCCTGGATTATTCCTTGATGCCCTAATATACGAAACCGAATACCAAAATATGAAACAGGCCCTGTCATCTCAAATACTTTAGCCGAGCAGAATGGTGTTACAACAAAGGCGTCTTCAGGAAAAGTAAGATTAATTATGATGTCGACACAATTATCAGGGAGACTACGATAAAAATACTGACCATCAGGTACATTAAGTTGCCAAAACTCCTGCACCCAATTACTTAACGGTGGTATTGGTTTGAAAGTAATATAATAATTTGGATTATTTACACGACCTTGCAAGGAGTCATCATTAATGTTTATCAGCATAATTGAATATCCGCCTCTCAGAGAGTATAGGAAAAATATAGCGCGCTCATAACGGGCATCTTTAACAGCTAACCCACTGATTTATATAGATTAGTTCAACCTATAACTTTTAGTTCCTTTTCAGGGTTAAATCAGCTAAAAATTTAGTAAAGCCAACACAAAACACGCTATAGTTTTTAGCATGTAAAACTGTGGCCAGTATTTGTTGACCACTACAATTGAAGGTTCAATAACCTGATTAAGTATAGAAGCTCGATATAAGTTTAAACTGCGATTACTTAGCTTCACATTGAAACAAGTTATATTCGGATATTTGCTGCTCAGCAATACTTCTTAAGTTTTCAGGTAAGAAACTTAAGCAAAGATGGAGATACTCTTGTTCATAAAGTGTTGATTGAACACAAAGAAAGTAAGAAATGTATGTATTCTTATTAATACAAATTGAATATAAAAGCCACAAGCTTTCCATGAAAGCCTGTAGCTTTAATTCATTCTTTTATCACGCTAATAACTCAAGCCTAGCTCTTTAATGATAGTTTCTGAACGCTCGATACTGACAGTAATGCGAGATTCTAAACGTCCCATAATAAACTCATGGCGTTCTGCTTCATTAACACCAAACATGTCTAGTTTATCTAACATAAACACGACAAAAAGAGAGCCTAAACCAGAAAGTAATCCTGTCAATACCATACTGATAGTGCCAGCAAACGGAATCGTCCCTAATGCAGTAGCAATGGCTTCCCCTGCCATAATACCGCCAGTGATCACTAAACCCGTGGCTAAGATTTTAGTTGCTTCATGGGCTGCTTGTTTTGCTGTCATTCCTTCGGGTGGAAATATTAATGTTTTTAACGCTTTGGTTAATGACATAAAGCCTTCACGGATAATACGCACCATGTTTTTTCCTGTGCGTACAAACATGTTCAGTAATGCGGTAATGATTGAACTTAAAAAGCCTGACAACGCCCCTGCTGTAAACGCTTGAGCCACATTCTTCCATTTTGAAAGCAGTTTGTTTTTGATGTTATTAAGCCGAGAGATCAATGCATCCACCCACGACATTTCCAGTGCGTTACCTTTGAAACCATTATTAAATATATCTTTTACTTCTATGAAGGTGGCAGAAATAAACTCAGATAACAAAGCACCTAATGCTTGTTGTAAACCTTGTTGGCTACCCGCTTTTACACCATCTACCGCACCACGTTTAGCAACAAAAACGGTTTTACCAACAGGATTTGACGGTACATATTTCTCCGCGGCTTTTTCTGCTCTTGTATGTGCAGCGTTAGTGCGTCTTTTATCGGCTTGTTCATTGGTTTCTGAGAACTCTTTAAGATCCTTTTCACCTTTAGATCGGTTTAAACTGTTATGGGTAAATTCATGATTATCAGGATCAGCTGCAAATTGGCGTTTCTCAACATCTGATAACATATATGCCCCAGTTTCATGAAAGGCTTTTAGCGATTTAACATGGTCTAAGTCCATCTCAGATGCATCGTGATATTGACCTGTATACGTGTCTTTAATCTGCCCCTGCTCGTTAGTCGATTGCAGCTTTAGTTTTTTCCGTTGTGTATCAAACGATACACCTTCACCACCAGAACTCTTTGGTGATTTGGTGTAATCATCACGATTGTATTCAAAATTACGATCGACATTTTCTAAGTCAGCACGACTTAAATTAAGTGGGCTTAGCAGTTGATTGATCAAAACGTCTTTACTTGATTCAAACAACACATCGTATTTTTCTTTATTAAAATCACTATCTAGCATCTTTAATGATGCTTTTACTTCTGCTTCAGAGACATTAAGATCGTAGATCGGCGCTTTTTCTAACAGCGCATTATCAATAAACTCTTGATCAACCTGACGGGCTAACATCTGTTGCGATACTTCAGAATTTGCCAGTTCTTTAATATGGCTTTTCTCGGCATAATTACTGCGAAGTTGCTGTCTTTTCTTAAAGCGTTCCGATCTACTACTCATTTGTTACTGCCCTGTCTTACGCTGCTTTTACCAATGTATTCCATGCTTGTTCGAACGCTTTTTCATTCTCATGAACACGACCATCAGCATGCATCACCACTTCGATGATTTCGTTGTAAAGTTCAAATGAATTCAAGCCCACCTTTTGTGCTAGTGCAAACGCAGTATTAACATTTGGTGGGTTCTTAGCCATATCTTCGATTTTACGCTTCACGTGACTTGGTAATTCACTTGAAGACACACCCGCAATAAATTCATCAATCTCTTGGCGTTCTTCTAATGAAATTTCACCATCACAATTAGCACACGCAAGGCCAACTGCTTCCATTGCGATCAGTAAATTAAAATAATTTTCAGTTTCGTCTAAACGATTTTTTGCGTCTTCAAACGCAGCCGTTAATTTACTGTATTTAAGTTCCTGTTCAGCATTAGCTCGACGCTCACCACGGCGTTCTGCCTCTTCTTCACCGTCGTCCATTGCTGCGGCAACACCACCGGCGGCAGCACCAACACCACCCGCAATCGCTGCACCTGCTGCAGTAATTGCACCTACTGGTCCTGCAATTGGTAATGCCACTACACATGCAATCCCAGCGGCTGCGCCACCAATAACTTTCCAAAAGCTCATGTATTAACCCTTTTCAATATCAAGATATATGTTCAAATTGAGTCTCTATATTTAACAACCACCAGCATTTCATAACCATACAATATAAGGCCAAAGAATTTAGGGATCAGCCATTCCACTACAGCCAGCCAAATATGAAGCATTAAATTTTATTTATAATTTATAGGGTTTTATAAATAGTGAGTCTGTGAAGTAATGCGCATTCCATTACAGTCGCGATATTTTGCTTATTTTCTTTGTTCAATTCGCTACTGAGACAACAAATTTCAAATATCTGAATATGACATTGACAATGATTTCTCCACCAGCAAAATTAGCCGTGAGATAAAATCCTCGCTACACTGTTTCAAACTAATACAACAAGGAAAGTAAACCATGATCGAAAAAGGCCAAACATTACCAGCCGCAGTGCTCAGTGAACTCACACATGACGGTATGGTTAAACACGATACCGCAGAGCTTTTTGCCAACAAACGTGTTGTGCTGTTTGCTGTACCAGGAGCATTTACTCCTACTTGCTCTGAAGCCCATTTACCGGGTTATGTCGTGCTAGCAGATGAGATCAAAGCAACAGGTGTCGACATTATTGCTTGTGTATCTGTTAATGATGCCTTTGTTATGCAAGCTTGGGGCGAAGCGCAAAACGCATCTGAAATTATGATGTTGGGCGATGGCGATGGAAGCTTTACTAAAGCATTAGGGCTTGAAATGGACACTGCTAACTTTGGTGGTATTCGTTCTCAACGTTATGCAATGGTTGTTGATAATGGCGTGGTAACTCAGCTCAACGTTGAAGAGCCAAAACAATTTGAAGCGAGTAAAGCGGAAACGATTTTAGCAAGCTTGAAGTAACCGCAATAAGACTTTAAACATCAATAATATGGTTCAGTGTGTGATCATTGAACCATATTTATACTTACCCAACTCTGAAAGCGTCAACCAGCTCACGAGTGGCTGTATCTTCGGTCATTATGGACGTCTTCATACATTTGCTAGTAATAAGAAACGCTCACTAAATTAGTGACAATGTCACAATATTTCGCTGAGTTTATTTCTCAACCATTGGTTAGCTGAGTTATGTTCATCACGCTTATGCCACATCATAATGTGTTTGAAAGGTTTGGAAGAAAATGGCAATGGCAGTATTTGTAAGTTAAATAATGAGGCATATTTTTCAGCCATGAGTCGGCTAACTGGCGCAACGGCGTTGCTCTCTGACACTAATGCTAAGATTGAAACAATAGATGCGGTTTCACAGTCTAAATCTCTTGGCAGAAAGCGTTCATCAGAGAAATAATTCATTTCAAGTAAGTCTATTCGCCTTTTCTGCATGAAGATTATTTTTTCAGCATAAAACTGCGCTTGCGTGATTGTCTGTTGGATATTGGGATGATCTTTCCGACAGACTACGACAATTTCATCATCGATAAATGATTGATAGAAAAAAGACGGATTACTGCGTAAACCAATATCAATGGCTAAATCTGCTTTCTGTAAACTTAACTGAGATAGCAACTCTTCTTCTGTATTAGGCGTCATATAGAGGTTTATTTTGCAATTCCCCATCGTTGGGTCGAGCTCAATTTTATTTCTAATCGTGTGCATAACCACCTCATTTACATAAACCGTAAACGCGTGATGATTTTGAACATCAAACCCCGCGATATTACCTAACGCACTTTGTACTGTCGTTAGCGCTGGCTCTATCTCATTCGCTAATTTAATTGCGGCATGTGTTGGGCTAATTCCACGCCCTTCTCTTACAAAAAGAGGCGTCCCTAACTGGGATTGTAATCGCTTTAATACGCCACTTACCCCAGGTTGTGTTAAACCTAATGATTCTGATGCTAATGTGATGGAACGAAGCCGATACACTTCTAAAAATACCACCAGCAAATTCAAATCTAAATTTGGTTTCATCCTTGATCCCATACATAACCATTCGTAATGCTTTGCATAAAGCATACTTTATATATCCCAATTTTTCATTGCCTTAGACTATAAACATCAACAAATCATTGAACTTATAAAAGCCATTGCCACGGTGTTAATAAACCACACCTGACTATGACAAGCTCTTTTCATTATCACAATGAAAGCGTAATTAATCAGGAGATGCTCTATGTTCTATTATCCCCATCACCAACGTTCATCCTACCTCCTTCACCTTCTGTTTATTAGTGTAGTTAGTGGTCTTTGCTTAGATTTAGGCAGCAACTTATATCTATTATTCAGTGATCACCCACTAAATAATTTTGCGAGTTTAGGCCGTTATTTGGTTTATATCACTCAAGGGCATCCACTGGTTGAAGCTATACAGCAGGTGCCAGCCGTTCCCCATGATGTTCTCATCGGTTGGATTATGCACTTTAGCGTTAGTTTAGTTTATACCGTGATTTATATTAGCTTTGTAGAGAAAGGATTGTTTCTAAAACCAAGTCTTAAAAAATCGCTTGTTTATGCATGGTCATTGTTATTTTTTCCATTAGTTGTGGTGAGTTATGCCTTTGGTGAAGGCTTTTTCCACGTGAATAGTCCCAATATGATCCACGCGATTTTGTTCTCTATTTTTTGTCATTCTTGCTACGGTATTGGTTTGTATATCACTACGAAAGTGCTTTACGCTAGTCGATTAGAGATTTTCAAAGAAGCGAAAGAACATCATGCAATAATCGTCAACAATGCGACATAACATTAAGAAAAGGTACTTTAATCATTGCGTTGTTCGATTAAATGCATTGCCAATCACGCGATATATTTTATATAGCATCGCGTGATTTGTTATTTATCTGAAAAGCAAACATCAGCAGCTAAAGTAAGAAGTTTGAGTGCTTCATGCGACTGCTTGTTTGCTGTTATATATTCGGTTGGAAATAACAACGTTTTTAGTTCGTTAATACCATAAAATGTTAAAATGGTTTTGAAACAAAAGTAGCTCACAATATGCGTCAGCTTGACCAATTTTTAATACAACACACTACTTATACAAACTGAACTTTTTAGTAAATTCTCGTAATGTTTCAGTATCACCAAACAAACAAACTCCCAAGTACTCCAAATCAGCTTCTTTTGTTTCTTTCGTCCTCAGCTGCTGTTCTGTTGATCCCCCATCTATCATAGTACTTGTAAAATCAGTGAATTTAATACCACGGCTCAAAGCCTCTTCTCTTACTTTACGTAATTTATTTGAATTATCAGCTTTTAACACAATGAATGGATAATGCGATAAACTCGGATGCACATTGCCATCCAAATCAACATAATCTAGATAAGCACCTTCATCTTCAGACAGTTGTTTAGACAAACCAACACTCAAATGCCCAAGTACATTTAAGGTACGCCCTAAATCCATTTTTTTACTTAAAACTGAAATATACCTTTTCTGATTTTCATCAGGTAAATCAACCATAATATCCCCTTATAAACTGAACGTTCATATTAGCTGTATAAAAGCGCTTACGTAAAATATTAATGCTCTGTGCCTTCATACACCCACATTGATTCTGTTTTACCTGCTCGTTCAAAGCCAAGCGCTTGATAAAACGCAATGGCTTCACCATCAGCAGTCAACATTTGTTGGTGAAATCCACTGTATACAGACAACATTGCTTCCATCATTTTACGACCAATGCCCTTACCCTGATGTAAAGGGTGAACAAGCATATGGGGATAATACACAACAAGATAACCGTCTGTGATAGCGTTCCCCACTCCAACTAACTTACCGTTAGCACGAGCAGTAACCAAAGTATGAGAATTACGTAATGCAGCTAAGAGTTGTTTGGGCTTATCTGCTGAAGACCATTCATTCGCACGGTACAATGCGATAACTTCGGCTTCTTCAATCTCGCCGTTAAGTTCAACGTTAATATCCATATAAACGGTACTCCCATATCATCATGCCGAATGTTTTAATCATATACTTAATAAAAATGCGACTTTTAAAACATTCTTATCTTATTGATAAATAACGTAGCATCGCAAAAAGTAAAAATCTACATGCAGTCAACATTCAACACTCATACAGTTAGCATGGGTATTCTTATAGGGCATTATTTAATATAAGAAAAGATCACGTAACATGTTAAAAAAAGTCTGCTATTGGCTTAAGCGATTCATTCAAGATCCATTTTCGCATTTCCTTATCGCGGGTGCTGTGCTGTTTATTGGTTATTCACAGTATTACTCGTCTACTTCTGTAAACACCATTTCAGTGACACCGTCACAAGTTGAGCAACAAAAAAAAGACGATACGCTTTATTTTGGTTCCCCCCCGTCGAGCACAGAACTAAACAAAGACATTAACCATGTAGTGTTAAAACAGATGCTATCTCAACAGGCATTAAAATTAGGCTTGGAGAAAGGCGATCCAAACTTAAATGAAATGTTGATGCAACGTTACCTGTCCTATGTTTCACAGTTAGCTAAGATCAATGCCACCAACACAACCTTATTACATCAATACTATTTAACGCATCAAGCGCGTTATAAGCATCCCGATATGTACTCATTGTGCTATCACTTTTTAACGCCACAAGAAGTGCAACACCCTATTGCTACGATGGATTCTCAACAATGTTTAAGTGATGTGAGTAAGCAGGCATTATTGGCAAAGCTGGGTACAAAAACAGTAGACGCATTAGCCGCACTAGCACCAAACCAATGGTCAACACCGATTGATACTCCCTTTGGCGCGATAGCAGTAAAGGTACTCGATTATCAAAAAGCAGGCGTTCTCAGTTTTAAGCAGGCCAAGCAACAATTAGCACAAGATTTTGCCCGTGATGATGTTAATAAAAAAATAGCTGCCGTTATTAAGCAATATCACATTGCACTACCCGCAGGTTCAGATTTTACCGTTAACACAAAGACACTATTAAACAATGTATAAGCACATCTCTTATTTTATGTGGCGCTTAGTTGTTGGCACAGTCGTTGGCGCCCTGCTTTCGGTAGTAATGGCACCACTGGCAATGGCGCATCCTTATCAGCCCTCAGTGGGTTTGATCACACAGTTAGATAATCAACAATATAAGTTGGCGTTAAAACTACCGGTAATTGCAGGTGAACATACACAAATAACACCCACCTTAACTAATGGCGGCACGGTACGTTTATTGTCATCACAGCGAAGTGACAATGGTTTCGGAATGGATGAACAAGATTATTTGCTGCAACTTAAAGCGAATACATCATCACCGACTCTGGTATTTAACGGACTAAAAACAGGCCAGCTACTCACGCAGTTAACGCAAAAAGATGGGAAAGTGAGTACGCTTGCGCTGTATAAAGGGCATAACAGCCTACACTTAACCGATAAGATCTCGATTTGGACAACAATAAAGCTATTTGTCACCTTAGGTATCACCCATATATTAACGGGGATTGATCACCTAATGTTTGTGGCGGGCTTATTGTTATTTACGCGCGATTTTAAAACCTTCTTAAAGGCCATTACCTGTTTTACCTTAGCCCACAGTATTACGTTAAGTTTATCTGCGCTTAATCTGGTACACATTCCAGAACCCCCAGTAGAAACGGGAATTGCACTGAGTATTTTGTTTTTGTGTTATGAGCTTACTCGCCCTTATGACAAAGAACATCCAACATTAAGCCGAAAATTTCCGTGGATAATTTCGTTTTCCTTTGGTCTGTTACATGGATTGGGGTTTGCCAGCGCATTAAAAGAAGTCGGATTAAGCCAAACCAGCATTCCGTTAGCCCTCGCCTGTTTTAATATTGGTGTTGAGATCGGGCAATTGATCTTCTTATCGTTTCTTATCGTGCTATTGAAATTGTGCGCTAAAGTGCCTGTATTTCATCATAAGTTTTTTCAAAAAGTGCCTTTATATACCATGGGGATCATGGCGTCTTTTTGGTTTATTCAACGGGCGTACATTATGTTCCATGTTTTATAGTGGAAGTTACAGAGAACATATATTGTATTTTTGCTGCTAGCTTGCATTAGCCAATACTGTAATAGTGGCAGGACAAAAATAAAAACTGAAGTTAGTAAAGGAAGTCATCATGTATATAGCAATGAACCGTTTTAAAATCCGTTTAGGCTCTGAGCAAGAATTTATCGATATCTGGAAGAACCGCGATACCTACCTAGATACCGTACCGGGTTTTCAATCATTCAACTTGCTTCAAGGTACATCAAACGATGAGTACACCCTGTTTGCATCGCACTCAGTATGGGATTCTCGCCAAGCGTTCGAAGACTGGACACAATCAGAAGCATTCCGTAAAGCTCATGCTAATGCTCGCGGTAATAAAGACATTTATTTAGGCGCACCAAACTTTGAAGGGTTTGAAAGCTGCCTGTAATAGGTAATAAATAGCTTAACCTTCCACAATTAATACTTTATAACCCAAACACTTAGATACAAGTGTTTGGGTTTTTATCATCCGACACACTTAAATAACAGCCAGATAAATCATCTCTAACCGCTGATGTTATAACCCGCCTGATAGATCAAGGTAGTTTCCGGTAGAGAATGATGATTTCTCGGATGCTAACCAGTAAATAGCTTCTGCGACTTCTTCAGGCTCTCCACCTCTTTGCAGAGGGATTTTACTCTTCAACCTTTCTATACGTTCTGGCTCACCACCATCAGCATGCATATCGGTATGAATTAACCCCGGACGTACACAGTTTACACGGATCCCTTCGGCTGCTACTTCTAATGATAACCCTTTAGTTAAGGTATCAATTGCCCCTTTTGATGCTGCGTAATCAATATATTCATTTGGTGATCCGGTACGTGCCGCACCAGAAGATACATTAACAATTACGCCGCCATTACCACCATGACGAGTAGACATACGCTTCACAGCTTCTCTACTACAAATAAAATAACTAGTAACGTTGTTGAACAGTATTTCGTTAATTCGATCTGCCGTCATCTCTTCTAATCGTGATTGTTGCTTTAATATTCCAGCATTATTAACAAGAACCGATATCGCGCCTAATTCCTTATCAACAGTCGAGAACATACGAATAACGTCAGCTTCGTTAGAAACATCTGCTTGAACCGTAATACACCGACCACCTTCAGCAATGATCCCTTGGGCAAGTGTATTGGCTGCCTCTGAGTTCGATTTATAATTGATACAAACGGCATAGCCTTCTTTGGCAAATAACTTGGCTGCTGCAGCGCCAATTCCTCTACCACCACCTGTAATAACAACTACTTTTTGAGCGCGCATTGATCTTCCTTTCTTTATATTTGCCATACACTTCTACGCACATAAGATGAAAAATAGAGCCATTCATTTATCTCATGTCTGTTTCTGTACTGACTTTACTTCTTAATACAAATATCTGCTTCTGATCTCACGATGCTTTATCTCAACTAAACGCATCGCTTTTAAGAGCAGATAATCCACCCTACAATGCCTCATTTCACACGTAACATGTTTGTTATAATTTTATTTCCCATTATGAAGCAAGTTAACATTTTGTAACTTTATTTCATAATTAGATCAATGATGAACACATTAATTCCCTATAAGTATGCAAATAAACGCTCTTGGTAACTAAAGGATTCATTGAGGGGATATTATTGAAAGTTTATAAGCAAAGAAGGTAGGTATTTTCAAGACAATCACAGTTAATACAAGCGTAGCTTAAGCATGATTTAGGCTCTATTTCATACTTTCACCTGTATGTATTGATCTATTGAGTACCACCTAGATACTGAAGAGATCTTTAAACATCACAAGATAAAACACCACCGCGATCACGCCTAATAGCCAAGCTAATACAGTAAAAACGATGCCAAAATACATCACTTTCTCGCTAACGAACTTAGAGATCAGCTTAACAGAAAGATAAGATAAAACGATAAAACCAGAAGCGACTATAAGCAAAACAACATTGATGAGAGGATGGCTAAGACTCTCACCATGAAGCAACATATAAATACCAATCGTACCCGCAAAAGACAGTACGGGGATCAGATATATAATCAGAAATATCGCTGCAGTACTCACATTTACTCCATCTTGGTGTAGGTGCAAAGACAAGTTGCCTGCCATTTAACTTTAAAACAGCACCTTACGCACCTAGCCTTGCAAGGTAAACGTGCCACAACGATATATACACATAGTCGTGCGTTGTATCACATTACACATAAGTAAAGAAATGAGCAGATACATTAACTATCACACCACTTTTATTGAAAATTAAGTCACTTCTCTAACAACCACTTGTTATCACTAAAAAACAATTAATAGCTTTTAAATTAAAAGACTTAAGTGCAATTGTTAACAAGCAAAATAGATAGTGTATCCATGCCTCATAATGTTAATAAAATGCTAAAATTAGAAAAATTTAATAAAAAAGATATGCCTATTGTGAAGAAAGAATCGATGCTTTTATCTGCACATCGCAAATTCAATTTATTATTGAGAGACCTTGTTCTGAGCTCAAAAATTGAACCTTTCCTAGAGCGAATGGTTGATATGGTAGAAAGTTTTTTACCAGGCAGCAAAGTCTCCATTCTCACTTTAAATCAACAACAAGGTACTTTACATACAGGGATAAAAAACAACCTTCCTGATTTTTATAATGAAGCTGTTAATGGTATCAAAATCGGAAAAAATGTAGGAAGTTGTGGTGCGGCAGCCTTTCTTAACAAAACAATCATTGCTAGCAATATCAATGAACACCCAAACTGGCAGCCGTTTTTAGCCATTACACAAAAAGCAAATCTACACTCTTGCTGGTCTGTACCTTATACCGATTCAAACTCAAATGTATTAGGCACATTCGCCATTTACCATAGTGAACCTAAATCACCTTCGGACATTGAAGAAGAAATCGTTAATGTCGCTGCACTCATTATATCAGTCGCTTACGAGAAATTAATACTCGAAGAACAGCTACGCTTTAGCGCAACACATGATGAATTAACCAAGCTTCATAATCGTACTTATTTAAATGAAGTCGCAACTAAATTTTTATCACTGTGCCTACGAAAAAATTTAAAAAGCTCACTGTTATTTATCGATCTAGATAAATTTAAATTAGTGAATGATAATTTGGGTCACAAAGTTGGTGATGATCTACTTGTTTTAGTTTCAGACGTTATATCTCAACAAGTACGTGACTGTGATATTGCATCCCGTTTTGGTGGCGATGAGTTTATTATCGTAATGGAAAACACCCATACAAGAGATGGTACTCAAGTCGCAAACCGACTTCACGACGCTATTATGGCCAAAGTACCAGCCAATATATTAGATCTGGGGTTTGGTGTAAGCATTGGTGTCGCAACGTCAACAGAAGAAAATCAAGCCTTAGATCAACTCATTCAGAAAGCAGACCAAGCAATGTATCATGCAAAGCAGCACCGTTTAGGTGTTTATAGCGATACGTCACTTTAACTAAAGCAGCATATTTTTGAGTAAACTTTCTCACTGCACTGCAAATAATCTTGTGCTTACTCCCGTTATCTTTCATCCAAAATGTAATTATTTCACATTATAAATTAAATCAATTCCAACACGTAAATTAAGAACCATTAGATTGATTTTCAACCTACCGACATGTTAATAAATTGTTTAATTTATTTTAAGTGAACAAATTTTAAGCAGCCAAGATGAAACGTATTATCAAAATCGGATTATTATTATCACCTGCTATTTTTATCTTATGGATGATAACCTTTCCTCCTAAAACTGACATGAGTGATTTTAATTGGACTCAAACGTCTGAACAAAATGATTGGAAAGTTAGCTCCCCCAAAGCAGAAGGTTTTAACCCAGATAAGCTAATTGAACTTCACCAACAAGTAACCTTACGTAAGTCAAAAAAGGTGCAGTCATTGCTGATAACACGGAATGATAAATTAATTTTTGAACAATATTACCCTGTTAGGCACTCTGGAGATGGCACCCCAATGCCAGATTTTTTTCCACCTTCACCCGATACGTATCACAATATAAAATCAGTTACCAAGACGGTCACATCAACATTAATTGGCCATCTTTTATATAAAAAAGAAATAGCCAATACTGATATCTCGCTGTTTGATTATTTTAATAAAAAAGATATCCCCAATTTTGAAAAGAAAAGGCAAATTAAACTTCGACATGCTTTAGATTTCAATAGTGGTCTTGATTGGGCAGAATGGCATGAAAGACATAGCGATGCGATGTCCATGTGGTTATCCGATGACCCTTATCAATATATTTTCCAAAAAGGTATTGAAGATCAGCCCGGTAAAACATTTGTCTATCAAGGAGCTATGAGTGTATTACTAGGTGGAGTAATAGAAAAAATCACAAAGATGAACCTTAAAGAATATACCAATCAAGCACTATTCCAACCACTAGGTATCACTCATTATGATTGGTTTGCTCATGAAGTGACCGGTGATTATTTAGGTTCATCAGGTTTATATTTACGTCCAAGAGATCTTGCGAAGTTAGGACAACTTTATATAAACCAAGGGGTATGGAAGGGTCAGCGTATTTTTTCAAAACAATGGGCACAAGAGTCTTTAAAACCTAAAGGTAAATTTTGGCCTAATAAGTCTATTGCTTACGGCCATAACTGGTGGTTTCCAACAATAAAAAAAGAGGGTAAAAAAATAGATATAGCAGGAATGAGAGGTACAGGTGGTCAAGAAGTTTTTATCATTCCACAGCTCCAACTGACGATTGTTATCACATCAGGTGCGTATATGGATCAAGATGATACTTACCCTTTTAAGCTGATCGTCGATTATATTCTGCCGTCACTTGGGATCGACGAAGCCGAATATATAACATAATGTATTTATACGAGTACCGTTAGTTATGTAAGCTTAAGGTACTAATAATTTTCTGTATTTGGCTCCCTTTTTATTTGAATGCATTTTCTCTTTTTTATAACGTTACGCATCACGCTCTCCCCTTCACCACCGAGGTCTTATTCACCCACCTCGGTGGTGGTTTACAGAAAAATTTTATTCTCCTGAGAGCATGAGCTGTTAGCGCAATTTGCTCTTTCGGAAGAACCGAGATATTAATTTCTATCCAAACCAATAAACCCAGCAGCAATATCTTTAAGTAAGCTTTCTAACTGCTCTGCAAATAAAATAGTGACGCCATCGGTATTCTGGAAGTCCTCAGGATGATCGTCTTTTGAACATTGGGTCACAATTACGTATTTATCAATAATCGTGAAATTCTCATTATTCCAAGAGTCCGCTTTTTGAATCTGCTTTATCGCCCCATCACTCATTAACCCACGATAATCTTTTACCTGAATGGCAATGCCATAACTTTTACCGAGCAAACCGGGCAATGTAATAAGAATATCAGTTCCATGCTCTTTCTCTAAAATTCCACCCGTACGCTCTACTAAAATCGGTTCAGGCAAAATTTTTCGGATACCCTGAACCAATGCATATTCCCATTCTTCATTAGAGAATTGCTCATTCATTTGTCGGTAGAAATTTGTATAGAAGTCCGTTTGTTCTAACGATTGACTGATATTGTCGGTGAGAAGATTATTAAAGCGGTTAGAGAAACCAATAGAATCGACCAGCAACTCATCATGGTTGATCAACTTTTCGATACTGTCTTTGCAATGACTCATATTCCAAAAGCGATTGACCTGTTTTAAGCTGGCTCTTAGATCCCCCAACACGTTGGCATTTTTTCTATTAAAACTTTTAATCAAACGTGCAGGAAAAATATGACCAAAATCGCCTAACTTAGGATCGATAGAGAAATCATAGCCCTCAGAGAAGTCTTGGGTTGCTTCTACAATCGCCACTTCATTCCACGTTGGTAAGCGAGGTACTAATAAGATGTCACCTTTCTTTACCTTACGAAAAATAGGTAGATTGCGACGAGCGCCACTGTCCATAGTGAGCTGCCTTAAGTTCTGCTCATCATCCCATCCCCAACCTTGTCTTAACCTTCCTTCTTTTAGTTCCTGACGAAAGAAATCAATTTTTGTCTTATCAATTCGGTAACCCCAAAACTTTCTAGACATCTAACACACCTAAGATTAATAAATAGGTATGCAGTTTAATCTTACTTAATATTAAACAAAGAGATATACAACAAAACTCACACTTCAGTCACAATAATTTACTTACCTTATTAATGTGTTTGAGCTTTATAGAGCAAGTTATAAACGCAGTAGATATGATGGAAAAATAGAGGGTAGCAAACATTTGGTGAGTTATTTCCCAAAAGGTGTACAAAATTAAAGTGGAAGGATTATTTAAAGGTGATACCCGTTGTTGAGATACCATGAATCGGGTTCGTCTTTCTGATTTTATTAGTACAAAATGCGAATAAGGAATCAAACATGTTCGATTACAACAGCTACCCTACTGTAAACATCTCATATACCACTGAAAACAGCATGAACATGACACTGTCACACCGTAGGAATCAACAAGAAAAGCAACTACCTGATTCACCGCCACCAGCAAAAACTTATGCTGAACTTAATGAGCAATCACACATCTTTTGATTAGTTACGTTGAAGTATTAGAGATGTTTCAAATCACAAGTCGAGCAACGATTTATAAGTGGCGACAAACACGCGGCTTCCCTGAGCCAATTACATTGATGCCCTTACGTTGGTTACGTTCTGCAGTTGAAGAATGGAAAGATAATACCAGTCGGTTTGGAAAACGGTTTTAGAAAGCAAAGCGATCTTGATTAGAGATCGCTTTGTTTGAGCTAACCAAGATAGGTTGCTCTACTTATGGTGGTAAGTGGTAAGTATAATAAAAAGTAACACCTCAATCAGAGGTAACAAAATAATCGGTTGAAATTATCCTTCCTGGTTTTTATCTTCACAAAGCAATTTTACCTCTTCTTGAATTACTCTTCGGCACATCCATTGCAACTTATACTTAAGAGCTTGTTCAACAGAATTCAGCCTGCTTTTACCACCATGAACTATTTTAGATCTAACATCATATATCTTTTGAAAATCATCTAATATTTCGTCCCGTTGACTCTGACTAGTTCCTATTAAATAGGCACAACGATTTCGCAATAATGTACCTAAACCAACTTGTTCAGATGAGGCCTTATCTCCCAACAAAATTTCAATTACTACAGTAGTTTGAACAAAAGAAAGTAATTCATTTTTACCACTAAAACTTTCAAATAACCATTGACAGGCCAGTAACAATTTGTGTGTTTTAGATATATCTCCATATGAAAAGACAGCGTTCATTTCATTCAGTCTGTGGCTTACCCAAGAAACTTGTTTATCTTGCGTATCAAGCTCCCCATCTAAATCATGAATTACCAGATCGTGAAATGTGTCCGAAATATCATAATCTAGCTCATGCTTTCCTTGTACCACCCAACTATGATTTTCTAGTTTATGAATAAAAAATTTTGCTTTTGTTGGGGTTGTGTAGTGGTACATTAAATTTGGCCACCTACTCAGAGGTGATATCATCACCTCTTAACATGGATAGGTGACATCATGACAAAACGAACAAGACGATTATTTAGTGCTGAATTTAAATTAGAGGCA
>NZ_PYNU01000018.1:0-78319 GCF_003026075.1 Photobacterium sp. GB-210 | reverse complement strand
ATATTTGAATTGACTGTGCCAAATAACCGAAGTTATTTGTATTGGTCACTAGTATCATTGATAAATCTTTCGACTTAACTTTTCAACGAGTGCCCACACAGATTGCATGGTCAAATTGTTAAAGAACAATCCTCATCGAAACTAAAACTTTTAAACGTTTCAGGCTTTCGTTGAAGTGGATGGCCATTCTAGCGAAATAAGCTGTCGTGTCAAACACTTTTTTCAACTTATTTTATTAAATCTTTCATCCTATCGTCACTTCCCGAAATCCTTACTGGAAGCCGTTATCGCGTCGATGTGGCGGCATTATAGAGACAAAATGAGGCTTAGCAAGCAATAATTAACTTTTCTTTTAAAAAAGAGAACGTTAGTTCAAAAAGCAATCAACTTCCTATTTTTCATTCCGTTGCTGCTTAAATTGCGTAGCAAAATCGCTCACTTTATTCCAATCCGTGTATTCCACCTCTTTCGTCGTATCCGTTTCTCCACCTGTGATTTTCATAATCAACTTAATCATTGTGCGATCAAAGAAGTTATAACGGGGATATCTTAGTGCGCCAGCAAAAACGCCGATTAACACAGGGTGCCATGGTGACTTAATTAAGAACTTCTTAATATAAGCACTGCCCTCTGGCGTATCTTTGCCTTCTTTACGTGCAGTAAGATTCACACAGAAAAAAGCAACATTATATTGTGACAGTTCTTGTTGGTATTTATTGATAAATCGATACAGTTTCTTATTGAAGTGACCATAGCGAATAGAGGCGCCAACAAGCACACGATCATACAAATTAAAATCAACATTGGGCTCACTATGAATGTCTACATAGTCACAGTGGTACTGTTCACCTAATTGTTGCTCAATATGATTTAAGATTTTCTTAGTTTGCCCTTCACAACTCGAATGCAGCAACAATACCTTTTCCATAAGTACTCCTTTAGTTACGCCAGAATGTCGGCGTAAATAAAACTAATAATGTAAATACTTCTAATCGACCAAATAACATCGCAATAATTAATATCCATTTTGCGGAATCATTAACTTCACCAAAGTGGACAGCGACTTCTCCTAAACCGGGGCCTAAATTATTAAGTGTGGCTGCAACAGCTGAGAATGCAGTCAGCTCATCAAGCCCGGTCGCGATTAATGCCAACATGCAAACCACAAACACTAAGGCATAAGCCGAGAAAAAACCCCATACAGCATCAACGACTCGCTGAGGTAATGCTTTATTACCTAACTTAATCGTGTAAACCGCACGCGGGTGAACAAGACGTTTTAATTCACGTACACCTTGCAAAGAAAGTAGTAAAATTCTTATCACTTTCATACCGCCACCCGTTGAGCCTGCACATCCTCCTATAAATGAAGAGAATAAAAGCAGCACCGGTAAGAAAAGCGGCCAGTCAGAAAATCCTGTGGTCGTAAATCCTGCGGTCGTTGAGATAGATACGGTTTGAAATAACGCCTGATCAAACGCCGTAAAATAGGAATCATAAGGGCTATGTTTGAGTAATAAACCAAAGCAGATACCAAATAAAATCACCTGCGCACCGAGAAATGCGCGAAACTCAGGATCACGCCAATAGGTTCTTAAGTGCACACCACCATTACCGAAGGCAGCAAAGTGCAAAGAAAAATTACACGCTGAAATTAAAAGAAACACCACGGTGATCATATTAATCGTGGGGCTATTAAAATACCCGATACTGGCATCGTGGGTAGAAAAACCACCAATAGCGATAGTTGAGAAACTATGTGAGATAGCATCAAAAGCTGACATCCCTGCTAACCAAAATGCGAGTGCGCAAGCAATGGTTAAGGCAAGATAGATATACCACAAGGTTTTTGCTGTCTCAGCAATACGCGGCGTCATCTTACTGTCTTTTACCGGTCCCGGAATTTCTGCTCGATATAACTGCATCCCACCGATACCCAGTACGGGTAAAATGGCGACAGCAAGTACGATGATCCCCATACCACCAAACCACTGTAATAACTGGCGATAAAACAAAATCGCTTTAGGCAGATAGTCAAGGCCGACAATAACGGTCGCTCCTGTGGTTGTCAGCGCGGAAAATGATTCAAAAAAGGAGTCTGCGACTGACAAATCAGGTGTTTTAGATAATAAAAATGGGATTGCACCGGCACTACCAATAACCACCCAAAATAAGACAACAATAAGAAAACCGTCTCGAGCTTTTAGTTCATGGCGATGTTGTCGGTTTGGTAGCCACAATAAGCCACCACCTGTAATAAGAATAAAAAACGTCACGACAAACGGGAAACCCGCACCATCACGATAGATCAATGCCACCAGTGCAGGGATAAGCATGGTGACACTAAATAACGCGAGCAATAGCCCGACGATTCGAATAATTGAACGAAATTGCATGGCCTAAGCGGCTCTCACCTTAATATGGAAATGATTATGTATCTGAAGCCGAGCCTGCAATGATGCGCCCGCCACTACGATTGGTTAATTTGGCACGAAACTCTTCCACTATACGATTATCTAGCTCTATCTGCATAGTGACTTGATTACCATAATCGGCATGTAACTGAGTGCCATTGTATTCACTTAATAATGCTTCAACTAAAGACACTTGATTATATTCACAACTCAAATGCAATGTTGAAGTGATCACTTTTTCTTTTGTTTCGAGTAATGTCAGGGCTTGCTGTACCCCACCACCATAAGCTTTTACTAACCCACCAGTACCTAAACGAATACCACCATAGTAACGTGTTACAACAGCGGTCATTTCACCAACACCAGAGCCTGTTAGCTGTGCCAATATCGGCTTACCAGCGGTGCCTGATGGTTCGCCATCATCACTAAACCCCCATTTCATTGAGTCACTCGGGCGACCAGCGACAAATGCCCAGCAATTATGGCGCGCATCATGGTGACGCTCTTTAATTTGCTGTACGAACAGTTTCGCAGCCTCAATATTAGGGGTATGCGCTAAATAAGTAATAAAGCGACTTTTCTTGATCTCTTCTTCAAATATCACTTCTGCAGTAGGAACAAGATAAGGTTCAGAATTCGACATTATTTACGCCTTAATGATAAAGGGGTGGCAGGATACCACATTCCTCTCTATCTCATAGTGCTGTCGTTAACACCCTGTTATTACGCCATGCGTCAACTCACACCTTGTCTTGAAGTTGAGTCATTCATCATAAATGTTAAACAAATGTTTAAATTAGTGTTTGAATTTGTTTCTTTTAGGGTTCACACTTAGTTTATACCTACAACAGGTCAAACCAGTTAAATCAAACCAAATCCAGCGTAGACTGGAACATATGGAGATAGAACATGATTTACCAAGGTGAAACCCTATCCGTTAGCTATCTGGAAGATGGTATTGCGGAGATCAACCTTAATGCTCAAGGCCCAGTGAATAAATTCAATATTTCGACACTGGAAAGCTTCAATCAAGCACTTAATGCGTTGTATCAACAACCCGATTTAAAAGGGGTAATTATTACCTCAGCAAAAGACGCCTTTATTGTCGGTGCGGATATTACTGAGTTTCTCGGACTATTTGCCAAGCCAGAACAAGAACTCTCACAATGGCTTTCTCATGCCAATGACATTTTTAATAAGCTTGAAGATCTCCCTGTACCGACGCTTTCAGCCATTAATGGTTATGCGTTAGGCGGCGGTTGTGAGTGTGTACTTGCTACAGATTTTCGTGTTGCTGATACTAAAGCGCGTATTGGTCTACCTGAAACAAAATTGGGGATCATGCCAGGCTTTGGTGGCACAGTAAGACTGCCGCGTTTAATTGGTGCTGATTCAGCAATGGAAATCATTACCGCTGGTAAAGATAAGAAAGCACAAGACGCTTTAAAGTTGGGACTAGTTGATGCTGTTGTTGAAACTGACAACTTAAAGTACGCCGCACTGGCAATGATAAAAAGTGCGATTGAAGGAAAACTAGACTGGCAACAACGTCGAAAACAAAAACAAGCACCGCTTTCGCTTAATAAAATAGAAGCGACTATGAGCTTCTCGACAGCCAAAGGTATGGTCGCCAAAGTCGCTGGTAAACATTACCCTGCACCTATGGCTGCTGTGGCGACTATCGAACAAGCCGCACGATGCGCTCGAGATGAAGCATTAGTGATCGAAAACCAGCATTTTGTTCAATTAGCCAAAACCGATGTTGCTCAAGCATTGGTTAGCATTTTCTTAAACGACCAATATATTAAAAGCCAAGCCAAAAAAGCGTCAAAATCAGCAAAACCGACAGAGCACGCCATGGTATTAGGCGCAGGTATTATGGGGGGTGGTATCGCCTATCAATCAGCGCTAAAAGGCACGCCTGTTTTAATGAAAGATATTGCTGAAGCTTCATTGAGCTTAGGCATGAATGAAGCGGCCAAGCTGTTAAATAAACAACTTGAGCGTAAGCGTATTGATGGTTTAAAAATGGCTTCCGTTCTGTCATCCATTACTCCGAGTTTACATTACGCTGGCGCAGACAGTGTCGATATCGTAGTGGAAGCTGTCGTTGAAAATCCAAAAGTAAAAGCGGCGGTATTAGCTGATGTTGAAAACCAAGTGACCGACGACACCGTGCTTGCTTCAAATACCTCAACTATTCCAATTAACCTACTAGCCAAATCACTTAAACGCCCTGAAAATTTCTGTGGCATGCACTTTTTCAACCCCGTTCATCGCATGCCATTAGTTGAGATCATTCGCGGTGAAAAAACATCGAAAGAGACCATTGATCGCGTTGTCGCTTATGCTGCGAAAATGGGTAAATCACCAATTGTT
Source organism: Photobacterium sp. GB-210 (assembly GCF_003026075.1). NCBI lineage: Bacteria > Pseudomonadati > Pseudomonadota > Gammaproteobacteria > Vibrionales > Vibrionaceae > Photobacterium > Photobacterium sp. GB-210. The sequence continues at coordinate 73,526 of NZ_PYNU01000018.1, read as the reverse complement.
GTTAATGACTGCCCAGGGTTCTTTGTGAACCGCGTGCTCTTCCCTTACTTTTCTGGCTTTAGCTTATTGCTTAAAGATGGGGCTGATTACATTCAAATCGATAAAGTCATGGAAAAAGAGTTTGGTTGGCCAATGGGTCCTGCTTATCTACTCGATGTTGTCGGTATTGATACGGCGCATCACGCGCAAGCGGTCATGGCAGAAGGTTTCCCTGATCGTATGGGGAAAAATGGTAAAGATGCCATTGATGTGATGTTTGAAGCACAGCGTTTCGGTCAGAAAAACGGCCATGGTTTCTTTAGCTACTCTATCGATCGTAAAGGTAAACCGAAAAAAGCCGTGTCAGATAAGACAGAAGCACTTCTCGCCCCTGTTTGCCAACCAAATACAGCGTTTACCAGCGACGCTATTATCGCTCGTATGATGATCCCTATGATTAATGAAGTGGTGCGTTGTTTAGAAGAAAACATTATCGCCACGCCAGCCGAAGCCGATATGGCGTTGGTGTACGGTTTAGGTTTCCCACCATTTAGAGGTGGTGTGTTCCGTTACCTTGATAGCTTAGGGCTTGCCAATTATGTTGCACTGGCCGATCAATATGCCGAATTAGGTGCATTGTATGAAGTACCAAAAGGACTACGAGAAAAAGCCACTAAAGGCGAAACGTACTATAACCATACCACTAACCTGAACGCTTAAGGATGAGGGCATCATTATGAATAACGTTGTAATTGTTGATTGTATCCGCACCCCGATGGGACGTTCAAAAGCTGGGGCTTATAGGAACGTTCGCGCCGAAGATCTTTCCGCTCATTTAATGAAAGGTTTGCTTGAGCGCAACCCACAACTCGATCCAAACAATATTGAAGATATTTACTGGGGCTGTGTTCAGCAAACCTTAGAGCAAGGTTTTAATGTCGCACGTAATGCCGCACTTTTAGCAGGCATTCCCCATTCTGTTGGTGCAACAACGGTCAATCGCTTATGTGGTTCATCAATGCAGGCGATACATGATGCAACCCGCGCAATCATGGTTGGTGACGCGAAAACATGTATTATCGGTGGCGTTGAACACATGGGACATGTACCAATGAACCATGGTGTTGATTTCCACCCGGGGTTATCAAAATCCGTTGCAAAAGCGGCAGGTATGATGGGACTAACCGCTGAAATGCTAGGTCGAATGCATGGTATCAGTCGAGAAATGCAAGATGCCTTTGCTGCACGCTCTCATCAACGAGCTTACGCAGCCACAGTTGAAGGACGTTTTAATAACGAAATACTCGCCACTGAAGGTCACGATAGCGATGGGATTTTAAAGCGCTTTGAAACCGATGAAGTTATTCGTCCTGAAACCACCGTAGAAACCTTGAGTCAGCTTCGCCCTGTTTTCGATCCCGTTAATGGTACGGTTACCGCAGGCACCTCTTCAGCCTTATCTGATGGCGCATCCGCTATGCTATTAATGGATGAGCAACATGCCCGTGATTTAGGGCTACGTATTCGTGCGCGCGTAAAATCAATGGCCGTTGCAGGCTGCGATCCATCTATTATGGGTTATGGCCCTGTACCTGCTACTCAAAAAGCACTTAAACGAGCAGGCTTAACCATCGATGACATCGGAATGATAGAGCTCAATGAGGCCTTTGCAGCGCAATCGCTCCCTTGCGCAAAAGACTTAGGTCTACTCGATAAAATGGATGAAAAAGTTAATCTCAATGGCGGTGCTATTGCACTTGGGCATCCTCTTGGCTGTTCAGGCTCTCGTATTTCAACCACATTAATAAACTTAATGGAAAGCCATGACGTTGAGTTTGGTTTAGCGACCATGTGTATTGGTCTTGGCCAAGGTATTGCTACCATTTTTGAACGCGTAGAATAATAGACACCCCACTGACACAAAAAGCTTACCCTCACGGTAAGCTTTTTTTATTCTCGCTATTTATTTTTTATATTAGCGATATACTCAATCAGACTATCTACCTAAAAGATAAAAGACGATTTCAACGAATATATGCTAGGTGTACATAGATACCATGATTAAGTTTCATTTTATTCATAACTAAAAGTCGATATACACTTATCTTACATTCACTGTCGAACATGAATTTACCGGAGCATTGCTATGTTTAAAGCACTCGTACTAGAACAAGAAGATAAAAAAACAATTGCAGGTATTCGTCAGCTAGAAACATCAGAGCTTCCTGAAGGTGATGTATTAATTAATGTTGATTACTCTTCACTGAATTACAAAGATGGTTTAGCGATCACCGGTAAAGGTCGCATTGTTCGTCAATTCCCAATGGTTCCAGGTGTCGATCTAACGGGTACTGTCGCTGAGTCTTCAGATAACCGTTACAAAGCTGGTGATAAAGTTGTCTTAACTGGCTGGGGTGTCGGTGAAGGTCACTGGGGTGGCATGGCAGAAAAAGCACGCCTAAAAGCAGATTGGTTAGTACCGCTACCTGAAAAATTCGATGGCAAACAAGCTATGATGATTGGTACTGCAGGCTTAACAGCAATGCTTTGTGTACAAGCGCTTATTGATGCTGATGTAAAACCAGAAGACGGTGAAATTTTAGTTACAGGTGCAAGTGGCGGTGTTGGCTCTGTTGCTGTGACTTTACTTTCTCAACTAGGCTACAAAGTAGCGGCAGTGACAGGTCGCGCAGAAGTTAATGGCGACCTACTGAAAAAGCTTGGCGCAACAACAATTATTGAGCGTAGCGTATTTGAAGAGCCTGCTCGCCCATTAGATAAACAACTATGGGCTGGTGCTATTGATACTGTTGGTAGCAAAGTATTGGCAAAAGTATTGAGCCAAATTAACTACAATGGTGCGGTTGCTATTTGTGGTCTTGCTGGCGGTTTTGATTTACCAACAACAGTAATGCCATTTATTCTTCGTAACGTTCGCCTACAAGGTGTAGATTCTGTAATGTGTCCGTTCGAGAAACGTCAACAAGCTTGGCAACGTCTATCTGAAATTCTACCAGCAAGCTACTTTGAACAAGCTTGTCGCGAAGTAGAACTTGAAGAAGTTGCAGAATGTGCTGAAGCGATCACTAATGGTCAAATCACAGGTCGTGTCGTTATCAAGCTTTAATCGATAACCCCACACCAACTAAGAAGGTCAGTCATTGTGCTGGCCTTTTTGTTATCCGCTACTTTATTAAACCCATATCAAGGATCCGCGAATCAATCAGCCGACTACACTCTTCTTTTATAATATTACGTAGCCATATTTGCGATGCTGAATGCTCACACCGTGAATGCCAAATAAGAGAGTAATCAAACGGTTTAAACTCAAACGGCAGCGGTTTAACCACCAAGTCATAACGTTCTGCGACTAAATACGCGAGATCGGCAGGAACGGTAATAATCAGCGGCATGATCTTGAGCACCGCTAATGCGGCTTCTAAGTGGTATGCCCGTAGCACCAATTTAAGTTCAGGGTAGCCACGCAACTCATCATCAATTAATGACTTAACTCCATCACTAATCGCTATCATGGCATGAGGGTACGTCAGGTAATCATCAAACGTTAAGGGCTTATTAGCTAACGGGTGATCGGATGCTATCAAGCAAAATACACTCACTAAACCAAGTTGCTGATGACAAAGTGAATCAATATCTCCAACAGGGCGACAAATTGCCATGTCACAACCGTCACTGGTTAATTGCCCCAATAGGTGATCATGTTGCAGTGGTGCAAACTCTAATGAGATATGTGGCGCTTCTTGATAAATTCGCGGCAAAGCAAAAGGCAAAATGGTTTGCATCGCATAGTCTGTTGTCGCAATTTTGAACCGCTGATCACACTGGCTAGGCTGAAAATCATTAGGCGTTAATAAAAGACGTAACGACTCCAAAGGGTCATTTAACAGCTCATTGATCTCTAATGCTCGTTGAGTTGGAATTAGTGCCTGCCCCTGTCGGGTAAATAAGGGATCATGTAATAAATCACGTAATCGACCTAACACACGGCTCATGGCTGATTGGCTTAAATTCAAACGAACAGCTGCACGACTAACGCTTCCTTCATCCAAAAGAACTTTCAGTGCTACCAACAAATTTAAGTCACGACGATAAACTTCTTCTAGTTCCATCAGGCTCTCAGGGACTCGGAATTAATCAAATGTGACAATATTATGAGGGGATAGATAAAAAAAATCCCGCTTTAATCGCGGGAAAACCCAAGATGATGGGTGTTGGTTATGAATAAATTAGTTTTCTTCTTCCAATTCAGCATCGCTGGTCAGTTCAAACCATAATCCAAGAGCCGCTGAAAACAGGCCGCCAATAGCAAAAATGCCCATATCATTTGAACTGGTTAACATGATGGTGCAGAACGAGATAAAACACAGCACGGCATAAATTGTCAGTCTATCCATTGATGTCAGCATACTACTTCCCCCTAATCCTTCAGAAAGAAAAGTTAATAACTTGTTAATTACGTTACACAGTATATCTTGATTTGCCAAGTGTTATTGATTAATTCTTGTCCATAAGTATGATCTACCACTTACTAATTAGATGTGTATGTTATGACTGCTATTTTTGATAATCCGACCCACAGCCTAGAAGCGCAAGGACTACGCTGCCCTGAGCCTGTGATGATGGTTCGTAAAACGGTAAGGAAAATGGCCGAAGGCGAAACCCTATTGGTATTGGCTGACGATCCGTCAACGACACGCGATATTCCCAGTTTTTGCCGCTTTATGGATCACACACTGCTTGCCGCAGAAACAGAAAGCGTTCCTTATCGCTTTTTGATCCAAAAAGGCACCAACTAAGCACTGACAAAAATACCAAAATAAATAACAAAAAAGGCAGCCCTTTAAATTAGGCTGCCTTTTTAATTACTATCACATTATCTCTAACGTGAAAGAACACTACACATCATTCATTTTTTGACGTAATGCTGCTAACTCATTATGCAAATCACGTATTTCTTTTTTAAGCGGTAAGACATAACGCAATCGAACTAATGAATCTAACGCCAGATATAAGGTAACAAGTGCCCCTACTACCATAGGAAGCCACATGTCCGTTAAGACCATACCAAAGATATTCAGCACCAATGCCAAGTGAAATAACCAACATTGGCTTTTCAGCGATAGCGCGAGAAACTGAGCCATACTCCCTCCTGCAATTACAGCAAAACGAACCAATGACATAACTTCATTTACTCTAGCATGAGAGAATTAACGCTTCATATCGTGCTATCACACTTCATCATAATGAAACAAAACACTGACTCCTGCTAGGCAATAAAGTCATGTTTCACATGAAACGATCAGTGATATCTACATACCAAACGCAGCACCTGCAGCTAAGAAAATAAAGAGCGCAGCAGTAATTTTGCGTATCAGTCCTAGCGGCATTTTTTCAGCTGATAACTTACCAATAAGAACCACGGGAACATTGGCCAACAACATTCCAATCGTCGTACCAAGCACAACCCACATTAGTGCATCATGGTATTTCGCCCCTAGCATCGTCGTAGCGATTTGGGTTTTATCACCAATTTCCGCGATAAAGAACGCAATAAAACTGGCAATGAAAGGGCCTCGATTTGATAATTTTTCTTCATCATCGAGTTTATCGGGAATTAAGATCCAGCCAGCCATTAAAATAAAACTCACCACTAACACCCACTTTAAAATATTCGGTGTTAAGTAATCAGCAATAGCGACACCAAGCCATGCAGCTAATGCATGATTAACGATAGTCGCAAGAAAAATGGCACAAATAATGGGAAAGGGTTTGCGATATCGACTGGCTAACAGTAGGGATAAAAGTTGGGTCTTATCACCAATTTCGGCTAAAGCAACAGACGTAATAGAAACAGCTAAAACACTCACAACATACTCTCTGGGGCGGGAATTATTGATACCAATAGCAAAACATACACTCCCACCCCGGTTTGTGTTGTTTGCCGTTGGTCTTGCCAAATTTATCGCGCTGGATAAATCATAATTACCACGAAGATTTTGCTTCGATTATGTTGATAATTATCTCGCAAAGTGCGAGAGGCTACTCCCCAAAGGAAAGCTAAGTGTAACAAAGAAAAGCGGGTATTTTAACCATTAATGATCATTCTATAGATACAAAAACGGTGAGCCAACGCTCACCGTTTGATCACGCTAAAGGTAAAATTAACCTAGTGGAGAAAGAATAATTTCTACACGACGGTTTTGCGCACGACCGTTCGCCGTACTATTAGAAGCGATTGGATTAGACTCACCACGCCCTTGAGATACCACACGATTAGCATTCACACCTTGACGGATTAAGTAGTTAGCAACCGCATCTGCACGAACTTGAGATAGGCGAAGATTGTATGCTTCAGTGCCTTTGCTATCAGTGAAACCTAATACATTTAACTGTGTTTTTTCGTATTCTTTAGCCACAATCGCTACGTTATGCAGAGCATTCATCGCACGATCATTTAAGTTTGCCTGATCAAAACCAAACGTAATTTCGTTTGGCATGTTAAGAATGATGTTATTACCATCACGGGTAACACTGATACCTGAAGATGCTAATTGCTGACGTAGTTTCGCTTCTTGCACATCCATGTAGTAACCAATACCGCCACCAAGTGCAGCACCAGCAGCAGCGCCAATCAGAGCACCTTTACCGCGGTCGTGCTTGCTTGAAGAAGCAACACCAATTGCAGCTCCAGCAAGTGCACCAATGATTGAGCCACCAGTGCCTTTCGCTGTTTGTGATTCACCTGTGTATGGATTTACAGTTGAACAACCAGCCATAGTTACAGAAGCCACAACAGAAAGTACTGCAGCGCGCACCCACTTTTTAGATGCCATTGCTTGAATTTGAGCCATCTTTTTTAAGTATCCGTATACTCGATCCGAAGATCGAAAAAATTGAAATTTATGCTACTAGGCCATTAAACCTAATAATACTTTTTATGTATTGTAATCAACAACGGTATATGAGGCATCAAAAGAATGTAAAAATTCCCTTAATGCAAAATAAAAAAGGAGAAAAGCTGGAAGAATTTTGGTAAATCCCCCAACAGATGTGTAAAAAACACGCACTGCCCCTACTCGCCTCAGGGTTGGCGAGGTATACTGGATTATTACTCTTTTTAATCCACTAATCTCGCGAAGCTGACAATGCAGAAATACGATATTAAAACCTTTCAGGGCATGATCCTCGCGCTGCAGGATTACTGGGGCCAACAAGGTTGTACTATTGTGCAACCCCTAGACATGGAAGTGGGCGCAGGTACTTCTCACCCAATGACATGTTTACGTGCTCTAGGTCCAGAACCAATTGCAGCAGCGTATGTACAACCATCTCGCCGACCAACTGACGGTCGTTACGGCGAAAACCCTAACCGTCTACAGCACTACTACCAGTTCCAAGTGATGCTAAAACCATCGCCAGACAACATTCAAGAACTGTACTTAGGCTCATTAGAAGTACTCGGTATCGATACTAAAGTGCACGACATCCGTTTTGTTGAAGACAACTGGGAAAACCCAACATTGGGTGCTTGGGGTCTAGGCTGGGAAGTTTGGCTAAACGGCATGGAAGTAACACAGTTTACTTACTTCCAGCAGGTTGGTGGCCTTGAGTGTAAACCTGTAACAGGTGAAATCACTTACGGTATCGAGCGTCTTGCGATGTACATTCAGAACGTTGATTCTGTTTACGACCTAGTATGGACTGATGGTCCTTTAGGCAAAGTGACGTATGGTGATATTTTCCACCAGAACGAAGTTGAGCAATCAACGTACAACTTTGAGCACGCTGATGTCGACTTCCTATTCACATTCTTCGATCAATGTGAAAAAGAATCAATCAAACTACTAGAGCTAGAGCAACCACTACCGTTGCCTGCTTACGAGCGTATTCTAAAAGCCGCTCATGCATTTAACCTATTAGATGCACGTAAAGCGATCTCTGTAACTGAACGTCAACGTTACATTTTGCGTATTCGCAACGTAACTAAACAAGTTGCTGAAGCTTACTACGCATCTCGTGAAGCACTTGGCTTCCCAATGTGTAAAAAAGACAAGTAAGGGATCGCCATGACACATAAGAATTTCTTAATCGAACTCGGTACGGAAGAGCTACCACCAACAGCATTACGTACCCTAGCAGAAGCTTTTGCTGCTAACTTTGAAGCTGAATTAAAAGCCGCAGATCTACCTCATGATGGTATCAAATGGTATGCCGCTCCTCGTCGTTTAGCCCTTAAAGTAACGGGTCTTGCTGAAAACCAGCCAGACAAAGTGGTTGAAAAACGTGGACCTGCGGTATCAGCAGCATTCGACGCTGACGGAAAACCAACCAAAGCTGCTCAAGGTTGGGCTCGTGGTAATGGTATTACGGTTGATCAAGCAGAGCGCATGGTTACCGATAAAGGCGAATGGTTACTGTTCAAGCAAGAAGTCAAAGGCCAACCAGCCCAAACACTACTACCTGAACTGGCTGCTGCTGCACTGGCTAAACTGCCAATCCCACGTCCAATGCGTTGGGGTGATAAAGAAACTCAGTTTATCCGTCCAGTGAAAACACTGACCATGCTATTGGGTGACGAGCTAATCGAAGGCACTATTTTAGGTGTTGCTTCAGCACGTACTATCCGTGGTCACCGCTTCATGGGTGAAGCTGAGTTTACTATCGACAACGCGGATCAATACCCTGCTATCTTAGAAGAGCGCGGTAAAGTAATGGCTGATTATGAAGCGCGTAAAGCGATCATTTTAGCTGATGCGAAAAAAGCAGCTGAAGCTGTTGGCGGTATTGCAGATCTTGAAGATGATCTGGTTGAAGAAGTGACCTCTCTTGTTGAGTGGCCTGTGGTACTAACAGCATCTTTTGAAGAGGAATTCTTAAAGGTTCCTTCTGAAGCTTTAGTTTACACCATGAAAGGTGATCAGAAGTACTTCCCTGTCTACGATACGGAAGGCAAACTTGTGCCTAAGTTCATCTTCGTATCCAACATCATCTCTAACGATCCAAGCCAAATTATCTCAGGTAACGAGAAAGTGGTTCGTCCTCGTCTAGCGGATGCTGAGTTCTTCTTTAATACTGACCTTAAGAGCAAGTTGATTGATCGCCTGCCTCAACTAGAGACTGCGATTTTCCAAAAGCAATTGGGTACAATTAAAGACAAGACAGATCGTATTACTGAGCTTGCTGGCTACATTGCAGACAAGATCGGTGCTGATGTAACTAACGCAAAACGTGCTGGTCTACTGGCGAAATGTGACCTAATGACATCTATGGTATTTGAATTTACAGATACGCAAGGTGTAATGGGTATGCACTATGCACGTCATGACGGCGAAGCTGAAGATGTTGCACTAGCACTTAACGAGCAATACATGCCTCGTTTTGCTGGCGATCAACTTCCAAGCACACCTGTATCATCAGCCGTGGCTATGGCTGATAAACTAGATACGATTGTAGGTATCTTCGGTATTGGTCAAGCACCAAAAGGTAGTGATCCCTTCGCACTTCGTCGCGCATCGCTAGGTGTATTACGTATCATCGTTGAAAATGGCTACGACTTAGACTTAGTTGATCTAGTCGCGAAAGCGCACTCACTATTTGGTGACAAGCTAACCAACAACAACGTTGATTCAGATGTCATTGAGTTTATGCTTGGCCGTTTCCGTGCATGGTACCAAGATGCAGGCTTTAGTATTGATGTTATCCAAGCTGTGCTTGCGATGCACCCAACTCAACCAGCCGACTTTGATAAGCGTGTTAAAGCGGTAAGCCACTTCCGTGAGCTTGATGCTGCTGAGTCACTAGCAGCAGCGAATAAGCGTGTTGGTAACATCCTTGCGAAGTTTGACGGTGAGCTCCCAACTACAGTTGATAACAGCCTACTTGTTGAAGCTGCGGAAAAAGAGCTAGCTGAAAAGGTTGAAGCGGTTGTAACAGCCCTTGAACCTGTCTTTGCTACTGGCGATTACCAAACAGCACTGACAGAGCTTGCTTCACTTCGTGAGCCTGTCGATGCATTCTTCGATAACGTAATGGTGATGGCTGATGACGAAAAACTTAAAGTTAATCGTCTAGCACTACTTAACCTACTACGTAACCAATTCTTGAAAGTAGCAGATATCTCTCTACTGCAAAAATAAGGTTACTGACGTTATTAAAAACCACGCTCCGGCGTGGTTTTTTTTCGCCTTGATTCTGCTGTATCTTATCTATTGTTTCATGTGGAACATCTTTTTACTTATATTAAATACGCGTACAACCACCTTGATATACAGTGAAATCCACAGCACCGACCATCACTAACCGATAATATTTCAACTTTTTCTGAACCGAACAATACGTTATGTTACGCTCAATAAGCCATCATATTGATAGCACTTACATCAAGAACTAAATATCGACACTGAGGTTGTAAACGTAATGGACTTTTCGCGCTTTGGTAATAAGTTTGCAGGTGATTCTGGGATCACTCTATTAATGCAAGATCTCAACAATGGACTCACCAATCCCAATGCCATCATGCTCGGTGGTGGAAATCCAGCGCAAATCCCAGCCATGAATCACTACTTTACCGAGCTATTAAAAGACATGGCAATTACAGGTGAGCTTACCGCGTCGATGACTAACTATGATGGCCCACAAGGTAAAGATCGCTTTCTAGATGCGCTTGCTGCACTGTTACAGCAACAATACGGTTGGGAAATTAGTTCGAAAAATATTGTCTTAACCAATGGCAGCCAAAGTGCATTCTTTAGTTTATTTAACTTGCTGGCAGGTGAATTTGAAAATGGCAAAAAGAAGAAAATATTACTGCCGTTATCGCCAGAATACATTGGTTACGCAGATGCCGGTTTAAGCCCTGATATGTTTATCTCGTACCAACCTACAATCAGCATGTTGGAAGATGGCTTTTTTAAATACCATGTCGATTTTAGCAAACTCGTCATCGATGACAGCATCGCAGCAATTTGTGCCTCTCGTCCTACTAACCCGACTGGCAATGTACTTACAGATAAAGAAATTGAACATTTAGCAGCACTGGCTAAAGAGCACCAGATCCCATTAATTATCGACAATGCTTACGGCTTACCCTTCCCTGATATTATCTTTGAAGAGGTAACACCGTTTTGGGATAACAACACCATTCTGTGCATGAGCTTATCCAAACTTGGGTTACCCGGTGTCCGATGCGGTATCGTGATTGCCAATGAAGCCATGGTTACTGCTTTGTCTAACATCAATGGTATCGTCAACTTAGCGCCTGGTAGTATTGGCCCTGCGGTGGCAACGAAAATGATCCACCAGCAAGAACTATTACCACTGAGCCAAAACGTGATTAAGCCGTTTTATCATCAGAAGGTGCAACGCGCCGTTGAATTACTGCGCCAAGCTATCCCCGATCCTCGATTTAAAATTCACAAACCTGAAGGCGCTATCTTCTTATGGCTATGGTTTGAAGATTTACCGATCACCACGAAGGTACTGTATCAACGCTTAAAACAACGTGGCGTACTGATCGTGCCTGGTGAATATTTCTTTATCGGATTACAAGATGAGTGGGCACATAGCCATGAATGCTTACGCATGAACTATGTCCAAGATGATGAAGCAATGCAGCGTGGTATTACGATTATTGCAGAAGAAGTCGCTAAAGCTTACGCAGAATAACCGCTTTTTAGTTAATATGAATAAATAAAAAACGCCGCTATCACTAGCGGCGTTTTTATTGAGCTTGAAAGCCAAACTATACGTTTGTGCTACACGTCAAGGTTAGCAACTTTCAGTGCATTCTCTTCGATGAAGTTACGACGAGGTTCAACCTGATCACCCATTAGACAGGTAAACAGTTCATCCGCTGCAACCGCATCATTGATCGTTACTTGCATCATGCGACGAGATTCAGGATCCATCGTTGTTTCCCAAAGCTGCTCTGGGTTCATTTCACCTAGACCTTTGTAGCGCTGTAGAGAAAGACCACGACGTGATTCTTTGTTCAGCCACTCCAACGCATCTTTAAAGCTTGAAACTGCTTGCTTACGCTCACCACGTTGAACAAATGCAGTATCATCAAGTAAACCGTTTAATGCTTCAGAAAGATCAGCGATCTTCGCGTACTCTTTTGAATTCAGTAAATCAAAGCTGAGCAAGTATTCGTGATCAACACCGTGAGTACGAACCACAACTTTAGGTAGGTACACATTGTTTTCTTCATCACGGATGACTTCGAAGCTGTACTGACTTTCACCAGATTGTTTAGCATTAAGTGCAGCAATCAATGGTGTTAACCATGCTTCTACTTGTGCTTCTTCAGCCATCATCTCTGTACTTAAACGAGGTTGGTATACAAACTCATTTAACATCAATGATGGGTAGCGACGACTCATACGCTCAATTAACTTCATACCTGCATTATATTGAGTAACAAGACTTTCTAATGCTGTACCCGTCATTGCTGGTGCGCCATCATTGGCAAACAATGATGCGTTATCCAGTGCCAATGTCGTTTGGTACTGGTTCATATCTTCATCATCTTTAATGTATTGCTCTTGCTTACCTTTCTTCACTTTGTAAAGTGGTGGCTGAGCAATATAAATGTGACCACGTTCGATCAGCTCTGGCATTTGACGGTAGAAGAAGGTCAATAGTAGCGTACGAATGTGCGAACCATCGACGTCGGCATCGGTCATGATGATGATGTTGTGGTAACGCAGTTTATCTGGGTTGTACTCGTCACGACCAATACCACAGCCCATTGCCGTGATAAGTGTTGCCACTTCTTGTGAAGACAGCATCTTGTCGAAACGGGCTTTTTCTACGTTAAGGATCTTACCTTTAAGCGGTAGGATTGCCTGATTTTTACGGTTACGTCCCTGCTTGGCTGAACCGCCAGCAGAGTCCCCTTCCACAATGTAAAGTTCAGATACTGCAGGATCTTTTTCCTGACAATCTGCAAGTTTACCAGGAAGACCTGCTAAATCTAATGCGCCTTTACGACGTGTCATTTCACGGGCTTTACGTGCCGCTTCACGCGCGCGTGATGCATCAATGATTTTGCTACATACGGTTTTAGCATCACTTGGGTTTTCTAATAAGAATTCCGCCAGCTTTTCGTTCATTGCAGATTCAACAGCCGCTTTGACTTCACTTGAAACTAGCTTATCTTTGGTCTGGCTAGAGAACTTAGGATCCGGCACTTTAACAGAAACAACTGCAGTTAAACCTTCACGTGCATCATCACCCGATGTCGCTGCTTTCGCTTTCTTCGAGTAGCCTTCTTTATCCATGAACGAGTTCAGCGTACGTGTTAACGCACCACGGAACCCCGCTAAGTGCGTACCACCATCACGTTGAGGGATGTTGTTCGTAAAGCAGTAAATATTTTCTTGGAAACCATCGTTCCACTGCATCGCAACTTCAACTGAGATACCGTCATCACGCTCACTATCAAAGTGGAAAACCTTCGGATGAATTGGCGTTTTGTTACGGTTTAAGTGCTCTACGAATGCGCGAATACCACCTTCATACATGAAGTGATCTTCTTTACCTTCTTCACGCTCATCACTTAAGTTGATTGATACGCCAGAGTTTAGGAATGAAAGCTCACGTAAACGCTTTGCTAGAATATCGTAGTGGAATTCAATATTGGTAAAGGTGTCTTCACTTGGCCAAAAGCGGATTCGTGTACCGGTTTTTTCAGTATCACCGATCACAGCCAATGGCGCATCAGGTACACCATGACGGTACACTTGTTGGTAAATGTGGCCACCACGTTGAATAGTTAGCTCTACTTTTTCAGATAAGGCGTTAACAACTGATACACCTACACCGTGTAGACCACCTGATACTTTGTAAGAGTTATCATCGAACTTACCACCGGCGTGAAGTACCGTCATGATAACTTCTGCTGCTGATACACCTTCTTCTTCATGCATCTCGGTTGGAATACCACGACCGTCATCGCTTACCGATACCGAACCATCTTCATGGATAGTAACAATGATATCTTCACAGTGACCAGCAAGAGCTTCATCGATAGAGTTATCGACAACCTCAAAAACCATGTGGTGCAAGCCAGTACCATCATCGGTATCACCGATGTACATTCCTGGGCGCTTACGTACCGCATCGAGGCCTTTAAGCACCTTAATGCTTGATGAATCGTAATTATTGGACATTGAGTTACTCTCGCTTTAATTATCCTGCGGTTATTTTACCGTGTTCCACATGGAACAACTTGCCATTTTCATCAAGCATATCGGCAACTTGATCGTCACTAATAGCACTGATAAAGACTTGGGCGTTCGTTTCCTTTAATCGTTGCGCTAGCAACGCTCGCCTGTGGCTATCCAATTCGGAAGCAAAATCATCAATAAGGTAAATACATTGTTTGCCAGTCGCTTCTGTAAGATGTAAACCTTGCGCTAAGCGCAAAGCACACACCATCAATTTCAGTTGTCCACGAGACAACACGTCCTCAACAGGCGTACCGGCAACCTTTATCCGTAAATCAGCTTTGTGTGGCCCACTTACGGTATAGCCGAGTTGGCAATCACGTTCAAAATTGCGCTGCAACAACTCAGCATAAGGTGTTTCTTTTTCCCAGCCTCGGTAAAAGCCGAGTTGAATATCAAATTCAGGGAGAAAAACCTGAAATATCTCTGCGGCTTTTTCTTTTACCGCAGAAATGTAATCTTTACGCCATACACTTATTTCTTCTGCCAATAAGGCAAGCTCTTGATCCCAGTAACTGAGCTCTCGATAACTGCGGGCAGTTTTTAATAAGGCATTACGTTGTTTGGTTAATCGCTTTAAGCGCGCCCATGCATGATAGAACTTAGGTTCAACATGAAACACACCCCAATCGATAAACGCTCGGCGGTATTTAGGACCGCCGATTAATAAATCAAATCCTTCAGGGGTTATCAACTGTAATGGCAAAATCTGCGCAAGTTGTGCCAATTTTTGATTGGACTCCCCTGCTATTTTAACGTCAGTTGTCCCATCACGTTTTTTGTTGATCCCAATCGGCAGCATTAACTGGGTTTGGTTATCAACTACTCGACCATGAATAAACAGCTCGGCCTGTTCATGACGGATCACTCTGCTCGTTAAGTGGCTACGGAACGAACGCCCATGACCTAAGTAATGGATAGCTTCCAATACACTGGTTTTGCCACTACCGTTAGCACCCACTAAAAAGTTAAAACCAGCAGCTAATGCTAAATCACACGATGCAATATTACGAAAGTCATGCACCATCAAACGAGTAAGTGCCATACCTATAGTCTGATAGGCATCACCACATACATGGCTTCATCGTTAGTGGCATCTTCAATTAACGACGGCGCATTAGCATCAGATAATGACAAACGAACTTGATCGCATTTAAGGGTGTTTAATACATCCAACACATAGCTCACGTTAAAACCAATTTCTAAGCTATCGCCTTGGTAATCAACATCAAGAAACTCTTCCGCTTCTTCTTGCTCTGGGTTGTTTGCGGTAATACGCATCTCACCATTAGACAAGTTAACCCGCACACCACGGAATTTTTCGTTTGATAAAATCGCCGCACGAGCAAATGCATTACGCATCTCTTCACAGCCAGCTTCAACAAACTTAGTGCTATTTTGTGGCATAACGCGACGATAATCAGGGAAACGTCCATCAACTAATTTAGATGTGAAGACAAAGTTGTTCACTGTCGCACGAATATTTGAATTACCAATTTGAATGTTGACTAACGATTCGGGGTTATCAAATAGACGAACCAACTCTAATACCCCTTTACGCGGTACGATAATTTGCTTCGTTGGTAATTCATGACCTGTATCAATCGCACACACCGCCATACGGTGGCCGTCAGTTGCGACTGATCGTAAATGCTGACCATCAGTTTCAAACAACATACCATTTAAGTAGTAACGAACATCTTGGTTAGCCATTGAAAACTGCGTGCTATCAATCAGCTGACGCATACGGCCTTGTTCAAGCGTAAATTCAACTTCGCTTTGCCAATCTTCAATATTTGGGAAATCAGCAGCAGGCAGTGTGGTTAATGTATAACGGCTACGGCTTGAACGAATAAGTACGCGATCACCTTCGTAACTCACCGAGATAGTGGCATTACTTGGTAAACCACGACAAATATCGAGGAACTTACGAGAAGGTACAGTAACCGTACCGGATTCATAATCCCCTTCAAGGGCAACCTTGGCGATAAGTTCAACTTCAAGATCGGTACCCGTCATCGACAAGCAACCATCTTCTACTTTCAACAAGATATTACCTAAAATCGGCAATGATGGACGACCACCAAGTGCCGCAGCAACTTGTTGTAAAGGCTTTAATAAATATTCGCGTTCGACGGTAAATTTCATATCAAGACGACAATGTTCTAATTAGGTTTGAATAATCTTCTTTAATATCGTGGCTCTCTTCACGCAGTTGCTCGATCTTACGGCAAGCATGAAGCACGGTAGTATGATCGCGACCACCAAAAGCATCACCGATCTCAGGAAGACTGTGGTTGGTCAATTCTTTTGCCAGTGCCATTGCCATCTGACGAGGACGTGCAACACTGCGAGAACGACGCTTAGACAACATATCTGCCATCTTTATTTTATAGTATTCAGCAACAGTCTTCTGAATATTATCTATCGTGACCAGCTTTTCTTGCAGTGCTAGTAAGTCACGCAATGCTTCACGAACAAAATCAATCGTGATCGCACGACCTGTGAAGTTTGCATTGGCAATAACACGGTTCAATGCCCCTTCTAATTCGCGGACATTTGAACGAAGACGCTTAGCAATAAAGAACGCCACTTCATCAGCCAGACGAATATTATGATCTTCCGCCTTCTTCATTAAAATAGCAACGCGTGTTTCAAGCTCTGGCGGCTCAATTGCCACCGTTAAGCCCCAACCAAAACGTGATTTTAATCGATCCTCAACCCCGTTAATTTCACGCGGGTAACGATCTGAAGTCAGAATGATTTGCTGATTACCTTCTAATAACGCATTAAAGGTATGGAAGAACTCTTCTTGAGAACGCTCTTTATTAGCAAAGAATTGAATATCATCAATCAATAATGCATCAACGCTACGGTAATAACGTTTAAACTCTTCAATCGCATTATTTTGTAAAGCTTTGACCATATCCTGCACAAAACGTTCTGAATGCATGTAAACCACTTTGGCGTTCGGTTTACGGTTAGCAATCGCATTACCGACCGCATGCAATAGGTGCGTTTTACCTAACCCGGTACCGCCATATAAAAACAATGGATTATACGCCGCTCCCGGATTATCAGATACCTGACGACACGCCGCTAAACCTAACTGGTTAGATTTACCTTCAACAAAATTATTAAAATTATGTTTTGGGTTGACGTTAGAACGGTATCCACCAGGCGATTCATTTTGCACCGGAGAAGGCGCAGACGCTGGCTCATGGTGGACGGCTGGTTGAGGTTCTACTTCAGGTTTTGATTTTGGCAAAGTAAAAACAGGAGGCGCAACTGGCTGCGGCGGTGCTGCAACAGGTTTGCTCCCAACTTCAAAATGCAGGCTCGGTGCATCTGCACCACAAAACTCATTAAGTAGACGATTGATGTTATTAAGATATTTATCGCGAACCCAATCTAATACAAATCGATTAGGAGCAAATAATGTCAAAGTATGATCATTTAATTCAGCCTGAAGCGGACGTAGCCACATACTGAATTCTGTCGCAGGGAGTTCTTCTTGAAGGCGTTGAAGGCACTGCAACCATAGCGAAGATGACAAGGTAGACTCCACACTGAATAAACAAAACATAAAAGGAAGATAATTTTATACTCGCTGAACAAGGATCACCAGTAAAGAGATCGCAGATCCAGTGAATAAGATCGAACTTATGCACATAGATCGCACAACAAGATGTAAGATCAGCACAAATTAACCCACCATTACCCACAGCTATATTAACACAGCTAGCACAAAGATAAGTCTTTCATTCCCCGTTTAATGCTATTTTTACTTAAGAATGACCATTTTATCATCGCCAATTATCATCCACAGGGAAAAGTTTTCATTGTGGGTAACCTTTTCTATCAATTTCCTCGCTCAGACAGACAAAAAAGACATGATGACACACGGTAATATGCTAGCAATTAAACAAATAGTTATTTCAGATAGCTGTTAATTATTATTTAGTGCCAAGACAGAATTGATTACGCACATAAAACACGACGAATAAAAGGTAAATATCGAATAAAAAATGGGATTACACCGACCATGGTTGCCACTACACGGGTTGCATGTTCTACCACCAGCGTTATGGCAGAAACTATGGTAAAAGTCGGTATGTCAGGACGTTATTTCCCTTTTACATTTGTTAGTAACGACAAATTACAGGGATTTGAAGTCAACCTATGGAATGAGATAAGTCAACGTAATGACTATAAGGTTAAATTTGTTATCGCGAGTTTCTCTGGATTGTTTGGACAATGATAAACAGGGCGTATTGATACTATTTCAACCAAAGGGCTTGATAACAATACCAACCCAATAATAATCACGACCCCACCATTGATAGTTTAGCCCAATAGTGGCTCTCTCTTATCTTTCATTCCATCAGCACAACGGATCATCATTATGGGTTTTGATTTTAATTTTTACTTGGTTACGGCTTACCTCAGATCATACCAAGCTTGGTCGGGCTAGATGCATTTAGCGCAGCCGTGATGAGTCTTAGCCTGCATTATGCCGCTTACATGTCTGAAAGTATTCGTGCTGCAATTATAATAGGGGGTGATCGAAACCAACGCTTATCCAGCAGAGCTCTTAGGCGGTTAACAACAACGTATTAGCATTGGTCAAGCAATGGTATTAGACGCTGAATGATTGTTACTTGATGAGCCAACATCAGTGTTGGATCCCCCTATGGGTAAATGAAGTATTAAGCTTGATCAATCAATTAGCGCAACAACAGCAAACCATGTTGATCGTTACTCATAAATTACAGTTTTCCCGTGAAGTCGCCGATAGCGTGATCGTCATCGCTGACGGCGAATTTGTCGAGCAAGGACCACCACACCAGATCTTCAGTCAACCTAAGGATCTACGGCCACAAGCGTTCTGAACACAAATTGAGATCCAACAAGGATCCTTGAACTTCGGCTAATAAAAAGTATAATGCAGCGCCCGTTGCCAGTTACACGTATATTTATTGACTCTTTGTTAGTCAGTGATTACAATTCCGCCTCTTTGTTAGAGGTGTTTGACTAATTTAAGTCAAAGACTGGTAACACACTTAAAAACTGATCAGTTAATTTAAGGTAACAAAATGTCTAAACGTACTTTCCAACCAACTGTTCTTAAGCGTAAGCGTACTCACGGTTTCCGTGCTCGCATGGCTACTAAGAACGGTCGTGCAACAATCAATGCACGTCGCGCTAAAGGCCGTAAGCGTCTTTCTAAGTAATCATCGACGATTATTTTGAAGAACTACGCTTTTTCTCGGGAGTTACGCTTGTTAACTCCCGAACATTATAAAACTGTCTTCCAGCAAGCTCATCGTGCTGGCTCTCCTCACTTAACTATTCTTGCCCGTTCTAACGAACTAAACTGCCCCCGTCTTGGTCTGGCTGTTCCAAAAAAACAGATTAAAACTGCTGTAGATAGAAATCGCTTTAAACGCATTGTGCGTGAAAGTTTTCGTCTGAAACAACATCAGCTTCCAGCAAAAGACTTCGTAGTGATTGCAAAGAAATCAGCTAACGAGTTGAGCAACGAAGAACTCTTCAAGTTGTTAGATAAGTTATGGCATCGCCTGTCTCGCCCTTCGCGTGGCTAGTCGTTGGACTAGTCCGCTTTTACCAAATGGCAATCAGTCCTCTCCTTGGGCCACGATGTCGTTTCACTCCGACCTGCTCTCAATATGCGATCGAAGCTGTAAAAACGCATGGAGCGCTAAAAGGTTGTTGGTTAGCGGCGAAACGTCTATTAAAATGTCATCCTTTAAATGACGGTGGTTACGACCCCGTTCCGCCTACTAAGCATAACGACAGAGAACATTAACTATGGGTTCCCAACGTAATATTCTGTTAATTGCCCTACTTTTTGTCTCATTCTTATTATTTCAACAATGGAATGCTGACAAAACCCCTAAGCCTCAAAGCCAAGGTGTAGCGCAACAATCGACACAAAACAGTGATATCCCGTCACATTCTGCTGAAGGTCAGCCTCTAACTGATCAAACTAGCTCACAAAACTTAATTACCATAAAAACGAATGTACTGGAATTAACAGTCGATACGCTTGGTGGTGATGTAGTTGATGCTAAGCTGCTAAAATACAACAACACACTCGATTCAAAAGACCCGTTTGTACTGCTTAATGATACAGATGGTCATGAATACATTGCACAATCAGGTTTAATCGGCCCGAATGGTGCTGATTCTCAACAAGGTGGCCGTGCGCAATACAGCGTAACAGCAAAAGACTTTGTAATGGGTCCTGATCAAAATGAATTACGTGTACCGATGACATTTACTAAAGATGGCATCAATTACACTAAAACATTTGTTCTTAAGCGTAATGATTACGCTGTTAACGTTGATTACACCGTTGCGAACAACACTGATAAAGCAGCAAGCGTGCAGATGTATGCACAGCTTCGTCATAAGCTAAGTGATTCAGGCGGTAGCCTAACTATGCCTACTTACCTTGGTGGCGCATATTCTGCAAACGATACTAAGTACAAGAAATACAGTTTCGACGACATGAAGGAGAAGAACCTTGATGTTGCTGCGAACGAAGGTTGGGTTGCTATCATGCAACACTACTTTGTTTCTGCTTGGATCCCACGCGATGGCGCAGATCAAACGTCTCAAGTTTACTCTACAACTAGCAACGGTAACGGCTATATTGGTGTACGCATGCCAATCGAAACAATTGCACCTGGTAAGAGTAAAGAAATCAAAGCAACACTTTGGGTCGGCCCTAAGCTACAAAACGAAATGGCTGCAACGGCGAAGAACCTTAACCTAACAGTTGATTACGGTTGGTTATGGTTCATTGCTAGCCCGCTACACAAGCTATTATCATTTATCCATAGCCTTGTGGGTAACTGGGGTATTGCAATCATCATCCTAACGTTTATCGTTCGTGGTGCGATGTATCCACTAACAAAAGCGCAATACACGTCGATGGCTAAAATGCGTATGCTTCAGCCTAAGATCCAAGCAATGCGCGAACGTCTAGGTGATGACCGTCAACGTCAAAGCCAAGAGATGATGGAACTGTACAAGAAAGAGAAAGTTAACCCACTGGGTGGCTGTCTTCCTATCTTACTACAGATGCCAATCTTCATTGCACTGTACTGGGCATTAATGGAATCGGTTGAATTGCGTCACGCGCCATTCTTCGGTTGGATCCATGACTTGTCAGCACAAGACCCGTACTACGTGCTACCTATCTTAATGGGTATCACTATGTTCTTTATCCAGAAGATGAGTCCGTCAACAGTGACAGACCCTATGCAGCAGAAGATCATGACCTTTATGCCGGTTATGTTTACTTTCTTCTTCCTGTTCTTCCCTTCAGGTCTAGTACTTTACTGGTTAGTGTCAAACATCGTTACACTGATCCAGCAAACGATTATTTTCCGTGCCCTTGAGAAAAAAGGCTTACACAGCAGTAAAAAAGCGAAGTAATCTTCTCTAGCACTAAAAAGGCGACCCTCGGGTCGCCTTTTTTATTTGCATTACTCGGACTTTAGTACGAATATTATTGGTTAAAATTTAATCTTTCTATGGCAGAGCCCGGCACGACATTATGAATCCAGATTTAAATACAGCAGCACTCCCTGATTACGGTTGGTCATCATTTATCGCCACTCCCTTACATGAGCTTCTTGCCTTCATTCATGGCATCGTGGGTAACTGGGGCGTCGCCATCATTATTCTAACGTTGATTGTCCGTGGCTTAATGTATCCACTAACTAAAGCGCAATACACATCAATGGCTAAGATGCGTATGCTGCAACCGAAAATCCAAGCGATGCGTGAGCGTTTCGGCGACGACCGCCAACGTCAAAGCCAAGAGATGATGGCGCTGTACAAGAAAGAGAAAGTTAACCCATTGGGTGGCTGCTTACCTTTGCTAATACAAATGCCCATTTTTATTGCGCTTTATACCGTATTGAATCTATCTACAGAGCTGCGTAACGCGCCCTTTTTTGGGTGGATCCAAAACTTATCAGCGCAAGACCCATACTATGTACTGCCGATTTTAATGGGTATCACTATGTTCTTTATCCAAAAGAATAACCCCTCTACCGTCACTGATCCCATGCAACAGAAAATCATGACGTTTATGCCGGTAATATTCACGGTTTTCTTCTTGTACTTCCCTGCTGGACTTGTGCTGTACTGGTTAACCTCCAATATTGTCACCTTGATCCAACAAACCATTATTTTCCGTAAATTAGAACAGCAGGGCTTACATAGTCGAAAAAAGACGAAGTAAGAGAATATTTGCACTGAGGTGGCTTTTTAGCCACCTTTTTTATTTGCCTAATTAGGTGTTACACGCAACACTAGTTTACAATTCCCCTGTTTTTATCAAGCAAAGCCAAGATTATGAATCAACACATCGATACTATCGTCGCTCAAGCGACACCGCCGGGTCGTGGTGGCGTCGGCATCATCCGCGTTTCAGGTCCTAAAGCCAAAGAGGTTGCGCTTGCTGTTGCAGGTCGCGAACTGAAAACGCGTTACGCTGAATACCTTCCTTTTAAAAATGAAGATGGCACCGCACTGGATCAAGGCATCGCCCTCTTTTTTAAAGGCCCTAACTCATTTACTGGCGAAGATGTGTTGGAACTCCAAGGTCATGGTGGCCCTGTACTGATGGATATGATGATCCGTCGTATCTTAAAAATTGACGGGATCCGTGCTGCACGTCCTGGTGAGTTCTCAGAGCGCGCCTTTATGAACGATAAGCTCGATTTAGCGCAAGCAGAAGCGATTGCCGACTTAATTGATGCAAGCTCTGAAGAAGCGGCAAAGAGTGCGTTTAAATCACTGCAAGGGGCATTCTCAACCAAAGTAAATGAACTGGTTGAAGCCTTGATCCATTTACGTATTTTTGTAGAAGCAGCAATTGATTTCCCAGAAGAAGAAATTGATTTTCTTTCTGATGGTAAAGTCGGTGGTGATTTAAATGGCATTATCGAGCGCTTAAATGCAGTACGTAAAGAAGCCAACCAAGGCGCAATTATGCGTGAAGGCATGAAAGTCGTCATTGCGGGTCGCCCTAATGCAGGTAAATCTAGCCTGTTGAATGCTCTATCTGGTAAAGATAGCGCGATTGTGACAGATATTGCAGGTACGACTCGTGACGTATTGCGTGAGCATATCCACATTGATGGCATGCCACTGCACATTATTGATACCGCAGGTTTGCGTGAAGCCTCTGATGAAGTAGAGCGCATTGGTATTGAACGTGCGTGGGATGAAATTGAGCATGCTGATCGCGTTCTGTTTATGGTTGATAGCACCACGACAGATGCGACCGATCCCAAAGAGATCTGGCCTGATTTCATTGAACGTCTGCCGGCTGATATGGGTTTAACTGTGATTCGTAACAAAGCAGAGCTTACCGGTGAACAAGCGGGTATCTGTCATGCCAATAATCCAACCTTAATTCGATTATCAGCACGTACAGGCGATGGCGTAGATGCCCTACGTGAACACCTAAAACAATGTATGGGTTTCTCTGGCACCACTGAAGGCGGCTTTATGGCTCGCCGTCGTCACTTAGATGCCCTAGAGCGTGCCGCTGAGCACCTCGATATTGGTAAAGAGCAGCTTGAAGGCTTTATGGCAGGTGAAATTCTTGCTGAAGAGTTACGTCTTGCTCAACAACACTTAAGTGAGATCACCGGTGAATTTACATCGGATGATTTACTCGGTCGTATCTTTACCTCGTTCTGTATTGGTAAGTAAATACTAACCATTGATAACAGAAACAAGAAAACGTCATATATCTTTGATATATGACGTTTTTTATTATTTTTTATCTTCACTTTTCGGCGCTTTAGGATAATTAATACTGATATATTCTGGCTCTTCAATACCCGCTTGTTGGTTTAATACTCGGGTCAATGCAAAATAGTAGTTCACTAACAAGTTAGTAAAGCGCGGTAAGGTCTCTGGTACATTTTTACCCGAAGCGTCCACTAACACTAATTGACGAACCACTTTCTTCGCTAAACTTCGACATTGATGCAACAGCACAACCGAACCAACACCACGAGGCAAAACAAAGCGTTTATTGTTATCCGTCACCTGATCTCGGAAATGGTGGTAATCCGATTTGAGTTTCTCGATATCAGTTTCAAAAATCCCACATTTTCCCCGAATAGAACCATTGAGATGGAACAGATGTGGCTGTAACCA
Organism: Photobacterium sp. GB-210; assembly: GCF_003026075.1. Lineage (NCBI taxonomy): Bacteria > Pseudomonadati > Pseudomonadota > Gammaproteobacteria > Vibrionales > Vibrionaceae > Photobacterium > Photobacterium sp. GB-210. Next base: position 49,083 of record NZ_PYNU01000018.1, on the reverse strand, counting down.
TGCTAATGATTGGCGGATCTCCCCCTCTTCAAGTTGAGATAATGCCAGCCCTGTATAGGTGCATAATTCATCGGTTAGAATTTCAAAATCACACAGGGGGGAGTCTTCAAATATAAAGGGATAAGCCAGCTCATCAATATCACCTGAGAACTTTAATGTCATTGGTACCACCTTAAGATAACGAATCCTGCGATATTAACAGAGTGATACACGACTGTAATTGACAGCATAATCAAAATCGCTAACTATGAGCGCCATCTTTTGTTCGCCCAAGGAAGAGCGACAAGCAGCCTTTATCATGCTTTTCGATGACTATTATGCGCCAATTTTTTCATGCTTTTTCTCTGTGCACCGCTTTACTACTCAACAGCCCAAGTTATGCTGAACAAGCAACAACCTACCCGCTTACAGTAATGGATGCGACCCAAAAAATGGTCTCTCTCAACAACCCACCATTGCGTGTATCATCAAAAAGTATGTTCAGTGATCAGGTATTAATTGAATTACTACCAGCTCATCAAATCACAAGCTTAAGTCGATTAAGTAACGATCCGACTTACTCTTTGATCGCTAATAAATTACCGACAACAATCCCACTATTGGATCTGAATATTGAACGCACTATCGCTAACCAACCTGATTTACTGATTGCAGCCAATTGGAGCGACCAACAAAAAGTGAATATCCTGCGTCAAGCAGGTATCAATGTTTTTGTATTTAATACCGTATATACATTAGCTGATATTGAAAAAAACATTCTCATGTTAGGTAAATTAGTTAATCAAAACCAACGCGCTCAGCAGTTAGTCGAGACGATGGATCGTAAATTAAAACAACACGTCATCATTCCCAAGCACCGACTTACCGCCGTTGAATACACCCCATGGGGCGCATCAAGCAACCGCCAATCAACCATTAATACCATTTTTGAGCAAGCAGGCTTAATCAATGTCATTGCTGCAACCCAAGGGGATAAATACGGTCAAGTACCACTGGCAAAAGAGCAGTTATTACTTATCAATCCTGATGTCATTATTGTTCCTGGAACCTGTGGTAAAGATACCAATGATAGCAGTAACACCTTTCGTCAGGAGTTATTAAACGATCCCTCACTGCAACAATTAAACGCCATAAAACACCACAAAGTGATCTGTTTGCCTCAAGCACTACGTTCAACAGATAGCCAGTATATTGTTGATGCCATTATCTATTTAAACCATCGCGTTTATGGCAAACCTCATGCCTAAATTAGCAACTTCCTATCAGTGGTTACTGACGAGCGTCATCTTTATTATTACTGTTATAGCGTATCTCAGCTTAGGCTCTGTCTCTATCCCAATAACAGATATCACAGGTCTGCTACATACTTATCTCGTCCAAGGTAGCCACGCAGCAGCGGAGCAATATCCACTCGCCAATGCTATCGTGCTCCATATTCGCCTCCCCCGTGCTTGTGCCGCCATATTAGCGGGTGGTGCATTAGCCCTTGCTGGTGCTTGTAGCCAAGGATTATTTAAAAACCCCTTGGCCAGCCCTGATATTTTAGGGATCAGTGCCGGTAGCAGCTTTGCTGCTGTTATCGCCATCGTCACAGGGATCAGTGCCACAGCTATAGGTTGGCTACCTCTTTTCACGACTATTGGTGCACTTACTAGCGCTTTATTGGTGTATATGCTCGCGGCTAAATCTCACCAACAAGGACTCTTTATCATCTTGGCAGGTCTCGCAGTATCAAGCTTGCTAGGAGGCTTAACCATGGGCGTATTACTGACCGCACAACAATATGAGATCAGCGAGTTTGTCTTCTGGACAATGGGAGGATTAGACTCTCGCATCTGGCAACAGTTGCTATGGCCCACACCGATCATTGTTATTGCAGCAATCGTGCTGTTACGCCATGGCCAAGTTTTAAACTTGCTGGCTTTAGGTGAACAAAATGCCCATGGTATGGGCGTTAATGTCAGGCGCAGCCGATTCACATTACTGGTATTAACCACCGTACTCACCGCAATGGCTATTGCGGTAGCAGGCCCGATTGGCTTTATCGGCTTAATCGTACCGCATTTGGTTCGCCTTCTTTTAGGACCAGATAATCGACGGTTACTGCCATTTTCAGCTATTTTCGGCGCTTTATTTTTATTACTGTGCGATCTTCTAGCGCGAACCGTGATCGCTCCCAATGAATTGAAAACAGGGATCATTACCGCCGTGATTGGTGGCATTTATTTTATTGCCCTATTGATCCGTAGTCAGTACCAAGGGATAGCCCAATGAATACGATCATTCAAGCCAAACACCTTTCTTTTCAGCAAGGAAACAAGCCGTTATTAACCGATATCAATTTCACAATTGGCGCAGGTGAACTGGTTGGGATTATTGGTCCAAATGGTGCAGGAAAAAGTACATTATTAAAGTGTTTAGCGGGCTATTTGACGCCGTCATCTGGCGAGATATTTCTCAAAGAAAAACCACTTTCCAGTTATCGTCACCAACAACGTGCACAGCACATGAGTTATCTCCCCCAACATACAGAGCCAGCGTTCGCTTTTTTAGTCAAAGATGTAATTGGTTACGGCCGCTATAGCCACAACGACCCAATAAGTGACAAAGAGTTTAATAGAATCATCCATCAATTAAACATTGAAAAACTATTAAATCAACCACTTAATCAACTATCGGGAGGAGAACAACAACGCGTACACTTTGCTCGTCTATTACTTCAAAACGCTGATTGTATGTTACTGGACGAGCCCACAGCCAGCCTAGATATCGGCCATGAATCTGAGTTAATGAATATCCTCGCAGCGCAATGCCAACAAGGCAAAACGGCGCTGGTGGCCATTCACAACCTCAATACTGCACTTGAGTTCTGCGATCAGTTATTACTTTTACAGCAGGGTGAATTAATTGCCTTTAATACGCCAGATAACGTATTAACTCCTTCTCGATTACATCAGTTATACCAAGATAACATCACGATTTGTCGCCACCCAACATCCGATAAACTTTATCTGACGCCACGAAGAAAATAGATCCTTTCTTTACATCATAAAACGATAGGATCGACCTGTTTGTTATGATCATAAGCCTGTGATTAAAATATCAAGATCGTGTGGGTAAGATCATTAGTGATATATTATCCACAACAGTATGATCTCCAATCTAAGATCATCTATCTACTTTATAACTCGACCTTTTCTTATAAAATACCCACATATTTTCCTCTTAATTAAGACTTAATTTGCTGGTGGATATCAGTTAGCCATAGATAAGTGAATAAAATGGCGATAACCTACAGCAAAGAATATCTAATTGATGATAAAAATCATCGAAATTAACAATCAACACGAGCTAGATCTTTGCTAATTCAAAGGCTCTAGCTTTTTCTATCTATATAAAGGATAACTATGAGCTCACTTAGCCTTATTACCGGTAGTACTTTAGGTGGCGCTGAATATGTCGCCGATCATTTAGCAGAATTGCTCGAAGATAATGGCCACCAAGCTGAAGTCATCAATCAAGCAGAGTTTTCAGAGCTCGATCAAGACACTATCTGGCTAATCATTTGCTCAACTCACGGTGCTGGCGACTATCCTGATAACTTTTTGCCATTTGTAGAGCAACTCACTCAACAACAACCCACACTGAGCGGTGTTAAATTTGCTGTCATTGGGCTTGGTGATAGTAATTACGATACCTTCTGTGCGGCAGGTAAGAAAATAGAAGGATTATTACTTTCTTTAGGTGCAAACCAGATCGGTGAACGTCTTGATATTGATGTTTCAGAGACACCAGTGCCTGAAGAGCCTGCTGAAGCATGGTTTAATAACTGGAAAAACTTAATTACTGATTAAAAAACCATCAATAGTTACTCAGTTTCCAGCTTATTTCGATCTTTTTTCTGTGGATAACTATAGATCTAAACGGTGATCAACCCATAGTTATCCATTTAATAACTTATATGACTTCCTCCCCCTGTGCATAAGTGGCTTTTTTGATCCCAGCCTATACACGATCAGATCCAAGCTCCTGCACAAGAAATGATCCTTCTTAAATACATGATCATTAGGATCATTTGTCGGTTATCCACACGATCGTACGATCCTAATAGTAGATCTAATAGAAGATCTCTTTAAAAAGATCTTATATATATTTAAAGAGCGTAATTAAACTGATCAAATGATCTTGATGAAATATTCTCTCTTGCACAGAAAAAGGATAGAATGTCCGCCCTTTGCTCGAGTTAACTCACTGGCTATTTAAATACCTGAGGAAGTTCCATGTTTTACCAGGAAAAATTTGATGTCATCGTTGTGGGTGGTGGTCATGCAGGCACAGAAGCCGCATTGGCAGCAGCCCGAATGGGACAAAAAACCTTACTGTTGACCCATAATATCGATACGTTGGGCCAAATGTCGTGCAACCCAGCTATTGGCGGGATCGGGAAAGGACACCTGGTTAAAGAAGTTGATGCCCTTGGTGGATTAATGGCGCAAGCCATTGATAAAGGTGGTATTCAATTTCGTACACTGAACTCATCGAAAGGTCCTGCAGTACGTGCGACTCGTGCTCAAGCAGACCGCGCATTATACAAAGCAGCTGTTCGTAACGTATTAGAAAACCAAGAAAATCTAATGATTTTCCAACAAGCCGTCACTGATTTAATTGTTGAAAATCACCGTGCTGTTGGTGTTGTAACGGAAATGGGCTTAAAGTTTCACGCCAAAGCCGTTGTGTTAACTGTTGGTACTTTCCTTGGTGGTAAGATCCACATTGGTATGGAAAACTACAGTGGCGGACGTACTGGTGATCCTGCATCGAATGCCCTCGCGGATCGTCTACGCGAATTACCATTACGTGTTGATCGCTTAAAAACAGGTACTCCTCCACGTATTGATGCGCGCAGTGTTGATTTCAGTGTGCTTGAAGAGCAGCACGGTGATAACCCGACACCAACATTTTCATTTATGGGTAAGTCGTCGGATCATCCACGTCAAATCCCATGTTTTATTACTTACACCAATGAACGCACACATGAAGTGATCCGCAATAATTTGGATCGTAGCCCAATGTATGCCGGTGTTATTGAAGGAATTGGTCCACGTTACTGTCCTTCGATTGAAGATAAAGTGATGCGTTTTGCAGATAAAAATAGTCACCAGATCTTCATTGAGCCGGAAGGCTTAACGACAAATGAATTATATCCAAACGGGATCTCCACCAGCTTACCGTTTGATGTACAAATGCAAATTGTTCGTTCAATGAAAGGCTTTGAGAACGCAACCATTATGCGTCCAGGTTATGCGATTGAATATGATTTCTTTGACCCTCGCGATCTAAAACAAACCTTCGAAAACAAATATATCGATGGTCTGTTCTTTGCAGGACAAATTAACGGTACGACAGGTTACGAAGAAGCGGCAGCACAAGGCTTAATGGCGGGTATGAACGCCGCGCTTCAAGTTCAAGATAAAGAAGGCTGGAGTCCTCGTCGTGATCAAGCATACATGGGCGTATTGATTGATGATCTATCAACGATTGGTACTAAAGAACCATACCGTATGTTTACTTCTCGTGCCGAATACCGCTTATTGCTTCGTGAAGACAATGCTGATTTACGCTTAACCCCAATGGGTCGTGAGTTTGGTTTAGTTGATGATGCTCGCTGGTCTCGTTTCAATCAAAAAATTGAAAATATGGAACTTGAACGTCAACGTCTGAAAGATATTTGGATCAATCCAAAATCGGATCATGTTGATGAATTAAACAAAATTCTTAAAGCGCCGATCGCTCGTGAAGCGAGTGGTGAAGATCTTCTTCGTCGTCCTGAAGTGACTTACGAACAACTGACAAGTATCGAAACATTTGCACCAGCGCTTGACGATATTGAAGCGCGTGAGCAAGTTGAGATCCAGGTGAAATACCAAGGTTATATTGATCGTCAGCGTGATGAAGTTGAAAAATCCCTGCGTCATGAAACTACTAAGCTGCCATTTGATATTGATTACAGCAATGTTAAAGGCCTATCGAATGAAGTAGTGGTAAAACTTAATGATGCAAAACCTGAATCAATTGGTATGGCATCACGTATTTCAGGTATTACCCCTGCTGCGATTTCGCTGTTATTGGTTTATTTGAAAAAACACGGCTTATTAAAAAAAGGCGAATAAGGGCTAAACAATGAAACAACGATTAGTACAACTTATCGCCCAAACTGAACTGCAGGTCACAGAACAGCAACTTGACCAGCTGATCGGTTATGTAGAACTGCTGCACAAATGGAATAAAGCGTATAATCTGACGTCAGTCCGTGATCCTAACGAAATGTTAGTTAAACATATTATGGATAGTATTGTCGTCAGCCAGTATTTAGATGGCGCTAGTTACATTGATGTTGGAACAGGACCGGGACTGCCAGGTATTCCGTTGGCGATTATGTGTCCTGATAAATCATTTACCTTGTTAGATAGCTTAGGTAAACGCATCCGTTTTATTCGCCAAGTGATCCATGAGCTAAAAATTACCAATGTGACGCCAGTACAAAGTCGCGTTGAAGAGTTTGAAGCCGGTGATGGCTTTGATGCAGTGTTAAGTCGTGCGTTTGCTTCAATGGCCGATATGGTTAACTGGTGCCATCATCTACCAAAATCAGGTGGTCATTTCCTCGCATTGAAAGGCCAATATAACGAGCAAGAAGCGGCAGAACTGCCTGAATGGTGCTCAGTTATAGAAGTGAAATCTTTACAGGTTCCTGATTTAGAAGGTGAGCGTCATCTAGTAGTCTTGACGGCAAAGGATTAATTGTTGAGGTTTTCTTGTGGGAAGAATCATAGCGGTAGCAAATCAAAAAGGTGGTGTGGGTAAAACCACCACCTGTGTAAATTTAGCAGCATCCTTGGCTGCAACCCAACGTAAAGTATTAGTGGTTGATCTTGATCCACAAGGTAATGCAACCATGGCCAGTGGGGTTGATAAATACCAAGTTGATGCCACCGCTTATGATCTTTTGGTCGAGGAAACGCCATTTAATGACGTTGTTATAAAAGAAACGACGGGGGGCTATCATTTGATAGCCGCTAATGGTGATGTCACTGCTGCTGAAATAAAGTTGATGGAAGTGTTTGCCCGTGAAGTGCGTCTACGTACTGCACTTGCCAAGGTTCGTGATGACTACGACTATATTTTTATTGACTGTCCCCCTTCGCTAAACTTACTCACCATTAATGCTATGACAGCGGCGGATTCCGTATTAGTGCCGATGCAATGTGAGTATTTTGCTCTTGAAGGCTTAACAGCATTAATGGATACCATTAGCAAGTTAACAGCGGTGGTGAATAGTGAACTTAAAATAGAAGGTTTACTGCGCACCATGTTTGATCCTCGGAATAGATTAGCTAACGAAGTCTCTCAACAGCTGAAAAAACACTTTGGTGACAAAGTGTATCGTACCGTTATTCCACGCAATGTCCGTTTAGCAGAAGCGCCAAGCCATGGTCGTCCTGCGATGTATTACGATAAGTATTCTAGTGGCGCTAAAGCCTATTTAGCGCTCGCGGGTGAAATGATTCGTCGTGATGAATTAGCATTACAAACGGTGACTTCTGAGGACGCATAAGGCTTTTCATGAATTTTAATAAACGTGGTTTAGGCAAAGGCCTTGATGCCTTGCTTTCTACCAGTGCAGTCGCACAAGCTAAGCAACAAACCCATCAACAAACAGCACTTTCGACTTCAAACAATGACAGTGAATTACGGGACCTTGCGATTGAACTGCTGCAATCAGGTCAGTTCCAGCCGCGTAAATCGATGGCTGATGATACGCTTGCGGAGCTTGCTGAATCGATTCAAGCCCAAGGGATCATTCAACCTATTGTTGTTCGACGTTTAGCTGATCAACGTTTTGAAATTATTGCCGGTGAGCGTCGTTGGCAAGCGGCTAAAATCGCAGGATTAACGACGGTGCCTTGTTTGGTTAAAAGCGTTGATGATCGCGCGACAATTGCTATTGCGTTGATTGAAAATATTCAACGTGAAGATCTCAATGTAATAGAAGAAGCGGTGGCTTTAGCACGACTACAGCAAGAGTTTTCACTGACTCACCAGCAAATTGCTGAAGCGGTCGGAAAATCACGTGCTGCCGTCTCTAACTTATTGCGTTTAAACCAGTTAAGCGAGCCTGTTAAACAATTAGTGGAGCAGAAAAAACTCGAAATGGGTCATGCAAGGGCTTTATTATCCTTAGATGAAACACAACAGTTAGCTGTAGCACAAAAAATTGTCAATAATTTGTTAACTGTGCGTGAAACTGAAAAACTGGTTAAAACACTTTTAAATCCATCAATACCTAAAGTGCCTGCATCACAAAGTGAACATGTTGTTTTATTACAAAACAGGCTAACTGAGCAATTAGGCACTAAGGTGGCGATTAATCAAACTAAAAGTGGCAAAGGAAAAATCGTTATTAACTTTGAACAGCAAGACAAGTTAGAGCAAATTCTTGCAATTCTCGATAATAAAATGTGATGTTAGAGCTGCAATTTTTGTTAAAAAAATAACATCATCGTGATCAAGTTAGAGTGTTGTAAAATCTAACTGTTTTTTTTGCTGCTATTTGATTGCAATCAATCTAATGAGCCGTATAATTTTCGCTGTTTTCCCAAGCACGGATTGTGTAAAGGAATGGACTCGAGGAACGAATACATGGTATCGACGCTAGCTAAACCGGGACGCCAACTGGCAAAACGGTTGTTGTTACTACAATCTGGCGTCGTGATAGCAACGGCATTAACGGCAGTTTTTGCTGTCAATGTTGACTGGGGAATCTCTGCATTGATTGGCGGTGGCATCTTTGTTATTGCCAATACTGTCTTCGCGATGTGTGCCTTCATGTTTAGTGGTGCTAGGAATGCACGGCTAGTCATGGCGTCATTTTATGGCGGAGAAGTGCTTAAAATTCTTATCACAGTCATCCTTTTTGCCATTGCTTACCTGTATATGGGAGTGGAACTTGTTCCTCTCAAACTAACCTATTTGCTGGCCCTTGGTATTAATATTTTTGGACCGGTTTTATTCATTAACAACAACAAATAGGATGAGTTATGGCTGCGCAAGGTGAAGCGCTAACGTCTGCAAGTTATATCACTCACCACTTGACCAACTTATCAACCGATAAATTGGGCTTAGTGAGTGAAGGTAGCTTTTGGGCGGTAAACATAGATAGCCTTATCTTCTCTGTTTTGACCGGTTTAGCTTTTCTATGGCTATTTCGTTCAGTAGCGAAGAAGGCATCATCAGGAGTTCCAAGTAAAGTACAATGTTTTGTCGAAATGGTTGTTGAATTCGTTGATACCAACGTCAAAGATACTTTCCATGGCCGCAATCCACTTGTAGCTCCGTTAGCACTAACTATTTTCTGCTGGATTTTACTGATGAATATCATGGACCTTGTGCCTATTGATTTCATTCCGTATGCCGCACAAAGTATCGGGATCCCTTATATGAAAGTGGTTCCAAGTGCTGACGTTAACATCACCATGGCAATGGCGCTAGGCGTGTTCGCATTGATGATTTACTACAGCATCAAAGTGAAAGGTCTTGTCGGTTTTGCTAAAGAACTGGCTCTTCACCCGTTCAATCACCCTATCATGATCCCGTTTAACCTTCTTCTTGAAGTGGTATCGCTATTAGCGAAGCCTATTTCACTAGGTATGCGTTTATTCGGTAACATGTTTGCAGGTGAGGTGGTGTTTATCCTAATCGCGGCACTAATGCCGTGGTGGGCTCAATGGCTAGGCTCGGTACCGTGGGCTATTTTCCACATTCTGGTCATTACAATTCAAGCTTTCGTATTCATGATGTTAACTATCGTGTACCTGTCTCAGGCACATGAAGACAATCATTAACGATTTTTTGTAACATTTTTTATTATATTGGCGTTTTGCCGACAACTATAAACTGGAGATAGTGATGGAAACTTTACTAAGCTTTTCTGCAATTGCCGTGGGCATCATTGTAGGTCTTGCTTCCCTTGGTACAGCGATCGGCTTCGCACTTCTAGGTGGTAAATTCCTTGAGGGTGCTGCACGTCAACCTGAAATGGCTCCAATGCTTCAAGTTAAGATGTTCATCATCGCTGGTCTACTTGATGCGGTACCAATGATCGGTATCGTAATCGCGCTGCTATTCACATTCGCAAACCCATTTGTTGGTCAGCTAGCTGGTTAATAAATCGTAATGTCAGCTTGTTTCAAGCTGACATTAAGTAGCAAATGGACTCTAGCAACCCTTTTAAAGGAGATGCGTTGTGAATATGAATGCAACTTTGCTGGGTCAAGCTATCGCTTTCTTCCTCTTCGTGGTGTTCTGCATGAAATATGTATGGCCACCGATTATGGAAGCGATTGAAGAACGTCAGAAAAAAATTGCTGACGGCTTGGCTGCCGCAGATCGCGCAGCTAAAGACCTTGACCTTGCACAAGCGAATGCTTCTGATCAACTAAAAGAAGCGAAACGCGCTGCGAGCGAGTTGATCGAGCAAGCAAACAAGCGTAAAGCTCAAATTATCGATGAAGCGAAAACGGAAGCACAAACTGAGCGCGAGAAAATCCTTGCGCAAGGTATGGCTGAAATTGAAGCGGAACGTAATCGTGCTCGTGATGAGTTAAGAAAACAAGTTGCAACTCTAGCTGTGATTGGTGCTGAGAAGATCATTGAGCGCTCCATTGATGTGGATGCTCAAGCCGATATTCTTAACAAAGTCACTGCAGAACTGTAATTAAAGGGGCAAGCATATGTCACAAATGACTACAATCGCACGCCCCTACGCTAAAGCAGCTTTTGACTTTGCGGTCGAGACGAACCAACTAGCTCAGTGGGCAGAAATGCTGAACTTTGCCAGTGAAGTAGCAAAAAATGACACTATGCAGGATGTACTGGATAGCGGATTTGCTGCGGATAAGCTAACTGAAATTTTTGTTTCAGTATGCGGTGAGCAACTCGATGAATTCGGTCAAAACCTTCTAAAGGTGATGGCTGAAAATGGACGCCTTAAGGCGCTACCTGATGTCTGTGATGAATTCATGCTGATGAAACATGAGCATGAGCACACCATCGAAGCGACAGTAATTTCTGCTATTGCTTTAGATGATAATCAACTAGATGCCATTAGCGTGAAACTTGAGCAGCGTTTAGCGCGTAAAGTTATGCTGACTTGCAGTGTAGACGAGACCCTGATTGCCGGGGTTGTAATTAGAGCTGGAGACCTTGTTATCGATAACTCTGTACGGGGCAAATTGAACCGTCTGAGCGATACTTTGCAGTCTTGATTTGGGGAATTGGAGCATGCAACTTAATTCCACGGAAATTAGCGCACTGATCAAACAACGTATTGAAAACTTCAACGTTGTAAGTGAAGCGCGTAACGAAGGTACTATCGTTTCTGTAAGCGACGGTATTATTCGTATCCATGGCCTTGCTGACGTAATGCAAGGTGAAATGATTGAACTACCAGGCGGACTATTCGCACTAGCACTTAACCTTGAGCGTGACTCGGTAGGTGCAGTTGTAATGGGCCCTTATGCTTCTCTACAGGAAGGCATGAAGGTAACCGGTACTGGTCGTATTCTTGAAGTACCTGTAGGTCCTGCGCTACTTGGTCGTGTTGTAAACACACTAGGTCAGCCTATCGATGGTAAAGGTCCAATTGAAACAGAGACATTCTCTCCTGTTGAAGTAATTGCACCGGGTGTAATCGATCGTAAATCTGTTGATCAACCAGTACAGACTGGTTACAAAGCAGTTGACTCAATGATCCCAATCGGCCGTGGTCAGCGTGAGCTTATCATCGGTGACCGTCAGACTGGTAAAACAGCGATGGCTATCGATGCCATCATCAACCAGAAAAATTCTGGTATCTACTCTGTGTATGTGGCTATTGGCCAGAAAGCTTCAACTATCGCTAACGTAGTTCGTAAGCTGGAAGAGCACGGCGCACTGGAAAACACTATCGTAGTTGTAGCATCAGCATCAGAAGCTGCTGCGCTACAATACCTAGCACCATACTCTGGTTGTGCGATGGGTGAATACTTCCGTGACCGCGGCGAAGATGCACTGATCGTATACGATGACCTGTCTAAGCAGGCTGTTGCTTACCGTCAAATCTCACTATTGCTTAAGCGTCCACCTGGTCGTGAAGCATTCCCTGGTGATGTTTTCTACCTTCACTCGCGTCTTCTAGAGCGTGCTTCTCGTGTAAGCGAGCACTACGTTGAGAAATTCACTAACGGTGAAGTGAAAGGTCAAACCGGATCGCTAACGGCACTACCGATTATCGAAACCCAAGCGGGTGACGTATCGGCATTCGTACCGACTAACGTTATCTCTATCACCGATGGTCAGATCTTCCTACAAACAGAGCTATTCAACGCTGGTATTCGTCCTGCTGTTGACCCAGGTATCTCTGTATCGCGTGTAGGTGGTGCTGCCCAAACCAAGATCATCAAGAAACTGTCGGGTGGTATTCGTACCGCACTTGCACAGTACCGTGAACTTGCAGCGTTTGCACAGTTCTCGTCTGACCTTGATGACGCCACTAAGAAACAGCTAGATCATGGTCAGAAAGTAACTGAACTGATGAAGCAAAAACAATACGCGCCAATGTCTGTATTTGAGCAAGCGGTTGTTATCTTTGCAGCTGAAAAAGGCTACTTGAATGATGTTGAGCTAACTAAGCTTGCTGATTTCGAAGCAGCGTTACTTTCTTACGCGAAAGGTCAGTTTGCTGAGCTTGTAGCTCAGATAGATGAAACGGGTGCTTACAACGATGAAATCGCTGCGCAGTTTGCAAAACTGCTAGAAGATTTCAAAGCGACCCAGACTTGGTAATTGGTTGGTGATCGCTTGCGATCACCTTCTAACGGAGAGTAACGATGGCCGGCGCAAAAGAGATTCGTAACAAGATCGGTAGTGTTAAAAACACGCAAAAGATCACTAAAGCGATGGAAATGGTGGCTGCTTCTAAAATGCGTAAAACGCAGGAAGCAATGGAGTCATCACGTCCATACGCACAAACTATGCGCAAAGTGATCGGTCATATCGCCCTTGGTAGCCTCGAGTATAAGCATCCTTATCTTGAAGAGCGTGAAGCCAAGCGCGTTGGTTACATCATTGTTTCAACTGACCGTGGTTTGTGTGGTGGCTTGAACATTAACTTGTTCAAAAAAGCGATCACCGATATTAAAACATGGTCAGATAAAGGTGCCGATGTTGATTTAGCGCTAATTGGAGCTAAAGCAACAGCATTCTTTAATAGCTACGGCGGTAACGTAGCAGCTCAAGTATCAGGCCTTGGTGACACGCCAAGTGTTGATGAGTTGATCGGTACTGTTGGCGTAATGCTGAAGAAATATGATGAAGGCCAACTGGATCGTCTGTATGTGGTTTACAACCAGTTTGTAAATACCATGGTACAGCAACCAGTGATTGATCAATTGTTGCCTTTGCCTAAGTCAGAAGACGAAGAAATGCAGCGCAACCATTCTTGGGATTATATTTATGAGCCCGAGCCTAAACCGCTACTAGATACCCTATTGGTTCGCTATGCCGAATCACAAGTGTACCAAGGTGTGGTTGAGAACCTTGCCAGTGAGCAAGCGGCACGAATGGTAGCGATGAAAGCTGCAACAGATAATGCAGGGGATCTGATTGATGAACTGCAACTTGTGTACAACAAAGCCCGTCAGGCTGCGATCACACAAGAACTGTCAGAAATCGTTTCTGGCGCATCTGCTGTTTAAGGCAAAGAATTAATAAGTTTAGAGGATTAACGATGGCTACAGGTAAGATCGTACAGATCATCGGTGCGGTAGTCGACGTAGAGTTTCCACAGGACTCTGTACCACAGGTATACGATGCCCTTCATGTTGATGCGAAAGAGAACGGTACACTAGTACTGGAAGTTCAGCAGCAACTTGGTGGTGGTGTTGTTCGTGGTATCGCTATGGGTACTTCTGATGGCTTACGTCGTGGTTTGTCTGTTGAAAACACAGGCCGCCCAATTGAAGTGCCAGTAGGTACAGCGACTTTAGGACGTATCATGAACGTTCTTGGTCAACCTATTGATGAGTGTGGTGAGATCGGTGAGCAAGAGCGTTACGCTATTCACCGTGAAGCACCAAGCTATGAAGATCAGTCAAACGTAACTGAACTCCTAGAAACAGGTGTTAAAGTTATCGACTTAATCTGTCCATTCGCTAAGGGTGGTAAGATCGGTCTGTTTGGTGGTGCGGGTGTTGGTAAGACCGTTAACATGATGGAACTTATCAACAACATCGCCCTAAAACACTCAGGTTTATCTGTGTTTGCAGGTGTTGGTGAGCGTACACGTGAAGGTAACGATTTCTACTTTGAAATGCAGGAAGCAGGTGTTGTTAACATCGAAAAGCCTGAAGAATCAAAAGTAGCAATGGTTTACGGTCAGATGAACGAGCCACCAGGTAACCGTCTACGTGTTGCATTGACTGGCCTTACTATGGCTGAGCGTTTCCGTGACGAAGGTCGTGACGTACTGTTATTTATCGATAACATCTACCGTTACACCCTTGCAGGTACTGAAGTATCAGCACTACTAGGTCGTATGCCATCTGCTGTAGGTTACCAGCCTACACTAGCAGAAGAGATGGGTGTACTTCAGGAGCGTATCACGTCAACGAAGTCTGGTTCTATCACGTCAGTTCAGGCGGTATACGTACCTGCCGATGACTTGACTGACCCATCACCAGCAACAACCTTTGCTCACTTAGATGCAACAGTTGTACTTTCGCGTCAGATCGCATCGCTAGGTCTATACCCTGCGATCGACCCATTGGATTCAACATCACGTATGCTTGATCCATTGGTTGTAGGTCAAGAGCACTACGACATTGCTCGTGGCGTTCAGAGCCTACTTCAACGTTATAAAGAGCTAAAAGACATCATCGCTATTCTTGGTATGGACGAGCTATCTGAAGAAGATAAGCAAGCTGTATCACGTGCACGTAAGATTGAACGTTTCCTAACTCAGCCTTACCACGTAGCAGAAGTCTTTACTGGTGACCCAGGTATCTACGTAACGTTGAAAGACACACTACGTAGCTTCAAAGGCTTATTAGCGGGTGAATACGACGATATCCCAGAGCAGGCATTTATGTACTGTGGTGCGATTGAAGACGTATTAGAAAACGCGAAGAAGCTGTAAGCTAATTAGGAGGCGACATGGCAGCGATAACTTTCCAGTTGGAAGTAGTCAGTGCTGAGAAACGTCTGTTCTCTGGTCGTGCTGAAAATATTCAAGTAACGGGTAGTGAAGGTGAGCTAGGTATTCATGCCGGTCACACGCCACTACTTACAGCTATTACCCCTGGCATGGTACGTATTACCAAGCAAGGTGGTGAGGAAGATGTAATCTATCTTTCTGGCGGTATGCTTGAAGTTCAGCCTTCTGCAGTGACGGTATTAGCTGATACAGCTATTCGTGGTATTGATTTAGACGCCGCGAAAGCAGAAGAAGCTAAGCGTCAAGCTGAGGAGCGCATCCATAATCAGCATGGCGATATTGACTTCGCACAGGCAGCCAGTGATTTAGCGAAAGCCATTGCTCAGCTTCGAGTAATTGAACTAACTAAACGCGCACGCTAGTCTGACGCTAAAGTAATATAAAAAGCGACCATTAAGGTCGCTTTTTTTATTGCTAAAAATCTTATTGATTGATGTTGTTTGGGGATATTTATTATTACAAAAATGATTTTCTATTAAGACTTTTGCGAGGTATAGCTGTTATTTCTTAGTGAGAATTAAACAATTACGCTTAAATCTAGTGAAACTTGACGGTACAATACCAATTAAATAACAAATTTATGCATCAAGAGGGACATCCCATCATGCGCTTTAGTGCTGTGATTTTAGCTGCGGGAAAAGGCACCCGTATGTATTCTAACTTGCCAAAAGTACTTCATACTTTAGCAGGAAAGCCGATGGTCAAACATGTAATTGATACATGTAATGATCTTGGTGCGAAAAATATTAATTTAGTTTATGGCCATGGTGGTGACACCATGCAACAAGTATTGGCTCAAGAATCAGTTAATTGGGTACTACAAGCTGAGCAATTAGGAACAGGACACGCGGTTAATCAAGCGACCCCGAACCTTGCTGATGATGAAAAAGCATTGATTTTATACGGTGATGTGCCACTAATTAGTGCACAAACGTTAGAAAACCTGCTGGATGCTCAGCCTGATGGTGGCATTGCCTTACTAACCGTTGTTCTTGATGATCCAAGTGGTTACGGTCGTATTGTGCGTCGTAATGGTCCCGTAGTTGCGATCGTAGAGCAAAAAGATGCCACTGAAGAGCAAAAGCTCATAAAAGAAATCAATACTGGTGTCATGGTGGCTAATGGCGGTGATCTTAAGCGTTGGTTAGCGGCGCTTAAAAATGATAATGCGCAAGGTGAATATTACCTAACCGATATTATTGAGATTGCCCATGATGAAGGTCGTGCCGTCGAAGCGGTACACCCTGTAAGCCCTATTGAGGTTGAAGGTGTAAATAACCGTATTCAACTTGCGCGCCTTGAGCGAGCTTTCCAAGCTCAACAAGCTGAGCGTTTATTAGAGCAAGGTGTGATGTTACTCGATCCTGCTCGTTTTGATTTACGTGGCGAATTACAATGCGGTACCGATGTTGAAATTGATGTTAACGTGGTGATTGAAGGCAGCGTTAGTATTGGTGATAACGTCGTGATTGGCGCCGGTTGTGTGCTTAAAGACTGTGAGATTGATGATAACTCAATTATCAGCCCATACAGTGTGATTGATGGTGCGACGGTAGGTGAAGCCTGTACGGTCGGTCCATTTGCTCGTTTACGTCCAGGTACGGAGCTTCAAGCTCAAGCGCATGTGGGTAATTTTGTTGAAATCAAGCAAACGCGTTTAGGTGAAGGCTCTAAAGCGGGTCATTTAACTTACCTTGGTGATGCTGAGATTGGTGCTAACGTCAATATCGGTGCAGGTACTATTACTTGTAACTACGATGGCGCGAACAAATTTAAAACTGAAATTGGCGATGATGTATTTGTTGGCTCTGATACTCAACTTATCGCCCCAGTTAAAGTTGCAAGCGGTGCAACCATTGGTGCCGGTGCAACGATTAATCGTAATATTGGAGAAGGTGAGTTAGTGATCACTCGCGCACCCGCACGAACGATTCAAGGCTGGAAACGCCCAACCAAGAAGTAATTTTCAATTACGTTATCATTTTTAAAGCAGGAGTTTCTCCTGCTTTTTTATTGTCTATCTCCAACCCCCGCCCCTATATTCCTCTAGCTTTTCCATTCCAGTAGTTATTTCGAGAGAAAAATTATACCGAATCTGCATATTTGTTATTGATCGATTAATTTTTAAAACGCTATACTAAGTTTCAAACTGAAACTTAATCTATCATTTCAAAACTTATGTCTAAACGTAATACGCAACAACGTCGCCATGCTATTGCAGCTATGGTTGGTATTGAAGGTGAAGTTAGTGTGGATACACTTGCTAGTCACTTCTCGACCTCTGAGGTCACAATTCGTAAAGATCTCGCGGCATTAGAAAGTTCTGGCTTATTGCTACGCCGATACGGTGGCGCCATTGCTATGCCGAGTGAAATAGTTGCAACTGGCTTAGAAGAAAAAGTTTCAGAACGAAAGTCAGCGATTGCGATTGCTGCCGCTGATCTGATCCGAGATCACAATCGCATTATCGTTGATTGTGGTAGTACAACAGCAGCATTAATTAACCTACTAAGCACTAAACAAGGCTTAGTGGTAATGACTAATTCTTTGCAAGTCGCGAATGCACTAAATGCACTTGAAGATGAACCGACCTTATTGATGACAGGCGGTACATGGGATCCGCATTCGGAATCATTTCAAGGCAAAGTTGCAGAATCCGTATTGCGTTCATACGATTTTGATCAGCTATTTATTGGTGCTGATGGCATTGATATCACGCGTGGCACAACCACCTTTAATGAGCTGACGGGGCTAAGTCGAGTGATGGCGGAAGTTTCTCGCGAAGTGGTGGTAATGATTGAGTCTTGTAAGGTCGGACGAAAAATTCCGAATTTAGAGTTAACGTGGCAAGGGATCGATACTTTAATTACCGATGATGGCATGAGTGATGCTGATACTGTTGCGATAGAACAACAGGGTGTGCGCGTGATTCGTGCCTATAGTGAATAATAACAAGTTATAAAGGATAGCAGTTATGTGTGGGATTGTAGGTGCGGTAGCACAACGTGATGTAGCAGAGATCTTAGTAGAAGGCTTACGTCGATTAGAATATCGCGGGTATGACTCAGCAGGTCTTGCCGTTGTTGATGAACAATTTAAATTACAACGCTTACGACGTATGGGGAAAGTTCAAGCCTTAGCTGAGGCGGTTAATGAAACGCAAGTTATTGGTGGAACGGGGATCGCGCATACACGTTGGGCAACACATGGCGAACCCTCAGAAGCTAACGCCCACCCTCATGTCTCTGGTGAGCATATAGCGATTGTTCATAATGGGATTATTGAGAATCACCAAGCATTGCGTGATCTATTACAACAACGAGGTTATGTGTTTCATTCTCAAACCGATACTGAAGTAATTGCACATTTAGTTGAGTGGGAACTGCGAACTGCCGATTCTTTATTAGCCGCTGTGAAGCAAGCTGTTGCTCAACTAGAAGGCGCTTATGGTACCGTAGTGATGGATAGTCGCGATCCGGAACGTTTGGTTGTTGCGCGCTCTGGTAGCCCGTTGGTGATCGGATTAGGTGTAGGTGAAAACTTTATTGCGTCTGATCAATTGGCTTTGCTGAATGTGACTCGTCGCTTTATGTTTTTAGAAGAAGGTGATGTTGCCGAAGTCACCCGTCGTGATATTCGAGTTTATAATCAACAAGATGAGTTGGTTGAACGTGAAGTCACCGAATCTCATATTCAACATGATGATACGGATAAAGGTCATTATCGTCACTATATGCAAAAAGAGATCTTTGAGCAGCCAAGCGCTCTGATCAATACCATGGAAGGCAGGATCCGCAACAATCGCGTGATCTTGGAAAGTTTTGGTAATGAAGCGAAAACGATCTTTGATCATGTTGAGCATATTCAAATTATTGCTTGTGGTACCTCCTATAACGCGGGCATGGTGGCACGTTACTGGTTTGAATCTATTGCAGGAATTAGCTGTGATGTTGAAATTGCCTCTGAATTTCGCTACCGCAAATTTGTTACCCGTCCAAATAGCTTACTGATCACCCTTTCTCAATCAGGTGAAACAGCAGATACCTTAGCGGCACTGCGTTTAGCAAAAGAAAAAGGCTATATGGCTGCGATGACAATTTGTAATGTTGCAGGCTCATCTTTGGTACGTGAATCTGATTTAGCTTTTATGACCCGCGCGGGGGCTGAAATTGGGGTCGCATCAACTAAAGCGTTTACTACGCAGTTAGTCGCATTATTAATGCTTGTAACTGCATTAGGTAAGCAGCAAGGTACGATTGATAATGAGCAAGAAGAAAAAATCGTTCATTCACTACAGCAATTACCAAGCTTTATTGAGAAAGCATTAACGCTTGATAAGTCGATTGAGCTATTGGCTGAAGAATTCAGCGATAAACAACATGCATTATTTTTAGGTCGTGGTGAGTTCTACCCGATTGCTGTTGAAGCTTCACTTAAATTAAAAGAGATCTCGTACATTCATGCAGAGGCTTATGCGGCTGGTGAATTAAAGCATGGCCCACTTGCGTTAGTTGATGCTGAGATGCCTGTTATCGTGGTGGCACCTACCAATGATTTATTAGAAAAGCTCAAATCTAATATTGAAGAAGTACGTGCTCGCGGTGGCTTACTGTATGTGTTTGCCGATAGTGAAGCTGGATTTGAAGAGACCAGCGGCATGAAAATCATGACCATGCCCAGTGTGGATGAAATCATCGCACCGATTTTTTATACCATTCCGATGCAGTTGTTGTCGTATCACGTGGCTTTAATTAAAGGTACTGATGTTGATCAGCCTCGTAATTTAGCCAAAGCGGTGACTGTTGAGTAATGTCAAATGAGAAAAGGCGCAACTTGCGTCTTTTTTATCGGTACTCTTGATAACGTTTACCGTGTTGCGAAATAAAAAAATGCCTGATTATCCATACGATGTGCGATTCAAATTAAGAATAAAAGTCTGCTTTGATTTTATCTTATTGAATATTAAGAATTAAAAAAAATGAAAAATTGGCTCATCATCTGCACTGCAACAAATAGTGAAGCGTTCTTCACTATCTGATTGGAGAAGGTGTATGACAGAGCCAAAGACAAAGATTGCCGCTAGGATCAAGGAGGCTCGTGAATGGAAAGGATTAACCCAAGTACATATGGCCCAGCAGTTGAAAGTCGCTCGCCAAACGTATCTTGATCTAGAGACCGGAAAAACAGAGCCTAAAGTACGATTATTGTCTGAGATCTCGGAGATCACTGAGAGGCCATTAACTTGGTTTGTTTATGGTGATGAAGGGATTGAAATTTTAGAAAGTGAGTATAAGGAAGAAATTGATCGCTTATTGCAATTTTTTAGTCACTTGCCACATTCTGCTCGCCACGTTATTTTGCAGCAATGTATCAACTTAGCGAGTTTTATGGCGGAATACACCCGTGCTTTAACACATAAAAATAAGTAGCGAATAACGATCTTCCTTGGTGCCTACTTAATTGTTCATTTCGATCTTTTTATTGTCTATCTTTGATGACAGTGAATATGGCGTATCACATTTTTGTACTAGCACCCATAGACATCTATTTTAGCGAAGAATAGTTTAAACAAAGTTTATGGGTTTAGTGCGGTATAAATGTCGATGATGAGTGAATATAGTGTTGAGCGTGAGATTAATAACGCAATAACAGAAATAGCGCATATTGCACAAAAGATTCGAGAAGCGAGAGAATGGAAAGGGGTCACTCAAGTGAGTATGGCTAAGCAGCTAGGTGTTGCTCGTCAAACTTACCTTGATGTAGAGTCGGGGAAAACAGAGCCTCGAATATTAATGCTAATGAATATAGCAAAGATAACAGGGCGTCCTTTGCATTGGTTTATTTCAGACGACAGTACACCTGAATATGGTGATATCAATCGATTATCGGTTATGTATGCGCAGGTACCTTCTCCTTTACGCCAAAAAATGATCGAACAAAATATTAATTTGATTTCCTGTTGCCTTGAATATGTTTCAAACAGTCGTTAATCATGTTGATTGTTATAAAAAAAGCAGCGATTACGCTGCTTTTTTGTTAGGGACTATTCATTACTGAGCAAGAAAAAACTTATAGGCTGGATTTTCTGTTTCGTCTTTCCATTGATAGCCCAATTCGCGTAAGTGGCTAGTAAATGACAGCAAATCTTTGTCTTCAAGTTCAAAGCCACATAAAACACGACCATAATCTGCCCCATGATTACGATAATTAAATAAGCTAATATTCCAATGACAACCAAGGGTATTTAAAAAGCGAATAAGTGCACCTGGGTATTCAGGGAACTCAAAGCTATATAAACGTTCTTTAAGCGGTTTTGATGGTCTACCCCCAATCATATAACGAACATGGACTTTCGCCATTTCGTCATCAGATAAATCGACCACCGGATATCCGCCTTTTCGCAGATCTTTAATGATGCCATCAAGTTCTTCTTGGCCTTGCATTAAACGCACACCGACAAAAACATTGGCCAGCGCATCATCGTTATAACGGTAGTTAAATTCGGTTACCGCCCGCCCCCCAATCAAATGGCAGAAATCAAGAAAAGCCCCCGGACGTTCAGGGATCGTAACGGCTAATAACCCTTCACGTTTTTCACCTAACTCACAACGTTCTGAAACATAGCGTAGACCATGAAAATTCAAGTTTGCGCCTGATAAAATCGCAGCAAGTTGCTGATCGCGGATTTGATGCAGCTCGACGTATTTTTTTAGCCCAGCAAGAGAAAGTGCCCCCGAAGGTTCAGCAATCGCGCGGGTATCTTCAAAGATATCTTTAACCGCCGAGCAAATTTCATCACTGCTGACCGTGATAACATCATCAAGGTATTGCTGACATAAACGGAAGGTTTCACTACCAATACGTTTCACAGCTACACCATCAGCAAACATGCCGACTTGATCTAATGTGACTGGTTGGCCTGCATCAAGCGCTGCTTTTAAACAGGCAGAATCTTCAGCCTCAACCCCAACCACTTTAATTTCAGGTAGTAGCTGTTTGAGTAAAACGGCAACGCCTGCCGCCAAACCACCGCCACCAACCGGTACAAAAACACAATCAAGATGACCATTTTGTTGCACCAACTCAATACCAATTGTGCCTTGTCCTGCGATCACCGATGGGTGATCGAAAGGAGGAATAAAGGTATAGCCGTGTTGTTGCGCTAATTGTTCGGCATAGCCCTTAGCTTCATCAAAATTACTGCCATGCAGCACGACAATACCACCAAAACTACGTACCGCATCCACCTTGATATCAGGTGTCGTACGTGGCATCACAATCGTGGCTTTAACCCCGAGTTGCTGGCTTGATAAAGCAAGACCTTGTGCATGATTACCGGCAGAGGCTGCAATCACTCCTGCCGCTTTTTGCGGTTCAGTCAGCTGCGACATCATGTTATAAGCGCCACGTAACTTAAATGAGTGAACCGGCTGGCGATCTTCTCGTTTTAGTTGGATCTGATTTGCAATCCTTGCGCTCAGACGAGACATATTTTGCAATGGGGTGACTTGTGCCACCTCATATACTGGCGCTCGAAGGATATTGCGAAGATAGTCGGCTCCGCTAAGTAGCACTTCATCCGTGGCCTGTTTCACTTCGCTCATGATGATTATCCTTCTAGTTTAGACTTATCGCGCACTGCGCCTTTATCTGCACTGGTGGCGAGGTTGGCATAGGCTTTTAGGGCAAAAGAAACCTGACGTTCACGATCGACAGGCTTCCAACCGCGTTGGTTCGTTGCTTCACGACGTGCCGCGAGGGTTGCATCATCGACATTGAGCTCAATGCTACGGTTTGGAATATCAATGGCGATAATGTCGCCATTTTCGATCAGGCCAATCGTGCCACCGTTTGCTGCTTCAGGCGAAACGTGACCAATAGATAGGCCACTGGTACCGCCAGAGAATCGACCGTCAGTGATCAACGCACATTCTTTGCCTAGACCCATAGATTTAAGGTAAGTGGTCGGGTACAACATTTCTTGCATACCAGGGCCACCTTTAGGTCCTTCATAACGAATAACCACGACATCGCCTGCTTTCACTTTTCCTGCAAGAATTGCTTCAACAGCGGTATCTTGGCTTTCAAACACAACGGCAGGACCTGTAAAGGTTAAGCAACTTTCATCAACGCCTGCGGTTTTAACAATACAGCCATCAAGTGCCATATTGCCTGACAGTACAGCAAGACCGCCATCTTGGCTAAAGGCAAACTCTTTACTACGAATACAGCCATTTTCTCGATCATCGTCAAGCGTTTCCCAACGGCAATCTTGCGAGAATGCTTGCGTGGTACGGATACCTGCAGGACCTGCGCGGAAGAACGTTTTAATTTCTTCTGAATCCGTTACTTTAATATCGTAGTGTTTGAAGCTTTCGGCAAAGGTTTCACCCAGAATATTGTGACAATCGTTATGGAAGAGACCTGCGCGATCCAGTTCACCTAAAATACTGTAAACGCCACCTGCTCGGTGAACATCTTCCATATGATATTTCGGTGTTGATGGTGCAACTTTACAGAGGTGTGGAACAATACGAGACATGCGATCAATATCGGTCATGGTGAAATCAATTTCACCTTCTTGCGCTGCGGCTAAAAGGTGTAAAACGGTATTAGTTGATCCCCCCATTGCAATATCTAATGCCATCGCATTTTCGAAGGCTTTTTTATTGGCAATGTTACGTGGCAATGCGGTTTCATCGTCTTGCTCATAGTAACGCTTAGTTAGACCAACAATACGCTTACCCGCGTTAATAAATAGCTGCTCGCGATCTGCGTGTGTTGCGAGCATTGAACCGTTACCCGGCTGGCTTAAACCTAATGCTTCGGTTAAACAGTTCATTGAGTTCGCCGTGAACATACCAGAGCACGAACCACAGGTAGGACAGGCGGAACGTTCGATCTGCTCACTTTGTTCATCTGATACTTTAGGATCGGCACCTTGGATCATTGCATCAACCAAATCGAGCTTGATCACTTGCTCTGAAAGCTTGGTTTTACCGGCTTCCATTGGTCCGCCAGAAACAAAAATAACCGGAATATTTAAGCGAAGTGATGCCATTAACATTCCAGGGGTGATTTTGTCACAGTTTGAGATACATACCATCGCATCGGCACAGTGGGCATTCACCATGTACTCAACAGAATCTGAAATAAGCTCACGTGATGGGAGTGAATACAGCATACCGCCATGCCCCATCGCAATACCGTCATCAACAGCAATGGTATTAAACTCTTTGGCAATACCGCCCGCTTCTTCTATTTGCTTTGCGACTAATTGACCGAGATCCTTTAAGTGGACGTGACCGGGAACAAATTGGGTAAACGAGTTCACAACGGCAATAATCGGCTTACCGAAATCTTCATCTTTGACGCCAGTGGCACGCCAAAGCGCACGAGCACCAGCCATATTTCGGCCATGGGTTGTGGTTGCAGAACGGTATTTAGGCATAACAGAAAATCCTTTTTGAGCACTGTCGCTAATGCATTAGCGACAGTTTTGATATGTATTGGTTGGGTTGTGAAGGGCAATTACTTTTGTGGATAAACGTAATCTAACCAGCCCCATTTATCTTCTGTTTCACCATTGAACAGACCGAAGTAAGCGGCTTGCAGCTCCTTGGTGATAGGGCCTCGTTTACCTTCACCGACGGTAATTTGATCCACACTGCGTACCGGTACGATTTCAGCTGCTGTCCCTGTCATGAAGATTTCATCGGCAAGGTAAAGTGCTTCACGAGCAATGTTTTCTTCACGTACTTCGTAACCCCGTTCTTTAGCTAGGATCATAATCGTGTCACGGGTGATGCCGGGTAAAATTGCGCTAGTTGTTGGTGGTGTTGAAAGAACGCCGTTACGAATGACAAAGATATTTTCACCAGCGCCTTCTGATAGATAACCATCAACACTTAATGCGATCCCTTCTGCGTAACCATGGCGACGTGCTTCGCTACCAACCAGTAGTGATGATAGGTAGTTACCGCCTGCTTTTGCAGCCGTTGGAATAGTATTTGGCGCGGCACGATTCCAGCTAGAAATCATCGCATCAACGCCATTTTCCAGTGCTTCTTCACCTAAGTAAGAGCCCCAAGGGAAAGCGGCAACAATCAAATCCATTTTTGTATCAACGGGAGGACAAACCCCTAGGCCAACATTCCCCACATAACCCAATGGGCGAATGTAAGCAGAATCGAGTTTATTGACTCGGATCGTTTCACGGCAAATTTCCATTAGCTCATCGCAGCTGTATGGGATCGGGAAGCGATAAATTTTTGCCGAATTTTTTAGCCGTACCATGTGTTCTTCATGACGAAAAACGGCTGGTCCTTTTGGCGTGTTGTAGCAACGGATCCCTTCAAATACTGAAGTACCATAGTGCATTGCGTGAGTTAAAACGTGAACATTAGCATCAGCCCAAGGCACTATTTCACCGTTAAACCAAATGTAATCTGCTGTATTTGCCATGTTGAATTCCTTTCTAAAATTTAATCCAGTAACTGCAGGGGGGAAGTTTCTACACTGATGATGTCCCACAGTTTTTCAATTTGGTTGATAAGCGTCGATATAGGACGAGTACTATCGACGATAATTTCGATTCTGGCTATCTTGCTGTGATGATTTTGTGTTGCATCGACTTTTTTTATGATGAAGCCACGATGGCGGATCACACGTAAAATTCGTTCAAGTAACACTGGCTTATCATTAGCGGTAATGTTGAGTAAATATCTTTCCATTAGGTGTTCTCCAGCATATCTTGGTTTGCAGCACCCGGTGGAACCAGTGGCCATACATTTTGTTCTTCATCAATTAGCACATGCAGTAAGTAAGCGGTTTTACTGGCGAGCATTTCTTCCAGTGCAGGAGCCACTTCTTCTTTGCGAGTAATGGTTTTTCCCGGAATATCAAACGCTTTAGCTAACATCACAAAATCAGGGTTATCATCTAGGATGGTTTCACTGTGGCGACCATCAAAAAACAGCGATTGCCATTGACGTACCATACCTAAGCGCTGGTTATTGATAAGTACCATTTTGACGGGAATACTGCGGCGCTTTAAGGTTCCCAATTCTTGTACATTCATCATAAACGAGCCATCACCAGAGATCAGAATAGATTGATCATCAGGACGGGCAACACTGGCTCCCATTGCCGCAGGTAAACCAAAACCCATGGTGCCAAGACCGGCTGATGTAATGTAGTTTTGTGGCGCACGAGGTTGAATATGCTGTGCAGCCCACATTTGGTGCTGACCAACATCGGTCGATACCATGCTGCTATCAGGCATCATATCTGACAATTGCTTAAGCAGTAATGGCGCGTAAATCAGCTCGCCAGGATGGTCATAGCGCCATTTACCTATTTTACGAATATGTTCACTGTGAGTGAGCCAACGGCTGATATCTTGGCTCAGCTCTAACTGAGGCAAAATAGTATTAATATCGCCACGTAATGGCGCATCAGCATGACGTAATTTACTAAATTCAGCGGCATCAATATCAATATGAATTACTTTTGCGTGTGGCGCAAAGGTATCCAATTTTCCGGTTACGCGATCATCAAATCGGGCGCCAACCACAATTAATAAATCCGCTTCCTGTACCACTAGGTTGGCTGCTTTTGTGCCGTGCATACCAAGCATGCCAAGGTAATGGGGATCATGGCGTTCAATAGACCCTAAGCCTTTTAAAGTACTGACCGAAGGCATTGGATTAAGGTTTAAAAATTGACGTAACGTATCGGTTGCATGGGCAATTTGCACCCCTCCACCGACATACATTACGGGACGATGACTTTGATCTAATAATTGTTGAGCTGCAGTGATAGCTTCACTATTAACCGTTGGAACCGCTGGTGGTTCAATTGGGGGGAGTAATTCGGTTGGCGCTTGTGCAAGCTGTACATCTTTGGCTATATCGACAATAACAGGGCCCGGACGACCAGCTTTAGCGACTACGAATGCTTCAGCAAGGGTTGGTGCAAGTTCATTGATATCGGTGACCAGATAGCTGTGTTTGGTACATGATAAAGACATCCCAATCACATCCATTTCTTGGAAGGCATCGGTTCCAATATGGGTGCTGGCAACTTGTCCAGTAATCGCAACTAGGGGGACTGAATCCATAAAGGCGTCAGCAAGTCCAGTGACGAGGTTTGTGGCACCTGGACCTGATGTTGCCATACAGACAGCGACATCTTGGGTGGATCGGGCCATACCAATAGCAGCCATTGCTGCTCCTTGTTCGTGACGGCAGAGGATATGCTCTACTCCACCATCATATAACGCGTCATAAATTGGCATGATGGCACCGCCTGGGTAACCAAATACGGTTTTGATACCCTGCTGATGCAGCGCTTTTACGACTAATTCTGCCCCTGTCATCGCAGCTCCTTGCTTGCTTTGCGAGATCTATTTGAGATGATAACGATTACTCAAATCCATTTGTTGAAAAAAGCCCCCGAACTTCTCAGTGCGGGGGCTTTTTGTTTGCGTCTTTGCGCTACTTTGCGCCAGCAAATCCCCGCTGCGGTGACATAATCACCACAATGACTTTAATAATGAGTACGAGGGATGTTGTTAAGCGCATGTATATTTGTCCAACTTTTGTTGTCTAGTTGTTGCTATATGTTAGTGGTAACACAGACATCTATCGCATGACAAGCAAAAACTGTGGTTTTTTTAGCAAACGAGCTGCATTTACAGGCATCTTATGAAACTAAAAATAAATATTTCATTAACGAATGTTTTTTTATCTCAGTGAGGTGATGGTTCATGACGCTTGCGATTGTTCATAGTCGAGCTTGTGTGGGAGTGCAGGCTCCACCTGTAACGGTAGAAGTCCACTTAAGTAATGGGTTGCCAAGTTTTACATTAGTAGGGCTACCTGAAACTACGGTAAAAGAGGCTAAAGATCGGGTTCGAAGTGCAATTATTAATGCGAATTTTGAGTTCCCATCACGACGTATCACTGTCAACTTAGCCCCTGCTGATTTGCCTAAAGAAGGAGGGCGATTTGATTTACCTATAGCGTTAGGTATTTTAGCGGCATCAGGTCAGATCCCAACAGATAAATTATCAGAGCATGAGTTTATCGGTGAATTAGCATTATCGGGAGAGTTACGACCTGTAAAGGGGGCACTGCCTGCGGCTTTAGCTGCATTAAAGGCGAAGCGTTGCTTTGTGGTGCCTGACAGTAATGGCGATCAAGTGGCTCTCGTCGGTAAAGAGGTTCATAAATCAGCATCCAATCTATTAGCCGTTTGTGGCTATTTATGCGGCCAACAACAATTAGCATTAAATTTTAGTGAGCAGCTTAAAGAAACAGCGGCTCCTTTAGAGCGAGATATGCAAGATATTATCGGGCAGCAACAAGGGAAACGTGCGTTAGAAATAGCCGCCGCCGGCGGTCATAATGTTTTGTTCCTCGGTCCTCCGGGGACGGGAAAAACTATGTTGGCATCAAGGTTATGTGATTTACTGCCGCCGATGAGTCATGAGGAAGCGTTAGAAACTGCGGCCGTCACCTCGCTCACACCACAATCCTTACACCAAGGAAATTGGTTAAAAAGGCCTTTTCGTACGCCACACCATTCGAGCTCTATGGCGGCATTAGTGGGCGGTGGTTCGGTACCTAAACCGGGAGAAATATCGTTGGCGCACAATGGGCTTTTATTTTTAGACGAGATGCCTGAATTTGAACGTAAAGTTTTAGATTCTTTACGCGAGCCATTAGAGTCAGGTCATATTGTGATTTCTCGTGCGACCAGTAAAACAACGTTTCCTGCGCGATTTCAATTGATCGGTGCGCTGAACCCAAGCCCTTCTGGGTATTATGACGGTAACCAAACACGTACCAACCCACAGGCGATATTACGTTATTTAAGTCGGTTGAGTGGCCCATTACTTGATAGGTTTGATATGTCGATTGAGATCCCTGCTCTACCCCGAGGAACGTTAACTAAAGGGGGAGATCGAGGTGATTCAACAGTAACGATTAAAGCGCGGGTCGATCATGCTCGTCAGCTAATGTTGACTCGCAGTGGTAAGGTGAATGCGCTGTTATCGACGCGAGAGTTAGAGCAGTATTGCCCACTCCAGCAAGCTGATGCGGCATTTTTAGAAAATGCGCTTCATCAGTTAGGTTTATCGGTACGAGCTTATCATCGAATCATTAAAGTGGCGCGTACGATAGCGGATTTGGCGGGAGAGCCTGATATCTCTCGAGGGCACTTAGCGGAAGCGTTAGGCTATCGCGCAATGGATAGGCTGCTTAAGCAGATTAATAGCCAAGTCATATAAGAAAAGTGTCGTTATTTGGATAATAAAAAAGGGCATTACAGCCCTTTTTTATTTTTAGATGAGATTACTTTTTCAGTAAGTAGTTTACTAACTCAAAGTATTCGTTCGCTGATTTGATTTTACCTGTTTGTACAAGGTACTTGTTGTTAACCACAACAGCAGGCACACCGGTTAGGCCTGCATCTTCAAAGGCTTTATCAGAACGGCTTACCATTGAATTTACTGCAAAGCTATTATATGCACCATCAAATTCAGCCGCAGGAACTCCCTCATCAATGAAGATTTGACGCACTTCTTCTTCATTACGTGGTGGCTTGTTCATGGTGTGGATACGGTTAAAGAACACCGGTACCATTTTATCTTGAACACCTAATACCACAGAAGTCGCGAAGGCTTTACTCATTACTTTACCCATTGGGCCGCCCATAAATGAAACATGCCTTTTTTGGAACTTTACATTTTCAGGCAATTTAGTTTTTAGCTGTTTGATCATAGGTTCAAACTGATAGCAATGCGGGCAGTATAAAGAGAAGTACTCAGTCACAATGGGGGTTTCAGATTTTGGTAGATCGAGAACTTTGTAGTAATCACCTTCGGTAAATTTTGCGGCGTGCACTGAAAATGATAGTAACGCTGCACTAGCTAGCGTGAGTAACTTCTTGAACATTGATATAACTCCCTGATTATCCTTATCACGGTTATAAATATAACCTGAATTTTTATGTTAATACGTTTTTGTGTTTACCACTGTGGCATGAGTTGTAATGGTGCATCATGCAGCGAGGCAATTTGTTCTTTGAATGCAAGCACTTGCCCTTCCCAGTATTTTGCATCAGCAAACCAAGGGAATGCACGGGGAAATGCAGGATCTTGCCATCGTTTTGCTAACCATGCCATATAATGCACCATTCTAAGACCGCGTAAAGGCTCGATTAGTTGCAATTGACGTTGATCAAAATCTGCAAATTCACCATAAGCTTCAAGTAACGTATCCAGTTGGGCTAGTTGATCGGCGCGCTCACCGTTTAATAGCATCCATAAATCTTGGACAGCAGGACCATTACGGGCATCATCAAGATCGACAAACATTGGGCCATCACGCCATAAAATATTACCTGGGTGACAGTCACCATGAAGACGAATCGCTTGCCAATCAGACGACCAATGCTGTTCAAGGTTCTTAATCAGTAGATCAAGATCGGCAAAAAAAACATTCTTAAGATGATCGGGTATAAATTGACTGTGCTCTAATAATTTTCGAGGCTGATAGACGTATTCATCCAGACCCATGGTTGGACGGTGTTGAAAAGGCTGGCGTTGCCCCACGAGATGAATGCGACCTAAATAGCGACCGACCCATTCTAATTGATCAAAATTATCGACTTCAAATTGTCGACCGCCGACACTTGGAAATAAAGCAAAACGATGACCATTAAAGGTATGTAGTGTTTTCCCATTGATATTTAGAGGTGCGGCAACAGGAATTTCATTGTCAGCCAATTCTTGTGTAAATTGGTGCTCTTCTTCAATTTGCTCATCACTCCAACGTTCTGAGCGATAGAACTTGGTGACATAACGTGCGCCATCTTCTGCTTTAAACTGGTAGACCCGATTTTCATAACTATTGAGAGCCAGTAATCCTGATTCTGCACGAACATCAATGCTATCTAAGGCATCAAGTAGCAAATCAGGTGTGAGATTCGAAAAACAAAAATCGTTTTTTTCCATGAAACAGCCTTAAAGATGGAAATTAAGGCTGCAGTTTACCTTAATCTTGAGATAACGAGAATTCAGGGGTAGATCTCTCCCCCCCTAGCGAACATGTGTTGTCATTAGTTTAGCGAAGACGTCGAATAAATCGAGTGTCGGCGCTGAGTGTTAACCATTAATATGTATCACGCTTTGTTAATAACATAATTGTAACGCAAGGCGATGGTTCAGCCTAAAATCAGTGCTTAAACTGGTGGTTTGGGCACAAAAAAGCCAGTGAATATTCACTGGCTTTTAACGTTAAATAATAGTGAGATTATTTAATAATACCGCGAGCGCGTAAGATAGCGGTTTTGAAATCATCTTCACAATCTTTTGCAAGCCCAGGGATCATGGCGTCTTTATCACTGTTACGCATCTTCAAATGATAAATCAGTACATCATCAGTGAGTGACTCTAATGGGCCGTTATACTTTGCTTCTTCAGCCAGCTTTAATAAAAACTCCACTAAATTTAGATCAGGATCTTTTTGCCATTCAGGATGAAGCAGTTCGATGAGCTCATTGACGCGATGCGTTTTCATAGTGACTCCGTAGTTGAGGCTGAGTGATCGTTATTACGAGCAAATTGTCATAGTTTTAATAGGGGTAAATTATAACAAAGCACACGGGGTTACAATCTGTTGTGCGGTGTTGTAATGACAAAACGAAGTAAAAAAAGCAGCCGAAGCTGCTTTATCTCAATCGTTTTATTATCATTACGCGATATTTTGCTTGGCGATTAATGACTGTATTTGAGTCTCTAACTCATCACGCTTTAGTTTTATATCGTTATTCGTCAATGAAATCTCAACAACGGCTGTCTGTTTCGTTTTAAAATGTGGAGCATGAGCCGTTGCACGAAGGCGTGAAGGGCTACGAGGGGTACTTACATACCTGACGGGAGATGCTGGTCGCATAAATCACCTGTTGTCAGGCTCATCCATGGCCGGAAGTTAGCAAGCTGATCGCTGAAGGGAAAATTCCCTACTGGGTTTACCCCATCCATCAGTATATCGCTTGGTTGTTAATTAGTTTGCGCTGAGAATAACAATAGCAATTTTAAAAGTCGAGTAAAAAGTAGCCGCTAAAATGCTAAGATTGAAGCATTAAGATGGTTGATTAAGCATGCCGTAAAAAAAGAATAGTAAAAGTGCTTTCGCTTGGCGTATTCAGATCCGTTTATGTTGTAATACGATGTGTGTATTACACTGCACATATTTTATGGAATAACCATATTATAAAAGAAGCCTTTGGAGAGGATGTATGGAGCAAGAGCAGCAACGCATTGTTGCCAACCGAAATTTATCTTATCGATTAGCTGAGTCTATAGGCCGCCGTATTTTGGCGGGAGAAACAGCGCCTGGTGATATTTTACCGGGTGAAGTCGAATTAGGTGACATGTATGGTGTAAGCCGTACAGCTGTTCGTGAGGCAATCAAAATGTTGGCTGCCAAAGGAATGGTGTTGCCTCGGCCACGTATTGGTACACGCGTGATGCCGAAAAAGAATTGGAACTATCTTGATCAAGATTTACTGGCTTGGTTAGATTTTGATGCCGATTCTGAATTATTAGAGGAATATCAACAAGCGCGTTTAATGTTAGAGCCAGAAGCGGCAGCATTAGCAGCTATTCATGCAACAGATGAGGAGCGTAAAGAGCTACAAAAGCTGTTGGCTGAAATGCATGAAATGGGCGATAACTTCGATCAAGAACATTGGATTGAAGTCGACACACGTTTCCATCAACTGATTTATTTTTCCTCTGGAAATCATTTTATTAGTCCGTTTGGTAACTTGTTTAAAGCGGTATTTGAAAACTACTTCCGTGTTGTTACGCGTGAACGTATTTTAAAACTTGATGCTCACCAACAAATCGTTGATGGCATTATTGCTCGCGATCCAGATGCTGCTCGACAAGCCACCTTATCACTACTACAAAAATAATAACTAACGGAGTATCGCTTATTTATCACGAGCGCTCCGTTTTTATTACGTATATTTTTATCTCATTATTATAAATATCACGAATCCTGACTTGCTTATTTTCAGCTTACAAGTGTAAGCTGAGTGGTGTGGTTATAGTAGAATAATGTCATGTTAGCGTGAGGTGGTTGAGTGATGAACAAATCGGTGGCAACTGAACAAGGGTATTCTGTTGCAGAGGAAGTAGCGAACAGTATAAGCCATGGGATCGGGCTATTATTTGGCTTGCTTGGGTTGTATTTATTACTTGAGAAAGCATTCTCTGTTAATGCTGACACGTTAAGTCTTATCAGTTATACCGTGTATGCGGTGAGCATGATATTGCTCTATTTAGCCTCTACCCTCTACCATTCGGTTTCATCACCTAAAGCGAAACGTGCGTTAAAAACGTTCGATCATTGTGCGATTTATCTTCTTATTGCTGGTACTTATACGCCTTTTTTATTGATTTCTCTGCGGACGCCATTAGCCATTGGTTTGATGAGCGTGATTTGGGGACTGGCGATTATCGGTATTATTGCCAAAATTGCATTTGTTTATCGATTTGAGAAATTATCACTGATCACTTATTTAACCATGGGTTGGTTATCGCTAATTATGATTTATCAATTAGCACTTATTTTATCGACGGGTGGTTTAGTGTTACTTGCTTTAGGCGGTGTGATTTATTCACTTGGGGTGATTTTCTACGTCAATAAACGTATCCCGTATAACCATGCAATTTGGCATTTATTTGTATTAGGTGGTTCTATTTGCCACTTTTGTGCGATTTATTTCTACGTCAAACCTGTGTAGTTCATCGCGTTGAAATGGATAAAAAAGGGAGCGCAATGCGCTCCCTTTTTGTTTTTAGTGTTATTAGTCTCGCCAAAATGCAGGTGAAAATACGACTAACACAGTCAAAATTTCTAAACGTCCCATCAACATACCTAAACTTAAGGTCCATTTTGATAAATCAGGCAAACTCGCGAAGTTACCCGTTGGACCGATAATACTCCCCATCCCCGGCCCCACATTAGCAACAGCGGTGACAGCACCTGTAATGCTGGTGATGGGATCAAGCCCTTGCAGACCTAATATCGCAGCAATGAAGATAATGGTCATGATAAAGGTCAATACTAATGCAACAACCGAGCGCACAATATCGTCAGTGACCGGTCTATCATTATAGCGTTGGACAAATAGCGCCGATGGGTGGATAGATTGCATAATTTGCTTACGTAGTAAGGCAAACGCGATCTGGAATCGAAAGATTTTTATTCCGCCACTGGTCGACCCTGAGCAAGCACCTACCAATAAAGTGAAGGCGAAAATAATACTCGGCAATGGTCCCCATGCGGTGAAATCTCCCAAGCCAAAACCTGTGGTTGTCACAACAGAAATGATGTTGAAAAATGATAATCGCAGCGAATCCATCAACGAATAATCTTTATTGAAGAACAAGCATGCAGCCACAATTAAACTGGCAACGGTCACAAACAAGGCATAACCTTTTACTTGAGCATCACCAAATAAGGTTTTTGGATGGCGTTTTTTCAAGGCTTGGACAAACAGTAAAAATGGCAAGCCGCCAGCAAACATGAAGACTGTGGCAACCCATTGTGCACTGTGCGAGAAGTGATTCATGGAGCCATCAGAAGTGGAATAACCGCCCGTCGAAATGGTTGTGAAAGCATGGTTAATGGCATCAAATGTATTCATCCCTGCAAACATAAACGAGATAATGCAGAGCAGAGTTAACGTGAGATAAACATTAACGATATTCTTTGCAACGCTCTTGGTTCGAGGTGAGCTTTTATCTGACCAATCTGATGATTCGGTTTGGAATAAACGCATACCACCGACGTTCAGCATCGGGAGGATCGCTACTGCCATCACGATAAAGCCAACCCCACCGAGCCATTGCAGTGTTGATCGCCACAGCAAAATACTGGGTGCCATATCATCTAAACCACTTAAAACGGTAGAGCCCGTTGTGGTGATCCCTGACATAGTTTCAAAGTAAGCATCGGTAAAACTAATGTGATTAATAAATACAAAAGGTAAGGCCGCAAAAGCACTGGCGACAGTCCAAACTAAGGTGGTGATCAAGAACATGTCTCGCACGCTAAGCTTAAACTCTGGGGTTTTACCTAAAGTTAAAAATAAAAAGGCAACAGAATGGGTGATCAGCACCGCAGTGGCGAAATCAATAAACCCTTCGGTACCGGTAAAAAAGGCGACTAATGTCGGCACGTACATGAACAGGGCTAGCTTAGACAGCACTAACCCTAGTACAAACAGTATGGGACGATAATTAACCATGATCAGTTACAAGAAGAAAGGACTAGGTTGGAAGAGACGTTCAACATCTGGGATGTACTTCTTATCAACAAGGAACATCACCACGTGATCGTTTTGCTCGATGACGGTACGGTCATGGGCGATTAATACTTCTTCTCCACGGACAACAGCACCAATGGTGGTACCCGGTGGTAATTTAATATCGCTGATTGCACGACCAACCACTTTAGAGGTACTGGAATCACCATGAGCGATTGCCTCAATGGCTTCTGCAGCGCCGCGACGCAATGATGATACATTAACGATATCGGCTTTTCGCACGTGGGTTAATAGCGCTGAAATCGTCGCTTGTTGCGGTGAAATCGCAATATCAATCGTACCGCCTTGCACCAAATCAACGTAAGCACCACGCTGGATAAGCACCATCACTTTCTTTGCGCCCATACGCTTAGCAAGCATGGCTGACATGATATTGGCTTCATCATCGTTAGTAACCGCAATAAAGACATCGATCTGCTCGATATGCTCTTCGCTGAGCAATTCCTGATCTGAGGCATCACCACAAAATACGATGGTATTTTGTAGCATTTCAGACAAGTTCTCAGCACGCTCTTGATTACGTTCAATCAGTTTGATGCTGTAGCTTTGCTCTAAACGACGAGCTAAACCAGCACCAACGTTACCACCACCAACAATCATCAAACGCTTATAAGGCTTCTCTAGGCGCTGAAGTTCACTCATTACGGAACGAATATGGTTACTTGCGGCGACAAAGAAGACTTCATCATCAGCTTCAATGATCGTGGTACCTTGTGGACGAATCGGTTTACCTTGACGGAAAATCGCCGCTACGCGGGTATCGATGTGTGGCATGTGTTCACGCAATGCAGATAATGCATTACCAACTAGCGGACCGCCATAGTAGGCTTTTACCGCAACAAGGCCGACTTTATCTTCTGCAAAGCTAACAACCTGTAATGCGCCTGGGTATTCAATCAGTTTTTCAATGTAATCGGTCACCAATTCTTCTGGTGCGATTAAGTGATCAACAGGAACCGCATCAGATTGAAACAGTTGTTCTTTCTCTCGTAAGTATTCAGGTGAACGAATACGAGCAACACGGTTAGGCGTATTGAAAAGAGAGAACGCAATTTGACATGCGATCATGTTAGTTTCATCGGAGTTCGTAACAGATACCAACATATCAGCATCTTGTGCCCCTGCTTCTCGTAACGTGCGAGGGTGACTGGCAAAGCCTTGTACAACTCGAAGGTCGTATTTGTCTTGCAGTTCACGCAGACGCTCGGGATCCTTATCAACGATAGTGATATCGTTATTCTCACCAACCAAGTTTTCAGCAAGGGTGCCGCCAACTTGTCCGGCACCGAGAATAATAATTTTCATAGTCTATGCCTGATGTAAATGCCTGTAGAGATCAGCTGTAAGTACAACGTTCTGATCGGCGTTATAAAATATGAAAAAGCGGAATCTTGAGAGCAAGTTCCGCTTTTATTTAAACAATGATTACTCTGCTTTTGTTAGAACAGCGTAGTAAAAACCATCCATCGACTCTTCACCTGGCAGAATTTGACGACCAGGTTTCGCTGGATCGCTGCCAATTAATGTCGCATCTGACGTTCGTGCTAAAAACGCTTTTACCTGATCGCAGTTTTCTTGTGGCGTAATAGAGCATGTCGCGTAAACCAACGTACCGCCCGGTTTTAATTGCAGCCACATTGCGTCAAAGATCTCTGCTTGAAGTGTTGCCAGTGCCGCAATATCTTCGCCACGACGTAGCCACTTAATATCAGGGTGACGACGAATAACCCCCGTCGCTGAACATGGTGCATCTAGCAAAATACGATCAAATTTGTCACCTTGCCACCATTGTTCTGGGTAACGGGCATCAGCGCATAATACGGTTGCATCAAGGTTCAAACGTGCCAAGTTTTCGTGTACACGTTTAAGGCGATTTTCATCACAGTCAATCGCAACCACTTTGGTTGATGGTACATGCTCCATGATGTGGGCTGTTTTACCACCCGGGGCTGCGCAGCAATCAAGAATTAACTCACCCGCTTTAGGCTGTAAATAATCCACCGCTAACTGAGCTGCAGCGTCTTGTACCGAGACCCAGCCATCACTAAAGCCAGGAAGCTGAGTGACATCGCATGGCGAAACTAAACGTAGCGCATCTGCAGCCTGTGGGTGTAACTCGGTTGCAATGTCTTCGGCATCTAATAAAGCGCGGTAGGCATCGCGAGTATTGTGTTGGCGATTAACACGTAGCCACATCGGTGCTTTGGTGTTATTCGCTTCACAGATATCAGCAAATTGCTCGGGATAGCTTTCTTTTAATAACTTTAATAGCCAGCTTGGATGACCATATTTACCCGCATCATGGCTGATAGCTTGCGCATCTAAGGTTTCTTGTTGACGCTGATAATTACGTAAAATAGCGTTAATAAGCCCGCGAAGTTGTGGCTTTTTAAGTGTTTTCGTTGCATTTACTGTTTCAGCTACTGCGGCATGTGCTGGAATTCGCATGTACCCGAGTTGATATAAGCCCACTAAAATTAAGTGGTGGAATACGCGTTGCTTACCTTTTAACGGCTTATCCATTAACGCTTGGGTAATAGATTCTAAGCGAGGAAGCCAGCGAAGTACGCCATAGCAGATCTCTTGCAATAAAGCGTGGTCACGCTCTCTGATATCTTGTTGCGCAGCAGGAAGCGCGGCGGTTAATGACTGCCCTTGATCGACGACCTGATAAATAACTTTGGCCGCTGTGGCTCTTACATTCATAGCTGTTTCCTGAACTCGCCGTTAGTGCTGGCGATAACAATGTGGAACTTAAAAAGAAAAGCCAGTGACTACACACTGGCCTTGATATTTATAGCTGAGCGCCAGATTCAAACCATTCTCGACGAGAATTAAGCAAATCTGCTGCTGTCATCGCTTTCTTACCTGGCGGTTGCAGCGATAATAAGCGCAATGCGCCATTACCTGTCGCAACTAAGATACCTTGCTTATCAGCAGATAAAATTGTACCCGGTGCTTTACCTTGATTGTCAGCTTCAACAGCCGCTTGCCAAACTTTGATGTTTTGTTCAGCAACGGTGAAGTAACTCATTGGCCACGGGTTAAACGCACGAACGCAGCGCTCAATCGCAGCGGCATCCATTGTCCAATCAATTAACGCTTCTTCTTTGCTCAGCTTCTTGGCGTAGTTTGCTTGCTCATCGTCCTGCTTAACGGCTACGGCTGTGCCATTAGCAATATCAGATAAGCAATCAATTAAGGCATCAGGGCCAAGATCGGCTAATTTTTCGTACATGGTAGCGCTAGTATCTGATGCTTCAATTGGCAAGGTTGCCACTTTTAGCATATCACCCGTATCAAGGCCGATATCCATCTGCATGATAGTTACGCCAGTTTCTGTATCTCCCGCCCAAATAGAGCGTTGGATCGGCGCTGCACCACGCCAACGTGGAAGAATAGAACCGTGTACATTAATACAACCTAAACGTGGCGTATCTAATACTTCTTGCGGTAATAATAAGCCGTATGCCACCACAACCATGATATCTGCGTCAATGGCAGCTAATTCTTGTTGTGCTTCTTCATTGCGTAATGAAGCTGGTTGATAAACCGGAATATCATGTTCAAGCGCGATATTTTTAACTGGGCTTGCCGTTAGTTTTTTACCACGACCCGCTGGGCGATCAGGTTGAGTGTAAACAGCAACAACTTGGTGCTGTGAAGACAACAACGCCGCCAAATGACGGGCGGCGAAGTCAGGAGTACCTGCAAAAACGATGCGTAATGGTTTGCTCAAGGTAACCTCTAAATAATTAGTTTTTTGCGTTATGGCGTTTAATTTTATCTAGTTTCTGTTTAATGCGCTGACGTTTTAAAGGTGATAAATAGTCAACAAATAGCTTGCCAGCTAAGTGATCTAATTCATGTTGTACACAAATCGCCAATAAGCCATCAGCTTTGAAGCTGTATTCTTTACCGTCACGATCCAGCGCAGTAACACTTACGCCTGCTGCGCGTGGTACAAAACCTCGCGCGGTAGGAACCGATAAACAGCCTTCTTCGATACCATCTTCACCGTGCTCTTCAGTAATTTCAGGGTTCACTAGTACCATAGGTTGGTTACGTTCTTCTGATACGTCAATCACTACAATACGTTGGTGAATATCAACTTGGGTTGCCGCAAGACCAATGCCTTCTTCGTCGTACATGGTCTCCAACATATCATCGATAATTGTTTGGATTTCAGGTGTTATCGCTTCGACTGGTTTAGCTACAGTTCGTAGGCGTTCATCAGGAAAGGTTAGAACGTGTAATACAGACATAAGGACTCGAATTCGTTAACGGAAACTAAAAAATAAAACGCTGTTGGTCTAATTCTAGTCATTTTAAAGATCAAATAACAGTACCGAATTTTTTGTCATAGGTGAAAGACAAAGAATGAAAAAGCGTCCGTCAGTATTTTATTGGCAAAGTGATTAGTGTTAGCCGTAAGCAAACTTGACGCTATTGAGTTGCAACAGTTATCTATAAATAGTGACGTGAACCGAAAAGCGCTTTTTGCTCATCGTTAAACAGTCGACATATCAATAGGCTAATGCCAGTCTGAGACGATAAACGTATTTTATTTGTTGTAAGGCGGAGCCTTACGATTCGGTTGTGTTATCCAAGGAAGCGATCTCATGAAGCAATTGGGCATTATTCTTAGCTTTATGCTTTTTATCCCCTCTCTGTTTGCTGCGCCATCTCCATTACTTAAAAAAGATATACCAGAAGTCTACATCGTTAAGAAAGGTGATACGTTATGGGATATTTCTGGGGTATTTCTCGAAAACCCATGGTCATGGCCACAATTGTGGGAAAAGAATAGCTACATTAAAAACCCACACCTTATTTACCCAGGTGATCGCCTCCATCTTATCTGGGTTAATGGGCAGCCAAAACTGAGTTTGAAAAAGCATG
Source organism: Photobacterium sp. GB-210 (assembly GCF_003026075.1). Lineage (NCBI taxonomy): Bacteria > Pseudomonadati > Pseudomonadota > Gammaproteobacteria > Vibrionales > Vibrionaceae > Photobacterium > Photobacterium sp. GB-210. Next base: position 8,459 of record NZ_PYNU01000018.1, on the reverse strand, counting down.
TAAAACTGTCGCCAAAAGCGCGAGTTATTCGTGATCCTATTACGACCCTACCGGGATACTTAATGTTGGAGTACGTGGCTGAAAATAAATTAATCAGTCAAGAATCAGCCAAAACACAACCGCAAGTGTTAGGCTCAAGCGATGAACGTGGTTACTTGTCTGTCGGTGATATTGTATGGGCAGATCAGCCTTTGGCACCGACAACACAATGGCGTGTTTACCGTATTGAAGAAACGTTTACACGTAATGATTCAGCAACGGAGACAAGCCCTGAAGTTGATGTAAAGGTCATGACATTAAAGGAGATTGCTGATTTAACCGTCACTGCAGCCGATGATAAAACCAGTCAATTACGGGTTGATACCTACCGTCAGGAAATCAATCAAAACGATATTTTATTACCATTATTAGTGAGCGGAGAGCCTAACTTATCGTTTTCACCCTCAACACCGCCAGAGTCAATGACTGCCAATGTGATTGGGCAACTTGAAGGGCGTAGTTACATCTCTAGCTTCGATGTTGTGGTATTAGATCGTGGGCATTTAGATGGTGTGGAATCAGGCTTTGTATTTGATTTATACAAACAAGGCGCCAAAGTTCAAGGTAAAAAAGGCAGTTACCATTACAAAGATAACCCATTAACAGGCTCTACCCAGTTGGGTGAAGTCTCAGTGGGTAAATTAATGGTGCTTCGTCCTTATGAGCACTTTAGTTTAGCTGTGGTGATGCAAAGCTTAGAACCATTCAAGCCGGGTGTTATTGCTGTTCCACCAACGCGTTAAGATCTCATGAGTGAATCACTCTACCCATGGTTAGTATTAGCGATGACCCCGTATTTAGGTGGTCATCGCATTAATAAACTCTTGCGTCATGTTTCGGCGCAACAATGTGTTGGCTCTTCATTTGATCAGTTGTGTCAGCTAGGTTTGACTCACCAACAAGCCACAGCGATTATTTCCCCCAACCAACAGCGTATCGATCAAGCGTTGCGTTGGCAGCAACATCCGGATCAACATATTTTGACTCTAGATTCTCCTGCTTACCCTTATTTACTGAAACAAATATCATCTCCACCGCCACTGTTATTTGTCCGTGGTGAGGTCGCTTATCTAGCTCAACCACAAGTGGCGATTATTGGTAGTCGCGCCGCTTCCATTGATGGTAGAGAGGCGGCATTTAATTTCGGGTATGCACTAGGGCAAGCGGAGTATGTGGTTACCAGCGGACTTGCTTTAGGAATTGATGGACAAGCTCATCTGGGGGCATTGAAGTCCGGCGGCGCTACCGTTGCGGTGTTAGGCTCTGGTTTAGATCAGATTTATCCTGCTCGCCATCGTCAGTTAGCGAATGAGATTGTAGAGCAAGGGGCATTGGTTTCAGAGTTTTGGCCTGATGAAAAACCTCGTCCACAAAACTTTCCGCGTCGCAATCGAGTGATCAGTGGATTGTCGACAGGCGTATTGGTAGTTGAAGCGGCAGAAAAAAGCGGCTCATTGATTACTGCGCGTTATGCGTTAGAGCAAGGACGAGAAGTGTTTGCCCTTCCAGGCTCTATCTATAATGCGCAAAGTCGAGGCTGTAATGCATTGATAAAATCTGGTGCTAAACTGGTAGAAAGCCCCGCAGATATCTTTAATGAAGTCGGAACCTTAACTGAGTGCGCAATAAATAACCAAATAGGCTTGCCTTTTCCACAACCTGAAAATGAAGAATTGCCATTTCCAGCTCTGTTGGCTAACGTAGGCACCGAAGCAACACCCGTAGATGTAGTTGCTGAACGCTGTGAACAGCCTGTCCATGAAGTATTAACCCAACTTTTAGAGTTGGAATTACTGGGCCTGGTCAGTGCAGTACCTGGTGGTTATGTCAGAACGAGGAGGAGCTAGTCATGATGGACATTCTTATGTACCTGTTTGAAACTTACATCCAAAGTGATGCTGAGTTGATGTTTGATCAAGATGAACTTTCCGAAGAGTTAATTCGTGCTGGGTTCCATCAAGATGATATTTATAAAGCGCTTAATTGGTTAGAACAACTCGCAGCGTTACAAGAAACTGAACATACTCCTTATGTAAATAACTGCGCAGCAACATCAATGCGTGTGTATACCGAGCAAGAGATGATCCGTATGGATGTCACTTGTCGCGGTTTCTTGATGTATCTTGAGCAAATCCATGTGCTAAATGCCGATACCCGTGAAATGGTGATTGATCGGATCATGGAGCTCGATACCAATGAATTTTCATTAGATGATTTGAAGTGGATTATCTTAATGGTGCTGTTTAATGCCCCCGGTAATGAAACAGCGTATAGCCAGATGGAAGAGTTGCTATACGGTGCGGAAGACGGTGCAGTGCATTAAAATTAGCGGGCCTTAAAGTGGCCCGTTATTGTATCTATGCTATTTGTCGCGATAGCGTGTAAAACGCGATATTCCTTTTTAAGCGAGCAGTAATGACAACCAATAACCCACCTTTATTCTCTGCCCATGAGCAGGCGTTATCACATACACCGTGCCCACAATGTGGTGGCGAATTAGTGATGCGATTTGGTAAGCGTGGTCCTTTTCTTGGTTGCGATCATTATCCGAGTTGTGACTATATTCAGCCATTAAATCACAACGATGGACATGTAGTGAAAGAGCTCGATATGCCTTGTCCTGAATGTGAGAGCTCATTGGTATTACGCCAAGGTCGTTATGGAATGTTTATTGGGTGTTCAGCATACCCTGCTTGTCACTATTTAGCCTCAACGGAAAAGAAAGCAGAGAATACCGATGTTGGATGTCCTGAATGTCATAAAGGCCATTTAACTGAGCGTAAATCCCGTTATGGCAAAGTGTTTTACGCCTGTGATCAGTATCCAAGCTGTCGCTTTGCTGTGAATAACAAACCCGTTGTCGGTACGTGCCTACAATGTGGCTTTGGTTTGCTAATTGAAAAGAAATTAGCCAGTGGTGTGAAACTGCAATGTGCAGATAGAAAGTGCCATGCTTATCAAGATCCTGATAGTGTTGATAAAACAGCATAAAAAAAGCCTGCTCAGACGCAGGCTTTTTAAATTGGAGTAAATATTAACGCGGCAGTGCGGGGAAATCCTTCTCATCCAGCAAGCTTGATAACATGATCAAACGATACTGCAATTGCTCTGGTGTATCAGCACACACGTTAATGTGCCCCATTTTACGCCCTGCTCGTTTTTCTTTACCGTACCAGTGTACATGGCAACCTTCTTGGGCATAAACCGCATCAGGAATGCTATCTAAACCTAAGATATTGATCATCGCACTTGGACGAATGAGTTGAGTACTACCAAGAGGAAAATCACATACCGCGCGTAAGTGGTTTTCAAACTGACATGTTTCTGCACCTTGCTGTGTCCAGTGGCCTGAGTTATGAACCCGTGGTGCGATTTCGTTTACCAGTAGTTCGCCATCGAGATCGAAAAACTCGATAGCTAACACGCCGACATAATCAAGGCTATTAGCGACGGCACGGAACATGTTATCGGCTTGCGCTTGCAGTGGTGAATCACCCACAATCGCAGTTGATAAACTCAGTACGCCATCAGTATGGACATTCTCAGTTAAGTTAAATACCTGAATATCACCACTGCGATTACGGGCACCAATCAATGATACTTCGCGTTGAAAAGGAATAAATTGCTCAGCAACAATAGCCTGATTAGGAGAATCAGCAATACATTGCGCCATTTCAGGCCAAATATCATCAATCTGTGCGCTTTCTTTTAAGCGCCACTGCCCTTTACCGTCGTAGCCACCTAATGCACTTTTTAACACCAGCGGTAACCCGATTTTTTCAATTGCAGTAAGAAGATCTGCACGTTCAGTGATTTCATGGTATTTAGCATTGCGCACGCCAGCATTATCTAATAACGCTTTTTCTAGACGACGATCGCCACCGGCTTTGATTGCTTCTGGCGTTGGGAAGAACTTCTCGCTGGCAGCACAAATATCTAAAATATCGTGAGGAATATGTTCAAACTCGGCAGTAATCGCATCAACGTCATTAATCGCTTCAACGAGCGAGTTCGACATTGCTTGTTGGGTAAGAGGATGAACCACTTTATCACTCTCTACATCATAAGCGATCACATTGATGTTAAGAGGAGCGCCAGCCAGTGCCATCATACGGGCAAGTTGGCCAGCACCAAGGACTAGCACATTATTCATTATGCATCCTCTGCTGGATTTGGGTTGCTTAATACCGTTTCTGTTTGCTCTTTGCGGAAAGCATCAATAGCGGCCAGTACTTGCTCATCTTGAGTGCCGATAATTTGTGCGGCTAAGAGACCTGCATTGGCAGCCCCTGCATCACCAATTGCTAAGGTACCAACAGCAATACCTTTGGGCATTTGAACGATAGAAAGCAATGAATCCATTCCTTTTAGTGCACGTGATTGCACTGGTACGCCTAATACAGGCACGCTAGTGAAAGCCGCTGTCATCCCCGGTAAGTGAGCTGCACCGCCAGCACCAGCGATGATCACTTTAATGCCACGCTCTTGTGCACTTTCAGCGTATTCGGTTAATAAATGTGGCGTGCGGTGAGCCGAAACGACCTTTGTCTCATAAGGAACATTGAAACGATCAAGCATCTCAGCCGCATGTTGCATGGTTGGCCAATCAGATTTTGAACCCATGATAATTCCAACTTTCATCTCATTCTCCTTCAGGTCATAACTTAACATCGTGTTGATGGCTGCATTATACGGTGATTTAGCTCAAAGGAAAACGTTTGCGTCATGAATATTGACTGTCTTATAACCGAGCATGGAGTTGTGACTAAGGAGTAGGTAGAATGAAATTGAGAAAGTAAAACAACAATATTTGCTGAACAAATAATGAGGATACTGTGGAGAATTTTGCTCAAGTCGTCGCAGCTTTAAAGCAAGGTGAAGTGATCGGGTACCCAACCGAAGCGGTGTTTGGTGTCGGCTGTGATCCGGATAATCAAGAAGCGGTTGAAAAACTATTAGCGATCAAACAACGCCCAGTGGAAAAGGGCTTAATTTTGATCGCGGCGAATTACGATCAGCTGCTGTCATATATTGATGAAAACCAATTGACCGAACAACAAAAGCAAACCGTGATGGCAACATGGCCAGGGCCTGTGACTTGGGTAATGCCGACTAAGCCTAATGTTCCCTCGTTTTTAACGGGGCAATTTACTACGATTGCGGTACGTGTGAGTGATCATCCACTCGTGCAACGCTTATGTTTGGAGTTTGGTAAACCTATTACCTCAACCAGCGCAAATTTAACAGGCCAAGAGCCAGGTCGAACAGCGCAAGAGGTTGAACAACAGTTAGGGCATTGTTTAGCTGCAATCTTGCAAGGTGAAACAGGCGGACGTACCAATCCTTCCGAGATACGTGATGCGCTTAATGGCAATATCTTCCGTCAAGGGTAAGGGATAAAGAGTATGGATAGCCAAGTAGATAAAAGTGCAGTTAAAGCCTTTTTGTTGGATTTACAAGATCGTATTTGCCAAGCATTAGAGCAACAAGAAACAACCGTCGCGTTTGAACAAGACCAATGGCAGCGTGAAGAAGGTGGCGGTGGTCGTAGTCGTGTATTACGTGATGGCGAAATCTTCGAGCAAGCAGGTGTGAATTTTTCTCATGTTTATGGTGCTGAAATGCCAGCTTCTGCAACAGCACATCGCCCAGAATTAGCAGGTCGTCGTTTTGAAGCGATGGGCGTGTCATTGGTTATTCACCCTCGCAACCCTTATGTGCCAACCTCTCATGCCAATGTTCGCTTCTTTATCGCAGAAAAAGACGGTGAAGCTCCGGTTTGGTGGTTTGGTGGTGGCTTTGATCTTACCCCGTTCTATCCTTTCGAAGAAGATTGCCAACACTGGCATGATACAGCTAAACAGTTGTGTGCGCCGTTTGGTGATGATGTTTATCAACAGCACAAAGCATGGTGTGATAAATACTTCTTCTTACCGCACCGTAATGAAACCCGCGGTATAGGCGGTCTATTCTTTGATGATCTCAATCAATGGGGATTTGATAAGAGTTTTGCTTATATGCAAGCGGTAGGTAATGGCTTTATCAATGCCTACATGCCGATAGTACAACAGCGTTATTATCTACCCTATGGTGAACGTGAACGGGAGTTTCAGTTATACCGTCGTGGACGTTATGTCGAATTTAATTTGGTTTATGATCGTGGCACTTTGTTTGGTTTACAGAGTGGCGGAAGAACGGAATCTATTTTAATGTCGATGCCACCATTAGCACGTTGGGAGTACTGCTATGAACCAGAGCCCAATTCAGCAGAAGCGCGACTGTATCAAGATTATTTAAAACCACGAGAGTGGTAATCAATTATTGAGCTCAGATCACGGAGTGATAGAGCCTTCTTAATATAAAGAGAGAATTCGTATATGGATAAGTACGTCGTATTTGGTAACCCAATCGGACAAAGTAAATCTCCATTCATTCATACCTTATTTGCCCGTCAAACAAGTCAACAGATGACATATACCAGTCAACTTGTTGCCATTGATGGTTTTGTGCAAGCGGCAGATATGTTTTTTAATGATGGTGGTAAAGGTTGTAACATTACGGTGCCATTTAAAGAGCAAGCTTATCAATATGCGACCAAGCTAACTGAACGTGCTCGCTTGGCTGGTGCCGTAAATACACTTAAGAAATTGGATGACGGCGGTGTATTAGGTGATAACACTGATGGTGAAGGCCTTGTTCAAGATCTGATCAATCAACAGGTCGAATTAAAAGATCAACGCATCTTATTGTTAGGTGCCGGTGGTGCTGCTCGTGGTGTGCTTTTACCATTATTAGCACAGCAACCTAAACAATTGGTTATAGCCAACCGCACAGTAAGCAAAGCAAAACAATTGGCAGAGCTGTTTTCTTCTTACGGTAATGTTATTGCACTAGAGCACGCCGAACTCGAAAACCAAACCTTTGATGTGATCATCAACTCAACGTCAGCCAGCCTATCTGGAGATGTGCCAGCGATATCTCCAACGGTGATTGGTACGAATACCACGTGCTATGACATGGTGTATGGCTCAGCAATAACCTCTTTTAATGGTTGGGCGAAAGAGCATGGCGCAGTAAAGGTGTTAGATGGGTTAGGAATGCTCGTTGGACAAGCTGCTGAAAGCTTTATGTTATGGCGCGGGCTTCGTCCGGGAGCTAAACAAGTACAACGTGAGTTGCGCCGAACTTTACAAGAGTAAAAGTAATGAACCAAGATATTCTATTTTCAGATATTCAATCATGGGATGCTGTTCGCCAAGCCGTTAACTTCCCTGCTCAGCAAGGCGGCGCACTGATCATCTGTTGGGTAACCTTAAACTGGCTACAACAGCACAGTGGTAAAGCCTTAAATAACGAAGCTGATATCCTCGCTGAGTTTTCTTCATTGCGTTTTGATCTTGAAGAGTTGGCTGAAGAAATGATTGAAGATGAATGTTTTGACGATAATGGTGATATCGTTATTGGCTAAGTCACTCAAATAATTATCGAGAAGCCTTATCGTTAGATAAGGCTTCTTTTTATTTACAGCGGAAGTTCTTCGCAAAGGTACTCATTTTTGAGTCGCACATAGTTATCTGCTGATTGTGATAAAAAGGTTTTCTCTTTGTCCGTTAAAGGGCGGGCTTGTTTGGCGGGACTGCCAACATAAAGAAAACCAGATGCTAGGCGTTTATTGGGTGGAACCAAACTGCCTGCGCCAATGATGACATCATCTTCGATAATAGCCCCATCTAAAATAATTGCGCCCATCCCCACTAAAACACGATGACCTATTTGGCAACCATGTAACATCGCTTTATGTCCCACCGTTACATCATCACCAATAATCAGCGGAAAGCCATCAGGGTGATCATCACTGACACGGCTAACGTGTAGCACGCTACCATCTTGAATATTCGTACGTTTACCGATAGTGATGTAGTTCACATCGCCACGCGCAGCGACTAAAGGCCAAATACTACTGTCATCATCACAGCGAATATCCCCCACTAAAACACAAGATGGATCAACATAGACATTATTTTCCAGTGTTGGATGAATATTTTTATAGCTACGTAATGAGGAAGTCATAGTAATACCTGTATAGGGGACGGATTTTTAACCAAGAGTAACTAAATAGACGCGTGAATTGTAGTCAATCAATAGCACTCTGAGTATTATTTGTTCGAGTGATTAAATATGTCAGAATTATTTCACTTTAGCCCTTGCTAATGTGATCGAACTCTCTATACTACGACCCCACTGAGACAGACAACGGCGCAAGCGGTTACCGAGTTCAGTATTGTTCTTTAACAATTTGACCATGCAATCTGTGTGGGCACTCGTTGAAAAGTTAAGTCGAAAGATTTATCAATGATACTAGTGACCAATACAAATAACTCATCTCTTTATAGAGAAGGATTATTTGGCACAGTCAATTC
>NZ_PYNU01000017.1:0-80136 GCF_003026075.1 Photobacterium sp. GB-210 | reverse complement strand
GCCTTCCTCACAACTGAAAGTACTTTACAACCCGAAGGCCTTCTTCATACACGCGGCATGGCTGCATCAGGGTTTCCCCCATTGTGCAATATTCCCCACTGCTGCCTCCCGTAGGAGTCTGGACCGTGTCTCAGTTCCAGTGTGGCTGATCATCCTCTCAGACCAGCTAGGGATCGTTGCCTTGGTGAGCCATTACCCCACCAACAAGCTAATCCCACCTGGGCTAATCCTGACGCGAGAGGCCCGAAGGTCCCCCTCTTTGCTCCGAAGAGATTATGCGGTATTAGCTATCGTTTCCAATAGTTATCCCCCACATCAGGGCATATTCCCAGGCATTACTCACCCGTCCGCCGCTCGTCAGCATTGATAGCAAGCTATCAATCTGTTACCGCTCGACTTGCATGTGTTAGGCCTGCCGCCAGCGTTCAATCTGAGCCATGATCAAACTCTTCAATTAAAGTTTTTGTGGTCTTTCGACCGGCTCAATGAATACTGTTAAAATACCGCTAACTAGAAGCTAGTTAGGATATTTGAATTGACTGTGCCAAATAATCCTTCTCTATAAAGAGATGAGTTATTTGTATTGGTCACTAGTATCATTGATAAATCTTTCGACTTAACTTTTCAACGAGTGCCCACACAGATTGCATGGTCAAATTATTAAAGAACGTTAGCGCAACACATCGTGCTGGCTGAGGCTGCGTATACTACACCGCGCTCAACTTAAGTCAACAATTATTTTAAAATTAATTTTCAAAACCCTTGCCACACTTAACTTAAAGCATACTTCCTTATCTTTTTAAGATTGAGACAAGATTTCAGCATTAAGACTACGATTTACCCAATTTAAAAAACACTGTTTAGCTAAGTTTTAAATTAGTTTTTTTTATAAACCGCTTACCTACAAGTTATACACAGGTTGTAAATAACTTACTAACCATCCGTATTCCCTGTCGATGGAGCAGCATTATAGGGATAAGCTTAGAGATAGCAATAACAAAATTGAGAATTCAAACCGAATGACAATAAAAACAACGATAAACCCCAAAAATAACACTTTTTGTACAAAACGATACGTTTTCTTCTGTTTAAAAACAAAAAAGGCATATGAGGTAACTCATATGCCTTATCGTTATTTAATAAGATTAGTCTTTTATTGAAACAATAAAAGATGGATTCAGTAATTGCTCGCGATGATAGTTTAATGGTTGCCCTTCTAAATCGAGTACTATAGCCCCAGCACTCTCAGCTACACACTGGCCAGCAGCGGTATCCCACATCATTGTGGGTCCTAAACGCGGGTAACGTTGCGCTCGACCTTCTGCGACTAAACAGAACTTTAATGATGAACCAACTTCCGTCATCTTGTGCTCACCGATTTGTTCTAAGTAGTGATCTAACTCTGGGGAAGGATGAGAGCGACTACCAACAATCGTTGGTACTGTTGCTGCTCGTACACGAATAGGCTCACGACCGGCTTTGGTTTCTAACCACGCCTTATCACCATCACCTAACCATGCTTTTTCTAATGCAGGCGCATACACCACACCTAAAACAGGACGTCCTTCTTTTATTAAAGCAATGTTAACCGTGAACTCACCATTTTTGCGAATAAACTCTTTAGTGCCATCTAATGGATCAACTAACCAAAATGTGTCCCAATTTTGTCGTTGATGCCAATCTGTATGTGCGGACTCTTCTGAAAGAATAGGGATCTCTGGTGTTAGCTGTTGTAGTTTGGTAACGATAAGTTCATTAGCGGCAAGATCGGCATCTGTGACAGGGCTGCTATCTGATTTTTGCGTGATCTGAACTTGACCATGGTAACGAGCCATAATGGCAGCACCCGCCTCTAACGCGATGCTATATATTTCGTCGAGTAACATTGCCAATCCCTTTCTCCTTCATTTATTAGCTGATGATCTGTTTTGACTTTAAATGTTCAACACATTGTTCCACCAGCTTATCTATTGCATTACTACCTGCCGCTAAATGGAGCTCAGGCGATAACGGCGGTTGGTATTCAGAATCAATACCTGTAAATTGTTTGATTTCACCTGCTCGCGCTTTTTTATACAAGCCTTTCGGATCACGTTTTTCACACTCAGCAAGAGGAGTATCAACAAATACCTCAATAAACTCACCTTCAGGCAGTAAATCTCTCACTAACTGACGCTCTTCTCGATGTGGTGAAATAAAAGCACTAAGTACGATTAGCCCGGCATCAGCCATTAATGTCGCGACTTCACCAATACGTCGAATATTTTCACGGCGATCTTCCGCTGAGAAACCAAGATCACGACATAAACCATGACGAACATTGTCACCATCAAGTAAATAGGTGTGATAACCCATTTCAGCCAGTTTATTTTCTAATGCGCCAGCTACTGTTGATTTTCCTGCGCCGCTTAGGCCTGTAAACCACAACACACTCGCTTTCTGATTCTTTTGTGTTGCACGTAATTCTTTGGTTACGGTATGACGATGCCAAACAATATTCTCGTTATCATCATGCGCTTGTGGCGTGATTGTCATAACACACTCCGTTGTCTATTTATTAAAAAGGGAATAACAGTGGGATCAGGGTTAATACAACGATTGAATACACTATCGATATTGGTAATCCAATCCGAACATAATCTCTCAGCTTATAGTTACCTACGCTATAGACTAATAAGTTAGTTTGATAACCATAGGGTGAGATAAAGCTCGCACTGGCGCCAAACAGTACTGCCATAATAAAAGGCATAGGATCAACGTTATAAGCTAATGCTAGGCTATAACCGATAGGAAAAGACAAAGCCGCTGCAGCATTATTCGTGACTAACTCTGTTAACACGAGTGTCAGTAAGTAAACCGCAATTAATGCTCCATAAATTCCCCAGCCATTAAATGCTTCAATCAAAGCTTCACCCATTCGCTCAGATAACCCTGTTGTGATCATCAATTTAGCCAAGGTTAAAGCCGAGCCAACAATCACAACGATATCGATAGGAAAACGGCGGCGTAATTCTGCAAATGAGATAATGCCTACTGCTACCATAACGAAAAGATAAATGGCTAACCCTTTAATGATCGGTAATACATCCAATAAAGCGAGACCAATAACAGTCAGAAATCCCATCAGTACAGCTGCACTTTTGGTGTTATCTAAGCGAGCACTTGAATCAAGACCATTCACCAAGACAAATTCACGATCTAAGGTGGCTTTCTTTTGTTGGAATTTTTTACCCGGCACGATAACTAATGTATCGCCAGCATGCAGTTCGATATTACCGAGTCCACCAGCAAGACGTTCATGACCACGACGTATCGCCACAACGACAGCATCAAAATTTTCTCTAAAACGGGTACTTTTTAAGGTTTTACCACGAATTCCTGCCGAGTGGCTGATGATGACTTCCATCATCGATTGGCCATTTAGGTGATGCTGACCAAAAAGGTTTAAACCTGGAATTTCTTGAAGTGTGGTTACACTTTCGACATCACCACAAAATAATAAGGTATCGCCTGCCTGCAACTTAGTATCAGGACATACAGGTGCAATAGTTTGACCGTCACGGATCAACTCTGCTAGAAATAAACGGCGTAGGGCACGCAAACCATTTTCGGCAACGGTTTTTCCTACTAATGGGGATTTAGCTTCTACACGTGCTTCAAGGAAATAAGGCAATTGATCATCAGCATGATCATCATAACTGGGTAATAGATGACTAAGCGGGATAAGAATAACTAAGCCAACAACTAATACCGCTAAACCAATCATACTTGGTGCGAAAAAGCCTAAACTAGGCAGACCCGCATCTTCAACGAAACTATTTATGATTAAGTTCGTCGATGTACCTATTAACGTTAACGTTCCACCTAAAATAGCGGTATACGACAACGGTAATAATAATTTAGATGGTGCGTGGCGTTGGTTACGCTTAATCGCACCGATTAATGACACGACAACCGCAGTGTTATTCGTAAAAGATGATAATAATGCGGTTGATAAGCCGAGTTTTGTGACCACAGCCGTTTGGCCGCCCTGTGATATTTGACGCCCAACCCAACTAATCAACCGTGTTTTTTCTAAAGCAATGGAAACAAGGATCAACAACACTAATGTCAGTAATGACGAATTAGTGAAATTGCCAGCCAATGTCGGTAAATCGATCATTCCAGACTGATAACCAATAAATGCCGCACCTGCAAATAAGTAAGGCGGTTTTATTTTGGTTGCCAGTAAGCAGAGAATAATCACCACCAACATAGCTAAGACAATCGCTTGCTCCCATCCCATAGAGTTACCCTAGCAACTTGCTAAGATCTTTAGCATCCCAGTGTGGAAAGTGCTTGCGGATCAGGGCATTTAATTCAACTTCAAATGCTGAGTATTGCGCAGTATTTTGTTTAGCATCTAATGCTTCACGTACCATACCCGCACCAACCGTCACATTCGTTAAGCGATCAATAATGATAAAGCCGCCAGTATCTTTACATGCTTGATAGCTATCAACGGCAATGGCTTCATTTAAGCTCACTTCACATAAGCCAATACCATTAAGCGGTAAAGCATCAGTTTCAAAGGTTTCAAGGTTATTAATATCAACTTGGTGACGAATGGCATCAACACTACCAACCGTTTTCTTACCCGCAACTTTAATGTCGTACTGGCGACCGGTTTCTAACGCTGACTCGCCCATCCAAACAATATCAGCAAGTAAATTATTACTTAGTGGCACTGTTTCATCAGCAGCCACTAACGTATCACCACGGCTAATATCAATTTCATCAGCCAAGGTTACTGTTACTGCTAAGCCCGGTGTTGCAACCTCTAAATCACCATCAAATGTTACGATGCGATCAACGGTCGAGGTTTTACCCGATGGTAACGCACGTACTTTTTGCCCCACTCGTAATTCACCTGAGGCTAATGTGCCGGCGAAACCACGGAAATCAAGATTTGGACGATTCACATATTGCACAGGGAAACGTAGTTCTGTCGACGCCTGACCTTGAGTAAGATCCACTTTTTCAAGCAAGGTCAGTAATGAATCACCATCATACCAAGGCGTTTTTTCGCTAAGGCCAACAACGTTATCCCCTTCTAATGCCGATAACGGCACTAAGCTAATGTTGATATCACTGTTCAGTTTTTTCGAGAACGCTAAATATTCTTCACGGATTGACTCAAAACGCGCTTGGTCAAATCCCACTAAGTCCATTTTGTTAATCGCAACAATAAAGTGACGAATACCCAATAGACTTGCAATGTAAGAGTGACGACGAGTTTGATCCAATACGCCTTTACGCGCATCAATCAAGATCACCGCGACATCACAGGTCGATGCACCTGTAGCCATGTTACGGGTGTACTGCTCATGTCCTGGGGTATCGGCAATGATGAACTTACGCGCTTTGGTTGAGAAGTAACGATAAGCAACATCAATCGTGATCCCTTGCTCGCGCTCAGCCTGCAATCCATCAACCAATAACGCTAGGTCAGGCTTATCGCCCGTTGTACCGACTTTTTGACTGTCGGTATGAATTGCCGCTAATTGATCTTCATAAATTTGGTGAGAGTCATGCAGTAGTCGACCAATTAAAGTACTTTTACCGTCATCTACTGAGCCACAGGTTAAAAATCGCAGTAGAGATTTATTATGGTGTTGGTCAAGATAAGCTTCGATACCGAGCTCAGCGACCTGTTGTTCAATCACGCTATTCATTATTCTCTCCTTAGAAGTAACCTTGGCGTTTTTTCAATTCCATTGAACCCGACTGATCATGGTCAATCGCTCGACCTTGTCGTTCACTCGATGTTGCCACCAGCATTTCTTCAATAATGCCCGGTAGTGTATCGGCTGTAGATTCAATCGCTCCCGTTAGTGGGTAACAACCTAAGGTTCTAAAGCGCACACTCTTTTGCTCGATTTTCTCACCCGGTTGAAGCTCCATACGCTCATCATCAACCATGATCAACATGCCGTCACGATCAACCACAGGGCGTACTTCAGATAGGTACAGTGGAACAATCTCGATACCTTCTAAATAGATGTATTGCCAGATATCAAGCTCAGTCCAGTTTGAAAGTGGGAAAACACGAATACTCTCGCCCTTGTTGATTTGACCGTTGTAAGTCTTCCATAACTCAGGACGCTGATTTTTCGGATCCCAGGTGTGGTTCTTGTCACGGAATGAATAGACACGCTCTTTTGCACGTGATTTTTCTTCATCACGACGTGCGCCACCAAAAGCGGCATCAAAACCATACTTGTCCAGTGCCTGCTTTAGACCCTGAGTTTTCATAATATCGGTGTGCTTTGACGAACCGTGTGTGAATGGGCCAACGCCCATTGCGAGACCTTCAGGGTTCTTATGTACCAATAAATCAAAGCCGTACTTTTCTGCGGTGCGATCACGGAAATCGATCATCTCGCGGAATTTCCAATCGGTATCAACGTGCAGCAATGGGAACGGGATCTTCCCCGGATAAAATGCTTTACGTGCTAGGTGTAACATTACCGATGAATCTTTACCGATAGAGTACATCATTACCGGATTATCAAACTCAGCCGCTACTTCACGGATAATGTGGATACTTTCCGCTTCTAACTGCTTGAGGTGGGTTAAACGTTTCGGGTCCATCTCTCTCTCCATACTATGCCAGCTTAACTACCGCATCTTGCTGCTGTAGCGACTGTTCCTGTTTTGTGAACCAATCTAATTTCGTCGATAGATTAACTACCTCTCCTACTACTATCAGCGATGGAGAAGCAGCATGTTTTGCTAATTCAGCCAGCTCGCTTAGCTGACCTTTTAAAACTTTTTGGGTTTTCTGGGTACCACGCTCAATAATGGCGATAGGGGTATCAGCACCACGACCGTGCTCTAACAACTGTTGCTGAATATGACTCGATTTCATCAAGCCCATGTAAATCACTAAGGTTTGTTTTCCACGTGCGAGTGTTGACCAATCCAAAGTATCGCCATCAGGCTTGAGATGCCCCGTAACAAACATGGCGGTTTGGGCGTAATCACGGTGAGTTAATGGAATGCCCGCATAGGCTGTAGCACCAGCTGCTGCTGTAATACCCGGTACAACTTGGAATGGAATATCAGCATCAAAGAGCACTTCAAGCTCTTCACCACCACGACCAAACACAAATGGGTCGCCACCTTTTAATCGCACCACTCGCTTGCCTTGCTGGGCGTAGTGAACAATTAATCGATTCGTTTCTTCTTGAGGAACACTATGAAAACCGGCTTTTTTACCCACGCATACTAATTCGGCATCACGGCGGACTAAATCCATCACTTCATCAGACACCAAGTAGTCATACAGCACGACATCAGCTTGCTGCATCAGTTGTAATGCACGAAGGGTCAATAAGCCCGCATCACCTGGACCTGCGCCAATTAATGCAACTTGTCCTTGCGGTGGTGCTTGTTGGGTTAATGCCACCAGCTCTT
This sequence comes from Photobacterium sp. GB-210, assembly GCF_003026075.1. NCBI lineage: Bacteria > Pseudomonadati > Pseudomonadota > Gammaproteobacteria > Vibrionales > Vibrionaceae > Photobacterium > Photobacterium sp. GB-210. The sequence continues at coordinate 72,678 of NZ_PYNU01000017.1, read as the reverse complement.
GCTCAGCCTCTTGCTCACGCCCCGATGCCACTAAGTCACCAAAACGTCCGTTAAAGGCCTGCTCCCAGAAATAACGACGAGCAGAAAAAGAAGAGACGGTTTGTGATAAACGCTGACGGAAGTTACCCGCAATCGTTGCCATACGTCCTAAGTGTTGTGGTAATAACGCTTCAAGCTTTTCACGTAATAAACGGGCGAGTACCGGCGCCTGACCTGATGACGAGATCGCGACAATGATGGGTGAACGATCAACAATAGAGGGAATAATAAAACTGCAGCGCTGAGTATCATCAACGACATTGACTAATACTTGGCGTTGATTGGCCGATTGATAGACCAGCGCATTAATCGCTTTACGCTCTGTCGCGGCAATGGCTAAGAAAATACCATCAAGATCTGATGGTGAAAAATGTTCTCCGACCAATTTGATCTGTTGAGAAGCTAATGCAGCAGTAAAGTCAGCATTTAAACGTGGTGCAATAACACGAACATCTGCGCCTGCTTTTAATAGCATACGGGTTTTACGCCACGCGCTATCACCACCACCGACAACCAGACATGGTCGACGCTTTAAATCTGCAAAAATTGGCAAGTAATCCATCATTAGCCCTCTTTTTATCCCTAGATGCACTATAGAGGGGGCTTGATATTACTTGAAATTCTAAAATTTCATTTTTTATTCCAAAAAGTTTAGCCACAACATGCCGACAACACTTAATGACAAGATTCAGCGAATTACACTATATACAATGCATTATATAGTTATAAATCTCACGATTAAGGCGAACGATAGGGAGCAACACAGCAAATAAAAGCTTATGTTATGCCTTTTATGTCTAGGTTATGACGAATCACTCTTCTATTAATACGAGAAATAACGGCGTAATTTTCGATCTCGCTAACAATTGATCAAAAAAAACGAGATGGAGAGCACGATAGTGCGACACAGATAACAGCCTTTCTCAGTACATTTGATACCTTACGCTTGCTTTCTTTGCCTACCCGTTTGGAGATATTCATGAAGTTATCAGCTAAGCCTTTATCAATCGCGATATTAGGCGGTTTACTTACGCTTGCAGGTCCAGCAACAGCAGACACCATCAAACTACGTATTTTAGAAACCACGGATATCCATACTAATGTAATGGATTATGATTACTACAAAGATGCGCCAACCGAGAAAACAGGCTTAGTACGTACTGCAACATTAGTAGAAAAGGCACGTGGCGAAGTCACCAATAGTGTCTTAGTTGATAACGGTGATTTACTGCAAGGTAGCCCGATGGGTGACTACATGGCAGCAAAAGGGATCAAGCATGGTGAAGTTCACCCTGTTTATAAAGTCATGAACCAACTTGATTACGATGTTGGTAATATTGGTAACCACGAATTCAACTATGGCTTAGATTTCCTTGATACCAGCATTGAAGGTGCTGACTTCCCTTACATCAATGCAAACGTCTACGACTTAAAAACAGGTAAGAACTTATTCTCTCCTTATCTGATCAAGGAATACACATTTAAAGATAACAAGGGTAATGACCAACAAGTGAAGATTGGTTATATCGGTTTTGTTCCGCCACAAATCATGGTGTGGGATAAAAAGAACCTCGAGGGTAAGGTAGAAGCCAAAGATATTAAGCAAACTGCTGAGAAATTCATTCCACAAATGAAAGCAGAAGGCGCTGATATTATTGTCGCGATCCCACACTCAGGCGTTTCAACCGATCCACATAAAGTGGGTGCTGAAAACTCGGTATACTATTTAACGCAAGTTGAAGGTATTGACGCGATTGCATTCGGTCACTCACACGCGGTTTTCCCAAGCAAAGAGTTTGCAAATCTACCAGGTGCTGATATTGAAAAAGGTACCATTAATGGTATTCCAGCAGTCATGCCGGGACGCTGGGGCGATCACGTTGGCATCATGGATTTAGTATTAGATAAAGAGGGTAACAGCTGGAAAGTCACCTCTGCTCAAACTGAAGCTCGCCCTATTTTCGATAAAGCAACCCAAAAACCAATTGTTGATGCTGATCCTAAATTAGTAGCGGCGGTTAAAGTTGATCACAATGCCACCCGTGATTTCGTTAATCAACCAATTGGTAAAGCAAGTGACGTTATGTACAGCTACTTAGCACTGGTACAAGACGATCCAACCGTGCAAATCGTAAACCTTGCACAAAAAGATTATGTTGAACGCTTTATTCAAGGCGATCCCGATCTCGATGGTATTCCAGTACTTTCAGCAGCCGCACCATTTAAAGCTGGCGGTCGTGGTAACGATGCAACCAACTTTACAGAAGTTGAATCAGGTCAACTGACTTTCCGTAACGCGGCTGACTTATACTTGTATCCAAATACCCTTGTTGCCATGAAAGTAACAGGTAAAGAAGTGAAAGAATGGCTGGAATGTTCTGCTGGCCAATTTAATCAAATTGATGTTAACAGTGATAAGCCACAAGGCTTGATCAACTGGGATGGTTTCCGTACTTATAACTTTGATGTTATTGATGGCGTCACTTACAACATCGATATTTCACAACCTGCGAAATACGATGGTGAATGTAAAGTTATTAACCCAACGGCAAGTCGTATTAAAGATCTTAGCTTTAACGGTAAAGCTGTAAAAGACGATCAAAAATTCATCATCGCAACCAATAACTACCGTGCCTACAGTGGTAAATTTGCTGGTACTGGTGAGAAGTTTGTTGCCTTTGCTGCACCCGATGAAAACCGTACCGTTCTTTCTGACTACATTAGCCGTGTAAGTAAAGAAAAAGGCCAAGTGGTGCCAAGTGCGGATAACAACTGGCACTTCACGCCACTGAAAAGTGATAAGAAGTTAGATATTCGCTTTGAAACAGCCAATAGCGAAAAAGCGGCGAAGTTCATTAAAGACAAAGGTCAGTACCCAATGACCCAAGTTGAAACAACGCCAACTGGCTTTGCGATTTACCAGTTGGATTTACAACACGCGAAATAATCGTCGCAATAAAGTAAGCTAGATACCGCAGCTGGTCTGCGGTATTTTTTTATGATTAAAAAGAGAGTCGTCATGAAGCCTTCCGCACAACTTTCTCAACTCGCCGAATTTCTTCAACAATTTGGCGCCGAGCAAACCACGATTGATGAAGCATTAAGCCAAGCACAAGTATTAGCGTTACCCACTCGTCACATACTGCTCCATCAAGGGCAACAAGCAGAGCAGTTCTACTTTTTACTTAATGGGATTTGCCATGCTTGCTATCTCACTGACAGTGGTAAGCAATTCAGTAAAGAGTTCTATTGGGATCAAGATACCTTGATTGGCTTTGAAGCACTGATCACTCAATCACCTTCGCCTTTTCTATTAGAAACCTTGTCCGCTAGCGAGCTCATTGCCCTACCGATTGAGCTAATTGAAACATGGCGCTCACAAGGGGTAGCGCTATATCAACACTTATTAGAACGTCAGTTAGTATTTAAGGAAAACAAAGAACGCTTCATGTTGATGTACAGCCCAGAAGAACGATATCAATTATTCACCCAAAGCTTTGCCGAGCTCAACGTTAAACTCACGGACTATCAAATTGCCTCATACCTTGGAATCACCCCGATCAGCCTCAGCCGAATAAAAAAAAGACAAAGCGAACCACAATAATGAAACGATATTAACAATGGTTAATGAGGCCGTGAAAAACGCAGGTTACTATGAAGGTAACTTTGACTATCACAGAAAAAGAGAACACGTGATGATTACTTGGCAATGCCTTTCTTTTGCACAACTGACGACCCACCAGCTTTATGATGCACTAAAGCTACGCGCTGACATTTTTGTGGTAGAGCAAGACTGTGTTTACCCTGATCTTGATGATAACGATCGTGCTGATGATGTTTACCATTTATTAGGCTATCAAGATGGCAAACTGATCGCCTACCTTCGCCTACTCAGTGCAGGACTCACTTACGACAATGTCAGTATTGGTCGAGTTGTTACGGCACAAGAAACACGAGGCAGCGGTATAGGTCATCAACTGCTCAAACAAGGACTCGAAAACGCCACGCGTATTTGGCCTAATGCGACCATCGAGATTGGAGCGCAAGAGCACTTGATCGGCTTTTACTCTCAATACGGTTTTAAACAAACCTCTGATATGTACCTTGAAGACGGCATTCCACATGTTGATATGGTGCTAACACAAGGCGATAACTAATGAAGCAAACTGCCGTGTCATTGGGGATCCTATTACTGATATTCGGTAATTTATCCGCCTCTCTGTCTGATGTCGCAGTTAAATTACTCAATGGCGAAGTCCATCCCTTGCAATACATGTTTCTTCGCCAAGTAATAAGCTTAATTATTATTTTGCCTTTTTGGTTGTCCCAGCCAAAACAGCAACGTGAGGTCGGTAGTTGGAAGATCAATACCATCCGTGCGTATTTAGTATTAGCGGGGAGTTCAATGTTGTTAGTGGCGCTGACATATTTGCCCCTCGCGACGGCCAATGCCTTATTTTATGCCGCGCCCTTATTGATGATCCCACTTTCAATAGTGCTATTAGGTGAGTACCCCACAAAAGGGAAAGTCGTTGCGACAGCGATTGGATTTATCGGAATTTTAATTGTTTTACGCCCTACCCAATTTCACTGGGCTGCGATTGCCGCACTGGGTACTGCAACTACATTGGCGCTCTACAATGTATTAGTACGTAAACTGCCACAATCACAAACCGTATCATCCACGCTCTTTTGGACAAGTGTATTATCACTGCCTGTGGCGACCCCTTTGGCATGGTACTTCTGGCAACCGATCTCACTTGAAAACCTTGGGCTTATTGCTGCAAGTGCGCTATTTACCTTAGGCTATCAAGGGTGTGTGGTATTGGCATATCGCCAAAGTGAAACCCATAAAATTGGGTTAGCAGAATATTCAGGGCTTATTTTTGTCGCCTTCTTTGGTTGGATTTGGTTTAACGAAAGTTTAGATACCTTAACGCTTATCGGTATTTTATTGATCGTTCTACCTATGATGCCAAGACCTAAACGAAAAAAATTCACCACTCAGATCGACATACAGTGATCAAATAGTAACCTCTGCGGTAACGCATAAAAAGAAAAAACAAAAAAGCCCACTTAAGCCTCTCTTTCTAGTTAAAAGCAAATAAGTGGGCTTTTTCATATTTATTTCATCACTGGTTATTTACGATAATAGCTACCATTACTGCTACGGTAATAAGCTGCTGAAATACCATTACCTTCAATCTTCAAACCATCTATTTGGCCATTACTATTTACACGATACATTAGCGTTTGACCGGCCTGTACATTACTGATCGGCTTACCCGCACCTTCAATATTGGCAATTTTATATAAATCCGATAATGGTAACGAGCGATCTCTAAACACGTTCGCTAAGGTTTCACCGGCTGGAACTTTATAACTAACCCATTGCCCAGCATCGCTTGATGCAACCTTGGCCGTGTTTGCTGTCGTTGTTGTATTGGTTGTATTCGTTGTAATCGGTTCATCAGTCGCTTTGGTTACCACCGCCGCTTCTTTTGACAGATCAACGGTGTACGCCTTACCGCCATCTAACGGATAAATTTTCTGAATCATCGGTTTCTTTTCAGGTGCCGGACCAGTATCTTCCGTTCCTCCAACCGCTTTCATCTTACTGTCTTCACGAATATCTGCCGTATCTAAAACAATATCTGTACGCTTACTCACACCAGTATTAGATGATGTCGTTCCCGTTTGCCCTACCGGTTGAGTCGTGCTCGTAGAACCGCCAAGGTTAAGAGAAATACTACGACGAACACCACTGTCTGCACTTTGCTCTTGTTCTAATTGATTCGTTGTCGGCAACATTAATACAGCGACAAAAATAGGCACAAGGATCATCAATGCCCAGCGATGAAAACGTGGAAAATGTGACCATGTATGGCCAATTCCGGCTTTAATCTGACGACATTTGTCAAAGAGCCCTGACAAACTAAAATTGACTGATGATCGTTTTGACGCATGTTTTGTTCTCGAACGGCGATTGGCCTGTCCCATATACAGCACTCCAGAGCTTCATATGTCACGCAATTTGCGAATAATGATTACAAATATTTACCCATGAGTTTACCCATGAGGGGCGAAACTGTTATCCTGCTTGCTTTAATTCATTCAACATTAAGAGATGACGATAATGTCTGACGTTAAACTAGATACAGTTGAGACTAAAGCAAGTTATGGTATTGGTCTACAAATGGGCCAACAACTAGCACAAAGCGGTCTTGAAGGCCTAAACGTAGCAGCAATTGCGAAAGGTATCGCAGCTTCTCTTGCTGGCGAAATGCCAGAAATCGAAGTTGATGAAATCAACAATGCACTACGTGAACTTCACACTGCAGCAGACGCTGCACGTCAAGAGCAGGCTAAACTAGCTGCTGCTGAAGGCGAAGCATTCCTAGCTGAAAACGCAAAGCGTGCAGAAGTTACAGTAACTGATTCTGGTCTTCAATACGAAGTACTCGTTGAAGGTAATGGCGAAATCCCAACTTCTGACAAGCAAGTACGTGTTCATTACCACGGTATGCTAACAGACGGCACTGTTTTTGACAGCTCTGTTTCTCGTGGTCAACCAGCAGAATTCCCAGTAACTGGCGTTATCGCTGGTTGGGTTGAAGCACTACAAATGATGCCTGTAGGTTCTAAGTGGAAACTTTCTATTCCACAAAACCTAGCATACGGTGAGCGCGGCGCAGGTGCTGCAATTCCTCCATATGCAGCACTTGTATTTGAAGTTGAGCTACTAGATATCCTATAAGATATTGCTCTCTTCTTAAAAACGGCGCCCCGGCGCCGTTTTTTTATGGTTAAAAAATACGCTCCATTCTCTCAAACTAATAAACCCTACTAGTTAAATCATCAGGTTTCGTGTTTTATCAATAAAATGTATTACAAAAATAAATATCTACACTAGGATAGATAATAGTTAATTAAGGAGAACCCCATGGAAAAGCGTCATATCTTAACTACACTTACCGCCGTTGCTTTATTATCATCAAGTGCAATGAGCCATGCATTCAGCCTATCTGATGTCGCAAGTGCTTTTGGGGGAGAAAAAAGTGAACAAGTTGCTACCCAGATTGCAGAAAACCCATTAACCAAAGCACTCGTGTCTGATCTTGGCGTAAAGCCAGATCAAGCAGCAGGCGGTGCAGGTGCATTACTGGCAATGGCAACCAGTGAGCTAACAGGCCCACAAGGTAAAGAGTTAACTCAATTAATTCCTGGCGCAGAAAAGCTAACTGACTCATTACCACTCGGTTTAGGCCAGCTATTAGGCAGTAAAGAAAATATCGATAAAGTCTTTTCTTTATTAGGCATGAAACCTGAAATGGTTAACCAATTCGTGCCTGTTGTTACGCAATTTTTAGGTGAGCAAGGCGCAAGTAATGAACTCCTTGGCGCACTTTCTAATATTTGGGCACCAGCTGCACCTGCTGCCAAAAAATAACTTGTTATTGCTCAAAGCATCGACAAAATAAAAGGGCGAGATCATCGATCTCGCCCTTTTCTATTACACTAGTTCTGATTTGCTATCGGTTAAATTCCTGAACCATCCGCTTCTGTATCGCTGTCTTCGTGTAAACCACACTCACGTTTTAGACCAAAGAATCGCGTTTCTTCTTCTTTCATCCCCGGTTGCCACTTAACTGTTGTATGGACATCACCGACAGAAAGATAGTCTTGCGCTTTTAATGGGTGATAAGGCAAATCATGCTGTTGTAAATACAGATCGATTTGCTCATTACTCCAATCAATTAATGGCAGGAACTTAAAGCGTCCATTCTGGATCGCTAATACCGGTAATGTTGCACGTGAGCTTGATTGTTCACGACGGAGCCCAGAAAACCATGTTTTCACTTGCAGTTCATCTAATGCTCGACGCATCGGCTCAACTTTGTTCAGCAAATTATATTGCTTAATACCATCAACCCCTTGTAACCACAGTTGACCATAACGTGCTTCTTGCCATGCGGCGCTTTGTTTTGCGCTGTAGACATGAAGATTAAGATCTAATCGTTTGGTTAAGCTATCAATAAACTGATACGTTTCAGGAAATAAATACCCCGTATCGGTTAATACCACAGGAATATCAGGCTTTACTGTTGTGACTAAATGCAACATCACAGCAGATTGAATACCAAAACTTGATGCTAATGCAAACCCACCTTCAAGGTTGTCGATAGCCCAGCTTACTCGCTGCTCTGCCGTCATATCCTCCAGCGCGGCATTGATTTCAGCCAGCTGAATAATTTGACTCACTTTAGGCAGCTCAAGTAACTCAGCCAGTTGAAATTTAGCCATAAAAATCTCTCTTTGATACTTTTACTTCATCAATAATGCCTGCGCGAATAGTGAAATCACCAAAGTCTTCACTTTCTTGACGCTCTGTAGACCAACGGCCCACTAAGCTATCAATTTCATCCATGATCTGCGCAACAGTAATATTTTCACGGTACATCTTAGGTACACGTGTTCCGTTACGGTTACCGCCTAAATGTAAGTTATAACGACCCGGCGCTTTACCTACGAGGCCAATTTCCGCCAACATCGCACGACCACAGCCATTTGGACAACCCGTGACACGAAGAATGATGTTTTCATCATCGTCTAAGCCGTGTTTTTCTAGAATGCCTTCAACATCGGTAACAAATTCAGGTAAGAAACGCTCTGCTTCCGCCATCGCTAATGGACAGGTTGGCAATGAAACACAGGCCATTGAGTTTTTACGCTGCTCGCTAACACCGTCATCAATCAAACCATGATCGCGCGCGATCTTTTCGATCTTGTCTTTGTCTTTTGCTAACACACCCGCAACAATTAAGTTTTGGTTAGCCGTCATACGGAAATCGCCTTGGTGTACTTTGGCAATTTCAGCAACACCGGTTTTTAAAGGCTTGTTTGGGTAATCCAACAAACGTCCATTTTCAATAAACAATGCGAGGTGATGCTTGCCGTCGATACCTTCAACCCAACCAATGCGATCACCACGATCGGTAAACTCATAAGGTCGACTGTCTTCAAACTTCACACCCGCACGTTTTTCAACTTCCGCTTTAAATACATCACTACCTACACGATCTAACGTGTACTTAGTTTTTGCATTCTTACGGTTTGAACGGTTACCCCAATCACGCTGTGTTGTTACCACTGCGGCTGCAACATCTAACGTTTTCTCTAGTGGAATAAAGCCAAAGTCATCAGCACGACGAGGGTAAGTGGAATGATCGCCGTGAGTCATTGCCAAGCCGCCACCCACTAGTACGTTGAAGCCCACTAACTTGCCGTTGTCTGCAATCGCAACAAAGTTAAGATCGTTGGCATGCACGTCCACATCATTTTGAGGTGGGATCACAACCGTGGTTTTAAATTTACGCGGTAGGTAATTGCTACCTAAAATTGGCTCTTCATCTGTCGTTTCTAGCTTTTCACCGTCTAACCAAATTTCCGCATAGGCACGGGTTTTAGGTAGCAAGTGTTCACTGATCTTTTTCGCCCACTCATATGCTTCTTGGTGAAGCTCTGATTCTACTGGGTTAGTCGTACATAGAACGTTTCGGTTAACATCACCCGCTGTCGCAATTGAATCGATACCAATACTGTTTAGCGTTTGGTGCATCAGCTTGATATTAGGTTTTAGTACACCGTGGAACTGGAACGTCTGACGGGTAGTTAAGCGAATACTGCCATAAGAAGTATGCTCATCGGCAAACTTATCAATCGCTAACCACTGCTTAGGGGTAATAATACCGCCAGGCATACGCGCACGTAACATCACGTTATGCAGTGGTTCGAGTTTTTGCTTTGCGCGCTCTGCACGGATATCACGATCATCTTGCTGATACATACCGTGGAAACGGATCAACTGGAAGTTATCTGCAGTAAAACCACCGGTCATACGATCGCCAAGATCCTGCTCAATAGTTCCGCGAAGAAAATTACTCTCGCGCTTTAGACGTTCGTTATCTGATAATTTTTGATCTGTCATTAGTACACATCCCTTTGATAGCGCTTATCCTTACGCAGATCGTTAAGATACTGCTCAGCCTGCTCGCGCGTTTTATTCCCTTGTTGCTCAATCACTGTGATCAGCGCTTGATGAACATCTTTTGCCATTTGATTAGCATCACCACACACATAAACATGCGCGCCGTCTTGCAGCCACTGCCATACTTGCGCAGCTTGTTCTAAGATTCGGTGCTGAACGTAAACTTTCTCAGCTTGGTCGCGGCTAAATGCCACATCAATCTGATTAACAACCCCATCTTTTAAGTATTTTTGCCACTCAACTTGGTATAAGAAATCTTCTGTGAAGGTACGGTCGCCAAAGAATAACCAGTTTTTACCTTGTGCTTCACGGTTATCACGCTCTTGAACAAAGGCGCGGAATGGGGCAATACCAGTACCCGGCCCCACCATGATCACAGGGGTATTATCATCAGCTGGTAACTTAAAGTTATTGTTAGTTTCAACAAAGACTTTAACTTCAGCGCCTTCTTCTAAACGCTGGGCTAAGAAGCTTGATGCGCCACCTTGACGTTGTTCTTCACCTTGCGCGTATTCAACCACCCCAACAGTTAAGTGAACTTCTTCACCCACTTCTTCTTGGCTTGAAGCAATAGAATATAAACGTGGTGTTAAACGACGAAGTAGACCGATTAATTGCTCTGCAGTTAATGCTGTTTTCTTTTCTGCTAATACATCAATAATTTGTGTTTTCGCAGAATACTCACGTAGCTTTTCACGATCTGCCACCAGCTTTTCAAGCTTTTTACTACCTGATAACTCAGCGTATTTGGTCACAAACTGTGGATTTGATGCAGTAATTTCATATTTGCTAATCAACGCATCACGTAGACTTAATGCAGCACCATCAACATCAACAGAGGTATCCGCGTCTAAGCCAAGCTTCGCTAAAATGGCATCCACTAACTGTGGGTCATTTTCAAACCACACACCGAGTGCATCACCCGCTTGATACGTTAAGCCTGAATCTTCTAAATCGATTTCAATATGGCGAACATCTTTACCTGAATCACGGCCTGTGATTTTTTGACTTACCAATAAACTCGCGGTGTAAGGGTTCTGTTTATTGTATGCAGAAACAGCCGCAGGCTTTTGACCAACAGGCAGTTGAACAACTTCAGCTTCACCCGTTGATAAAGTTTCTTTGGTTTTAGCTAATGCTTGCGTACGCCATTCAGCAGCAGGTGCTTCATAGTCAACGTCACAATCTAAACGTTCAAGCATTGGCTGCGCGCCAAGTTTCGCTAAGTAGTTATCAAAGTCTTTCGCTGTTTGACAGAAGAACTCATAACTTGAATCACCTAAACCAATCACGGCATAGTTAAGATCTGCCAGTTTAGGGGCTTTCTTTGATTGTAAAAATTCATGTAATTCAATAGCATCATCAGGTGCTTCACCTTCGCCATGGGTTGATGCCACGATAATCACGTGGGTTTCCTTAGCGAGGTTTTTACCTTTATAGTCGCCGGCAGAAAACACTTGAACAGCAATATCAGCCGCTTGTGCCTCTTCTTTTAACGCTTCAGCAACACCTTTGGCATTACCGGTTTGCGAGGCATAAATGATGGTGAGTTTACCGGCTGGTTTTGCGGCAGCCAGTACATTATTTTGGGCTGCAGGTTCTGCAGCTGATTGAGACTGGGTTTGGCTTAATCCCCAAAAGTAGCCACTGATCCACGCAAGCTGTTGTGGCGATGATTCTGCCGCTGCTTGCTTCAGTTGATCTATTTGCTGATCATTAAGTGGACTGGCTAAAGCCGATAATTCCTTCACTAACATGACACGACGATCCCTATTCATTGCGTACTGTTAGATTAGCCATTTCATGTAATAACAAGAAAGAATAGATAAGAATGTTTTATAACCTTTTTAAAGGTTAAGAAAAAAGTGAATGCGAAATAATCGTTATGTTGCCGTCAAACAATAAGGATTATCTCGCCTTTACTGGTAGGAAATATGATCGGTTTTAGTATTCATCAGCAATTCTAACTTGATTAAATCCAACTTCAAAAGCTTGTTGAGTTGCGCTATCAATATCACGATAGCAACGTTCACTGCCAGCCCCGTCAGTTAAAGGAACCAAGCCACCTCGACGGTGACGAAATTCAACGATATAACCATCACCAATTGAAGGCTCAACCACAGCCTCAACCAATTCTTGGCTAACATAAAGGTGTTGTAGCTCAGTCAGTGTCATAACCTTACTCCCTATCCTTTGTCACTTTTATTAGCTCAGCATAAAAGATGGAATGTATACACTTAAAAATGGTACAAAAACCTAGAAACAGCCAATAAAAAAACCACGACATTGTCGTGGTTTTTATTAATTCGTTAGCTTAAGAAGACTTAGAAATCGACTTCAACACCTGCGAACCAACCATTTAGATCAACATCGCCAGCATTCTTCGCTTTATCGAAATCGTAATCCATCATGCGGTAACCACCACGGATGTTTAGATCTGCCGCCACTAAACCGATTGTGTATTTCACACCAGCTTGTCCGTCAAATAAACGAGTACCATCATATTTACCCGCGTTTGCTTGAGCAAATACTGTTAATGGTGTTGCTGGAATACCGATTTCCGCATTACCGTAAATAGTTGGCTGCCAATCGCTGAAGCTATCATCGTTTTGAATTTTAACGCCACCGAACTTAGTCATTGTTAAACCAAGATCTAAAGACACTAGATCATTATCTAGAATTTCGTAGTACGCTGTAAAATCACTTTGTTCAAATGCAACATTATCTGCATCGATATTGTTGTAACGAACCATAAAGTTAGGAACTAAAGGAATGAAGTGTTCAAAAGATGCGTAGTAAGATGCTGATGTATCATCGCTTTTATGGCCATCAACTTTCGCATTTGCAAACCATGCATCTGCGCCTACTTTAACACCTAAAAGGGTATCTGCCTGTGCTGGAATAGCAGCAGTCATTGCCATTGCCGCTGCTACTGAAAGCATTACTTTTTTCATGTCGAGTCTCCGCTCTTCATCATTAATAATTTTAAACGGCGAAACTATACCAGAAACCCTAAAAAAACACTGCTCTTATCTATTTTGATGATATTTTTTAACTAAATTTGCCAGAAATAACCTACTATTATTTTTATCGATAATGTTTCATTTAAATATATTTATCAGTGGATTAATAACGACGTGTTCGAGATAGACGATCTTTGTATTCTTGTACTTTTTTATTATCTCTTACCAACCAAATCGCAATAGCAATTAACACGATCCATGGTAATAACTTAATCACTAAACCCAACATGCCAACCACAGCCATGATCGCAAAACCAGCCGCAACGGCTATCATCATGCCAATAATACTCACACCCGTAAAAACTAACACGAATGCAAACGTCAGCAAAAATAGAAACTCAAACATAACCCTCTCCTTAACCCAGTATTACCTTTCAACGATAAGCTTTTCTATCAAGTTCACAATATAAACCGACAGAGCATGTTGAAAGCGATCCTATTCAATATCAATATTAGATGTAATTGCACAAATCACGCCAAATGATATAAAAATTTATCTCTTAATTTTCAATTAGATACAAAAAAGGCCAACCCATACGGATTAGCCTTTTCTCTCTGCATTAGCCAAATTCACTTATTTATCGTGAATCTCGCCAACAACAATTTAGCAATTAAACATCTAAGTGCGCAGGAATTTTATCTAACGCCTGCTGAACAACTTCAATACCAGCACCCGGTTTGTGAGCATTCTCACTGATATGTCGACGCCACTGACGTGCACCCGGCATACTTTGGAATAAGCCCAGCATATGGCGTGTAATATGTCCCAAGTAAGAACCGTTAGCGAGTTGCTTTTCAATGTATGGATACATAGCTTCAACCACTTCACGACGCTTCATTACAGGGCGTTCACTACCAAATAAACGTTGATCCACTTCCGCCATTAAATATGGGCTTTGGTACGCTTCACGACCGACCATCACACCATCCATATGTTTCAGGTGTTCTTCCATTTCTTCAAACGTTTTAATGCCACCATTGATTGCCATGGTTAAATGCGCAAAGTCTTGCTTTAGTTGGTAAACGCGTGGGTAGTCTAGTGGCGGAATTTCACGGTTCTCTTTCGGACTTAAACCACTTAGCCATGCTTTACGGGCATGGATAGTAAAGTTATCACAACCGCCTTTCTCAGATACCACGTGGATAAAATCTTTTAAAAACTCGTAAGAATCTTGATCATCAATACCAATACGGGTTTTTACCGTCACAGGAATATCAACGACATCGCGCATCGCAGTGATACACTGCGCTACCAACTCGGCTTCACCCATTAGACAAGCACCAAACATCCCGTTTTGTACGCGATCAGATGGGCAGCCCACGTTTAAGTTAATTTCATCGTAGCCACGCTCTTGCGCTAACTTAGCACAACGCGCCAAATCAATTGGATTTGAACCACCCAGTTGAAGCGCCAATGGATGCTCTTCTTCGTTATACGCTAAGAAATCGCCCTTACCGTGAATAATCGCGCCTGTTGTCACCATCTCGGTATACAACAATGCTTCTTTACTCATTAAACGGTGAAAGTAACGACAATGACGATCAGTCCAATCCAGCATCGGTGCGACAGAAAAACGCTGCATTGGAAAATCGCCTGTAACACTTTGAGTTGACAAGTTATTTTTCATTGTCTCGTCTACAACATTTGTCATATAAATACCCTATTTGGACTCATTTTGGACCGTTTTTTACGTGTTTTGGCACAGATTGGACACAAAAAAGATGGTCATATTTTCATTAAGCACGCGAAAAAGACCTGCTTAAGTGAAATATCCCCTCTCGCTTTCACATACATTCTGAGGAAAGCGGATTCTACCCTAAAACGCTTATAAGCCAAAGGGGGGAACCGATAAGGAGAGATCATGGCTTCAATGAGTATAACTAAACGAAAAAACAAGCACTCGAATACAACGAAATACTGTTGTCGAATCCGCCATAAAGCGAACAACGGTCAATCACTTGATTACAGTCGTACTTTTGAACAACGCCAACTAGCCACGAAGTGGGACCAAACAGAGATCAATAAACTCAATGGCATTAAACATGGCGGGATCATTCCACAACAAGAAACCGTCGGCTATTTGATCCAACAAAACCTTGAGCGAGTGCGCAATAAATTAGGAATTGTAGATCTTCGATACCACGATATGCGCCGTGAAGGTGCAAGTCGGTTATTCGAGATGGGATTTTCAATTGAAGAAGTGGCACAAGTGACTGGTCATAAGGACTTAAAAGTGCTCTGGCAAGTGTATACGGAGCTAAATCCAGAGAGATTACATAAGCGATTCTTAAAATAAATTAACCAACAACAAAAGCCGCCTAATAAACTGGCGGCTCATAATATTAATAATCACGCTTCAAAAATATCAATCTCAGAACGGAACATATCGTAGAGCAGTTTTGATATTGGGGTTGCAGCTAAAGAATCACCCTGTTCATTGCGCACTTCCAATCCGTAGCCAGTCGAACCGTCATTGAAAGTGCCAGAAGCAACAATAAGCTCAACATTTTCTATCTTTAACTTATATTCAGAGCGAACTGCGGCCAACCATTCACGTATATCTGCTAGCGTTTCAATCGTTTTCAACATTTCGAGCACTCATCATGTTTTTACTTTATCAGTAGATCATTATCAGTTTATTGAAATCAACATTTTCATTAGTCGAGCAAAGGTTTCTAAGCACGACTATTAACTACCTCTGATACATTTTTAACTTCTAACGATTAAGACAATAAACACTCAGATCAATTTCAACTATAGCAATGACAACTTTTGGCTATATTCCGCAAAACATTCGTTACATTACGCAATAAGTCCGTCAACTCTTCGAAAAATCATCACGTGCATTATAATCGTGGCCAGATATTTTCTTAATATTTGCCCCCCAAAGTACAAGATTCTGATCTTTATAAGTTTAATCTATCACTGACAGCTAATTAATTTCCTATCATTAACCTATTCTCCCCAACAAATCACACCACACATACTCAATGGCATAGTGATGATCACGCTTAGTAGAATCCGCTAAATATTGTGCCTTTGCCAGTAACGCTCCACATGTTTTCTACCCAGTGAGTTCAACAACACATTAAAAGTTTCATCCATTTAAGAATGATTAGGTTAGTAAACAGTAACCATCGTCGTTATTGTCTTATTTGCTGAAGGCGGGCAGGTGCGTCTTTAGAAGACGGTGCGATGTGCTACTCACACGGGCAGTTCGGAGCTCTTACGATTAATGATCATCAATATGATCAATACTCCTTAGGAAAACTGGTTGTCACATACTATTGATACTTAGCACGTGAACGTTGTAATTCAATAAAACAAGCAAGATCTTCAAGGTGGATGAGAAGCGGCGCTTTTTGAGAATTGCTCAGACGAAAAGTAGGAATAGGTAAGCGATTGTTCGCATATTGGCGGCGTGCCACTCGGTAATTAACACCTAGAAACTCATCACAGACAACAGACAGAGGAACGAGAATTTGATTGTCATACTTCGTTAGCAGCGCAGTAAACGTTGAATTATTTCTCATATATAGATCCAATCTTCCGCTGTTAAAGAAAGGATAACCGTAAAAGTGGAGAGAAAACCCCATTAGTGGAGCGATTTTGCGTGTTTAGTATTAATTAACAATAAATGCCATAAATAATCTTGATCTAATAGATAGGCATAAACTTATTTACATTAACTTTAAGTCTCACAGAAATTCTTTTATATAAAGTTTCCATCTCTTCCAAGTTACCAAGTACTTTCTTTATCAACATACATACATACCTATTAGTTTGTAGTGGGCCACGCCATAACTGATGACAGTTTTTCCAATTAAGATTATTTATATTCATAGGCAGTCTGCGGGGTCTGACGTTGTTTTAAAGCAAAGCAAAGCAGAGGAGAGTTTTTATTTCTCTAATCTTATTGTTGGTGATGAGCTCTGACTCTGAAATGTTGGAGAGATTGTTTTTCACTGATAAAAAGGTACTAAGTGATTAGAGGTTATTATTTTTAAGGTTCGAAATAATCAATCAAGTAGATCTTAGGAAAACCAACATTTATTTTCAAAAACACTATTAAGATCACTTGTTACCTATGTCACGAATTATTGAGACATTACAATATTTTCCTTTAACCTACTGATAATTAAATAGTATTATCAGAACAGTGTTCTGATGAAGGTAGATAAACAGATGAGTTTTACTATTCAAACACCATTTAAAGGTAGTGGCTCTTTAATTGATGCTTTGGGGAAAGGGAGTAAGTTGGCAGTCTCGGGTGGAGGCACTTACGCATTTGCCTCAGCGAAAGGGATTGACTTACTATTTTCACAAGCCGACTTTTCTCATTTTCTAGAAAGACCAGGTAGTATTTATCATTTGATAGTAGGTATTGATGAAATCACTAATACAAAATCTCTAACAAAATTAGCGGAGCTTCAAGAAAGACATTCGAATCTTAAAGTAAATGTCTTTTATCACAAAGAAAATAAGTTGTTTCACCCTAAATTTACATGGTTTTTAAGAGAAAATGGAGAAGGTGAAGTAATTATTGGTTCTGGCAATTTAACAGAATCAGGGATCTCAAGTAATTGGGAAGCTTTCTTTTCAATAGAACAGTCTAAAGAAGACTTTTCTGGCACATTAAAATCTTGGGAGGGTTTTTTAGAAGAGCACAGCAGTTTTCTTTTATCCATTGATAATGAAAGTATTGTTAATGGAGCAAAAGAGAATGACTCAAAATCTTACTCAGGAAATGGGAAGAAGGGAGAGGAATCTAGTAAGAAAGGAGCATTTAAACCAAAACCATCTAGCGGTGCTATGTTAAAAGGAATTTCTTCTGGGTTGACTAAGACTGATGATGTTGAAGTTGTGCCGCCAATTGATTTCTCGGTTGAAACTGGTCAAGAAATCACATTTCTTGCAAGAGAGGCTATGACAGCTAGAGAAAGAGGAGATTACTCTCAAATACTATTTAGTGAAGAAGCCTATAGAAAATTTTTTAAGTTTAAGATTGGTGATCGTATTTTTTACGAAATATACAATAAGGATGGTTATTTAGGTCAGGTGGTAAATCCCTCCATTACTGTAAAAGCTAGTAGTAACTATGCCATAGGTATAGCAAGTAGAAAAGAAGGTAAATCAAAAGGCAAAGCTGAACCTGAGATTAAATCTAACTTTATGATAGATATTACTAATATAAAAAATACGGCACCTATTTTTTTGATAATTAGAACAAACAATACATATAAGGTTATATTTTCTCACCCATCAAATGGATTGGGATCTTTGCACTTAAAATTAAAGGGTTTCCTCAAAGGAAGAAAAGAAAAGGTTCTAACAGAAATTGAAGCTAATGATATAATTGGTAATACTCCATTAGTATCATTAATACTTAAATAAAATTATATTTTCCTGATAGCTGATATTTAAAATATAGAAATAAATATTTTACATCTTCTAATTGTAAGATTGTGAGTGTGCACTTAAAGTGCACACTTAAAAATCACTTAAAGATAAAGAATAGTTCAGCTTCATCGGAGGCATTTAGATGCTTAGAGGAATGGTTTAGCTTGCTGTGACGTAACTCTCCAGCGCTAATGCACTCAATGTTAGAGAAATATTTTTTACCTAAGTTATTAATTGTATCGATATCCATTACCCTAGGATGTGCCTTACTTTCACTACTAAATGGCGAGTAAGAAAGAACGAGGGAAGCACCTGAATTTTTAGTAAGATAAAATAACTCCTCAAATGCACTTGGCGCTTTTGAGCGAATGCAGAATGGTGATTGATGCCTATTCTCACGATAGATTCCGCGACTGTACTTAACTTCTCCTTTTATATTAGTTGTTGATATATCAGGAGAGTCTTGTAAAGCCAACGTTTCCAGTACATGATAAAAACGACTGTAATGATCTCTCGTGTAAGGAGGATCTGCGTATACGACTTTAACGTTTTCACTTTCTTCTAGTGCATTCTTAAAGTCTAGTTTTGTTGCATAGTTGGGATACTTTCTCTTACTAGATTCAACGTATTTATATAGGAATTTCCTATATGTGGACATCACATCAATATCCCTATCTTTGGAAACTGACTTTGCTAGGTTGTTTTTTGGTCTACCATCTTTATATCTTGGTCTAATTGGCTGAGCAAAATGCTTACCTACGCTGTTTACTACTTCGCTGACTGTGCTAAGTAGAGCGGCCATATAAATGTCTTTTGGTGTGTTTTTCAGTAACGATATTTCATAAGCAATCACATCAAAATCTACTGCTTGCTTATATGAAAAATAAACCCCACCAAAGTACTTTGTTGCGATGAATTGATTTGAATGAAGGACTTGAGCACTGTTTAGTCTGTTTTTGACAACATTTAATGCTTCAAATAAAGGGCTTCCTTCTATTGCATCACTAGCCATTATTGAACCTGACTCGATGACATTACATAAAAGGTGATTGTCGCCATCAAATGATTCTTTAATCGCACTTCTTTCGAGGTTTATTAGTGGGTTTATACATTTTTCACTTAAATCATGAAAGTAAGAGTTAGTACATGATGTTAAAAATCGTTCAGCTTCCAACATGCCAACCCTCGAACACAGGAGCGCACTATTGATTACACGCGAATATTCTTGGATATCGTTACCAGTGACAGAGTACTTGTTGGATAAAAAGTTCGACACAGTACCTGAGCCACTGAACAGATCAACAACATGATCTCCAGTCGAGGCTAGGTTTGAAATAATACCATCGATTTGTTCAAGAACTCTTAGCTTGCTTCCTAGATAATGGATAGGCCTGAATATGTCATTTTTACTTTCATCAATTCCATCACATGATAGAATTAGCTCTGAATTTTGCATCTTAACCATAACATAAGTCTTTGATTTAAATGAATAATAAAACAGCAAACAAACAACCTTTGTTGAAGGCGTCGCATGATGCACTTTCCCGACGAGCGATTGTACACGGTTGTAATAAAGAAGTGTTACCCCTTTTGTCATTGTCAAAGGCTAATTCCGTACAATGCATATACCTAGATCCACCTTATAATAATGGTGATAAATACAACCACTATGAGGATAACCTTGAGCATGAAGATTGGTTGAATGAAATGGAGGAAACTTTGTTTCTATTCAAACCGCTACTTAAAGAGACAGGTAGTGTATGGATCTCTATTGACGATAATGAAATGCACTACTTAAAGGTTGTAGCTGATCGTGTTTTTGGTAGACAGAACTTTGTGACAACGATTGTTTGGCAGCAGAGAACCACAAGAGAAAATAGGAAAGTTTTTTCTAATAACCATGAATATATCCTTGTTTATGCTAAAAATTTAAATGCTTTCTCTAAGTACCGAAATGCTTTACCTCCTTCAGAAGAGCAACTAGCTAGATATAAAAATCCTGATAATGATCCGAGAGGTCCGTGGCAGTCAGTTTCTCTCAATGTACAAGATGGGCATGCGACTAAAAGTCAGTTCTACACTATTGTTGCACCCAATGGTAAGAAACATATCGCGCCTCAAGGTAGGTGTTGGGCATATAATCAACAAAGAATGGAGAGAGAAATTGAAGAGGGAAATATCTGGTTTGGTGCAAAAGGTGATGGTGTCCCAAGGCGTAAAAAGTTTCTTCATGATAGTAATTTGAGTCTTACACCTGAAACTCTTTGGCTTGGTGAAGACGTCGGTACTAACAAACAAGCTAAAAAGCATATAAAAGAGCTATTTTCTGATAAAGCTCTTTTTGATACTCCTAAACCAGAGAGCTTGATAGGTCGAATCTTGGAAATCGCGACTAATGAAGGTGACTTAGTCTTAGACCCATATCTAGGCTCGGGTACAACCACTGCAACAGCGCATAAAATGAATAGGAACTATATCGGTATAGAGGTTGGCGAGCATGCCATTACACACTGTGTAGAAAGGATGAAAATGGTCATTGATGGTGAAAATGGTGGTATATCGAAAACTCAATCATGGAACGGGGGGGAAAGCTTTTCATATTATCAGGTGAAATCCAAATCTATAGATAGTTTTTTCGAGTTCCTCGGAGAATGGCCTATAGCCAGTTCGTCTTGATTCGCTCTTAGCTAATACTTTGCTCAACTCAGGTGACTTACAAATTTCTCTATTTCAACTAAGTTTATAGCTAAGAATTAACTATTATCGGGTATAACCATCATGGTTATCTACTTGGTAATGATAAAGGTAAAGTAAGAAGAGAGAGAGGAATACGGGAGTTTTGATAGGAACGACTGACAAGTGTAAAAACAGCGGTCAAATCGATGACAAAAGAAAAATAAATTAATTTTTATTTTCAGGCAATTAGCTCTTAATCGTTCTTATCCAGCATCGGTGCGACAGAAAAACGCTGCATTGGAAAATCGCCTGTAACACTTTGAGTTGACAAGTTATTTTTCATTGTCTCGTCTACAACATTTGTCATTTTTATACCCTATTTGGATTGCTTTACTTTTAAATTCAGAATCTTACCCCCTCACTGCGCAGTATCTAAAAGATACGATCGCTAAATGCTTAACTGATGTAGCTTGAGGGATATTCTGAAGAAAGCGGATTCTACATTAAAACGTCGTTAAGCCAAAGCAGAAGCAATAAAGTGAAAGCGAGAACTTACTTACACCATTGTCATATAGCTTTATTTCAAAGCATTCTAAAAAGAGAAGCTCTGTGCTTTTTAATAAATATTATGTAAAACCCTTCTTTTTCTTGTCCACACAGCACTATCAATAATCTATTTTGACTATATCGACAAAAAAGACTGTACAAAAAGTAAACACCTGTTATTATCCATCTCGCTCTGTTGTTTAGAGAGTTATTAAATGCGGCACCAAGTCACAGTTAAACCTTCAGCTACATCAACGTTTTCGTTTTGTACTTCAGTGTTTCCCTTGTTTTGGCAGTATCATTAATAATTTAACCACTTAGCACATCGCATTTTAGCGGTTAATTAATCACATATATAAGGGGCATAACATGTCTAACAAAACTACTGGTTTAGTAAAATGGTTTAACGAAGAGAAAGGTTTTGGTTTCATTACTCAAGACAACGGCGGTGCTGACGTATTCGTTCACTTCCGTGCTATCGCTTCTGAAGGTTTCAAAACTCTTGCTGAAGGCCAAAAAGTGTCTTTTGAAGTAGAGCAAGGCCAAAAAGGTCTTCAAGCTGCAAACGTTGTAGCTATCTAATTTATCCTTACGGATAAATAAAAAATGCTGGCTAAGGCCGGCATTTTTTATACCTGTAATTTACCCTCTCTCATTATCGTCCCCCCTGCTACACCCCAACTTCTGTTGTATTTCTGAATAACTCTGCTCAAGGCTCAACTACTCCCGACTATCTTGATGCAGAGATTTATTCACACGGCGCTCACGGTACTTATCTTTCGCTTTTGCTCTCCCTTCTTTTCTTACCTTTATCTTGCACCCCTCATTATTATTACCACTTGGTAATAATCTTTTGTGCTTTTATCGTATTGTTGTTTTTAGTGTAATTATTAATAATACACCCATCGAAACGCACAAGGCGTTCACAAACATAAATACACAAGGTTTTATTACTCATGAAAACAGTTATTAAAGCAACTATCGCAGCCGCTATCATCGCTATGTCTTACAACGCTTCAGCAAAAGATGGTGCGTTCACAGGTAATGTTCAATTTCAAAAAGCAGCGGCTAGCACTATGAATGCAGCTCACTACCAAAAACAAGGTACTGCAGAGCGTTCACACTCAGGTGTGGTATTCACACAATCAGCATCACAACTTACTTTTGCTGAAAAGCTACTGTCTGCTGCTGATAAATAAGCCGCAGATATCGGCAAGTAACACCCCATTTTAATTATTACGTTTACGTAATAGTGGTTAACTTTTCATTTTATTGTTTATTTCCGGTAAGTGAGCTGTTGTTAGCATCAACACCAACAACAACCATAAAGATTCGGTGCCGGTAACACTCACTTTGCTATTCACACTCTGTAAAAAATTCCGGCTTATGGCACATGCGATAAGCCAACATAAATTCTTAAATATTAACGGAGCTTCATTATGAGCAATGTATTCTACATGCCACCTGTAACATTAATGGGTCCTAACGCTATTCAATCTTTAGGTGCTGAACTTGCCTCAAAAGAGCTGAAAAAAGCCCTAATCGTGACAGACAGTGTATTAGTTGAAGTGGGTTTAGTGAGCAAACTAACTGACGAGCTTACTGCGCACGGCCTTGATTACACTATTTACGATGGTGTGCAACCTAACCCAACTGAGAAAAACATTGAAGATGGCCTAGCGCTACTTGCAAGCAGCCATTCTGATTTTGTGATTTCATTCGGTGGTGGTTCTTCACACGATACTGCTAAAGGTATCGCACTTGTGGCAGCGAACGGTGGTCACATTCGTGATTACTCGAAAGGTGTACACCTTTCTAAAAAGCCACAACTTCCATTGGTAACCGTGAACACAACGGCAGGTACCGCTTCAGAAATGACCGTATTTGCGATCATCACTAACCAAGAAGATGAAACTAAATACCCAGTGGTTGATAAGCACTTCACGCCAATTATTGCAGTAAACGATTCAGAGCTAATGGTCGCAATGCCTAAGTTCCTAACTGCTGCAACCGGTATGGATGCATTAACCCACGCCGTTGAAGCGTATGTTTCAACAGCTGCAACACCAATTACTGATGCATCTGCCATTAAAGCGATTGAGCTGATTGTAAACAACCTAGAAACTGCTGTTAACGACGGCCAAAACCGCGAAGCACGTGATGCAATGCAATACGGCGAGTACCTTGCTGGTATGGCATTTTCAAATGCATCTTTAGGTTACGTTCACTCAATGGCGCACCAATTAGGTGGTGTTTACGACCTGGCTCACGGCCTATGTAACGCGATCCTATTGGCAGAAGTTTCACGCTTTAACGCTAAACAAGTACCAGAGCGTTTTGTTGATATTGCGAAAGCAATGGGTATCGACACAGCAGCAATGACCCAAGAGCAAGCAGTAAATGCAGCCCTTGAAGCGATTGATGCACTCTCTGAAAAAGTGGGTACTAAGCAACGCCTAGCAGATTTAGGTGTGACTGAAGACAAGCTAGCGTTCATGGCGCAAAACGCCCTAAACGATGCATGTTCTTTAACGAACCCACGCAAAGCGAGCCTAGAAGAAATCGTAGCGATCTTTAAAGCACGCATGTAATTAGCAACAGCTATAAAAAGGCTGGGAGAACCCAGCCTTTTTTATAACGAATAACGAAAAAGCTAACCGTAGAACAACGCTGGCTTTTTGTTAACTCATCTATTTCGAGGGTAAAGAAATGACAGAAAATATTATCGTTGAGATCAGTAATCACAGAAGTTCGCCAAAGAAAGTCTCCGTAAAAGCCTATTGTAATGACAATCAGAAATTACCGAGTGCAGTGATCATTTCATTAGAACAATATGAATCTGCCGGATTAACTCAATCTTTGACTCAGCTTCTTAATAAGAGCAAAAGCCAAAATATTATAGATAAGTGCAAAGCCTTACTTAGCTACATTGCCGATGGTGCAACCATTCGAATGAATTGCTATAGCAGATAAAAAGACCGCCTTGATGAGCGGTCTTTCCGTGTATTCACGAGCAACACACCAACCCTAACCCTCTTTTACTACCCTCGCTATTGTCGCCCTGCTACACCCTAACTTCTCTTTTTCTCTAAGTAACTACCTCAAAATCCAGCGCGAACTCAATTAAATCCAAAGTAACAGATATTTCAGTAGTAATGATTATTGCCTGTATTGGAGTTAGCCACATAACAGGAAGCGGCAGTTTTAGCCCGTTCTTTTTCAATTGGGGTGGCTATTATGATAACGGATTAATAGATGCTGCCGAGTGGAAAGCCAACCGCTTTAAACTGATTTAAGTTACGTAACTTACTTAACTTATGTAATTTACATAACTTACGTAAAACGGATTTAATACAATGAAAATTAAAGGATTTACCTTACTTGAATCAATCATCACCATTAGCGTGTTAAGCATATTGATCGCCATGGCAGCTACGCAACAATCCGTATTGATAAACAAGATGGCCATCCTGATTTTAACAACAGCCTAGCGACAGTAGATTGGATCACGTTCGAGAAAGAAAGCGGCAAAGCCCTAACGATGCAAATGACATGGATGGGACGTTTATATCAATGTGGTGTTGAAGGGGAGTGGTATGGGGCAGAGGAGTGTTGATACAAAAAAGGCCGCCTAAGCGACCTTTCAAATTTGGTACATGTAACGGGTGTTATATAAAATAAACGTTCATTCACTTTGTTTATCATGTACGACCAATTGCTTAATTGGAAACACTGCGTCATAAATAACATTATAAAAATATGAGAAAAACAGATAAAAGACAACTAACCCGATATCAAGAATGAAAGCCTCTATTAGTGTGACTTTCAATACCACCGACAGCACAGGTATAGTTATAATAAGTAACCCCACCTCGAACCCAATACTTTGTAATATCCTGTGATGTACCTTTTTCTTTTGTACGTTATAGGTTTTCATCATAAAGTTATCGAAAAACTGATTATAAAAATAAGTCCAAACAGTCGCAATTATAGAAAACAAAACGCCCACAATCCCTACATGTCCGATGTTGAAATCAAATTGACTCAAGCCGAAAACAACAATCAACAACCCAATAACTTCAAATCCAATAGCATGACGGATACGATCTGATGTCGTTCTCATTAGTTTGTCATCCATATTTATAAAAAAACAAAGTATAACTAAGAAAACAAAAGATAATAATTAGAACCTATCCGAAAAACAGATAGTACTCTCTATTTAGTATCAATAAAATTCGTTATCCAGTTCATTCCAAACACCTTAAATGATAGGTGTTAGCCTTGATGAGCGATCTTTCCGTGTATTCACAAGTAACACACTAAAACTACCCCTCTTTTACCACCCGCGCTATTGTCGCCCTGCTACACCCTAACTTCTGCTGTATTTCTGAATAACTACGCCCAAGTTTTAACTGCTCTCGACTATCTTGATGCAGTACTTCATTCACACAACAACCACGATACTTGCCACTCGCCCAAAACACCCTTAAAATATACTGTACATACATACAGTATATTTAACCATGATTACACTTAACACTTACGTACAGGCGGGGATCACCGGCTTTGAAAACCCCACTATTCGCTTTCGGAAAAAATCGCTAAACCTACAAACCATGTTTGTTCACAGCCATTCATCTATGCGGTTAATGGGCGCCGATAACACCTACAAAAAGCTAGGGATCGCAAAAGGAGATTGGCTACTCATAGACAGTGCCTTACAGCCCCTAAACAGCGATCTTGTTGTATTTGAACAACACGGTGACAACCACATCGCACGTTGGAACCTGCTATGCCAACACATTGCTGCATCAGGCAAAGAGTGGGACGACTTACACGTAATAGGCGTGATCACACTCTCTATCCATCACTTTAGACAACCACCGTTATTACCATGGCACCATGACTTAACCGAACTCGACCTACACCAACTGGTGATCACCCAAGAGCATTCCACCATCTTGTGCCGTGCGGCTGGGCTTTCCATGCTGCCGTACATTTGGGACCACGACATACTGGTATTAGAGCGCCACCTAACCCCCGAGAACGAAGACGTTATCGTACTTTCATTAAATAATGATCTTGTCGTAAAGCGCGTAAACCTACACAGCAGAACCCTGTATTCAGATAACCCCAGCTTTAAGCCACAAAAAATAAACCAAGACGACTACACCCGCTTACATGGCGTGGTGCGTTACAGCCTACGATTACACCGCCCTGTTACCTTATGATTTGCTTACTTGATGGCACCCGTTTTTACGCCGAATCTTGCATTACCTACAAGCCCGCCCTGAGAAACACCCCGTTATTGGTAACAGCAGGCCAAGGGATCTCCATTGCTGCTAACCGTGCTTGCACAAACATCGGGATTTCAAAATTCACCCCAATATGGGAAGAAATAGACCGCTTGCGGGTACACAAAGGCATTGTGTATAAAGCCAACTTCAACACCTTTTCTCACCATTCAGATCGCTTTATGACCGCCCTTGAAAAGCACATACAAGGTGCCCGTTCTATGCGCTACAGCGTAGATGAAGTGTTTTACGATGTGAGCCACCTGTACCGCATTAACGTCGATCTGAATGAACACGTACAAGCCTTACGCAAAGCCATTTATAAAGAAACTGGTGTACCGACAGGCGCTGGTGTCGGCAAAACCCTGACCTTGGCTAAAGTCGCCTCGTGGGCGGCGAAGAACTGCCAACCTTACCAGGGACAATGTGTATTAATAAGCGAGAAAGAAACCGATGCAGTTTTAAAACAAATGCCCGTAGGTAAACTTTGGAACATAGGCAGACAACTGAATAAACACCTGACACAAGAAGGCATTTTAACCGCCTACCAACTAAAACAGTGCGACACTAAAACCTATCACAAACGTTATTCCATCAACGTGGCTAACGTGATTTCAGAGCTGAATGGCATCGCCTGTTTAGACATTTCCGTTGAGCGAGAAAAGAAAAAACAGATATGGTCTACCGCTTCTTACCGTGATCGCCTACACCACCGAGACGATCTTTTTGCCGAATTGGCTCACCACTGCGCCGAAGTCATGCGCAAAATACGCGACCAAAAAAGCGAGATGAAAACCCTTTCCGTATTTGTCAGCACCTCAAAATACGACCGTTGCCCGCCGTTTTATCGCCGTGGTGAACTCACCCTAGAAAGCGGCCTAACCGATACCAGTTTTGCCCTGCAACAATTACGCGCCTTATTCGATGACTTGATCCCCGACAACCTTGCCAAGCAACCCATATACAAAGTGGGCGTAGGCGCTCCAAGCCTGATTGATGCCGAAGTAAAACAGTTCGAATTATTTAACCGCTTTGACAACAAAGACACCTTAAACAACACCCTCGACCAATTAAGCGATCGCTTTGGTAAAGGCGTGATCGGTTTTGCGTGCCAGCAACGCAGCTACCACGAACGGCAGGGAGAAATAGAAATGTTAGAGCTAGAGAACTACTACACCGACATTAAAGACATTGTGGTGGTGAAGTGTGTTTAGTGGAAAGAAATGAATTAGCTTGAGAGTTGAAGATAGACCTTCTATAAGCCATATCGGACACCTGTCCGATTTGAATATCTTTCTCTGACATGGTGACATCTAGGGTATTAAGTCATCTGACATGGTTATACGGGAACATTTCGGCCATACAACAGAGCCAAGGCACCAAGGCTTTATTAACCCATTATACCAAATACAAAAAAACGCCATGATGAATGATGAGGCGGTCTTTTAACGTAATCAGAATTTATGCGCACAAAATCGACAGGCTCTATAACTTCTCGCACAAGGAAAGGTCAGAAACATACTCACGCATTAAGTTTTTCTTGTAACCGATTTTCTTAGGGCATTCGAACATGTCATTAGGCTCTATAACTAAAAAATAATTCGCATAATTAACACCTATACCAACAATAGCCCCCAGACATAAAGAGCAATAAAATAACTTCATTCCACCTCGATATTTGTCTTTCGTTACCAAGCTCTTTACAGATAAAGAAAATGACATGATGCTAAAGAATGCAATTCCCCATGTGGCAATAAATGGTAATGCTAAGTTACTAAACAAAACCTTATCAATCTGCTCAATTGGTAATAATAACGGCTTAATTGTGGCGTATGATGTATAACTAGATACTAAAATTAATAGTAGCGACAATAAAGTCCTAATCATCAAAATTCTCTAAAACTAAATCCACTAACTTCTTTTCAAAATCAGTAGTTTGATCAACAGTCCAAATAAATAAACTAGCTGAAACCAAGATTATTGCAGTTCCTAAAACTGTTGTAGGAACTGCAAGAGTACCTATAGCCAAAGCTGTTCCAGCGACAACCAGAACATTCACAAGTAACTTAGCCTCATCGACGCCTAGGTCTTTTAAAGTGTATTCATCATTGAGAACATACTTTAAAACGTTAATGGCTGAACCGACCAATATTTCCATAGGAGCGGTGACCTTAACATAACGAGCCATACCTTTGGGTGAATCCAAAGCACCTAAAGCAAGTTTTACCACTTGAGGATTTGATGCTCTAAAACGATTACCCGCGAGCAACGTTTTCATGTGCTGTTTGTAACCTTTCAAGATCAAATAATCGACACCATTATGTGTTTTCACATAAGCAGTAACACCCAAACCACCTAATTTTTTAGCGGTATCGAATGCATCGTAAGTGCCTTTCATTGCACCACCGATATTTTGAGTTTTATCGAGCGCATCAAAAAACTCTTTCCATTCTTCTGGGGCTAGAACCGTAGTTTCTACGACATCTTGCATATATCGAATATGGATCTCTTTATCTCCCTCTTTAGCGAGAAAGTTGTAAGGAGGCCAGTACATATTATTAGGGTTGATTTCTGGTGTATTTAGTTGAGATGTCATTCGTGAGGATGATTGAACAGACGCAACAGAACTGTCAGTTCCTGCTGTTATGCTTGACTGAGAGCCAAATGTTACACTACTACCAATATTGACATTGCCGCCATTGATATTAACGGCATTACCTATATTAACGCCGCTGCCCATATTCAAATTAGTCGCTGTTGATGTATTTAAACTTACCTGATGAGAACTGGCGTCAAGAAAGCAACTACCACACCCAGTATCAACAAGATCACCGACACGAGCTAGATTGGTACCAAACACATTAGCAGCCCTTGGGGATTGGGCGACAATCGGACCTTGACCTCTGCAAATTTTACTGCCGCATGGACAAGTCGCAATATCACCAACAAGGGCAACCTTTTGTCCGTTTATAATGACACCACCGTGACCTGATATAACAGAACCGCCCGTTGTGGTTTTACTACCAACAGTTATTACGTCATTACTCATCAGATAATCCTTTATTTTATAAAGACGCAATAATACTAAAAAATGCGCATAGGCAATAACTTGCCCGAAATAGGCTCTATTTAACAGTATGTATCTAAAGCGATCCGATACAGATACGCGGTAGCGATTGTTGTGACGAAGAAGAAACAGACGGTTATCATTGCTTATTTTAATTCTTTGTATAGGTCTTATATATGCCCATATTGGTGTACTTCGTTTTGACTGAGTACCCTTCAGATAAAAGTCGATCATTGATAATAAAATAAGTGAGGGCTGTAACAATAAAACTGGCGATAAAGAAAAATAACATTATTCTATTTTGTACTTTTATTTTTCTTTTTGACCATGAGTATTTCACTTGCACACCTGTTTTGATGACTGTAATAAGGCCAGACCATAAATAAATGATCAAACCTATACTCATAAAGCCACCTAACGCATCTCCAAATGATAATTTTACAACATGGGATAAGCTATAAGTTGATTTTACTGTTTGAATCCAAGAGGATAGAAACCACAAAGATAAAGCAGTAAAAAGAATACAGATAATAAAGTTTTGTATTTTTAATTTTTTAGATACATATTTGCCGTTATGATTGCAATTTTCTGAGTGCATTTGTAAGTTCTCTTGAGACGTTATTAACTTCGAATAATTTATCAATAGCAAAACTTAAGGTCACAGATACAGCAGCTATTACGAGAATTGCTATCGTTCCCCAAGCTCCAATAATTGCACCTATCACAATCTCTGTGCCATATAATGCTATAGCTGTCTTAATAAAATCCGTTCCTATATTTCCAAACCAATCATAAAAATCATAATCATCGTTAAAGATCAGATCATTAGTATTTATGGCGGCTGAAATAATCATGGTCATAGCACCAGCTTTTATGCCAGCACTAATACGCTGCGTTGGCGCTAATCCTAATTGAACAACTTTCGGATTATCTATCGCATAGGTCTTTTTTCCATTCACCTTAAGACGCATTCCATTAACAAGCACATGCCGTAACATCTGCTGTCCATTATTTCGAGTGGCAATTGATACACGAGTTTTCCCTTTAATCACGGAATATCGCGCTGTCACACCAAAATCGTCAAAGGCTTGGGCTAACTTAATAGCCCCCAGACCAGTTGCTAAGTATTCGGCCCATGTCTTCGATTTATCAATGTCTTTCAAAATCAATGTTGATGGTATTTGACCTTTTTGATGATATCGTTCATCAATCAAATTTTTAATGGTATAGAATGAATCTTCTTCGGTGAGAAGCAACACAGCTTGATGATTCTTTTCTAATTCTTCTTGGAGTGTACATTGCCCAGTAAACACTCCATTCCCAGAGATATCATTCATTAGTTATTCATGCTTGAGTGAACTTTTGGCATTGATGCGCTCAATTTGCTCAAGTGTTTTTTGCGCCCTAGCTTCTTTCGCCAATTCGGATTTATTAGCACGTTCAGTCTGTTTGACTAAGCTGTCATGACGATTAAATTCAGTTGGCGGCGATAGCCATGTTAGAGATTTAGGCATTTAAATATAAAAAGTTTATTGAGTTTGAATCATTGTAAATAAAAAAGGTACTAGGCAATAATTTGCCCAAAATGGGCTCTATTTAACAATAAACATCTAAAACGATCCGATACGCGGTAATGTCCAGATACAAAAAGACCGCCTTGATGGGCGGTCTTTTAACGGTAATTCTATTTATTCTTATTTTTAGACAGAACTAGTTTTTTTAAAAATTACTTTACTCTTTAAATAAGTCGAGCCCATTGTCTGCGTACCATTGCTTTAATGAAGCAATAACTCCAGCAGGGGAGTCCTCTTGATTTGAAGAAGGATGAAAGATTAGATCTTTACCTTTTGGGTGTGCAACTAACTTTGAGAAGTGCATTGCTAGTTTAGATATGTGCTTATCATAAGCACTATCAGATAAATTGTTTGTATCAGTATCTTCAAAAAAGTCTTCTAAGAAACGATAGAACTCAGCTTCTGTATAGTTGGTAATCTTGTCATCTAATTTCAGATTCATTTTACAACCCTTTATGAATATCAATATGTCGTTTTGGAGTGACAACACTTAAATTATCTACATCATATACCTTGCCACCATATTGGATTTCTTTAATATGATGAATCTCAAATCGTTCTCTTCCACCTGCGGTATCGTCTTCAACACAAAATGGAGCATTCCCTCGCTTAATTAAGCGCTGATTAGAACGACTAAAACCTTTTAGAAGCTCCATATCTTCTGATACGGCAAGCCAAAATGCTTTTCTAAACGTATCAAAACTTGAAAACTCTCTGCTTCTTAATTTATCGGCTATCTGGGACGGTATTGGTGCTCCTAATTCTTGTCCTGCTTTTTCTAACCAGATCCCTGTTATATCTTCACCTTTCCCAGTAACAACTCCTGGCTCATTACGAGCGGTTATCTTAAAGACCAGATACAGAGGCTCAATCCCTGAACCTTCAGGGAACACAAGAATTCTATCTTGCCAATCACTCTCAGCAGGCATAGGTAATACAGTCGATGAGTCTTTAACCGCATCACTGAGTGGATTTACCCAAATATCATCGAATGACACACCATCATCTTGAGACGGCGTTGTATGGGGCACTTGATTTCCAGTCTCGTCTGGTGACCAATATATCGTTGGGCCATCTTCTTCTAGTGCGACTGAATATTGACCTTGTGCGTTCTTACCCACATACCGAACAGGTACTTTGTCGTCACCATCGCCAACATGAAAAGCTCTGACTGTAGGGTAAACATCATCACCTTCGGGTTCTATTATCTGCACACGAATACGGCTTTTGACTTCTTGCATTTGCCTTAATTCTTCTTCTGTATGCTGCGTATCATCAGGAAAATGCAAGGCTTTAAACAGCATTAAAGATAAATTAATAACAGATGAGGTTTCAACAACAAAGCGTAAGTTATCGAGTGATTTATCCTTAAACTTTCCCGCAACCTGAGTCAGTGCGCGTGCCGCTTTATCATTATTTGATTGGTTTTGTGTTCCTGCGGCCATCGTCGCACTACTAGAAATGACTGGAGGCGGTATAGCAAGAGGCATTGCCTCTGCTGAACTTATAAATAGTCCCCAAGGATTAAAACTATTTTTAATCGATTCTTTTTTTTGGCACGCATCGGTATTGCCAAAAGGTTGTGAGCACGATTTAGCGAAAACTTTATCAGACTTAACCTTATTGAAATTATCCGAAATAAGCGATGGTAATGGTTCTTCTGTATTAAAAGGCTTTGGTATTTGTTCTTCTGTTTGAGGTTCTACTGGAGGAGTATTTTTAATCTTTGCATATTTAACATTAGGTTTTGCGCTAACTTCGGTTGCTTTCCACATCGTCTTATCCTTGTACTATTCCCAAATGATAAGACAAAAAGACAAGGGGCAATAATTTGCCCGAAACAGGCTCTATTTAACAATAAACATCTAAAGCGATCCGATACGCGGTAACGTCCAGATACTAAAAAACCGCCTCGATGGGCGGTCATTTAACAGTAAAGCTATTTATGCTTGGTATAATCACATTTTGTGGGTGGTAATACATAAGTTTGACTCGAGTATTTTAAAGTAAGTTCTCGCTCAGATGTACATTCGATGTAGTTTGACTCGAGTATTTTATCCCTCAACGAGGCATCTAAATAGTGCCCTATTAATGCACCAATTAGTGCACCAAATAGCATTAACCTTAGCGTTAACCTTGGGAGTTGAATACCAGTGAATATATTAAGAAATGCCATTGGGATAGAAGGAAGGAAAAAACCAAATAATACAAACGACGATGTATTGTTAAGGTATCCCGATACTTTGATTACAGGTTTAATTCCTACTATCTCCACCGTATGACTTAAATCATAAGCTCCCCAACCGCACCATGACACAACCCCTATAAAAAACATTAAAAATGTAAGTTTTTTGAAAGTATCTAACATGATTAGTCAATTAAATCCTCTACTGTTTCTTTCATTGGCTTAGTAAACTCATACTGATTATCCAAGTCAGATATATAACCCCCTATCTTAAATGCTGAATAAACAAATAAACCTAATCCAACTGCTGCGGGTAATGAGAACCCAAACAGAAAACCAGCACCAGCACGAGCGACTAAAAGTGCCCCTTGAGCAATTACACCAGCCACGACCCCCTTAGAGATATCCGCAGTAAATTGCCCTATGACTTCGCCTAGCGTCTTCTCATTGTGTAGCATGTAATCAACCGCATTGACCGCACCACTAAACACAATTTCTGCATAAATGTTTGCGTTTAAAAAACTAATATTCCCTTTAACGGTATTTAAGGCGTGACCAATTTTTAGCATTTGAGGCGTTGCTTCTTGCCAACTAATACCAAGGTCTAAATATCGAGGCTTGTAGTTCTCTACCACAATATTCATTACCCCGTTGATATTAATCGCCTTAGCGGTTGCACCCCATCCCCCAAGTTCTTTAGCCACTTCATAAGCACCTTTCAGTCCCATGCCTACGCCTGTGTAGTCTTTACCTGTGGAAAGCTGTCCGTGTGTGTCTTTGATAAGCAAATCTAAATACTCATTTGCTTCTTTGACAGTCATAATCGCAATGCTGACGTTCTCTTGTTGAGAAGTGTCCCATTGATATTTTTTTGCAATTCTTTTTATATCTTCATTCCATTCTTTTTCTGTCAGATCATAAGCTGCCTGTGCCGCCTTACTAGAAGATTGAGGGGATACAAATGAGTTGTTAGTTCCAACGCCACTAGTGTTGGAATTATTACTAAAGGTAACTCCACTACCACCATTAATATTAACGCCATTACCAATATTGACACCGCTACCCATGTTCAAATTAGTCGCTGTTGATGTACTCAAACTTACCTGATGAGAACTGGCGTCAAGAAAGCAGCTACCACACCCAGTATCAACAAGATCACCGACACGAGCTAGGTTTGTACCAAACATATTTGCAGCCCTTGGGGATTGGGCGACAATCGGACCTTGACCTCTGCAACTTTTGCTGCCGCATGGGCAAGTCGCAATATCACCAACAAGGGCAACCTTTTGTCCGTTTATAATGACACCACCGTGACCTGATATAACAGAACCGCCCGTTGTTGTTTTACTGCCAACTGTTATTACGTCATTACTCATCAGCTAGTCCTTTATTTTATGAAGACGCAATAATACTAAAGAATACGCATAGGCAATAACTTGCCCGAAATAAGCTCTATTTAACATATGTTATCTAAAGCGATCCGATACGCCGTAACGTCCAGATACTAAAAGACCGCCTCGATGGGCGGTCATTTAACAGTAATTATATTTATGCGTACTGAATTGAAAGTTACTGTGGTGCTAATATTTTTTGTTTCTATTAAACTTTAAATAACGATAAGCCTTGCGAATTTCGCCAACTTTTCACAATTTCAACGATCCGTTCTGGATTTCCATCGTTCTCATTTTCAGGATAATAAATTAAGTCAGAACCATCTGGGTGTTCTGTTATCTGACAAAAATGTTCAAGTAATTCATCTTGATAATCATTGGTTCCTTTAGATTCAATAATCTCATTTATCAAATAAATAAACTCAATTTCTGTATAGTCATTTATCGTGTCTTTTAATTCCATTATTAGCTCTTATGTATATCTATATGGTTACGAGGAGTGTTAACTCTAAGGTTATCAATATTATAAACCTCACCACCGTGTTGTATCTCTTCAATATGATGCAATTCGAAAGAACGTCTACCACCCACTGTATCCTTGAACCTTGCTCGTGGTGCCTTACCGTCTTGCATTCGCTTAATATTTGCAGGTATAAATTGACTCATTAAAGAGTGATTTTTAGAAACCTCAAACCAAAACGCTTCTCTAAACGTATCAAAACTTGAAAACTCTCTGTCTCTTAATTTATCGGCTATCTGGGATGGTATTGGTGCTCCTAATTCTTGTCCTGCTTTTTCTAACCAGATCCCTGTTATATCTTCACCTTTCCCAGTAACCACCCCAGATTCATTACGAGCGGTTGTCTTAAAGACCAGATACAGAGGCTCAATCCCTGAACCTTCAGGGAACACAAGAATTCTATCTTGCCAATCACTCTCAGCAGGCATCGGTAATACAGTCGATGAGTCATTAACCGCATCACTGAGTGGATTTACCCAAATATCATCGAATGACACACCATCATCTTGAGACGGCGTTGTATGGGGTACTTGATTTCCAGTCTCGTCTGGTGACCAATATATCGTTGGGCCACCTTCTTCTAATGCGACCGAATATTGACCTTGTGCGTTCTTACCCACATACCGAACAGGTACTTTGTCGTCACCATCGCCAACATGAAAAGCTCTGACTGTAGGGTAAACATCATCACCTTCGGGTTCTATTATCTGCACACGAATACGGCTTTTGACTTCTTGCATTTGCCTTAATTCTTCTTCTGTATGCTGCGTATCATCAGGAAACTGCAAGGCTTTAAACAGCATTAAAGAGAAATTAATAACAGGTGAGGTTTCAACAACAAAGCGTAAGTTATCGAGTGATTTATCCTTAAACTTTCCCGCAACCTGAGACAGTGCGCGTGCCGCTTTATCATTATTTGATTGGTTTTGTGTTCCTGCGGACATCGTCGCACTACTAGAAATGACTGGAGGCGGTATAGCAAGAGGCATTGCCTCTGCTGAACTTATAAATAGTCCCCAAGGATTAAAACTATTTTTAATCGATTCTTTTTTTTGGCACGCATCGGTATTGCCAAAAGGTTGTGAGCACGATTTAGCGAAAACTTTATCAGACTTTACCTTATTGAAATTATCCGAAATAAGCGATGGTAATGGTTCTTCTGTATTAAAAGGCTTTGGTATTTGTTCTTCTGTTTGAGGTTCTACTGGAGGAGTATTTTTAATCTTTGCATATTTAACATTAGGTTTTGCGCTAACTTCGGTTGCTTTCCACATCGTCTTATCCTTGTACTATTCCCAAATGATAAGACAAAAAGACAAGGGGCAATAATTTGCCCGAAACAGGCTCTATTTAACAATAAACATCTATCGCGCACCACAGAATCACATTACACACAAAAACAGGGCATTAAGCCCTGTTTTTACATCATTTCAGCATCACTTGTGGCTAAAGTTCCGCATTTATTATTTGTTAAAGACTTAACAAATCACATCGAAAGCAATTCACACAAGTATTGTTACCAACACACTAAAACTACCCCTCTTTCACCACCCTCGCTATTGTCGCCCTGCTACACCCTAACTTCTGCTGTATTTCTGAATAACTCCGCCCAAGTTTTAACTGATCCCGTATATCTTGATGCAATGACTCATTCACACGGCGACCGCGATACTTACCTTCAGCTTTTGCTTTTGCAATACCTTGTGCTTGGCGTTTATGGCGAGTTTCATAATCATCACGGGCCATGGCTGCACCTAAATCCAACATGAACTCGGTTAAGGCCAAAGTAATGCTGTTTTGCTCACCCGCGCTGAACACTGCATGCGTCATTGGCTGATCTGCCACCACTATCACTAACCCTCTTTCCATGATGCGGGCTTTTAAGGTTTTCCATTCCAGCCAAGGTAAGCGAGTAAGGCGATCCATCTTTTCAATTAGCAACACATCACCGGCTTCGCTATCGTCTATTAGCTTGTTGAGTTCTGGCCGTTCTAACTTGGTGCCAGATTGGTTTTCGATGTAGTAGCCAGCAATACGACTATTAAATTTGGCGCCAAAGGCTTTGAGTTCCTCTTTTGCCCGTTGGGCATCTTGCTCGGTGGTTGAGGCGCGAAGGTAAGCACGGATCAGCATGGTTTTCCCTAAACTGGTTTAATTTAAGTTGGTTTCTAAAATCAGTTTAGTATAGATGGTTTCATAAATGAAGCGGTAAGGGTTGAGAGGCAGCGGGGAGTGGTTTCGTTAGGGTATGAGCTTATAAAACTATCGTACAGGTTTGGATTTTTAATATTCACACTAAATTATTAGTTAAAATGGTGCTATTGATAATGTAACTTCAACCCACTACCTCTGGCACTATTATTACAACAAAGCACTAGAGGTAGTATAGTTTTTAATATTTATTGAGACGGGGCGTTATTAGCTTGTATCACTTCAGAATTAAGCAACTTACCCGATTTTTTATCAACTTGCTGCCAATCTCCAATTTCAACATCATACCCAGCATTAGCGACGCCTTGTGCAATAAATTTTAAATATTCTTTATCAGTTTTAAAGTCGGCTAAATTGAAGACCTCTCGCCCAAGACGAGTGGAGAGTAAAACATTAAATTCAATTTTTTTCTTAGGATCAGCATGTCTAATAACTAAAGCATTACTTTTACTAATTAAAACTCTTAAAAAACTAGATGTGTCACTTGAGTTGTATTCAGTACTAAGACCCATAGAGTCTACACCGGAGATAATTCCAATTTCTTGAAGGTAGAGAAGGTTAGTAAAGTTTAACCCCTTTTGGCTCATCATTTTTTCAACGATATCGGATTCAACCTCAAAGCCACTAGTATTAATAATACTTTTGAAAACTCGATCATTGATAATAAACTCACCTAGTTTACTAATAAGCTCCGCTTCATTCTTCGATAAGCTTTTGAGTAAGTCTATTGTGCGTAGAGAGTAAGTTCCCGGAGTACTAACCTCACCAGCAAGAACCCTCGCCCACAATGACTGCAAGTAACCATCACTTATTTTTTCAGCATTATCTCGCCAACGGGTAAACCAGTCAGGATCTACAGGATCATCATTAGCTTCATATTTACCTGATTCAAGTTCTTGTTCGGCAAGCAAAACAGTCTTGGTGAGATTTACTTCTTCTTGCATCGCCTGAACCTGTTTTCGAGTCTTACCTTGCCTCTCTAAACTTTTCAAATCCAAATATGGCTCAACTTTGTTACCTTTCTGAATATCAATTAACGGTTTTATATTAGCTTCAGAATCTATAGCAATAAGTCTACGATCTTCTGTATATTGTAATTTTCCTGCTTTGATATCAGCTATCTGTTGCTCAGTCTGTGCAAGCATAAGCATTTTATCACGTTGGGCATCGACCTCTGCTTTACCTATTCGCTTGACTTGGTTGGGAGCAAAAATACCTCCAATTCCATCAGATACTAAATCACCCAACTTTATTAATGCTTTTTCACCTGGCCAATTCATATGCGACTCTCATTACAATATAAGATGTTAATTACTGATTAATTTAACACTTTTTTTTGAAAGGATAAGTGAACAACGTTTGATTATAAGCATTATATCCGTACATATAAGGCAATATTACAAGCTTTGTATTTCAAATATAACGATTAAACACAAAGCGTTATATCGTCTGGTTAATGGCACTTTCCAACCTAACCATTTGTAACGAAAAATCACTTCCCCCTACTTTTCAACTTCCCGTTTAGCGATACAATCTCTTGGTCCGACGTATAAAAATATAGAAGAACTAAAATAATGAACACCCCTAACGCATTTCACTTTTTGCTAAAGCAAGTTCGTGAAGAGCATGGCATGACGCAAGTCGATGCCGCTAAACACTTGAAAATAGCAAGGCAAACCTACTTAGATTTAGAGTACGGAAAAACACTACCACGACTAGATACACTGATTACGCTATCGACACTTTTTAATAAAAATATTTCGTATTTTACTGGCGAACGTCCCTCGTTAGACAATTTTGATACCATGGAGTTATTTGAAGAACTTCAAGAACGGTACTTAAAAAAAGTACCGAACATTGCTGACGCGATACCGCATTAAAACGATAAAAGCCTGCGCCAGCAGGCTTTTTTATTGCTTTTGATCTTGTTTTACCGCAACGACCAGCCCACGTAGACCGCCATAGAAATACAGTAAATAAAGCCTGTAACCAAATACGGATAGGCCAAAAGCGTAGACACCATTTTTTAGCACCAAGCGGGCTACATTGGGTGGGCGGGGGATCTCGTTAAACAAGCCCGAATCTCACGCACTTACAATAGACCCCCCGTATTTATGAAGTCATAAATACAGGGTTATATTTAAGTAATAATTTGAAGTCATCAATATAACAATTAACGAAATATCATAAAATCAGGATTATGACTTAGAGAATATCACTCTTGGATCATTCTTCGCTGCGTTTTTGAGTTATCTCTTTACCAAATAGCAAAAGGGCGTTGAAGTTACCTTCAACGCCCTTTTTTAAATTCTTTAAACACTTATTTGATTTGCGCTTTGTACATAGAAGCGAAAACTGGAGTGTATAAGCCAACAATTTTGTTAATGATACGTGACATTGTGAATTCCTTAATAAAGCAAGTTTTATATAATGTACAACCTTGCCTAAACACACTATTTATAAGGCATTGGTCGCGTTTCGATGGGGGGCATTATAGGAGTTTAATCGGCTTTTAAAAGTGAGAAATAATGTTTCTTTGCATTAGTTTTACTAATGTAAATATTACATATCAACCCCACCAATAACCATTCATTAAATTCGAATAAATCCTCATTAATTGTTCTTTTTGTGGAAGGTGAATG
The DNA here is from genome assembly GCF_003026075.1 of Photobacterium sp. GB-210. Taxonomy (NCBI): domain Bacteria; kingdom Pseudomonadati; phylum Pseudomonadota; class Gammaproteobacteria; order Vibrionales; family Vibrionaceae; genus Photobacterium; species Photobacterium sp. GB-210. Next base: position 32,061 of record NZ_PYNU01000017.1, on the reverse strand, counting down.
TTACCAGCACCAAATTTTTATGGTGATTCTTAGTGTTAATGCTAACAACATCTCACTTACTGGAAATAAACAATAAAATGAAAAGTTAACCACTATTACGTAAACGTAATAATTAAAATGAGGTATCGCTTGCCGATATCTGCGGCTTATTTATCAGCTGCAGACAGTAACTTTCCAGTAAATGTGAGTTGTGATGCTGATTGTGTAAATACCACACCTGAGTGTGAACGCTCTGCGGTACCTTGTTTTTGGTAATGTGCGACATTTATGTTGCTAACGGCTGCTTTTTGAAATTGAACATTACCTGTAAACGCACCATCTTTAGCTGAAGCGTTATAAGACATAGCGATGATAGCGGCTGCGATAGTTGCTTTAATAACTGTTTTCATAAGTAATAAAACCTTGTGTCTTTATGTTTATAAACGCCTGTGCGTTTCGAAGGGTGTATTATCAATAGTTACACCAAAAACAACAATACAATAAAATAACAAAAGATTATTACCAACAAGTAACTATAGAAGAGGAAATCTAATCAGCCCTCCACCTTATGGCTTAACCCCACTATTCCTTGAAGCGTATAAACGATGATTAACACCTAAAAGGAATATTTCGAGTCACCGCAAGCATCAATGAAAAAATCAGTGCTCACTTATTCTTATTTTTCTTATTACGTGATCCTCTACACGAAACACTACAGCTTATTGCAGCTTAATTGCTAAGTTACGATATGTTTCAAATAGGCTGTGATAAAATAAAACGGTTATTGTAGTTTTTTGAGGTTTTATGGCGGATCAAGCCCAATTATTAACAAAGGCGCAGCAACTCTGTGAAGAGCGAGGCGTTCGACTTACGCCACAGCGCTTAAAAGTGTTGGCGTTGATTATTGAGCACCATAGCTCAATCAGCGCTTATGAGTTATTAGATCAACTCAAAATTTCAGAACCGCAAGCAAAGCCGCCAACGATTTACCGAGCTTTAGATTTTCTCTTAGCACAAGGTTTTGTTCACAAAGTGGAGTCCACAAATAGCTATATTGCTTGCTGTGTACTAGGACATGCCGATCACTGTTCGCAGTTATTGATTTGTGATGAATGTGGCAGTGTTGAAGAGTGCCATGATGATGAGTTAGCCAAACTGCTTCGTCAAAAATCAGAAAAACTTGGTTTTAAGATTAATCATCATGTTGTTGAAAGCCATGGTATTTGTGAAAAATGCCAAGGCAATAAACCTATTATTTAACCTACAACGAAAAGTCTTACAATTATGCGCGCAGAATTTATAAACCCTTTTCTTGCATCTCTGATTAATGTGCTTAACACCATGGCATCTATGCCAATGACACCACAAAAGCCAAGACTAAAGAAAGATGAAATTGCGCGTGGTGATGTATCAGGCTTAATCGGTATGATTGGCCCAAAAACCAAAGGGTCGATGTCAATCACGTTTGAGCAAGATCTGGCGCTTGAAATCATGCAACGCATGCTCGGTGAACGTCCAGCAGGCATTAATGAAGATGTTACTGATATGGTTGGTGAAATTACTAATATGGTAACAGGTGGTGCAAAACGTGCACTGGCTGAAAATGGCTATGATTTTGATATGGCAACACCTGCGGTTGTTTCTGGTAAAGGCCATACCATTACCCATAAATGTGATAATGCGATCATCTTAATGCCATTTGATTCTGACTATGGCAAAGCCTATATCGAAATTTGTTTCGATTGATATCGTCTTTTTTAATGAAAATATAGCGTCAATTACACGATAAATTCTTTACTTTACTTAACGCTATCTAATTCTTTATTAAGTCTTTTATTAATAAAACCATTCTTAAATAAAAGACTACTCTCCGCTCTTTTTTCGATCTAGACTAGTTTATGTCATACGCATCATGTTACTTATAACTGCGAGATGACTGTATATTATTTGTCTAAAAGGGAAAGACGTACATGAGTAAACTGACTGGAACCGTAAAATGGTTCAACGATGACAAAGGCTTTGGTTTCATTTCTGGAACGGATGGCAAAGATGTGTTTGTACACTTCAGTGCTATTCAAGCTCAAGGGCGCCGCACCTTACGTGAAGGCCAAAGTGTTGAGTTTATCGTTACGGATGGTCAGAAAGGCCCACAAGCTAGCGAAGTTATTGCACTGTAATAACCATCACTGAAAAGATAAAAAAACGCCGCTATTTAGCGGCGTTTTTATTATACAAACATATGGCTTAGTACATTAGCCTAAGATTATGCTCGCCATTGTTTAAATGCATTGATCAAACCATTAGTCGAACTATCGTGGCTTGATACTTGTTCTTTATTATTTAGTTCTGGCAGAATTTGGTTAGCCAGTTGCTTACCAAGCTCTACGCCCCACTGATCAAAGCTAAAGATATTCCAAATAACACCTTGAGTGAAAATCTTGTGCTCATAAAGCGCAATCAATGCACCAAGTGTATAAGGCGTAATTTCTTTCACTAAGATTGAGTTCGTTGGGCGGTTGCCTTCGAATACTTTAAATTCTGCGAGTTCATTCACTTCTTCTTGTGATTTACCCGCAGCAAAGAATTCTGCTTCAACTTTCTCACGGCTCTTACCAAATGCTAGTGCTTCAGTTTGCGCGAAGAAGTTCGCCATTAATTTTGGATGGTGATCGCCTAATGGGTTATGGCTAATCGCAGGAGCAATGAAATCACATGGGATCAATTTCGTACCTTGGTGGATCAACTGGTAGAAAGCATGTTGACCATTGGTGCCAGGTTCGCCCCAAATAATTGGGCCTGTTTGGTAATCCACTGGGTTACCGCCACGATCAACGTATTTACCGTTTGACTCCATGTTACCTTGCTGGAAGTACGCTGCAAAACGGTGCATGTACTGATCATAAGGAAGAATCGCTTCTGTTTCTGCACCGTGGAAGTTGTTGTACCAGATACCGATAAGCGCAAGGATAACCGGTAGCTTTTGTTCTAATGGTGCTTCTGCAAAGTGTTTGTCCATTGCATGACCGCCATCAAGTAGCGCAACAAAGTGATCAAAACCGACTGATAAGCAGATTGATAGACCGATTGCAGACCATAGTGAATAACGGCCGCCAACCCAGTCCCAGAACTCGAACATGTTGTCCGTATCAATACCAAACTCAGCAACCGCTTCACCGTTTGTTGAAAGCGCAGCAAAGTGTTTCGCTACATGTGCTTTATCTTCTGCTTTTGCTAAGAACCAGTCACGTGCAGATAGCGCGTTAGTCATGGTTTCTTGAGTCGTGAAGGTTTTTGATGCGATCAAGAACAATGTTGTTTCTGGGTTAAGATCTTTTAGCGTTTCAGCAATGTGCGTGCCATCAACGTTAGAAACAAAGTGCATGTTTAGGCGTGTTTTATAAGCACCTAGCGCTTCAGATACCATGTAAGGGCCAAGATCTGAGCCACCGATACCGATGTTCACGATATCGGTAATTTCTTTACCTGTGTAACCTTTCCATTCACCGCTGATAATGCGATCAGAGAAAGACTTCATCTTCTCAAGTACCGCATTCACAGCAGGCATCACATCTTCGCCATCAACCATAATTGGTGTGTTGCTACGGTTACGTAGTGCTACGTGAAGGACTGCGCGATCTTCTGTACGGTTAATTTTCTCGCCACTAAACATATCTGCAATAGCAGCATCTAGCTCTGTCTCTTTTGCAAGAGCAAACAGCTTAGTTAGCGTTTCTTCAGTGATAAGGTTTTTAGAGTAATCAAGTAGGATATCTGAGCCAAATTGCGCAGAAAACTTAGAAAAGCGAGCGCTATCATTAGCAAATAAGTCGCTTAATTGGAAATCTTGAGCTTGTTCAAAGTGTGCGGTTAGATCTTGCCACGCTTGAGTTTGCGTTGGGTTGATGTTCTTCAACATAAAAATATCCTAATTTTGTTATGTTTACCTTTCGCGCCCATACACTGTTTGCGAAAGATCCCCGATTTTGCTCATTAGCCTATGATGGCAGGCTTATTTATAATTTTGATCACTTGTGATGATGCCGCGAAAAGAAAAAGGTCGTCATTGCGGAAAATCACGAAAACTTGGAATGCATCATACCTGTATTTCGCATCAATGTAATAATGCGAATAACTAATCAAACTAAAAGGTTAAACCTATAGGTAAATAGCCATGTGGTATCAAAAAACAATTAATCTTACTCCTCAAAAGCGCGGTTTTCACCTTATCACTGAGGAAATAGCGCAACATTTACATGAGATCCGACCTTTAAGCGTTGGATTAGTCCATTGTTTTCTTCAACACACCTCGGCAAGCTTAACCATTAATGAAAATGCCGATCCTACGGTACGTCATGATATGGAGAAACACTTTAATCATTTTGTACCAGAACGCGCGCCTTATTATCGACATACCTATGAAGGAGATGATGATATGCCGGCACATATTAAAAGTTCATTGTTAGGTAATAGTATCTCGATCCCTATTTCACAAGGACGTTTAGCATTGGGTATATGGCAAGGTATTTATTTAGGTGAGCACCGTGATCATGGCGGCTCTCGCCAAATCGTGATCACTATTCAAGGCGAATAGTATATTGAAGAGACAAAAAAGCACTTATCCCTAACAATGATGGTTAAGTGCTTTATATTTAAGACTAGAACGGCTGGTTAACCATCACTCTGAAGGTGCTTTCTTCACTACCCCACGCCATTTCGGTTCGGACAACAACACCTTCGACTTGAAAACGTACCGCGCCACCGGCGCTCCATTTCATGTCTGAATGCAACTCAGAGAGATTGTAACTATCCGCAACACGACCAACATCAGCAAATGCGACCCACTGCCACCAAGGCACGCTGTACCAATTAAAGACAGGCCATTCACTCAGAGGTTGCCATTCTGGCATCACGCGATATTCTGCGCTGTAGCTGATTGCAGATCGCCCAACATATCGCCCCGTTTGAAAACTCCGCAAGCGATATAAGCCCCCCAGTTTGACTCCTGCATACTCAGGTGGACGATGATAACCATGCTTTGAATCCGTTGTATTCCAACTTGGGGTATCGGCGGTATACACATTAAACGCCAAGACTTGCTGATCAAATAAGTTATCCAGCTTGCCTAAATTCAAATACCAACTTTGGTTGATTTCCCATTTCCACCAACTTGTTTGATCTGAAGTATCAGGCGCATATGTCAGCTTAAATTGACTTTTACTGCCTTGAGTTGGATTCGCAGTATTGTTTTGGTTGTTCCATTCAAACCGCGTTTCTAGCCCCCACACACTGTCATTATGTGAAAAATCAGAAGGTGGGTTCGGTGTGTTTTTAGCAAACTGACGAGATTGATAGAACGGGCGAAAATCTATTGACGATACGCCACTTTCCCATGGCGTATGACCCGTTAATTGACGGTTAGGATAAAGCGCAGATTGAATAGGATCATGCTTACCTTGGCCAATAGGCAAAATATAACGCGCACTCAGTTGATACAGTGACTCTTGCGCATCGGCAATGATCCTATCATCGAGGTGGGAATCATTTTGGGTCGCTTTTCCTACATAGTAATTAAAATCTTTATAATCACCACTGTAAAGCTCTGCTCCAAATAGCCAGCGGCTGTCGGCGGATAACGCGTAATTGTAAGCCCCCAGATACGTCATCCATGTACCTTTATCTGTTACCAATCCAGCCACTAATAGTGAAGCTTGTGGTTGCCCTGCTTTTTTGACCACACCTGCGGCACCAATAGACAATCCCATGCTATCGGTAGAAAACATAAAGGGTACTGCGGCAATATCTGAATCCGTCTTTTCTACCGTTTCAGAACCCTCAATATCAAGCAATTCATTTTCAGCATAAATATCTACTGAAACCAACAAAGCCGCAGCATACGCCACGGCTTTTAATTTTATATCTTCCATTAAAGCTTTTCGTCCAATATTTAAATCATCACGTATATGCCATCGCAACCCGTGGTGTTAATTTAGTAACCAATTCATACGCAATCGTGCCAATGTGCTCTGCTACAATTTCAGCAGGTAATCCTTCGCCCCATAATGTGGCAGTATCGCCAACTTTATCTTGAGCATCGGGCCCTAAATCCACCGTTAGCATGTCCATTGATACACGCCCAGCCATCGGCACAATACGGCCATTAACAAGCACTGGCGTGCCGTTAGGTGCGGTACGTGGATAACCATCACCATAACCAATCGCAATCACACCAACTTTGGTATCTCGTTCACTTGTCCAAATACCGCCATAACCAACTTGTTCACCTTTTTTAACATCACGTACAGCAATCAGGCTAGAGGTTAATGTCATCACTGGCTTTAAGTCATAAGCCGAAGCAAAACGTTCAGACTCATTAAATGGTGAAACACCATACATAATGATCCCTGGGCGAATCCATTCTAGCTGGCTATCAGGCCACGCTAAAATACCCGCAGAGGCGGCTAATGAACGTTCACCTTGATAATCTTGAGTCAAATCCAAAAAGGTATCTAACTGCTTTAATGTAATATCAGAGCTTAAATCATCTGCATTACCAAAGTGGCTAATAAAACGTAGTGGCTTTGCGACATTTTCACAGGCATGTAAACGCGCCATAAAATCCGTCAGATCTTCTGGACGTACCCCTAAGCGGTGCATACCGGTATCAATTTTAACCCAGACTCGCACTGGGTTATCAAGCTCTGTTTGCTCTAATGCTTCCAATTGCTCAATCGAGTGAACCACAGTATGAATATTATTGGTCACTAATACTGGAAGATCGCTCGGTGCATAAAACCCTTCTAATAATAAAATAGGTTTCACGATCCCACCTGCACGTAAAATTAATGCTTCTTCAATACGAGCAACACCATACGCGTCAACATTTGTAAGCGTTTGAGCAACTCGAAGTAAGCCATGCCCATAAGCGTTGGCTTTTACGACCGCCAAAACTTTACTATTTGGTGCATGATGACGGATTAACCCCAAATTGTGGGCTAATGCTTCAGTATCTATATGTGCGGTTGCAGCTTTCATCCAAAATCCTAAATAATATTCTTACGCTTACTCTTCATCGTAGGCGGGGCCTGCATAATTATCAAAGCGAGAGAACTGGCCTTGGAAGGTTAAACGGACGGTACCGATAGGACCATTACGTTGCTTACCTAAGATGATTTCAGCGATCCCTTTCAGGGCACTATCTTCGTGATAAACCTCATCACGATAAATAAACATAATTAAATCGGCATCCTGCTCGATCGCACCGGATTCACGTAAATCTGAGTTAACAGGGCGTTTATCGGCACGTTGCTCCAACGATCGGTTAAGCTGCGACAAGGCAACAACCGGGACGTTTAATTCTTTTGCCAGCGCTTTTAACGAGCGGGAAATTTCAGCGATCTCTAATGTACGGTTATCTTGCAAACCAGGTACACGCATTAACTGAAGGTAGTCAATCATTATAAGGCTTAAACCGCCGTTATCGCGGGCAATACGACGGGCACGTGAGCGGACTTCCGTTGGTGTTAAGCCCGAACTATCATCAATGAACATATTCTTCTTTTCCATCAGAATACCCATTGTTGATGATATACGTGCCCAGTCTTCATCATCGAGTTGACCGGTACGTATTTTAGTTTGGTCAACTCGCGAAAGTGACGCCAACATACGCATCATGATCTGTTCAGCTGGCATCTCTAACGAGAAAATAAGTACAGGTTTTTCCTGCTCCATTGCGGCGTTTTCACATAAGTTCATCGCAAAGGTAGTTTTACCCATCGATGGACGTGCCGCAACAATGATTAAATCTGAACCTTGAAGGCCAGCGGTTTTTTTATTGAGATCGGTAAAACCTGTCGATACACCTGTCACACCATCTTGCGGCGATTGGTATAGAATCTCGATACGTTCTAAGGTCTTTTCTAAGATCGTATCAACACTTTGTGGGCCTTCTTTATCGTTGGTACGTTGCTCTGCAATCGCAAAGACTTTACTTTCAGCCATATCCAGTAAGTCTTCACTGGTGCGGCCCTGTGGATCATAACCGGCATCGGCAATTTCATTTGCCACACCAATCATGTCACGAATAAGTGCACGCTCACGGACAATATCAGCGTACGCTAAAATATTTGCCGCAGATGGTGTATTTTTTGCCAGTTCAGCTAAGTAAGCAAAACCGCCGACATCATCAAGTGTGCTTGATTGCTCAAGGTTTTCAGACAGGGTGATCAAATCTAGCGGCTGACCCGCTTCTAATAGTGCCGCTGTCGCCTGAAAAATAATCCGGTGTGGACGACTGTAGAAATCATTGGCAACGACTTTTTCAGCCACCATGTCCCACTTTTCGTTATCCAGCATCAAACCACCAAGAACAGATTGCTCTGCCTCTAAAGAGTGAGGCGGCATCTTAATGGCGTCCATTTGATTATCTTTTGGTTTTTTCGGTTTACTATTATCTGCCATAGAAATTGCGTATTAGCCAAGAACAAGAATGAAGCATAGTAGTATACCCCATACATTCGATTCTGAGCAGTCATAAACTTACGACTCGCCTCAAACCTGATGGTTATTTAATTATGCGCCTTTTTAAATTAACTAACAGTCAAGCGTAACGATTCCTAACCAAAAGCTGACAAATTTGGGTTAGAATGCGAGCGCATAATACTTATTATCAATAACACTCAATTTACAACACCTGCCGTGGGAGGACCTTTGGCAAGATACCTACTGACATTATTGCTGCTTGCCAATACTGCAGCCTATGCTGCTGACGATCAAGATATCGAAGAAGATGTCTCGCCTTCTCACTTTACCAGTGAGGTGGGGCTTGGGTTTACAGCACTTGCTGGTAATTCAGATTCACAGACGCTAAACGCTAATTATGATCTGCAATATATCAAAGGTCGTTATAAAACTAACGCAGATACTAGCCTACTAATGGCGAAGAAAAATGGCGAAGAAGATAAACGTAAGATTTCAGCCAATTTGAAATCACAAATGCTGATCCGTGACGGCTATTACTTATATGGTAGCGGCAGCTATATTGATGATCGCTATGGTCCATATTATGTTGATTCACTCGCTTCTGCTGGTATCGGTTATCGTCTCTTTAGCTATGAAACGTTTCAAACCTTGGTCGATATCGGTCCTGGTTTTCGCCACCAAGATCCTAACCTAGATGAAATTGATGGTGATATAGTCAAACCAGAAGTAGTGAATGAAGCTGTTTTACAAAGCTCATTAACCATGACATGGAAACCGCTTAAAACACTTTCCTTGGAAAATAAAACCAATATTGTGGCTGGTAAAAGTAATACTACGATCCAAAATGATTTATCACTGACCAACTCCATCACTGATAACATCGCATTGAGTATTGGCTTTAACTATACCTATTACACGTGGGTACCTAACAATATGAAAAACTTCGATTCTAGTACGATTGTTAGCCTGATTTACAGTATGAAGTAAAGCTAAGGGTTGACGCTAACGTTGTTTTTTCTCATATTTCAGACATAAAAAAACCAGCCCGAAGGCTGGTTTTTTTCTATTAAAGCTAAAAGCGATTACTCTGCAGCAACAACGTTTAGTTTAACAGTTGCGAATACATCTGAATTTAGCTGAACGCTAACTTCGAATTCGCCAGTAGTACGTAGTGCACCTTCAGGTAGACGTACTTCGCTCTTAACAAGTGCAACGCCAGCAGCAGTAACTGCATCAGCGATGTCACGAGTACCGATAGAACCGAATAGTTTACCTTCGTCACCAGCTTTAGAAGCAATTACTACTGCTTCTAGTGCGTTTAGTGCTTCAGCACGAGCTTGAGCAGCAGCTTGTTGCTCAGCAACTTTAGCTTCTAGCTCTGCACGACGTGCTTCGAACATTTCAACGTTAGCTTTAGTTGCCATTACTGCCTTAGCTTGTGGGATAAGGAAGTTACGAGCGTAGCCAGCTTTAACGTTAACTTGGTCGCCAAGGCTACCTAGGTTAGCGATTTTATCAAGTAGAATAACTTGCATTATCTTGTCCTCTATAAAAGTCTAAAAACTACTACCGATTACTGATGCTTGTCAGTGTACGGTAGAAGTGCTAGGTAACGAGAACGCTTGATAGCGCGAGCTAGCTGACGCTGGTATTTAGCGCGAGTACCAGTGATACGGCTAGGTACGATTTTACCAGCTTCAGTGATGTAGTTTTTTAGAGTTGCTACGTCTTTGTAGTCAATCTCTTGTACGCCTTCTGCAGTGAAACGGCAGAATTTACGACGACGGAAGAAACGAGCCATGGGCTATCTCCTGATCTAAATTATGTCAATGTGATCGGCGTGCAATACTAATTTACCAATGCCATTACGGCCGGTTTGATAAGAGATAAACCCTCCTACCTTAACATTGCTTCCGATAACTAAATCTTGAGTGAGTACTTGTTGACCTTTGCCACTGACTACCACGTTAATATAACAATATACTTGGCGTGGTAAGCCTGCTTCCTGTTGAATCGAACGATGCTCAAGCACAAAGTGACAATGAGGTATGCCCGCAGGAGACTGGCTTCGTTTGGGTTGTTTAGCAATAGTGCCAACTAACTCCAGACGATTGGTCATTTATACAAATTACTCAGCAGCTGCTTCGCCTTCAGATTGTGCATTTTCTGCACGATCTTCACGCTTAGTGAAACGCTCTTCTTTAGCCTTCATCATTGGAGATGGCTCAGTAACAGCGTTCTTAGTACGCATGATCATGTTACGGATCACTGCGTCGTTGAAGCGGAAGTTTGACTCAAGCTCGTCAACTACAGACTGCTCAGCTTCAACGTTCATTAGAACGTAGTGTGCTTTGTGCAGTTTGTTGATTGGGTAAGCCATTTGACGACGACCCCAATCTTCTAGACGGTGAATCTGACCACCAGAATCTTTGATAGCAGCAGTGTAACGCTCGATCATGCCAGCAACTTGCTCGCTTTGATCAGGGTGCACCATGAATACGATTTCGTAATGACGCATAGGTTGCTCCTTACGGATTATTCAGCTTCCCTTGTCGGCTCGGTTATCCTGGGGAAGCAAGGAACTAAAAAAAGAACCGAGAATTTGGACGATGGATAGTACAGAGAATGATCAATTGAAGCAAGAAAATTCTGTGCTCTACGCCAAGGTTTTTCCTGCCCACTGGCAAGTTATCTTGACTGTTTGTCTATCCCAATAAAAACACCCTTATCCAGTTAAACCGAATAAGGGTGTGGGATTACTGACACCAGGTTAAATGTGCAACTTTCTTTACTGTTGTCAGTAACATATTAGCTACGTTGACGTACCGCTTCAAACAAACAGATACCTGTTGCTACTGATACGTTTAAGCTTGATACCGAACCTGCCATTGGAATTTTGATCAAATCATCACAGGTTTCACGGGTTAAACGACGCATACCTTCGCCTTCTGCACCCATCACAATCGCTAATGGGCCAGTCAGCTTACTTTGGTAAATATCATGCGTTGCTTCACCAGCCGTACCGACAATCCATACACCTTTATCTTGCAGTGCACGCATGGTACGCGCCAAGTTAGTCACACGTACTAATGGCATGATTTCAGCCGCGCCACAGGCAACTTTACTTGCCGTTGCGTTGAGCTGTGCCGAGCGATCTTTCGGGACGATAACAGCAACCGCACCCGCAGCATCCGCATTACGTAGACATGCGCCTAAGTTATGCGGATCGGTCACACCATCTAAAATCAATAATAATGGATTTTCTTTACCCACCAATAAATCATCAAGATCGTTCTCGTTGTATTGCTTACCTGGACGCACGCGAGCAACGATACCTTGGTGAGAAGCACCTTTAACTTTGTCATCAAGTGCTTTACGCCCTGCTTCTTGGATCGTAATGCCCAGTGATTGCAGCTCAGTGACTAACGGCAGTAAACGATCATCTTCTCGTCCTTTCAGTACAAAGACTTCAATAAAACGAACTGGATCAGATGCCAGCACGGCTTTCACGGCATGGATGCCAAAAATCATATCATTACTCATGGTTTAACTCTTCTTTGCTGCGCGTTCGGCTTTTCCCGCACGTTGCTTTTTCTTTTTGCGAGATTTCGGTTTCTTTTTTGTCTCAGCTTTCGGTTTTTCATCCGTTGGCTTACGGCGTTTCTTTGGCTTCGGTTTGTTCTTCTCGTCCGCCAGTGGAATTGCGCCTTCTTTTAGCTTTTTACGTACCGAAGAACGTTCGCGTTTTGATTCACTGCGCTCTTCTTGTTTTGCCACGCCATCTTCTGATTTGTACACTTTCAGGCTTTGACGACGTAGACCATCGGCTTTACGTAAACGCTGTTTTTTCTCATGACTCTTAGCCGTTTTACCTGCGCCACGTTGCTTGCGCTCAGCGCCAACAATATCAAAGTCAATCTGACGATCGTTTAAGTTAATCGATGCCACTTTCACTTTCACGGTATCGCCTAAACGGTATACCACACCTGAGCTATCACCTACCAAGCGTTGACCTACTGGATCAAACTGGTAGTAGTCATTCGCTAGGTTTGAAATATGAACTAAGCCATCAATGTTCAATTCGTTTAAGCGAACAAAGAAGCCAAAACCTGTCACATTGGCAATCACACCGTCGAACTCATCGCCTAAGTGATCTTGCATGTATTCACATTTAAGCCAATCAGAGACATCACGCGTTGCGTCATCAGCACGGCGCTCAGTCATTGAACATTGCTCACCTAATGCATCAATTTCATCAAATGAGTAATGGAAACCACCCGTTGGTGTTGTGTTACCACTGTTACCTGCTTGCTTCGCAACTAAGTATTTAATCGCGCGGTGCAGCGTTAAATCAGGGTAGCGACGAATTGGCGAGGTAAAGTGCGCATATTCAGTTAATGCCAAGCCAAAGTGTCCAATATTGTCACCTTGGTATACCGCCTGCTTCATTGAGCGTAGCAGCATGGTTTGGATCAACTCGCGATCTTTTCGAGTTTGAATCGCATTTGCCAGCTCTGCATAATCTTTTGGTGTAGGCTCTAAACCACCGCCAAGATGTAAGCTTAGTTCACCTAAGAAATCACGAAAGCCCTGTAGGCGCTCTTCACCTGGGGTATCGTGAACACGGTATAATGCTGGCTCTTTTGCACTTTCAACAAAACGTGCAGAGGCAATATTGGCTAAAATCATACATTCTTCGATGATCTTATGCGCTTCATTTCGCACAGCAGGCACAATACGGTCAATCTTACGATCCGCATTGAAAATGAACTGGGTTTCAACCGTTTCAAATTCAATCGCACCACGTTCTTCACGTGCTGCTTTCAGCACTTTGAACATGCTGTAAAGCTCTTCTAAATGCGGAACAAGTGGTTCATAACGCTGACGAAGTTCTTCATCGCCTTCAAGCATTTTACTGACTTTGGTGTAAGTCAAACGAGCGTGAGAATTCATGACCGCTTCGTAGTGCTTGTAACCTGTTAACTCACCGGTGTCAGAAATGGTCATTTCACACACCATACACAAGCGATCAACTTGCGGGTTTAGTGAACATAAACCATTCGAGAGTACTTCCGGCAACATTGGGATCACTTGTGCAGGGAAGTAAACCGAGTTACCACGCTTAACGGCTTCGTTATCAAGTGCTGATTTATGACGGACGTAATAACTCACATCGGCAATCGCAACCCATAAACGCCAGCCACCTGATGTAGTACGCTCACAGTGAACCGCATCATCAAAGTCACGAGCATCTTCGCCATCAATGGTGACCAGTGGTAATTGACGTAAATCTACACGGCCTTTTTTCGCCTCTTCTGGCACTTCTTCTGTCAAATGTTGAATTTCTTTATCAACTTCTGATGGCCATACGTGCGGAATATCATGGGTGCGTAACGCAATATCAATTTCCATACCCGGCGCCATATTTTCGCCCAGTACTTCTACAATACGACCAACAGCATTGTGTTGACGCGTCGCTCGTTGGTTAATTTCGACAACCACAACATTCCCCATACGTGCGCCTTGGCGAACGTCTTGTGGGATAATGATATCTTGAGCAATGCGAGAATCGTCTGGCACCACATAGCCCATGCCATCTTCAAGGAAAAAACGGCCAACAATCTGAGCTGTGCTTTCTTTTAACACACGAACAACACGTGCTTCTTTACGACCACGCTTATCTTCACCGCCCGCTTGCGCCAAAATGTAATCACCGTGGATCACACCACGCATTTGGTGATGCGGTAATAACAAATCATTGTCTTTACCTAGCGAACCTTCGGGGCGTAAGAAACCAAAGCCGTCACGGTGACCCATAACGTAACCTTTGATCAAATCTAAACGTTCAGGCAACGCATAACATTGACGACGGGTGAAAATTAACTGGCCATCACGCTCCATCGCACGTAAACGACGGCGTAAGCCTTCATAGTGATCATCGCCTTCTAGCTTTAGCTCAGCAAATAACTGGTCACGACTCACCGGGGTACTAAAACCACGAATCACTTCAAGTAAGTGTTCACGGCTTGGGATCGGGTTTTCATAATTAGATGCTTCGCGATCGCGAAAAGGGTCGACCGGTAAATCGGTAGTACCTTTAGACATTATATTTTTCCTGTAGGCCAACCTATACCTGAGGTATATCTGGCTTTTAGGTGATCAGACGGGAGCAGCGCTATTAAGACTGCTGCTCCACTAAATTTTGGGAGGAATATGCTAATTAAACGTATAACCAAATGATGTTTTATAACTTGTTAGGGTTGCTTAATAAATTCAGCAACGGCGCATTATCTTCAACTAAGGTTAACAAGGTATATTTATCTAGCTCAGCCAAAAATGCTTCTCTTGCATCAGCAAGCACACCTTTTAATCGGCAAGCTGGCGTTATATGGCAAAAATCAAGGCTACAATTAACAATCTGTAACGGTTCTATTGCACGTACGACATCGCCAACAATAATAGATTCAGCTGACTTACCTAAACGAATACCACCATTTTTTCCGCGCACCGTTTCGATATAGCCTAATTGACCTAATTTATTGATTATTTTAACCATATGGTTACGTGACACATTGTATATTTCTGTCACTTTCGTAATACTTGTTAGCTCACCTTCTGGTAGCGACGCAAGATATATCAGAGCTCGTAAGCCGTAATCGGTAAAACTAGTTAACTGCACAATGGCTCCTCCTGTTGTTATTTTAATCTTCTTATTGACTAAAAGATACAGATCAGATACAACTTATAACATACATTATAAATACATGTTTATAGGAAGTGCTCATGCTTAGTCAAAAAACGATCGATATTGTTAAAACAACAGCTCCTGTCATTGCAGAAGCAGGCCCTATGGTTACCCAACATTTCTATCAACGTATGTTTAACCATAACCCTGAGTTAAAAGATGTTTTTAACATGAGCCACCAAAAAAATGGGGAAAATAACGAACCTTCTAGCCAACAAAAAGCGTTATTTAATGCCATTTGTGCTTATGCCAATAATATCGAAAATCTTGCTGTGCTTTTACCAGCAGTAGAAAAGATTGCTCACAAACATACCAGTTTTATGATCACCGCTGAGCAATACAATATTGTTGGCTCTCACCTTATCGCCACCATTGATGAATTATTAGCGCCAGGACAAGAGGTATTAGACGCTTGGGCTGAAGCTTATGGTTTACTGGCTAATATTTTCATCAATCGTGAAGAAGAAATCTATCAAGAAAATGCGAATAAAGTTGGTGGGTGGCGTGGCACTCGTGAGTTCGTAGTCACTAACAAGCAAAAAGACAGTGAATTTATCACGAGCTTTACCTTTAAACCTACAGATGGCGGTAAGGTCGCAAGCTATAAACCTGGGCAGTATCTGGGGATCTACCTTAATGCTGACGAATTAGAGAACCAAGAAATCCGTCAATATAGCTTATCTTCGGCACCACAAGATGATCAGTACCGTATTTCAGTAAAACGTGAATCTCACGGTAAAGTTTCAAACTACTTACATAACAATATCAATATTGGCGATAAAGTAATGCTTGCCGCCCCTGCTGGTGACTTCTTCTTAGATGTTGAAGCAAACACACCTGTCACATTACTTTCCGCAGGTGTGGGTTTAACGCCAACGCTTTCAATGCTTGAATCACTAACAGATCACCAAGCACCTGTTAACTGGCTACATGCCACAGAAAATGGCGCACATCATGCCTACAAAAAGCAGGTAAAAGCACTCGCGCAGCAGCACAATCACATTCAAGATATCACTTGGTATAACGCACCACTTGATAGCGATCTTCCTGCCGAAGATTATGACTACCAAGGTTTGATGGATCTCAGCACGATAGCACCACAGCTAACAGATGAAAACATGCACTTTTACTTCTGTGGTCCTGTTGCCTTCATGCAATATATCGCTAAACAGCTATTAGCATTAGGTGTATCTGAAGATCGTATTCACTACGAATGTTTCGGCCCACACAAAGTCCTATAACTTAACGCAGCTAATACAACAAAGCACAGCGAAATGCTGTGCTTTTTTATCTGGTTACTGGGTTATTTGGGACAGGTTACCATAAACTTGAACGTTGTTTTGCCCGAGCAATAATATTTTCAGGCATACGTAATTCTAATTTTCGACGTAACGTATTCAGTTGGTTATATAACGATTTATTCGCCGTCGTGGTTTGATACAGCCAGCGATAAGCATCTTCGTAATCAAGTGGACTACCATGATCTGACACTAATAGTTCAGCTAACTGAAGACGCGCTTTAATATTTCCTAGCGCCGCAGCTTCTCGTAAATACGGGATCGCACGCTCTTTATCTTGTTGCAATAACACTCCGTTCGCATAATAACGCCCTAATTGTTCAAGTGCTACCGGTGAGCCTTGCTGCGCAGCCGCTCGCATATAATACAAACCTTGCTCTACATCTTTGTCTACACACACGCCCCAAGCCAACATATCACCATATAAAAACTGATAAGAAGGTGACTCTACTCGCTCAGCGCGCGCTTTAATATCTTGTACAAGCTGGCAATCATCAGCTTTTATTTTTTTTAAATGCTGGTTCGTTTCAAAAAGCTGTATCAGTTCATCATCGCTATAAATGGGAACAGCATCTCCCACATTATCCAATGCGTAAGCGGCAGATATAAATAACTGGCTAGTCAATAATAAGATCGGAAGCTTTTTCATCATTAGATCTCAGGCTAGGGATAACTTTTTATCGACATCTAGCCTAAAGACTTTAGCTAACATTCTATCGTTAATTAATGATATCACTTCCAAAATATACGAATAAGGCAGTATTCATTTTAATTAGATATAAAAAAACCAGCCCGAAAGCTGGTTTTTAAATCAATTCGCATCAGCGATAATTATTCACCGTATGGGTGAACTTTGATAATTGTCTCGTTACGGTCAGGACCTGTAGAGATAATATCAATTGGAACGCCTGTTAGCTCTTCGATACGTGCAATGTAATCTAATGCTGCTTGTGGAAGCACGTCTAATGACTTAGCACCAAATGTAGTTTCACTCCAACCCGGCATTGTTTCATAAACAAGCTCTAGATCTTCGTACTCGTCAGCAGCCATTGGTGAAACTTCTAAGATTTCGCCCGTCTTCGTTTTGTATGCAGTACAGATTTTTAGCTCTTCTAAGCCATCTAGTACATCTAATTTAGTTAGACAGAAGCCAGAGATAGAGTTAATTTGTACCGCACGACGCATAGCAACGGCATCGAACCAACCGGTACGACGTAGACGACCTGTTGTTGCACCAAACTCGTGGCCAACAGTACCTAAATGCTTACCTACTGGATCTTGCTTGTCTAGACCATCATATAGCTCTGTAGGGAAAGGACCAGCACCAACACGTGTACAGTAAGCTTTCGCAATACCAAGAATGTAACCTAGGTGACGAGGACCAAAGCCAGAACCTGCAGCAACACCACCAGCAGTTGTGTTAGAAGAGGTTACGTACGGATAAGTACCGTGATCGATATCAAGTAGCGTACCTTGCGCGCCTTCGAACATGATCTTGTCGCCACGTAGACGAGCATCATCAAGCTCTTTAGTGACGTCGATAACCATAGACGTTAGGATATCAGCTTGAGAAAGTACTTTTTCTAGCACTTCTTCGTAGTTTACAGGCTCAGCATTGTAGTAATGCTCAAGCTGGAAGTTATGGTAAGCCATCACTTCTTTAAGCTTTTCTGCAAATGCTTCTTTATTGAAAAGATCGCCAACGCGTAGACCGCGACGTGCAACTTTATCTTCGTAAGCAGGACCGATACCGCGACCAGTCGTACCAATTGCTTTTTTACCACGAGCAGCTTCACGCGCTTGGTCAAGAGCAATGTGGTAAGGAAGAATTAACGGACAAGCTTCTGACAGGAATAAACGCTCACGAACAGGAATACCACGTGCTTCTAGTGGGCCCATTTCATTCATTAACGCATCAGGAGAAAGCACCACACCGTTACCGATGATGCATTTAACATTGTCACGTAGGATACCTGATGGGATCAGGTGAAGAACTGTTTTCTCACCGTCAATAACTAGGGTGTGACCTGCATTGTGACCGCCTTGGTAGCGAACCACATATTTTGCATCTTCGGTCAGTAGGTCAACGATTTTACCTTTACCTTCGTCACCCCATTGGGTGCCAAGAACGACTACATTATTTGCCATCTTTCTTCATCTATCAGTAGTTAAAAAGGGATTCTAGCACCTTAACATTCAGCTTGCAGTCATTTTTTAGCCGTGTAGACCGTTTCTGCAAGCTAATTGTCACCATTGTGTGCTATGTATTTTACATCTGCCTATACATCATATACGCAATAACCGCACCGGCAACAACCAGACAGCCGCCAATACGACGCAAATTATTATCATTTTGTTGGCTTAACTGGTTAACCATCTCTCGCCACCCGCGAGGCGCAAGTAATGGCCCTAAGCCTTCAACCACTAATACTAAGCCTAGTGCCATCCAAATTGAATGTGACATTTTTCTTTTCCCCATAAAAAAAGACAAGGCCGAGGCCTTGTCTTTACAATAACAGATGTCTGTTGTGATTGGTTTAGTTTGCTTTAAGTTCTGAATGATTCATGTACTTAAAGAATTCATTGTTAGGATCAACAACCAATACATCATTTTTAGAGTTGAAGCTCTTCTCGTAAGCTTTAAGCGAACGCCAGAAGCTGTAGAACTCTGGGTTTTGGCTATAAGCTTTTGAGTAAATCTCTGCCGCTTTTGCATCCGCGTCACCACGAATAACCTGTGCTTTACGTTTTGCTTCAGAAAGAACAGTCGCTACTTCAAGCTCAGAACGTGCACGTAACTCTTCAGCACGTTGACGACCTTGCGAACGGTAACTACGCGCTACTGATTCTCGCTCGGCACGCATACGACGGTAGATAGACTCACTGATTTCATCTGGTAGGTTAATTTTCTTAATTCGGAAATCAACCACTTCAATACCCAAATCTTTCGCACTTTCACGCGTTTCTTCAAGTACATCTGCCATGATTTTATCACGCTGGCCTTCAACTTCCTTCACCGGTACTACACCTTCAATTACCGCTAGAGCAGCTTTAGCCGCTTTAGTTTGTGCAATATCAGACGCTGTAGTTGGTGTTGAAATGCTGTCTTCTCCAGACACGATCTGCTTAATTTCTTTCGAACCGATTTCAGCACGTAGGCTATCGACTACTTTACGCTTTAATAGCGCTTCTGCAGTTGATGTATTACCACCACCTGTTGCTAAGTAGTACTTACCAAAATCTTTGATACGCCATTTCACATAGGTATCAATGATCACGTCTTTCTTCTCAGCTGTTAAGAAACGATCAGCCTGATCATCCATAGTTTGAATACGCGCATCTAAATCATGAACACGGTCAAACACTGGTACTTTAAAATGTAGGCCGGGCTGATAAATACGGGCAATTTCAGTATTGTTATCTTTTAAGATACGACCGAAACGCACCACGATACCACGCTCACCTTCTTTAACGACAAACACTGACATCAATAATAGAGCAATAAAAATCACTACTACTGGGATCATTAACTTACGCATAATTAATATCTCCCTTGACGGCCAGTATCAGCACGAGAAGCAGGTGCAACTGGAGTTGGAGTTTCTACTTTTTCTAATTCAATACCGCTTAAACGATCTGAATTATCGGTTTTCTTATCAGCTTGATTTGACTGAGACATCAGCTTATCAAGTGGTAAGTACATCATATTATTACTGCCACCTGATTTCGTATCAATTAACACTTTGCTGGTGTTACTGTACACCTTCTCCATGGTATCTAGATACAAACGCTCACGTGTCACTTCTTTCGCTGCTAGGTATTGTGGCAACAATTTATCAAACTGTGCTACATCACCCAATGCGCCATTAACAACACGCTCAGAGTAACCTTCAGCTTCGTTCTTCAGACGCTCAGCACGACCCGTTGCTTTAGGCAAAATATCATTACTGTAAGCTTCTGCTTCACGAACGTAACGCTCTTCATCTTCTCGCGCTGCGATAGCATCATCAAATGCATCTTTCACCGCTTCAGGTGGACGAGCTGATTGGAAGTTCACATCAACAACACGGATACCCATGTCGTATTTTGCAATAATTTTATCAATTGCTGCTTGAGTATTCGCACGAATAGTCTGACGACCTGTCGTCAATGCCTGATCCATCGTTGAATCACCAATCACGGCACGAAGTGCAGAATCGGTTGCCTGACGCAAACTGTCATCAGCATTCGTTACGCTAAATAGGTACTTCTCAGCGTTATCAACACGGTACTGAACATCCATTTCAACTTTCAGAACGTTTTCATCTTTCGTTAACATCAAGCCAGATGCACGAAGAGAACGAATTGCTTGAATGTTGACTGGGATAACTTCATCAATAAACGTTGGTTTCCAGTTCAGACCGGGTTTTACAACTTGATCAAACTTACCAAAACGTAGCACAACACCTTGCTCTGCTTCGCCAATGGTGTAAAAACCAGAAAAACCCCAAACCGCCGCAGCTAATACGGCAACAGCCCCCAAGCCAACAGCGCTCCCGCTGCCACTCGGCCCTTTTTTATTTCCAAACACACCGCCAACTTTACGACTTAGTTTTGAAAAAACCTCATCGAGATCTGGTGGTCCTTGTTCACGTCCACCGCGATTATTATTACCCCAAGGGTCTTTATCATCACGGCCGCCGTTGTTTCCAGGCTCATTCCACGCCATTATAGAACTCCATCAATATGATATGACGACAGTTTTTATCACTCTAGTAATCCATTAAGCAACGATAAAGTCATCTAACGAAGTACTTTCTCTTTTTTGTAATCGAGACCATTCCGCCAAAGGCAAACGAATATCAATCATCAAATAACCGTCTGATTCGTATTCTTCTTGTAAAATACATCCCAGCTGATAAAACTTGCTACGGATACGCCCAATCATTTCAGGGGGTACACGTAAGGTATGCGCTACCATCGTACCGGAGAGGCGTTCAGTTAGTGCTTGGAATAACAAGTCAATGCCTTGCCCTTCCATCGCTGAAACCCAAACGCGACGAGGAACTCCCTCTTCATCTCGTTCAATACGAGGTTCTGCATGCTCTAAATTATCAATTTTATTCATGATAATTAAAGTAGGCACCTCACCCGCATCAATTTCTTCTAGTACTGTTTCAACAGCTTCAATGTTTTCACGGAAGCGATCATCACTTGCATCAACCACATGAAGTAAAAGATCAGCCTCTTGTGTTTCTTTAAGGGTAGCTTTAAATGCTGCCACTAGATCGTGGGGAAGATGTCGAATAAATCCAACGGTATCAGCTAAAATCGCTGTACCTACATCAGCCACTGCTATTTTACGTAGTGTAGGATCTAGAGTTGCAAACAGTTGATCGGCGGCGTAAACCCCCGCATCGGTGATCCGATTAAAGAGTGTGGATTTACCAGCATTGGTATATCCCACTAATGAGATCGTTGGAATTTCTGCACGATTACGCGCACGTCTTCCTTGATCACGCTGTTTAGCCACTTTATCTAAACGACGTAGAATTGTTTTAATTCGATCGCGCAATAAACGTCTATCTGTTTCAAGCTGCGTTTCACCAGGTCCACGCAGACCTATCCCCCCTTTCTGTCGCTCAAGGTGAGTCCAACCACGAATCAATCGGGTTGATATATGACGTAACTGTGCAAGCTCGACTTGCAACTTACCTTCATGGGTACGTGCGCGTTGAGCAAATATATCTAAGATCAAACCTGTTCTGTCGAGTACACGACACTGACAAATTTGCTCCAAGTTACGCTCTTGAGCGGGAGACAAGGAGTGGTTAAAGATAACGATATCAGCTTCCGCTGTTCTTACCGCGTCGGCAATTTCTTGTGCCTTACCTTCTCCAACGTAATATTTAGGGTGCGGAGTCTTACGGCTGCCAGTGACAACATGCAGTGTATTGACGCCCGCTGAGGAGACCAGCATTTCAAATTCGCTAAGATCTTCCCATTCCCCATCTTGCGTGAAGTTAATATGAACAAGAATCGCCTGTTCACCGGCTTCATAACGGTCAAACAAGCCATTAACTCCTTAATGGAAGAATAAATTATTCTTCAGTTTTTTCTGGACGTTCAGTACCTGCTGGACGATCACCTGCATGGTGATGGTTCACTGGACGAGCAGGAACTACCGTTGAAATAGCATGCTTATATACCATTTGGTTTACAGTGTTTTTTAATAGGATCACAAATTGGTCAAAAGACTCAATTTGTCCCTGTAGTTTGATACCGTTTACCAAGTAAATTGAGACCGGAATTCGTTCACGACGCAGCGCATTTAAAAACGGGTCTTGCAGAGATTGCCCCTTAGCCATTATTTCTTTTCCTTATTTGTTTGTAGTTGTATTAGCAACGAACAAAAACTAAAAATACGCAAAGCAGTTCAGAGTATACACGTTAATCAAACATCACATCTAACTGAGTTTGTGACTGTTTGTAACGCGGAATCCACATCACTACTATCCAACCAGGTCAAATCTTTCCAACCGCGAAGCCAGGTAATTTGACGCTTTGCTAATTGACGGGTAGCACAGATACCACGGAAAACCGCTTCATCTAAGTCATAATTCCCGTCCAAATATTCCCACATCTGACGATAACCAACGCAACGAATAGAAGGAAGCTCAAGGTGAAGATCACCACGCTCGTGCAACGCACGTACTTCCTGCTCAAAACCTGCCTCGATCATTTTATTGAACCTAAGCTCAATTCGCTGATGCAGTACAGCCCTATCCATGGGAGTGATTGCAAATTGATGAACCTTGTAAGGTAAAGATTCACCTTGAGTTTTTGTTAACTCAGTTAAAGTTTTACCCGAAATTCGGAAAACTTCCAATGCACGAGATAATCGCTGTGGATCATTGGGATGAATTCTTGCTCCGGCAACGGGATCAATCCTTACTAATTCATCATGCAATGCTTGCCATCCATGCTCAGCAGCATCTCGTTCAATCCCTGCGCGAACCTCAAGATCTGCAGCAGGTAAAGGCGATAAACCTTCCAATAAAGCCTTGTAGTACAACATAGTACCACCAACTAATAAAGGAATTCGCCCTGCTGCAACTATATCAGCCATTTCTTTCAGTGCATCAGCACGAAAGTCTGCAGCCGAATAACTTTGCGCTGGATCACGAATATCGATCAAACGATGCGGTGCTAATGCAAGTTCATGCGCATCTGGCTTTGCTGTACCGATATCCATTCCCTTATAAATAAGGGCAGAATCAACACTAATCAACTCAACAGGCAGTTGCTCTCGTAATCGAATGGCAAGATCGGTTTTACCCGAAGCTGTTGGTCCCATTAAAAAAATGGCTTGAGGTTGTGGCTTAGTTATCATTATTTAAAGGCTTCTATTGCTGCTTGCATATCTACCGGTCGAAGTAATTGGCTTTCATGACCTGCCAAATTCTCTCCCCATAGCTGCTCTAATTCAGAGACTAGCTGAATGGCTTGCGACAAACTATAACTTGCCACTGTACCAACACATTGTTCAGCTAACCAATATAATAATTTATCCCACCCTTGTGCTTCTGGATCATCACAAGCTGTAAGTAGGTAGGTTAACAAATTCGGGAGCAACTGTTGTAAGTTTTGTTGTCTTAATGGCATACATACTGACATGATTATTATGCCATTTCTCCCTTTCGCTTTCAGTTGAATCCCTAATTGTTTAAGTAGCATCGCATGTTGTTCAGCACAGGCAATTAAATCGCTCTCTACAGGTACCGATAGTGGGATCAAAAGCGGTTGAGGTTTTAATCCATCCGTTTGCGCTAAACGCAATTGTCCAACATAGCGTAGTAACTCTGCATGATCTAAATTCAGTAAGGCAATATTGGTCTCTTGCTGCATTAGTAAGTAACGCTCAGCCACCAAACATAATGCTTTACCAAGCCCCATAGCTTTACCCGCTATCGCATGTTGTTTAACAACTGCTGTTGAAGGCATTGCTTGCCACTCTCTACGCGGCTCGGCAATACGCTCTATCGGTTGTTCGGCTAAAACATGTTTTGTCGGCGATTCCGTTTGTAACAGCTTTTGGTATGCTTTGATCTCAGCCGCCGTCGGCCCTTCCGGTTTAGGAGAACGTGAGGCGCCAGATGAAGCATCAGAAGTTCTCGTGGTATTTATTGTTTGCTCACTGCCTTGTCGCTCACAAGGGCTGCGATCATACTGATGCTGATCTCTATTATTTGTGCTTGGTGAAGCCGAATAAGAAGATGGTTTACTATGTTCAGACGCTTCACTTACCTCATATTCAGCTGATACTGCTAAGCCACGCATATCACTATCAATGGGTGCTCTTGCTGAATGTGACGGTGTCGATGCAGACTTATTCCATTCCGATGACGGTGATTTATGAGGATACTCTGGCGTCGCATCTATCGCTTGAGCGACCCTCTGCGTCACAGAGTTTGTTGGTTCAATCACGACACCATCTTCATCGACTTCGATACGGTGAGCACTCGATCGTATCGGTGATTGATACTGATGCTGCTCTTCTTCTAATGCCCCTTGCTGCAATGCACTTTGTAAGGCTTGGTAGATAAAATCATGTACCAACCGTGCTTGATGAAAACGCACTTCATGTTTTGCTGGGTGAACATTCACATCAACTTGGTGAGGATCAACATCAATATACAGTACGTAAGCTGCATACTGATCGGATCGTAAACTCGACTCATAAGCTTGACGGATCGCATGATTGATCAGCTTATCTTTCATCATCCGTCCATTAACATAACAATACTGAATATCATTTTGTGCACGAGCGCCTTGAGAGCTACATACCCAACCGGATAATTTCAAGTCTCCGTGCGCTAATTCAACCACCAATGCATGTTGCAAAAAGCCTGAACCACATGCCGTTGCTAATCGACGCTCTTTTTGAATCGGCGTTTGTGCCGCTCGGTATTGTCGAATGATCTTACCGTTATGACGCAAAGTAATAGCAACATCGAAGCGGCTTAACGCAATACGTTTGATCAACTCATCAATATGATTAAATTCTGTTTTTTCTGTCCGTAAGAACTTACGACGCGCAGGTGTATTAAAGAAAAGATCAAGCACTTCTAGCGTTGTACCTACCGGATGGGCTGCAGGTTTTAACTGGACGTCCATATCTCGCCCTTCAGCATACGCTGACCACGCTTCTTCTTGCGCTTGGGTGCGGGAGGTTAACGTTAAACGAGAGACGGAACTGATACTGGCAAGCGCTTCACCACGAAAGCCAAGACTGACTATCGCTTCAAGATCATCCAGAGTAGTAATTTTAGAAGTCGCATGACGGCTAAGGGCGAGCGCAAGCTCATCTTTAGGGATCCCTTTTCCATTATCACGAATACGAATGAGCCGGCTGCCACCTTTTTCGATATCAATATCGATTCGAGTAGCACCGGCATCAAGACTATTTTCAACAAGCTCTTTGACTACAGAAGCTGGGCGTTCAACAACTTCACCCGCTGCAATCTGGTTAGCCAGCCGAGCGGGTAAAATCTGAATCGGCATAATTAACTTCTTGGTATGATTAGCGTCTGTCCTACAGCTAGTTTATCAGAACGTAGCTTATTCGTAGCACGAATACTTGCAACTGACACACCATATTTATCAGCAATCTTACTCAAAAACTCGCCACGCTTTACTTTATGTTGAACATATTTCGGCGCAGGAACGGCAATTTTTAATTTTTGCCCAAGCATCACATTGTCTGATTTTAGGTGATTAAGTTGACGGATGCTGCTCATGGTAACACCATATTTTGCTGCAATCTTACCTAAATATTCACCACGAACGACTTTATGCACAATCACCTTGGTTGAGGCAACAGGTTTCACTGTAGCACTGCTCGATGTCGTACTCACCGTTTTCGTTGGCGTCGAAACCGACGCTGTCTTAATGTTGCCAGGAATAATCAACACTTGACCGATGTTCACTGAGGTTGATTTCAGATTATTCGAAGCTTTGATTGATGCCATCGACACGCCATACTTCTGGGCAATACCGCTTAATGACTGACCCGATGTCACTTTATGCTTACTTCCACGTCCTTTCAAACGAGAAGCAAATAAAGTACCTTCAGGTGGATTTGCTTCAAAATACTCCAACACCCCTTTATAAACCGCATTCGCTAATTGGTTTTGGTGTGATGTCGTATTAAGTAATTTCTCTTCTGTCGGATTGGTAATAAAACCCGTTTCAACCAATAGCGATGGAATATCAGGTGATTTCAATACCGCTAAACTTGCGTATTGCGGAACCGTTTTATGCAAACGTGCCACTTTACGTAACTCATGTAATACACGAGTAGCAACATCGTAGCCTTCTTTTTGCGAGTAACTAAATTGAAGGTCTAATACCGCTCGGCCAAGATATTTATCATTGGTATTGCTTGATAAAACATCGCCACCACCTAATAACTCAGATTGCTTCTCACTTTGCTCCAACCAGCGACCTATTTCAGTATTCGCACGGCGTGTGTTGAGCACCCATACAGAAGCACCACGAGGTTGCGGTTTTGTAAAGCCATCAGCATGGATAGAAACTAAAAGAAGGGCTTTATTCTTACGTGCAATTTCTGAACGCTTACCCAATGGAACAAAGTAGTCACCACGGCGAGTTAGTACTGCACGCATACCCGTTGTTGCATTGATCTTAGCTGCCAGTTTTTTCGCAACCGCTAGTGTGACATTTTTTTCATATTTACGCGTTGGACCAATAGAGCCAGGATCATCACCACCGTGACCTGCATCCACCGCTACCACGATATCAGCGGTACCAGATGGCATTTTCGCTAAGTTATTTGCCGTCGCTTTTTCTTCTGCTTGCTCTTCTTTAGCACCCACTGTTTTAGACGTTCCATTCGGCAAGTCTAAAACTAAACGGTAACCATAACTGCCCGTTGGTGATAAAGAGAATATTGTTGGCGTTACACCACGCTTAACTTCAAACACCAGTCGCGTTGTACCTTTTGCAGGCGCTGTACTGGTGCGAACTTTGGTTAAAATATCACTTTTCTGAACCGCAATAGGAAGTTTAGTTTTGATCTTTGTATCTTTAAGATCAACCACTAAACGAGAAGGTCCTGCTAATGAAAAGTGAGAATAGTCTGCTTTACTTTGCAGATCTAATACTACGCGAGTTTCATCTGGCGCAGGCCAAATTCTCACCCCTTTGAGTTCATTTGCCCAAGAGGCAGCAGAACTCACTAATCCTGCTCCTACTATCAGGAACTTTAAATACGTCCGTAACGCCATCCTAATTAACTCAACTCCAAATGATTGATCAATGCTGCACCATATTCCGTATTGGCGCGGATCAATACTTTTCTCTGCTCACCGTGATAACACATTTCTAATTCAAGATCGGGTTGAGGTAATAACCCATCACCTTTCTCTGGCCATTCCACTAAGCAAATAGCATCCTGGGTGAAATAATCACGAATTCCCATAAATTCTAATTCTTCAGGATCTGCAAGGCGATAGAGATCAAAATGATACACTTGCCAAGGAGCAAGATCATAAGGTTCAACTAGGGTATATGTCGGACTCTTAACATTCCCTTGATGGCCTAGCGCACGAATAAAACCACGACTAAACGTTGTTTTTCCGGCTCCCAAATCGCCGTGAAGATAAATCGTTGTTTGTTGCGTACAGGCTTTAGCTAATTTAAGGCCTAAATCTACTGTTGCCTGCTCATCAGCAAGAAAGGTTTCAAATGTTTGCATGTTTTTATCTTGGATTGACTAATTGACGAATAAACGGAAAGAGATCTGATGCCAGCATACCACGCTCTCCGCTTTGCGCACACAAATCTGCGGCTCGGCTATGGATCCAGACTCCCGCATAGGCTGCTTCAACTAACGCTAAACCTTGGCCGAATAAAGCACCAATGATACCTGATAATACGTCCCCCATCCCTCCCGTTGCCATTCCAGGATTGCCGCAAGTACAAATCCATAATGTTTTACCATCATAAATTAAACTGCCAGCCCCTTTTAAAACAACAACACCGCCATAATTTTGCTGTAAGCGCTGAATCGCGACAAACCGATCGGCTTCAATCTCATTAATAGAGACATCCAATAATCGCGCCGCTTCGCCGGGATGTGGTGTAATGATTCGATTATCTCGGTAGTCAGGGGTTTTTGCCAGTAAATTAAGGCCATCAGCATCAACGACACAAGGTTTATCAATATGATGACACTGCGCAAAGAGAGATTGTCCCCAATCACTGGTTCCAAGCCCAGGCCCTAATACAACCACATCTGACCAAGCAAGCTTATCAACAAGTATGTTTGAAGACTCTTGCCAACCAATGGCCATTATCTCAGGTCTCATCATCACAATTGACAGTGCATTGTCAGGTCGTGTTATCACAGACGTTAAGCCAGCACCTGCACGGCTACAAGCTTCTGACGATAATCGAATAGCTCCCGCCATTCCAAGATCACCACCAATACAAAGCACGCGTCCAAAACACCCTTTATGAGCAACACGTGAGCGCGGAAAAAGTAATGACTGTACCTGCGATTCTGTAATGTGTAATGCTGATGGTTTCATGACTTGCGAGAATTGCAGATCAAATCCTAAGTCTGAAAAGTAACGTTCCCCACAATATTGTGCTGCTTGCC
This sequence comes from Photobacterium sp. GB-210, assembly GCF_003026075.1. Classification (NCBI taxonomy): domain Bacteria; kingdom Pseudomonadati; phylum Pseudomonadota; class Gammaproteobacteria; order Vibrionales; family Vibrionaceae; genus Photobacterium; species Photobacterium sp. GB-210. The sequence continues at coordinate 2,897 of NZ_PYNU01000017.1, read as the reverse complement.
CTGTTGTCAGCCCTTGTTTAAAACCAATAAAAGAGAGCGTTTGTGAGGCCTTAATAACAGCACCAAAAGTTGCACCAGTATTTGCACATAATCCTGAAGGCACATCCACTGCAATCACAGGCGTCTTTTGATCATTGATCCAACGAATGCGTTCAGCGATTTCTGAGCGAACTTCACCTTTAACCCCAATCCCTAATAACGCATCGATAATTAACTCATAACTTGTGGTTGGCGTATCAGTGATCGTTTTCCCATTACATTGCAACCAGTGAGAACGAGCACATCGAGCGTCAGCAGGTAAATGTTCAACATTGGGTGATTCCCACACAGTAACATCAATACCCTGATCATGTGCTAAACGAGCCACTACATAGCCATCACCACCATTATTACCTTTACCGCAGCACACTAATAATTTATTACATTGAGGATACCGCTGCCTCATAAGATCAAACGTTGCCTCTCCAGCACGTTCCATTAAGTGATAAAGCGTGAGACTATTTTGTTGCTCTGTGAGTAATTGCTCACCTTGCCTGATTTGCTCTGAGGTATAGAGAAATAAGGGGATGTCATGAGTGATCATAGGTAAAGTGCCCTCAATAAACGTGTAACAACTATAACTAATCAAAATGCACAGTGTTAATTTTATACATCTATAATCGCAACGTCAGAGGTCATTATCGCAGTCTATTCTTAGCAATCCACATTCTCACCGCTATGATCAAAACAAGAATATGCTAGAATGCGCCCCCTTTCATTTAGCGCAATATAAAAGAGTTCGGTTATGACTATCGATTACCATCAACTTGCTGAGCAGATCAAAACTTGGGGACAAGAGCTGGGCTTTCAACAAGTGGGTATCACTGATATTGATTTGTCACAACACGAAGCTGAATTGCAACGCTGGCTTGATGCTGGCTATCACGGTGATATGGACTGGATGGCACGTCATGGCATGATGCGTGCGCGCCCTGCTGAACTGTTACCAGGCACTATCCGTGTGATCAGCGTAAGAATGAATTACCTTCCGCCTCACGCCGAGTTTGCCCAAACACTTAAGCAACCTCAAAAAGCGTTTATTAGTCGCTATTCACTCGGTCGTGATTACCACAAGCTGATCCGTAATCGACTGAAACAATTAGGGCAACGTATTGAGCAAGCCGTCGGGCAGTTTGGCTGCCGACCTTTTGTTGACTCAGCGCCTATTCTAGAACGCCCTTTGGCACAAAAAGCAGGGCTTGGTTGGACAGGCAAACATTCACTTATCTTAAATGAACAAGCAGGCTCTTGGTTCTTTTTAGGTGAACTATTAGTTGATATTCCACTGCCAATTGATAAACCAAGCAGTGAGCAATGTGGGAAATGTGTCGCTTGTATAACGAGCTGTCCAACAGGTGCTATTGTTGAAGAAGGAATCGTAGATGCGCGTCGTTGTATCTCATACTTAACGATTGAATTTGATGGTGTGATCCCAGAGCAATACCGCAGTGCTATCGGTAACCGTATCTATGGTTGCGATGACTGCCAATTAGTCTGCCCCATAAACAGACATGGACAATTAACAGAAGAGCACGATTACCACTGTCGTGACAGCTTATACCAACAAGACTTGCTAACTCTTTATGCTTGGGATGAAACGACATTCTTAAAAAATACCGAAGGCTCAGCTATTCGCCGGATAGGCCATATTCAATGGCTCAGAAATATCACAATTGCTCTGGGTAATGCTTCTTATCAAATAGAAATTGTTGAAGCACTTCAGCAGCGTCAAGGGATCTCTGAATTACTTGATACACATATCGATTGGGCGCTATCGCAACAACAACAAAGAAAAGATCAACTCGCTCTCGAAATTTTACCTACTAAAACAAAACGTTTAGTACGGATTATTGAGAAAGGCTTACCTCGAGATGCATAAGTCACTCGGGGGATATGTGGAAAACTTTTTAAAGTTAGGTTTTTTCTTGGGGATAGGTAAAGATTAAACACAGGAGGTGGATAACATAATCAAGATAGTTATCCCGAAGAAGAGTATGACACAACAACTGTTGAAAAGCAGGTATAAAAATCAATATTTACATTATAAAACATAAAGTTAAATGAAATAAAAACACCTGTGGATAACGGTAATTAAACACTATTCAAATTAAAATTCAAAGTTACTCACATAGCATCAGCACATCTAATCAACCAACTTACCCACAGTACATGTAGTGTGGATAACTCTGTTAATTTCATTGTGATCTAACGGTGAAATACTATTATAAAAATAATGTGTTAGCACTATCTGCAATGTTATTCGCTCAGATGGCACAGCTTTATGCACTACTGTTGCAATAGATAAACATTACTAAGAAAAGAGCGTACGCGTTAGTTATATCGCGCCAATACAGCAGTATTGATGTTACAACATGAATACCCTGTATTGCTGAGACAGCAAAAACAACCCTTAAAGGTTGCTTTATACAAAGTGAGTTCTGTTGTCGAAGCCGATCGCTTCTAAGTGGGCTTCGTAGCTAAGCTAGAAACACTTGAAGCAGTACACTGATGATATCGGTAATCGAATACCTCAGGAATACTACATTAGGACTATTACTTCACAGCAATAGTTCATCGATAAGTTCGATGATAACTCTGTTTATCTACAATGAAATAAACAATCAAATTGGAGCGACACACGAGGTTCGAACTCGTGACCTCAACCTTGGCAAGGTTGCGCTCTACCAGCTGAGCTAGTGTCGCATAGCTAGGTCTTTCACCTAACGTTCATCGCTTTCGCCATGAACTATCAAATTGGAGCGACACACGAGGTTCGAACTCGTGACCTCAACCTTGGCAAGGTTGCGCTCTACCAGCTGAGCTAGTGTCGCATAGCTAGGTCTTTCACCTAACGTTCA
>NZ_PYNU01000016.1:0-83055 GCF_003026075.1 Photobacterium sp. GB-210 | reverse complement strand
CGCCGTAGCCATGAATATCAATTTGGAGCGACACACGAGGTTCGAACTCGTGACCTCAACCTTGGCAAGGTTGCGCTCTACCAGCTGAGCTAGTGTCGCATCACATCTCTTAAAAGAGATTGGTTGCGGGGGCCGGATTTGAACCAACGACCTTCGGGTTATGAGCCCGACGAGCTACCAAGCTGCTCCACCCCGCGTCCGATTTTGCACCTATTTTAAGTTGGGTGACAACTATTTTATTCACCGCCGTAGCCATGAATATCAATTTGGAGCGACACACGAGGTTCGAACTCGTGACCTCAACCTTGGCAAGGTTGCGCTCTACCAGCTGAGCTAGTGTCGCATCACATCTCTTAAAAGAGATTGGTTGCGGGGGCTGGATTTGAACCAACGACCTTCGGGTTATGAGCCCGACGAGCTACCAAGCTGCTCCACCCCGCGTCCGATTTTTCACCTGTTTTAAGTTGGGTGACAACTATTTTTATCCATCGCCGTAGCCATGAATATCACTTCTCTACCAAGTAAAAAAGTGGAGCGACACACGAGGTTCGAACTCGTGACCTCAACCTTGGCAAGGTTGCGCTCTACCAGCTGAGCTAGTGTCGCATCACATCTCTTTAAAAGAGATTGGTTGCGGGGGCCGGATTTGAACCAACGACCTTCGGGTTATGAGCCCGACGAGCTACCAAGCTGCTCCACCCCGCGTCCGATTTTTATCGAAAGGAAACAAACACGTTATCTCCTTTCGAGGCTGCGCATTATACGACTAAAATTGACTGATGCAAGACTTCTGCAGAAAAAAACGAATAAAGTTTTTCAAGTGCCGATTTAACCATCAAATTGTAAATATATTCTCTCGATAGTAGCGTAATTCATCAATTGAGTCGCGAATATCATCAAGTGCTAAGTGACTACCTTTTTTATTAAGCCCATCTAATAATTCAGGTTTCCATCGGCGCGTTAATTCTTTTAGGGTACTGACATCTAAATAACGGTAATGGAAGTACTGCTCAAGCTCAGGCATATGCTTGTATAAGAAACGACGATCCTGACCAATACTGTTACCACAAATAGGTGAAGATCCTTTAGGAACCCACTGCTCTAAAAATGCAATTGTTTGTGCCACCGCTTGTTGCTCTGTCACGGTACTTTTACGAATACGCTCAACTAAACCACTATTTGTATGCGTATTTGTGCACCAATCATCCATTTTATCCAACTCAGCTTCAGGCTGATGGATCGCAAGTACAGGGCCTTCCGCTAAAATATTGAGTTGAGGATCAGTAACAATTGTCGCTATTTCAATGATTTTATGGGTTTCTGGATCTAATCCTGTCATTTCAAGATCGATCCAAATGAGATTCTTGTCGCTGATTGTCATTCGATATTGCCTATTTTGTGACTAAACCATGTATGATAATACCGAAAGCTAACCAAATTGAATGATATTCTTGTGGCAAAAAAGAAAAAGCTAACTAAAGGTCAGAGCCGACGCGTCCGCTCAAACCAAAATAAACGCCTAACTCGCGAGAAAAATGACGTCCAATGGGATGAGTCATTATTAGAAAATGCGCGAGAAGGGCTGGTGATCACTCGTTTCGGCCAACATGCTGATGTTGAAGATCCCGAAACAGGCATAATTCATCGCTGTAACTTACGTCGCAGCATTCAAAGTCTCGTCTCTGGCGATCGTGTTGTTTGGCGCCCAGGGGTTGAAGCCTTACAAGGTATTGCTGGCGTGGTGGAAGCGGTGCATGAGCGCCAATCAATGCTGACTCGTCCTGATTATTATGATGGCGTAAAAGCAGTCGCAGCCAACGTTGACCGTATTGTTATCGTCTCAGCTATTTTACCAGAGCTATCGCTTAACATAATCGACCGTTATATTATTGCCGCAGAAACTATCGGCATTAAGCCGCTTATTGTCGTAAATAAAGTCGATTTATTGAGTGCAGACGAGCGTAAAAATGTTGAACAAAAACTCGCACAATACGAGAAGATTGGTTATCACGTTCGCCTTGTCAGTACCGATACAGGCGAAGGCTTAGATGGCTTAAAGCAAGACTTAAAAGATCATACCAGTATTTTTGCTGGCCAATCGGGTGTGGGCAAATCAAGTATGGTTAATGCCTTAATGCCTGAAGTTGAAGCTGATATCGGTGATGTTTCAAGTAACTCAGGGTTAGGCCAACATACCACGACAGCAGCACGTTTATATCACTTTGAAGAAGGTGGTGATCTGATTGATTCACCAGGAGTGCGTGAGTTTGGCTTATGGCACTTAGAATCAGAGCAAGTAACAGAAGCTTTCGTTGAATTTCGTGATTACCTTGGCGGGTGTAAATTCCGCGATTGTAAACATAAAAACGATCCGGGCTGTATTTTGCGTGAAGCCGTTGAAAAAGGTGAAATTAGCCAAGACCGTTTCAATAGCTACCATAAGATCATTGAAAGCATGTCGGAAAATGTTGCTAACCGCCAATTTTCTCGCAACAAGCCTGACTGATCCCCTCCCTAAGAGAGTACCTATACTCTCTTAGGGATGCTCTTCATTTTTGGACTCGACTCTCAAACTCTTAGCCACCCATGCAGATAACCTGACTTTCCTCTAAGAGTTAGGTATCATTGCCTGTTCGGGTTGTTCTTTGTCTCTGACATAAGCAGCTAGATTATTGATTAAGTGGTATTTTTCGGAAGATTAATTGTGCTAGATAAGATAAAAATCGGCCTGCAATATTGTACGCCAAAGCATGCGCTAACACGTTTAGTGGGCAAACTGGCTTCATTAGAAGGCGGCAAAGTCACCACAGCGATTATTCGTTGGTTCATCAAACAATACAATGTTGATATGGCAGAAGCACGTAATCCCGATCCTACGGCTTACCCAACGTTTAACGCTTTCTTTGTTCGTGAACTAAAAGATGGTGCGCGTCCAATTAATGAAGATACACGTATCATTAGCCACCCAGCAGATGCTTGCGTTAGCCAACTCGGTCCAATCAAAGAGGGCCGTTTATTCCAAGCTAAGGGTCACTACTTTGATGCTTGTGAACTATTAGGTGGCGATAAAAATCTTGCCGATGAATTTATGGGTGGTGATTTCGCAACGCTATACTTGTCACCAAGTGATTACCACCGTGTTCACATGCCATGCGATGGTGTGCTGCGCCAAATGATTTATGTACCCGGCGATCTTTTCTCTGTGAACCCATTAACTGCAGAAAATGTCCCTAATCTATTTGCACGTAACGAGCGTGTTGTGTGTATCTTTGATACCGAGTTTGGTCCATTAGCACAAATACTGGTTGGTGCTACGATTGTGGGCAGTATTGAAACCACGTGGGCAGGAACAGTAACACCGCCAACAGGCCCAGAAGTACGTCGTTGGGATTACCCCGCAACAGGTACTGCAGCAATTAGCCTGAAAAAAGGTGAAGAAATGGGCCGCTTTAAGCTCGGCTCTACGGTGATCAACTTATTCCCTAAAGATGCGGTACGTTTTGTAGAGCAAATGAAACCACTGCAAACAACACGTATGGGTCAGCCTTACGCAGAGAAAATCACCCAAGATCTGTAATAATAGATAATAGAAAAAGGGCTATATTAGCCCTTTTTCTTATCCACAATACGGTAAACACTGGGCTTTAGTTGACGACGTCATGCAATCACCGAACAACAATTGCACTAAAGAACATGACATTTCCTCCACTCTTACTACCGTAAGCTCTTAACTAAGATAATCTTATTTTCCTTTCTTTCGTATTCGACTTAACATCATACCTATCTAGAATAAATGCCGTTATGTCAGCCCATAACCTGACAACACCAACGCGCTACTTTCTCACTATATAAATGCGATATAACAAAGGTTTTCACATGATAAAAAAAGCATCTTTAGTTCTTCTTTCCCTACTTGCTGGGGTATCTCTAACAGCGCAAGCCGCTGACTGGGGCTATGGCAAGAGCAACGAACACTGGGCTGAAAGCTACCCAATGTGTGGATTAGGCAAAAATCAAAGCCCAATTAACATCACTTCTGCGTTGCAAACAAACCTTGCCCCGCTGCGAATTGAGTACGACGGAAAAATCACCGAGATCACCAATAATGGACATACAGTAGAAGCACTCGTGAGTGGCGATAATAAGCTGATTGTGGATGGCGATACGTATACCTTGAAGCAAATTCATTTCCATACGCCATCTGAAAACTTAATCAACGGTAAGCAATACCCGTTAGAAGCGCACTTTGTGAATGTAGATGATAAAGGCAACATTGCCGTTATCGCAGTGATGTTTGAAAACGGCTTACGTGAGAACAATGCTCTTAGCTCTTTACTAAAAGATATCCCAACTAAAGGTAATACCATCGATTTCACCGATGATCTGAGCCCGAATAATCTTCTTCCTCGCGAGCGAGAGTACTATCAATTCAATGGCTCACTAACGACACCACCATGTACTGAAGGTGTTCGCTGGTTTGTTTTAGAAACACCACAATACAGCTCAAAAGATCAAACCGAGAAACTGCATCAAATCATGGGCAATAACAACCGACCAGTACAACCCATTAACGCGCGAATTATCGTTGAATAACCACGTAATGAGAACCACTTGCATTTAAGGTGTGAATTCTCTATATTAAATCATCAAAGATAAGACGCCTTGAAATCCTACTTGCGGACTATCTAAATGAATTTAAGCTGTATTTAGGTAAATTTGTGGTCGCCCTGATACCGTCCTCTGTTGATGTTTATCTGCACCTTGGAGGTATCGGTTAAATTTATCTTACGTAATAAAAAAGCACGGTAATAATGATAATTACCGTGCTTTTTTACGTTGATAACAAACGTAACGTCTCAACAATGTTGTCGGTTATGCTCGTCCAATAGGAAAGGCTGTCACTTTTTCAATGTGATCAAGTCCTAATGCCAACATGATCAACCGGTCGATACCTAAGGCGACACCCGCACAGTCAGGGAAACCAGCACGTAGCGCGTTAACCAAATTCATATCAATCGGTTGAGGCTTTAATCCCATCTCTAAACGCTTTTGATTATCTTGCTCAAAACGTTGTAATTGCTCATCACCATTCGCTAACTCATGAAAGCCATTCGCCAGTTCAATACCTTTAAAATACACCTCAAAGCGCTCTGCCACACGAGGATCAGCTGGGTTAATTTGCGCCAATGCCGCTTGCGAGGCAGGAAAGTCATAAACAAAAGCTGGTACATGCTGACCAATTTTACCTTCAACGCCAATGCTAAATAGCAACTGTAATAAGGTATCGCGATCGTCTTCAGGTTCAGCGATATCAGACAGCCCAAGATTTGCAGCCGCCGCTTTAAGTTCCGTCATTGTGCCAGTTAAAGGACACACGCCAAGCTGGTTAATAAACGCCTGTTGGTAGGTCATCTTCTCAGCGGCACCACAACCTAAAACTAACTGCAGTAAGTCATTCATTTCATCCATGAGCAAATGATGATCAAAGTTAGGACGGTACCACTCTAACATGGTGAATTCGGGGTTATGGTAACGACCCGATTCTTCATTACGAAAAGATTTGCAAATCTGATAAATCGCCCCACTTCCCGAGGAAAGTAATCGTTTCATATGAAATTCAGGGCTAGTCATTAAAAATAACATTTGCCCATCAGCATACCCAGGCCCTACAAATTCGGTTTGAAAAGTATGTAGGTGTACATCCGTCACCGTTGCTTGGCTCATGGCTGGAGTATCGACCTCCATCACCTCACGAGCGGCGAAAAACTGACGAATAACCGCTAACAGATGAGCGCGTTTTTTGAGTTGCTCAATAGACGCAGTAGGTTGCCAAGTAGACATAAACTTTCTTCTTTAATGAAATTGATTAATGCTCACATTTTATCAGAGCTCAGCAATAAACGTCGCAGATTCCCACAAGAGATCACAACAAAGTCTCTATGACTGATAAAGATATGAATAAATTATGAAAAAATAGCTTCTCTTTTTTTCTCTGATGAAAACTTAATATTTAATCACCAGCTTACAACACCCACATCCCCGCAACTAAAGCATCACTTTATTTGTCTTTCTTATCATCAAGTTAAAAAGCACCCCCAATAAAAACAAAATAACCGCCACACATCAATTAACATTTAATAAACATAAAAACCAATAAATACAAAGAGATAACAATTTAAAAACATGATCGATTGTGACAAATATCACAGGTTTTGTAATCTTCTTACATTTTTTGACCATTTCGGTAAAAACCTGCGTCTAAATCAATTTATCTAATCACAGGGTTTCATAGAATGCGCTCAGGATTTCAAGGATAGATGCGCCACGCGCATCTTTTCAATTTTTACCGTCTTACCTTCGGAGGATAGCTGTGAAGACTATTACCACAGATATCGCTGTAATCGGCGCAGGTGGTGCAGGCCTACGTTCTGCCATCGCTGCTGCAGAAGCTAACCCAGAACTAGAAATTGCACTGATCTCAAAAGTGTATCCAATGCGTTCGCACACTGTTGCGGCTGAAGGTGGCTCTGCTGCCGTGATCAAGGACGAAGATAGCTTAGATAATCACTTCAACGATACCGTTGGCGGTGGTGACTGGCTATGTGAACAGGACGTTGTGGAATATTTCGTTGAGAACGCCACTCGCGAAATGATCCAGATGGAACAGTGGGGGTGCCCATGGAGCCGTAAAGAAAACGGTGAAGTAAACGTTCGTCGTTTTGGTGGTATGAAAGTAGAACGTACATGGTTTGCTGCAGATAAGACTGGCTTCCACATGCTGCACACCTTATTCCAAACCTCGATTAAGTATTCTCAAATCAAACGTTTTGATGAATATTTTGTGGTTGATCTTTTAGTTGAAGATGGTGAAGTACAAGGTCTAATTGCAATCCACATGTCTGAAGGCGAATTGATTTGTATTAAAGCAAAGTCAGTGATCCTTGCAACGGGTGGCGCAGGTCGTGTTTACCACTGTAATACTAACGGTGGCATTGTAACTGGCGATGGTATGGCAATGGCGTACCGTCACGGTATTCCACTACGTGATATGGAATTCGTACAATATCACCCAACAGGTCTTCCTGGCACAGGGATCCTGATGACCGAGGGCTGTCGTGGTGAAGGCGGTATCATTGTAAATAAAAACGGTTACCGTTACTTGCAAGACTACGGCATGGGCCCTGAAACACCTGTCGGCCAACCAAAGAACAAATACATGGAATTAGGCCCTCGTGACAAAGTGTCACAGGCTTTCTGGCATGAACAACAAAAGGGTAACACCATCAAGCACCCACTTGGTGATGTGGTACACCTAGATCTACGCCACCTTGGTGAAGAATACTTACATGAACGTCTACCGTTTATCTGTGAATTAGCAAAAGCCTACGTCAACGTTGATCCAGCGAAAGAGCCGATCCCAATTCGCCCTACTGTTCACTACACCATGGGTGGTATTGAAACAAATGGCGAATGTGAAACTCGCATTAAAGGTTTATTTGCTGTGGGTGAGTGTGCATCTGTCGGTCTTCACGGCGCCAACCGTTTAGGTTCTAACTCATTAGCAGAGTTCGTGGTATTTGGTCGTGTTGCTGGTGAGCACGCGGTTAAACGTGCCGAGGAATTCAAAGGTTGGAATGACGCATCGATCAATGCACAAATTGATGCTGTTCAAGCACGTATTGACGCCCTAATGGCACAAGAAGGTGATGAGAACTGGGCAGAGATCCGTACTGAAATGGGTCATACCATGGAAGCGGGTTGTGGTATCTATCGCCAAGAAGATTTAATGCAGGCAACGATTGATAAGCTAGCGGAGCTAAAAGAGCGTTACAAGCGCATCTCCATTCAAGATAAAGGCAAAGTCTTTAATACCGATCTGCTATACGCAATTGAAATTGGTTACGGCCTAGAAGTGGCTGAAGCGATGGCACACTCAGCAATAAATCGTAGAGAGTCTCGTGGTGCACACCAACGCTTAGATGACGGTTGTACTGAACGTGATGATGTGAACTACCTAAAACACACGTTAGCGTTTTACAACAATGGCGCAGCACCAATTATCGATTACAGCCATGTAACGATCACCAAATCTCAACCTAAAGCACGTCTATATGGTGCTGCCGCTGACGAAGCTGCAGCAAAAGACTCTGCTGAAAAACTAGCAGCCACAGAGCAACAAGAGGAAAAGGCATAATGTCAGCGACTCGCATTCAATCAGTTGAAATTCTGCGTTATGACCCAGCAAAAGACGCAGAACCGTACCTAGAACAATTCGAAGTACCGTTCAATGAAACCATGTCTGTTCTTGATGCGCTTGGTTACATTAAAGACCACCTAGATAAGGATTTATCCTACCGTTGGTCTTGTCGTATGGCTATCTGTGGCTCTTGCGGCATGATGGTAAATGGCGTGCCAAAGCTTGCTTGTAAGAGCTTTTTACGTGACTACCCTAACGGTGTAAAAATTGAGCCATTAGCAAATTTTGCGATTGAAAAAGATTTAATTGTCGATATGACGCCATTTATTGAGCGTCTTGAAGCGATTAAGCCATACATTATTGGTAACGATCGCACACCTGAAGATGGTACAAACCTACAAACACCAGAGCAAATGGCGAAATACAAGCAATTTGCAGGCTGTATTAACTGTGGTCTGTGCTACGCCGCGTGTCCTCAGTTTGGTTTAAACCCTGAATTTATTGGCCCTGCAGCATTGACTCTGGCTCATCGCTACAACCTTGATAGCCGTGACAATGGTAAAGATGAACGTATGGCGCTTATCAATGGTGAAAACGGTGCTTGGGGTTGTACATTCGTAGGTTACTGTTCTGAAGTCTGTCCTAAGAGTGTTGATCCAGCTGCGGCTGTTAACCAAGGCAAAGTCGAATCTTCTAAAGATTTCGTTATTGCAATGATCAAACCAATGGAGGCATAAGGATGAGCAACCGTAAACCTTACGTTCGTGAAATGAAGCGTACTTGGTGGAAAGACAGCGCTTTCTATCGCTTCTACATGATCCGCGAAGCAACAGTACTACCTTTGATCTTTTTTACTATCTGCTTAACATTCGGTTTAGGTAGCCTAGTTAAAGGTCCTGAAGCATGGCAAGGCTGGTTAGATTTCATGGCTAACCCTATTGTGATTATTTTAAATATTCTTGCCCTAGCAGGTAGCCTATTCCACGCATTCACCTACTTCAATATGATGCCGCAAGTTGTGCCTATTCGTATTAAAGGCAAATTGCTTGATAAGAAAATTATCATTCTTGCTCAGTGGGCTGTTGTTGCTGTTATTACCTTGTTTGTTCTTGCGATAGTTTAAGGAGTCCGTCGTGGTTAATTTACATCCTAAACGTTCTGACGAGCCAGTATGGTGGAGTCTGTTCGGTGCTGGCGGTACTTGGTTTGCAATGATCACACCGGTTACGATTTTAGTACTCGGTATTCTTGTTCCTCTTGGCATTATTAGCCCAGAAGCAATGACTTACGATCGCGCAGCAGATTTCGCAACCAGCTTTATTGGTGCCCTGTTTGTTATCGCAACTCTGTCGCTACCAATGTGGCATGCGATGCACCGTTTGCACCACGGTATGCATGATTTAAAAATCCATGCAGGTGTGGTCGGTAAGATCGCTTGTTACGCATTTGCGTTTTTGATCACCGCCCTATCCATCATTTTTGTATTCATGATTTAAACTGTATACAAAAACACAAAAAGCACCGCAAGCGGTGCTTTTTTATTATCTAAATTTTATGATAGCAACCGTTTCTAATTTACCTTTTTCCATCAATATCAAAAAATAGAAACAAAAAAGGCCGCTTACGCGACCTTTTCATCGTTAATAATATAACGACCTTATAAACCGATTAATTACTTAACACGGCTTACGTATTCACCAGAGCGAGTATCAACTTTGATCACTTCGCCGATAGCGATAAATAGAGGTACACGAACAACAGCACCCGTACTTAGTGTTGCAGGCTTACCGCCAGTACCTTGTGTATCACCTTTAAGACCAGGATCTGTCTCAGTCACTTCTAGCTCAACGAAGTTTGGTGGAGTAACAGCAATTGGGTTACCGTTCCAAAGTGTTAGCGTACAAGTGTTGTTTTCAACTAGCCACTTAGCATTCTCACCAACCGCTTTAACGTCAGCAGCAATTTGCTCAAACGTTTCGTTGTTCATGAAGTGGTAGAATTCACCATCGTTGTATAGGTAATCAAGATCAGTATCGATTACGTCCGCAGCTTCAACTGATTCACCTGATTTAAAAGTCTTCTCTAAAACTTTACCAGAAATAAGTTTACGGATTCGTACGCGGTTGAACGCTTGACCTTTACCAGGCTTAACAAATTCGTTTTCGATAATGACACATGGTTCATTATCTAGCATAATTTTCATTCCGCCGCGGAATTCATTGGTGCTGAAAGACGCCATTCTAATCCTCTTAACATCTTCGAGTTGTATTTAATGTCGCATATCATACCCCTAAACGTGCCATCTGTTGAGCAAAACTGGCTTAATGATCTATCGAATGCGATATCTGATCCCTTTCAGTTACTCAAATTGCTCAAAATTGATCCCACACCATGGGAAAATGGCCTCGCCGCAAGGAAGCTGTTTGCGCTACGTGTTCCATTGAGCTTTGTTGATAAAATGGAAATCGGCAACCCACATGACCCACTTTTACGTCAAATTTTACCCTTAGAGCAAGAATTCGAAGTTCACCAAGGTTACTCTGTCGATCCCCTAGAAGAGCAGCAGAACGATATTCCAGGGTTACTGCATAAATACCACAATCGTGTATTGCTGATAGTCAAAGGTGGCTGTGCGGTCAACTGCCGTTATTGTTTCCGTCGTCATTTTCCATATAGCGACAATAAAGGTAACAAGCATCAATGGCAGCAGAGCCTGGCGTACATCGCCGCCCATCCTGAAATCAATGAAGTGATTTTATCCGGTGGCGACCCGTTAATGGCTAAAGATCATGAGCTCCAATGGCTTGTTGAGCATATTTCAGCAATACCTCATATCAAGCGCCTACGTATCCACAGCAGGCTACCAGTGGTGATCCCTAACCGTATTACCGATAGCTTGTGTCAAATACTGGCAGAGACGCGTTTACAAACGATTTTGGTGACTCATATTAATCATGCCAACGAAATCGATGATGCGCTAAAAACAGCAATGCAGAAGCTAAAACAAGCCAATGTCACCTTACTTAACCAAGGCGTACTGCTAAAAGGCATTAATGACTCGGTAAAGACATTAACAGACCTTAGCGAAGCATTATTTGATGCAGGCATTCAGCCTTATTACCTCCACGTTTTAGACCGCGTGCAAGGCGCTGCGCATTATATGGTAGATGATGAAACGGCTCGTCAATTAATGGCCGGATTAATCACCCAAGTCTCAGGGTATCTCGTCCCTAAACTCACCAGAGAAGTCGGTGGACGAGCAAGTAAAACGCCGCTGGACTTACTGCTTGAATAGGCCATAAACCCAACAGCAACACGAAAAAGACGATTAAATCGTCTTTTTTTTACACCAAAAACAAAATAAACACCTTTTCGAGATAATTACACCAAAAAGGTGACCACTCCATGACAGCCACTTAAAGTAACATGATAAACCAATCATAACATATTGATTATTAAAAACTAAAATAACACGTACAGCTTTTCCAGTAAAATAATGACTAAGCATAGGTAATATGATGTTCTTTTTACTTACATCAAAAAGAACATCATGTTACTTTTACTTATTCGATAAATAAATTTATCCAACACAATCAAAAAAAATCATCTTTACGGCTATCGATTTTTTATTGTTTTAAGCGCATAGTCGCGACTCATACAGCGGCATATATTTAACAAGTTCGCCAAACTTAACGCTGCTGACTATCACCTCTTATTTGTCGCGAGTAACGCAATGAAAATTGGCATTTTGTCGCAAAACGCTAACCTATACTCCACCCGTCGCCTTGTTGAAGCTTGTGAGCAACGAGGACATGAAGCTGTGATTATTAATGCACTGCGTTGTTATATGAACATCAACTCTGTGCAGCCTTCAATTCACTTTGAGGGCAATGATTTAACAGGTTTTGATGCCATTATTCCGCGTATTGGCTCAGACATTACCTTTTATGGCTGCTCTGTATTACGTCAGTTTGAAATGATGGGTGTCTTCCCTGTCAATCAATCCATTGCTATTTCCCGTTCACGCGACAAACTACGTTCATTACAGTTATTAAGCCGCAAAGGTGTTGGTATGCCTGTTACCGGCTTTGCGAGTAAACCAGATGACGTACCTGATTTAATCAAAATGGTCGGTGGTGCACCTTTGGTTATTAAGTTATTAGAAGGTACTCAAGGGATTGGCGTAGTATTAGCTGAAACTCAAAAAGCAGCAGAGAGTGTGATTGAGGCTTTTATGGGCTTAAAAGCCAATATTATGGTTCAGGAATATATTAAAGAAGCCGGTGGCGCCGACATCCGTTGTTTTGTTATTGGCGATAAAGTCATTGCTTCAATGAAGCGCCAAGCAGCTGAAGGTGAGTTCCGCTCAAACCTACACCGTGGTGGGAGTGCATCACTGATCCGTATTACACCAGAAGAGCGTAAAACGGCGATTGCAGCAGCGAAAGCAATGGGATTAAGCGTGGCTGGTGTAGATTTACTGCGTTCTAACCGTGGTCCATTAATCATGGAAGTCAACTCATCACCAGGCCTTGAAGGCATTGAAGCCGCAACAGGTAAAGATATTGCTGGTATGATCATCGAATATATTGAAAAAAATGCCAACAAGAGCAAAAGATTTCAATTAAATCAATAGCTTGAACTCGCCGTTGTTATATTTCATAACAACGGCAACTATGAACTAAAATAAAGATCAGCTTTTCACTTAAAATACAGCAAAAAGCAGAACAAAAACACCCGCAAGTAAAAACCTCAGAATCCCAGTCTAACCTATTGATTGTAAATAAATTAATCCTGTACAGCTTTTTAAGCTTTTTCCTCAGCAAACTAAAGCTTTTATACCGCTAAGTTCTTTATGCCTTATTTATTATCAATATAGTTAGTAAGTAACAGCTTACTTTTTCACTGAAAAAAGCAAAGTTTGGAACAATATATCATCACATTCCTATAAATGTGATCGTTAAAACATCCACTAATCACTGATGAGATTAACACTATCAGACAGTTCAAAATTACGTTAACGTAGTACGTTATATAATGATGATGATATTACAAATCAAAGGATTAACGATGACAGACTTTACCTATAACGTTGCTATGATTGAAGATGAAAAGCCTTTTGACATGGGACAGGTAAATACTAAAGATGTACCAGAAGAAGCCCTAGAGACTTATACAGAGATGCTTTCTCAGCTATTACAACAAGAAGATCCAAGTAAGCATTACGCAGGCTTTGGCTTTGAAGGGGCTGAAAAGTTAGCGTTTAGCGCTTTACCTATCACTGAACACGATCAAATTGGCGCAGGTATGGTTTACAACCCAGACGATAATGGTGAGAACTTAGTACTGGTTGGTCGTGTATTCTTCAGCATAAAAGATCGTACCGTTTCTTTTAACATGGAAACTAACGCCGATGATGTATTAGTTCAAGGTGATATCGATTTACGTGGTTTCATCCAGTCCTTCATTGTTTGCTTTATGGCTGCGTGGGTCTCATTAAATCTGGATAACCTACCTAGCGAGAGCTAATAGATTCCCTTTTTGATATTCACTACGCCTCTGTCAATACAGGGGCGTTTTTATAACTAAATACCATCGTTTCCAGCCCTATCAGACATCAAAATCACCTCCCCGAACTAATCCGTACAGCTAAACACAAAAATTACAGCTTTTTCGCGCTCAAATTCAGCTGCATTTATAGAGCCTTTTGATTTTAACGTAAGTAATTGAAATAAAACAACAAAAATAACGTACAGCTTTTAAGGCTTTTTTCTAGGTGAGCGATAGTTCATGGTGGTCAATATACTGGGGAATCAGATTTATCGACCACGTCAAAGTCGATAATTTAATTAAGTATTATTAAAGGAATATTGTCGTACACATTTTTAACCTTATTTCACAAAAAACATGTTTTAATATATTTATGATATTTAAGTAACTTAATTAAGTTAAAACACAATAAATATATGAAAGCAATTACTTAAATAAAACATGCAAATAGAAACCTTTATACATTTATGGTCTAAGTTGTAGTTATTTATATCTTTTAGTAAAAATGCTGTACGCCATTTTTACTAATTACACGCTTGATTATAACAATCACGCCTTATTTTTATCTGAGTCTATTAGAGAGAACAACAGGACAAGGTGAACACCTTTACGCAACCAGAACAGCAAATAGGTGTACACTTTCAATAGTATAAGCTAACACATCGCAATGCTAACATAACTCATTGTTTTAAAAAGACTTTATTTCTTGTACAGCTTTTTAAGGAATATTCCCAACAAACTATGTACAACAATAAAATAATGTTACGCATCTTAGTTCTATATTTATCAAGCATAAAAAAGCCGAGCATCATGCTCGGCTTTTCAAATAACTAAGAGACAAATCTCTACTGTTATTAATGGGTTTGCATCATGCAGCCACTTAGCTTGCAAACAACTGTTTATAATACAATTAAATGACAATCGACTTATCAGTACCCTTACTTATACCCACATTTCCCCAAACTCAAAAGTATATTTCCATATCTTCGAAATACCTTGGGAAGTTTCTTTCGCGTATTTTTCACTAAATGGGTAGAGTACCGAAACATTTTTGTCATCATATTCAGTCAAAAAAACGAGCCCCATACCCAACACTTGAGGTTTAGTTGATAGTGGACACAGATAAATATGTTCGTACTTATCTAAACAATCATTCGCTTTTATATAACTTGATATTGCATTTGCTGTTTCAAATGGGTCTGAAGCCGGGGCAAATATAGGCTCCCTAAGGTCAGCAGAACCAAAAGGTTCTTCTACAGCTATAGTTCTCAATATGCTTTCTTGGTACATATCTGCCCTTAAAGAAGGGAAACCAAGTAATGGTACGATAACTGAATTTTCATACTGTTGGCATACATTGGAGATCAACTGACTGTCATAACCACACGATATGATCAGTAGATCTTTTTTCTGCGTTTGAGAGCTAGAGCCTTGATAACCTATAACTTGTCTAGTTTCGTAGAGAGAACCCTCAGAAAACTTCGTATTCTCTTTCTTTGAATAATGACCCGGCTCGCAGTACAGCACATCCACCTGCTGAAAGCCATTTTTCTTGAAGTAGGCAAGTAAAAACAAAAGTTGAGCTCGCATAAAACCAGTAGCATCAATACAAATCCGACGAGTTTTATACTCTTTGATGGACAATTTTTGAATTATTGGTAGTAATTGCTGGGCTTCTGAACCACTTTCAACAGAAATTATTGAGCTACCTGTAGGAAGTTCACTCTCTTCAAAGTCATACTCAGGGAACACCAACCAACATTTAATATCAGCTTCAACTTTCTCGAAAACAGTACTCAATCGGTCACTCAAGTTAAACGCCGAGATAAATAGATCCCACCTATCCCAATCATCAGTTAGATCAAGCTCATCTTTGTAATACATGTAATAGTTCATTTAAAACTCCAGTCCCATCTGAATCGAGTCCTCTTCAATACCAAAAGGAGCATTTCGAGACTGTTCAAACTTAGCAACTAAGGCTTCATATTCAGTTTTTTTCTCAGCATCTACCAAATACTCAAAGTCATTTGCAGTGAATGATAAAGCCCCTCTATGGCTAAGAGGCAAACCCCACTTAGGGCACAGCAAGCTGTTAATATGATATTTGCTAATCAACGCTTGAGAGTTTTTATCTTGTCGGTCTTGCCCCTTCACTAATACACCAGTCAACTCTGCCCATAAAACTACATCTCGAGAATCTTGGGATAACTTAGTTGTATCGATAGTAAAGGACGAAGCAGAACACTCTACGGGCTTATCTGCATACATCTCGATACGGAGTAGCTCACATATATTATGTAAAAAGTAAGACACTTGGTTGCCAAGCTTACCTTCACATCCACATTCGCTATGAAACCAATTAGAGGCTTCTAGTAATGCAATGCGTTGAGATTTAATGGAAATTAGACTATTGCTAGAAAAAGGTGTTCTACCTTCAAACACTTCTGTTTTATAGATATTTCTTAGCACCGTTAAAATATGCCTTGGGAAACCTGTTGTTGCTCTAAACAGATTATCTATTCCTAAGTATTGGTCCAAATTATTTTGGTGCTTAATTCTCAATGACTTTGCTATATAGTTATTCTTGTAATAGCTAATTTTCTTCGCAATAGGCGATGACTTATCTGAAGAATCTAACAAGAAACTTTCAGCATCCAACTTTAATTTCTCAGAGGTTTCAATAATATCTTTGACTCTAACCTCATTACTAGACCAATACTGAGAAAATAAATGTATTAGTGCTGACTCGATTAACTCAGATTTATTACAAGAAATATTTTCAATTATTTTATCTATATCATCCTTTGGGATCTTTGTACTTTCTATACTCTTTTTAAAGATTTTTATTTTTTTAGACAAATCTTCTTGAGGAATATCTTTAGTATGAGTAATTTCAGAATAGTCTGGACTCTCAAAAAATGAGTTAAGGAATTCTTTCTTAACTGAAAGGGAGCTTTCAATTATATTTAAATGTTCCTTATCACTTGAAATAAATTTCGCCTTACTCAACCTATTCAAAATAAGATTGACCGCAAAACCTTCGTAATTTGAAACTTCACTTAAAAGATCGTCAAGCTTAACAATTTCATACTCATGGCCTTCCCTGTTTTTTTCACCAGATCCTAGGGTTTTAAAGGTTTTTATACCATATCCCCGAGCACCAATGCGGAATGAACAAGGCAGTTTTTTCTCTCGCAACAAAGTATTTATATACACTTGCTGAGAGTAACTAATATTTTCTAGCTCATCAATAATATAAAGGAAAGTAACATCTTCAAAATAATGACTGTATTCAGAAATTAACTTAGGAATGCCAAAAATCAAAGAGCCTCTTGCTGCCAGTACATTAACCTCAATATCTTCGATAAAGAAAGCATTACTAACGGCATAATCTACCTCTTTGGACAAAGTAAGTATTAAACCTTTTAAATCTTCTAGTGTTTTAATATTACTAAATAGCTCATTTTCACCAGAGAATAAACCTAAAACACTAGAACAAAATTCATCTTGCCTATCAAAAACTTGCTCTTTATTGTTTATATCTAGTAAAGATTGAATAACTAAACCTGCACACCAAAGTTCATATGAGTATTGAAACAGGGCATTCTTCTTTTCTTCTTGAAATGGTAAGCTTTCAAAACGCTCTCCATTCAGCCCGCTAGCTTGGAAATACACTCCAAAGTATCCATCTTCCTTTATACCTTCTAAGATAGAGCTTTTGTTTCTAATACTTTGAGAGTTATGGGAAAAGTACCTCATCAAGTGAGTTTTACCACTGCCTTTCCCCCCAATTATAAACTGGGAAACTTTGTGAGTAGGGCAGAAAACATCAAAAAAACCACCTTGAGGATTATCTACCCATTGTTCATTAATTTCACTATCATTTAAGTCATTAGCCTTAATGGTAGTAAACGGGTTTCTTTCTAATAAATCCATTTTATCCTCACTAATTATACTTAAAGCCATATTTTTTATGGTAACGCTTGAAGAGAGGCTCCCAGTTATTTTCTCCCCATATGATTGGAAGAGTGTTGTCTGGTGTATTATGTGTAAATCCAAGTAATAGTTGACTTCCCTTGTAGCCTAAACAATGTTCTTTTCCAAATAAATTAATACCATATTTTTCACAAAACGATTTGGCAAACTCTTGGGAGATCGGAAGATGTTCTTCATTTCTAAATTGCCTTGCCGAATCAGAAAAGCATTTAAATGTTTCATCTAACTCAAAAATACAATCAACCAAATCAAAATCACTTTCTCTTCTTATATTCTCCATACCTTCTACTGTCGAGAACAAAGTGAAATAGTAAACTTCAATGTTAGGATCAAGAGATTTCATTTCCGATACTAACTTTTTAGAATATTGAATGGCTTGAGTACCACTTCCACATACATCATCAAGTAAAATATACCTTTTAACTTCAGGTTTATTCAGTCTCAGGGATACATTACCATCTCCATCACGATCGAAAGACAATATCTCATGACTATGCATAAAGTCTTCTTTACCTAATTCATTTTCCTGCCTAAAAAAGTAAAGAAGGTGGGTTCCACTTTCAGAAGGGTTTCCCATACCTAAAAATCTAGTCGCTTTCAGCTCTTGTAATATCTCAGGCTCTATTACAGACATATCTTTCACATTAACATTTCTCTTCCTCACACTTTGAATAAGAGGTTTGAAAAATTTATCTCTGTATAGAGACTTCAACAGCTCCCTAATCTCTCGAGCACCAAAATACATGAAGTTACTTAGCAGATACATCGCATGCGTTTGCTCACACTCTGCATCCTCTTTCGATGACTCAAAATTATCCAACCAACGTGAGAGATTTCCTCGATTAACTTTACTTTCCCATAAACTTTGAGAAAGTCGCATAATCTTTATATCGAGCATCTCTTTAAAATTAAATTCATTCATTTCTTAAAAACCAGTATCCATTCAGAATTTATAATACTTGCTGTTTTATTTCTCTTCGTCATTAAGCCTCGAGAATGAATATCATCGACTAAAACTAGCTTTGTAGAAAACCCTAACCTTTCAGCCAACAATCTTATATATTTTTGAGTTTCAAACTTTCTGCCACAAACCTCATTATTGCCAATCACAATAACGCAATACTTGTCTTTTTTTAAAACTCGATACATCTCAGAGATTGCACTTTCCATCTCCTTTAAATAATTACTGTTTATATGAGCCCTAAGAGGATTCTCTTTTTCCACCTCATCAAAAAAAGTATCAATATCGGCCAAACCAAACCTTATAGATTCGACATACTCTGACTTACTATAATGCTCTCTTCCAATGTTTAGTTTCTCATAGTCTCTTAAGCTTTTTTCTTCACACAGGCCAAGCCAGCCCAAGCTCAATGAAGACGAGCGAATATATTTCTGAGCACCAGCATAAGGTGGAGAGGTCACAATAAAATCAACGCTATTTGGTTCCAGAAGTTCAGCACTGTTGTCTAAGCTTTTAGTTATTCTTCTAGCGTCTTCTGAAACAACGTTAGCCGTAACATCATAACTAGAAACCTTTTCAAGCAACGATATTCTGTTTGTATTTTTATCTACCTGATTGCCAAATAAGCTTATCACATCAATATTTTTCAACTCCAAAAGCTTGTTTGACATCCGCTCCTTTATATCAATATTTACATACTTCTCTGGCTTAATTTTTACTGGCACGCTCAAGTTAGGATCTGCATAACTGACTTTTTTAACAATGCTCGAAAAAGTTGCCAAAAAGAACTCCAGTTCCTCCCCTGTGCAGATCTCATTAATAGAGCGATACAATTGGGACAATTGCTTGATTGTGTTCTTAGAGAACCAGTGTTCTATATTGACAACGTTAAGCGGAATAACCTTTCTAAGCCTCCTAGCTTTGAGCATTATGGAAGCTTTGGTTCTATGTAGTTCCTTAGCTTCCAACCTCGTAGTTTTTACCCTAGCTATCAGTCTTGCAAGTGGGTTAGCATCGCACCCAATTGCGCTATGACCAGCAAGTAGCGATTCTAGAAGAACTGTTCCTGAGCCACAAAAAGGGTCTAGAACCAAACTCTTACTCTCAGGTAGTAGTATCTTTGAGTTAAGAAAGAATATAGGAATATGTTTAATTAGCTTAGCAGGGTAACTATGAATATAGTGAGTATAGGAATCTGAATAGGGAACCCAATCGACTAGATCTCTAAAATTAACTTCAATAGGTTTCTTTTCTACTTCGTATGCAGAGAAGAACTTTGCCAACTCTTGGTCAACTCTATAGCTCTTGAGTTCACTCGAGCTCATAAAACCATTGTTGATCAGTTCTGATGCTTGATGAGTTTGTATCGTCATTAAAAGTTAGGCCATTATTAGTCAATTGGAGAAACTATGGTTTATTTATCAAGGTAAAGCATCTGAGCGTTACCACAAAACAAAGTAAAACAACATTGTATCACGCACATGGGTGTATTGAATGCTCTACCAATCAAACTGACAAACATCGCCTTAAGTCATTTTTACTGGCTATTCAAATTCTTGTGCTTGCCCATTGTGTAACTGGCATGAATTCAAGCGTTCCAGATGTTCTATTGCCATAATCGTATTCCTGTCAGCACTCATACACTTGGATAGGGTAACAAGGCGCTGTTGAGCAATTGCATGGCGTGTACTGCATCTATTTGCGACAGTAGATCTAACTCTTTTTCATTTTCAAACCAATAACATAAACCCTTATGGCGACTGCCTGCCACATAAGTATTTGCTCTGTCCATTCCAGCAGTCCAGTACACATAAACATTGCCATCTATAGTCGTTCCTTGGCTAGCATAAACCGTCAATGCATACCCCAGAGCAAGAGGAAACCGACCATTCTCTGCTTTGTAGTTACTTGGACTTATATGTACAATTCCCTCGTTTTGATAAAGAGTATAAGGAACATCCTGATACATTTGTTTGTATGGAAGAAAGCTTGGATGATCTAACTTTCTCCGATAAAGCACTTCCAATACTCATCAACAAGTTATCGGAAAATGAATCCAAGGTGCTGGAAATGCAGATGAGAGGCGTATCTCAACAAGAGATTGCCGATGAGTTGGGAGTAACAGTACGCACCGTCTTTAACTTGCGAAAGAGAATTAATGACAAAGCAAGCCGCATTGTTGTAGATGAAGGGTAAGTCAACACGACTTGCGGTCTACACACACCATTATGTAACTCACGTCTGATCTTTTTAGTGAAAGTGGTTTACTAGCGTATTACCCTTAAGTAACTATAGGTACTGCTAAATCGCTCAACTCAAGTGTGCAATAGAACAAGATTCCCATCACAAAATACAAAATGAGTCACAATCACCTTCATAGAACCTGCTCCAGAATGGACTGGTACTTCTTGGTGGAAAGACGAATTGAATCTTCTCCCAAAGTAAAACCATGATTCTTAAGGAGCTCGGTTAGATACTCCCGGGCACTTTTCTTAGTGGTTTTTCGTTCAATGCTGAGCTTATTGATGTCCGTCCGAAGCAGATCCTGATCCAAACTGTACGATGCAATCGCATTCTGGTTGCAGATCACGTCATAATGCAAAGCAGTGATAAGCCCAAGCGCCTTTCCTTTGTTAGTAATCAGACTTCGCTGGTAGTAGGCGTTATCAACGCTGAACTTCTCACAGGCTGTCATCCAGCTTTGATAATCTTTAACTTTTTCCAGCTCTTGCTCTATAAACAAAGCATTACGTATCTGGCTAACCCGTTTATCAAAAGTATCCACGTCTGTAATTTTAGGAAGGTAAATAAACATCCCTGAACCATCGCTACGGAAATCTCCACGCTTAACTTCAACTTCAGACTCAGCAAGAATGTATTCATCTTTCCTTATACCATTTAGCAGTAGGTAATCACCTCGTAAACGCGCTACCTGCTGATACAGTGCCGACTCTACCGCTTTCTTGTTTGGGTCTCCGTGGCCACTAAACTGAGCATCTGTAATAAAACCAAGTCGATTAAAAGTCTGGTAGGCTATAAGAATTGAAGGCAATCCACTGAAATAAAAACGGATGATTCGAGCCCAATCCAAATCCACTTGAGTTATCGTCCTGCTGTGTACTAAGTGTTTTTCAATCATATCCAGCCGCAGCTTGCGCAACTGCTGGGGCAGGTATTCATCCAAATGACGGCTGTGGCGAACATAATCCCCATTTTTAGCCGCCAAGTAGAGTAAGTGAAGAGTGTCCAGTACAAACTCTTCGAACTTTTGATTACTACCAAAACAATCCGGATGGATACTTTTGGCCGCATAGGCTGCCAAGTTTCCATATAGATTAGCGATCGGTTGGGCATCGCCTCGACGAATTACCTTCCACGCTTGGATACCAGACAGTAACAAGCTATCCATAATATTCAGACAAAAGTTCTCTACTGAATCCGACACTATTTTACCTCTTTCAGAACAATGCAAGGTAAAGATCTGTCGCCAAATCTTTACCTTTTCGATATTTCATACCCACGCTATGCTGATCCCGTACTACTGACAATCCTTTGTTTTGTAGCTTGTTTTATAAATCACATATTACGAGGAACCCAAATGAAAAAACGTCTTACCGAAAGTGCAAAAGCAGCTGACAAAGCTCTAGCCGTAGGCAATGATGCTTACCACTTCTTTCGTGCTGAGCAGACCCACACCCCCTATGCAGTGGTCAAAAAAATTCAAGATGACTTGGTAAAGCAAGGGGTTGACCCGTATGACGCAGCGATTCAAGCTGGAATCACAGCGAAAACGCTTAACGGCATGGGGCAAGACAAGAAACCGTTCAAGCAAATGCGCGATGAAATGGATGGTAAAACACATGACCGCAGGGAAACACTGGTGATCAACCCTGCTAGAACTTAAGTTTTCGTGATTTACAAAAACAATTCAAACTATGTTCTATTAATAAGTCTGGCTGATACCCTTATGCGGTATCAGCCGTGCCTAACAGCACCTTCGGCTCGGTTGAAGCTTTTTACGCTCTCAAATTCATACTAATCCAAGTTAGTACGACTACCTAACTCATCAAGATAGTCAGCCCAACCTTGCATCATTTTTTTACGCTCAGAAAGGTAAAGTGAACGATTGTAAGCTCGAGCTGTCGCCGAACCAATGAGATGAGCTAGTTGAACTTCTATAAGGTCATGCTGCCAACCCTGCTCATGAAGAATGGTAGATGCTGTACTCCGGAATCCATGAGCTGACATTACGTCAGATGGATATCCAAGATCTCGTAGGCGATTTGTCATTACATTTTTACTAATGGGCTTGCTGCCATCTCTGATGCTAGGAAAAACATAGGTAGAGTAACCAGTGATTTCCTTAACTAATCGAAGCTGCTCGCATACTTGGTGGGCCATAGGAACAAGGTGCTCACGTTCCCGCTTCATGTCTTCTGCCGGAATACGAATTAGCTTTGCTTCAAAGTCAATGAAGTCCCACTTAAGGTGCCTAATCTCTTTTGGACGCAAGAATACTCTAGGGATTAACTTTAGAGCTTCAACTGTACAGAAACTACCAGTGTCAGTTTGATCAATATCTTGGATAAGCTGAGCCAATTCTACGGGCTTAACTATTGCTGGTCTATTTTTGACTTTAGGGAGGGGCTTTAAGATATCTCTTAAAGATAAACTTTGTGCTGGATTAGTTCTCGTAAGACGGTGTGCAAGCGCATAAGCAAAAATCCGATTAATTACAGCTAAGATGTTTGGTGCTTTCTTGGGATTGCCCGATTTTTCGATTAATAACATGAGCTCAGTTATATGCCCTGCATCAATCTCATCCACATTCAAAGTTCGAAGATATTTTGAGTCTAGAGTCAACCATCGCTTTACTCGTCGAGCATGATCTTCAGACTATGAATCCTTCTGCTGCTCCCACCATCACATCGATATCGCTTCAAAGCTTCGAACCATTACTTTTAACCAATATAAACAGACCATTACCGTTAGATTTTTTTATCTGCGCTCGTCCTTCAGGACAAGTAAGACTCTTTACTTCAGATGCTGCAAGTGGCATTGCATTCACCATTTGGATAGTTAAATAGGGCATTATAGTAGGGGTATGGTATAAAAAATGCCACAATTTAAGATCCCAACACAACTAGATACCCCATCAAATACCTCAATAAAAATGCAATACTACGGTTAAACTAGAAATAACGCGAAACATACAAGTCAAAAAAAGGTTCATAACCATATGGTTATGAACCTTTTTAAAACATTATGAGTTTATGTGAAACAAGGGAGAGACGATTACATCATACCGCCCATGCCACCCATACCACCCATGCCGCCCATATCAGGCATTGCAGGAGTATCAGTCGCTTTGTCAGTAATCATTGCTTCTGTCGTGATCATAAGACCAGCAACAGATGCTGCGAACTGAAGTGCTGAACGAGTTACTTTTGTTGGGTCTAGGATACCCATTTCAATCATATCACCGTACTCGCCAGTTGCTGCGTTATAACCGTAGTTCGCTTCACCTGCACGTACATTATTAGCAACAACAGATTCTTCATCACCAGCGTTCTTCGTGATTTGACGGATAGGTGCTTCCATTGCACGAAGTGCTACACGGATACCCACGTTTTGCTCTTCGTTGTCGCCAGTAAGGCCTGCAACTTTAGATGCTGCGCGGATAAGTGCAACACCACCACCTGCAACAACGCCTTCTTCAACCGCTGCGCGAGTTGCGTGTAGTGCATCTTCTACGCGGTCTTTCTTCTCTTTCATTTCAACTTCAGTTGCTGCGCCAACTTTAATAACCGCTACGCCGCCAGCAAGTTTAGCTACACGCTCTTGAAGTTTTTCTTTGTCGTAGTCAGATGTTGCATCTTCAATTTGTTGACGAATTTGTGCAACACGACCTTGAATCATCGCTTCTTCACCAGAACCGTCGATGATTGTTGTGTTTTCTTTAGTGATAGTTACACGCTTAGCTTGACCAAGATCTTCTAGCTGAACTTTTTCTAGCTCAAGACCGATCTCTTCAGAAATCACGGTACCTGCTGTTAGCACTGCGATATCTTGAAGCATTGCTTTACGACGGTCACCGAAACCAGGTGCTTTAACAGCAGCCACTTTCACGATGCCACGCATGTTGTTCACAACTAATGTTGCTAGCGCTTCACCTTCAACGTCTTCTGCGATGATAAGTAGAGGACGAGATGCTTTAGCAACGCCTTCTAATGCAGGAAGAAGTTCACGGATATTTGATACTTTCTTATCAACCAATAGGATGAATGGGCTTTCTAAATCAACAGAACCCGCTTCTTGGTTGTTGATGAAGTATGGAGATAGGTAGCCACGGTCAAACTGCATACCTTCAACAACGTCTAGTTCGTCTTGAAGTGCTTGGCCTTCTTCAACTGTGATAACGCCATCACGGCCTACTTTTTCCATCGCTTCAGCAATTAGGTTACCCACAGTTGCATCAGAGTTCGCAGAGATCGTACCTACTTGTGCGATAGCTTTTGTATCAGCACATGGAACAGATAGTGCTTTTAGCTCTTCAACCGCAGCAATAACCGCTTTGTCGATACCGCGCTTAAGATCCATAGGGTTCATACCCGCAGCGACTGCTTTTAGACCTTCAGCGATGATCGCTTGTGCAAGTACTGTTGCTGTTGTTGTGCCGTCACCCGCCGCATCGTTAGCTTGTGATGCAACTTCTTTCACCATTTGTGCGCCCATGTTCTGGAATTTATCTTCCAGTTCAATTTCACGCGCAACAGAAACACCATCTTTAGTGATAGTTGGTGCACCAAATGATTTGTCTAGTACAACGTTACGGCCTTTAGGACCTAATGTTACTTTTACTGCGTCAGCTAGAATGTTGACACCTTCTAGCATTTTAATTCGTGCGTCGTTACCAAATTTAACGTCTTTAGCAGCCATCTTGCGTTTCCTTTCTTAATTTTTAATTCGATGTGATCGGATTATTCAACGATTGCCATGATGTCATTTTCAGACATGATTAGAACTTCTTTGCCATCGATCTTTTCAGTCTTAGTGCCGTAGCCTTCAGCAAAGATAACAGTGTCGCCAACTTTAACGTCAAGTGGCTGAACAGAACCGTTTTCTAAAATACGACCTTTGCCTACTGCAAGTACTTTGCCGCGTGTTGATTTTTCAGCCGCAGAACCTGTTAATACAATGCCGCCAGCAGACTTAGATTCAACTTCTTGGCGCTCAACGATAACACGGTCGTGTAAAGGACGAATATTCATCGGTCGTCTCTCCTGATAATTGGTAATTTCCATACATGAATGTACACACAAACTGATGTTTGGCGACTTTTCTATTATCTAATCATGTTGGGTCTAATTAGAGAGAACCCAAGGTTTAGACCGATTTTTTTTCATTATTTATTTGAGAACTTTTGCCCGATCACATTCTTTGCATTAGGGTATGCAAGCATCCTTACAATGAGACCGCCATGGAAACCAACAACAAGCCTGATAAATACGGCTTATTATCCGATCCGATCCCAGATGCATTACGCCGTTTAGCTGTACCAATGGTCTTCGGTATGATTGCTATCTTAATGTTTAATCTGGTTGATACATTTTTTATCTCACTGCTTGGCACCAAGGCATTAGCCGCAGTCAGTTTTACTTTTCCCGTTACCTTTGGTCTGAACTGTATCACCATGGGAATGAGTGTTGGGATCTCCACCAGCATTGGACGTTTGCTCGGAAGTGGTGATACCAAAAGTGCAGCAAGGCTTACCACGCATGGTTTATTGCTTGCCGTTATTTTAATGGTGTTAGGCTCAACCGTTGGTTGGCTAACAATCGATCCACTCTTTTCCTTAATGGGCGCCAGTGCGGATTTACTGCCAATCATCCACGAATATATGACTGTGTGGTACATCGCGATCCCCTTATTGGTGATCCCAATGACGGGTAACAGTGCAATACGCGCAACAGGCGATGCCAAAAGCCCAGCTAAAATTATGATCATAGCGGGTTTAATTAACGGTATCCTCGACCCTTTATTGATCTTTGGTTACGGGCCGTTTCCAGAATTAGGAGTGAAAGGCGCTGCAATCTCAAGCGGGATCAGTTGGGCAGTAGCATTAACCGCATCATTGTATTTGCTCCATCGCCGTGAAAAGTTACTCACAATGCCGGTACTCCTAAAATTAAAATCTGATTGGCAGCAGATTTTACATATTGGCGCGCCTGCTGGATTATCAAACGCACTCAATCCATTATCGAGTGCTCTATTAATGTCATTGCTTGCCGCGCAAGGTACCGCATCAGTTGCCGCATTCGGTGCCGCGATGCGTATTGAATCAATTTTAGTGATAGGGATGATGGCATTGGGCTCAGCATTAATGCCGTTTATGGCGCAAAACCTTGGCGCCAATAAACCGGAACGGGCTTTTAAGGCGCTTTTTACTGCCATGCATTTTGCGATTTTATTCCAACTGTTGATTTTTATCGCCATGGTGCCACTCAGTGTGCCATTAGCTTCACTGTTTTCTCGTGATGCCACAGTACAACATCAACTGTGGCATTATTTATTAGTCGTACCAGCTAGTTATGGTTTACAAGCAGTATGTATGCTACTCATTAGCGCGCTCAATGCATTACATAAAACCGTCAACGCACTGATTTGGAACCTGTTACGTTTATTTGGTTTTCTGCTACCAAGCGCTTGGGTAGGCAGCTTGTACTATGGTACGAAAGGGCTCTTTATCGGCATCTCCATTGCCAATGTTATTGGTGGTATTTGTGCTTATTTGTATGCGCGGCGATTACGAAAAACGACCTTATCTTCGCTCGTTATCCCCTCTAAAATATGAATAGTGTAAATATAAAAAAGGCAGCTAACGCTGCCTTTTTTATTAATAACTTTTTATATACTACGTTTAAAGACCTACTTTAAACGTGGGTTTTGATGGTTGTTATTTTGATCATCTTTACGTTCAAATTCACCATCGAAAACATCACCATTGTCATTTTTATGACTAAACGGCCCAGTTGATTGCCCATCAAACCCTGAGCTAAAACCGCCACCAAACTGATTAAAGTTGCTCTGCACTTTTACGCGCTGCATTAATTGCTGTGCAATTTTGGCACGAATAGGCGGCAGTAAAATACACATGCCTAATGCATCTGTCATAAATCCAGGCGTAAGCAATAACACTCCAGCAACGGCTAACAGTACACCTTCAACAATTTCTTGTGCTGGCATTTGCCCTTGCTGCATCTTTGTTTGTACAGACATTAATGTCGCTAATCCTTGGCTACGTACCAAAGAAGCCCCAACCACGGCAGTAATAAACACTAGCATCATGGTCGGCCAAAAACCTAAAAAGCCACCGACCTGAATAAATAGACCAATTTCAATCATTGGAACGGCGATAAAAAGCAGCATTAATATTGCAAACACACCTAACCTCTTTTTTATAACGTATCGGTATTCAAAACGCTGAATGACTCAATATAGTATTACATGTTTAAACGCTAAATACCGTGTCGCCTAAGATAAAAAATCGTTAACAAATAATTCAACAGTTCTTTTTGCACTAAACCTTAAATACACATTTCCCCCTCAAACAACTTGTTCATATTTTGTTATTTCTTTTCATTTTTAGATAAATAAGCCACCCCTCCTGTTAACAACTTTTGTGAGTAGGATCGCGTTTCTGTGCAAATATTTTCAGGCTCACGTAAAAAGTGATCTGGATTATGTTTTTAGCCAATCAGGGGAGTATCATCAGCATCAATTAAGATGTCAGGTACGATCATCTTGCTTCAACTTAGCAAAACGGACCCTTTGCTTAGACAGTTGGCTTAATCATTGATTTTATTAAAAGATTCCCAAAGGGCTATATTATGTCTCAGATGATTGATCTTGAAAAAAATAACGAAGCAGCACTGAATGTTGCAACTCGAATCGAAGAAGATCTTCTTGGTGAGCGTCACGTTCCAGCAGACGCGTATTGGGGTATTCACACTCTACGTGCAATCGAAAACTTTAATATCTCTAATACCACCATCTCAGACGTACCTGAGTTTGTTCGCGGCATGGTTTTCACCAAAAAAGCTGCAGCGATGGCGAACAAAGAACTGGGTGCGATCCCTTCAGAAGTCGGTAACTACATCGAGCAAGCTTGTGATCTTATTTTAGAAACAGGCCGTTGTATGGATCAATTCCCTTCTGATGTATACCAAGGCGGCGCTGGCACATCTGTCAACATGAACACCAATGAAGTGATTGCAAACCTTGCTCTTGAGCTTATGGGCAAAAAGAAAGGTGAATATGACATCATTAACCCGAACGATCACGTAAACAAGTCACAATCGACTAACTGTGCTTACCCTACTGGTTTCCGCGTTGCGGTATATAACAGCATCATTAACATGCTAGAAGCATTAGAGTACCTAAAGACAGCCTTCGATGTGAAAGCAACGGAATTTGCTAGCATCTTAAAAATGGGCCGTACTCAGCTACAAGACGCTGTACCAATGACGGTAGGCCAAGAATTCCATGCTTATAGTGTGTTGTTAAAAGAAGAAATCAAAAACCTGCATTACACCGCGCAGCTACTGCTTGAAGTCAACCTAGGTGCGACGGCTATCGGTACTGGTTTGAATGCAGCGACAGGTTACCAACACCTAGCGGTTCAACGTCTAGCTGAAATTACAGGCCTACCTGTTACCCCAGCAGAAGACTTGATCGAAGCAACATCTGACTGTGGCGCTTATGTTATGGTTCACGGCGCGCTAAAACGTACTGCGGTGAAACTCTCTAAGATCTGTAACGATCTACGTCTACTGTCTTCTGGTCCTCGTGCTGGTTTGAACGAAATCAACCTTCCTGAAATGCAAGCAGGCTCATCTATCATGCCAGCAAAAGTAAACCCTGTTATCCCAGAAGTGGTTAACCAAGTTTGCTTTAAAGTAATTGGTAACGATACAACCATTACTTTTGCAGCAGAAGCAGGTCAGCTTCAACTTAACGTCATGGAGCCTGTGATTGGCCAAGCGTTGTTTGAATCAATCAGCTTACTTAAAAATGCGTGTGTTAATTTACGTGAGAAATGTATCGAAGGCATCACAGTCAATCAAGATGTCTGTGAGAGCTACGTGTTTAACTCTATCGGTATCGTGACTTACTTAAACCCATTCATTGGTCACCATGAAGGCGATATCGTAGGTAAAATCTGTGCTGAAACCGGTAAGAGTGTCCGTGAAGTGGTGCTAGAGCGCGGCTTGCTGACGGAAGAGCAATTAGATGATATCTTCTCCATCGAAAACTTAATGCACCCTCAATACAAGGCACAGCGCTATAACTAAGCGTAGCGGTACCTGAGTAATACAGCGGATTTTCACTAGAGGATCCGCTTTTTTTTGCGAAATTTTTTGTTTTTACCTCAAACTTTTTATTTTTAACTTCTATTTTTTAAACTTTTAAACAGGAAAAATTCTATGATTGGAATAGAGCTCTTTGTTGTCCTTGCCTTTATCTTTTTAGGGGCAAGGATTGGTGGGATCGGGATTGGTTTCGCCGGTGGTGCAGGCGTTATTGTTTTATCGCTAGTGTTAGGTGTGCCTACCAGCCAATCATTTATCCCTGTCGATGTTATCTTAATCATTATGTCAGTGATCACTGCCATTGCCGCCATGCAAGTCGCGGGCGGTATGGACTGGCTGGTACAACTTGCAGAAGATTTTCTACGTAAAAATCCAAAGCGCATTACTTTCTATGCGCCAATCGTGACCTACTTCATGACGGTAATGGCAGGTACTGGACATACCGCATTTTCAACTTTACCGGTTATTGCAGAAGTGGCTAAAGGCCAAGGTATTCGCCCATCTCGCCCTCTTTCTATTGCCGTTATTGCCTCACAAATTGCAATTACTGCATCCCCAATATCTGCGGCCGTTGTTGCTTTCTCCGGTATTTTAGAACCTATCGGCGTAAGCTACGTAACACTACTGGCAATCTGTATCCCTACAACATTCATTGCTTGTATGGTTGGCGCTTTTGTTGCCAATTTTATGGGGTGTGAGCTAAAAGATGATCCTATTTATCAAGAACGCCTAGCAAAAGGTCTAGTAACGGCTGATAATACAAGCCGTCGCGAAATTAAACCTCAAGCAAAACGGGCAACTTACATCTTTTTAGTCGCGATTATCTTTGTCGTTTGCTACGCCGCTGCTATTTCGCACTCTATTGGCTTAATTGACAACCCAACTCTAGGTCGTAACGAAGCAATCATGTCGGTAATGCTAACAGCAGCTGCAGCTACCGTTTGGTTATGTAAGATTGACGCATCAAAAATTGCTTCTGCGCCGACGTTCCGTTCAGGTATGACTGCCTGTATCTGTGTATTAGGTGTGGCATGGTTAGGTTCAACATTTGTTAACGCCCACGTTGATGGTATCAAGGAAGTTGCTGGTTCTCTATTAGGTGAATACCCATGGATGCTATCACTGGTATTATTCTTTGCATCAATGCTACTTTACTCTCAGGGCGCAACAACTGTTGCACTGATGCCAGCAGCATTGGCGATTGGCGTCGCACCGCTAACTATGATTGCTTCATTTGCAGCAGTGAGTGCATTGTTCGTTCTGCCTACTTATCCAACCCTATTGGCAGCCGTTGAAATGGATGACACAGGTTCCACCCGTATTGGTAACCTTGTATTTAACCACCCATTCTTTGTCCCTGGTGTCGTTACGATAGCGACTTCCGTAGCACTTGGTTTTGCTGTTGGCGGCTTCTTGCTGTAATACCAAATACACATTCCAATTTTAAAAAAGATTGCTCTCGAGCAATCTTTTTTTGTCTTAACTTTGACATCCATTTACACAAATTGATGAAATTCTTGCTAAGCTAATAACATCCCCAAAGATAAGAGTTATCACTATGATGTTATTAACTAATTACCCGATTATCATGGCGATAACGATTATATGTATCCTGTTATCTTGCGGAACACTCTGGTTTATCTGCCGCCACCCTATCCCATATAAAGGGTTATATAGCATTGGACTTGGGATCATTATTGGTCTGTGCTCTATTTTCCTCTTTACCACGATTAAACATTTAGAACGCCAAGCTCAGCTCATTTCGACCACTACTTTTATCTCTATTCAATCTATTGATGATTTAGATCTAGCGTTAGCAGACGCAGCAAGCCAACATAAACCGGTATTGCTGGACGTAACCGCTGATTGGTGTGCGCCTTGTATTACCTACAAAAAAGAAGTCTTCCCTTCACCATCAGTGGCGATGCAATTACAGAAATACACCTTACTCGAAGCGAATGTGACCGCTAATACCCCACAAGATCTAGCGTTGATGCAACAGCTAAATGTCATAGGTTTCCCAACATTATTGTTCTGGGATAATAACGGTAACCAAGCAACGAAAGCCCGAGTAACAGGGTTTATGGATGCCAGTAAATTTAGTGAACACCTGCACCAACAAGCACTGCATCTCCAGTAACTATTTGCAGAAAAACAGTCACATTTAACAAAATAGAAGTGTTGAGTTACAACTAAAGTGAATGATTAAGGATCAACTTCAGATCTTTATGGTATGAAAATTGCGCAGTGATCAGTGAAGTGTTAGCGTTAGTTTATTAATAATAAAAAAAGTACTGCCATGGAAGCTCAGCACACTATCGTTATTGCCGATGATCATCCTCTGTTTCGTAATGCCCTGTTTCAATCGGTCCATATGGCGATTAGCGGTGCGAACCTGCTCGAGGCAGACTCCCTTGATTCCTTATTTGCGTTGTTAGAAAAAGAGCCTGATGTCGATTTGCTGTTACTCGATCTCAAAATGCCTGGTGCAAATGGCATGTCTGGATTAATCCAACTTCGTCAACAATACCCAGAACTACCGACTGTTGTGATCTCTGCCAGTGAAGAAGAAAAAGTCATTCGTCAGGTTCATAGTCATGGTGCATTTGGCTTTATTCCAAAATCTAGTGATATGCGTGCGTTGATCTCTGCACTGAATCAAGTCCTCGATGGTGAACCTTTTTTTCCTGAAGACATCGCAGATAACAATAACGCTTATCGAGATCTAGCAGATAAAATTGCCACCCTAACGCCACAGCAATATAAAGTATTAGGCATGTTGTCAGATGGCTTGCTCAACAAACAGATTGCTTACGAGCTAACCGTTTCTGAAGCAACGATAAAAGCACACATGACCGCGATATTTCGCAAGCTTGAAGTCAAAAATAGAACCCAAGCCGTTATATTGTTGCAACAGCTGGATCTATAACGCCCCTTTCACTATCGGTCTGATAATATTTTGTTACGTTATCATGCCTTAAATAAAATGTGACTAACCATCACAATTGAATATTTTGATACACTCGTAAGCGGCTACTCACACTATTTCATTGCCTTAGCTTATGGAGGGTCGTTTGCTTACTGCCTTAGTGACTCAATTTGTTCTTATTTGGGCTGTGATTGATCCTATCGGTTCAGTCCCGGTTTACCTTTCTCAAACCCAACAATTAACTGCACAACAACAGCGTATTGTTGCTTTAAAAGCCGTTGCTATTGCAACAGGTGTATTATTATTTTTTGTTATTGTCGGTCAGGTACTATTAGAAGCGATGCAAATTCCATTGCCCGCTTTTCAAGCCGCTGGCGGGCTCGTTCTACTACTTTTTGCCTTAACCATGATTTTTGGTGAGGGTAAAGTCGATCAAGAATGTAAAATGAGCAAAGAAGAAGTCGCTCATTCAGAGTTGGGCAGCTTAGCTGTCTACCCACTTGCTATTCCCTCCATTGCATCTCCTGGCGCCATGATGGCTATCGTGATGCTGACAGATAACAATCGCTACGCCATCAGTGAACAAATCATTACGACACTGGTGATGATATCGGTATTACTGATTACCTTATTACTCTTACTTGGCGCCAATAAAATCCAACAATACATTGGTAATGTAGGCGCGGCGATCATCAGCCGTGTCATGGGATTAATATTGGCCGCTGTTGCCGTCAATAATCTTTTAATGGGTATAAAAGATTTCTACCTATTAACTTAGACTTTTGGCTAATCATAATTGCCGTCTTCATTATAAAAAGCGATTTACCGCTCACAAAAACGCCCTCATCAGGGCGTTTTTGCTTTTTTACCCTCGACTAAAGTTGCACAGATAGAATCTACTTTCATTGCTATTGTTTCTTTCGTAACAATTTATTAACAACAAATATCGTATTTGAAATTGTGAAGGAGATAACAATGGCGTTCGCATCCAAGGAGCAAGCACAAGCCTATTGGAAAGAAAATCTCAGTATCATGGGATCGCTACTCGCAATCTGGTTTGGTGTTTCGTATGGCGCAGGGATCTTATTTGTTGATGCCCTCAATACCATTCAAATTGGTGGTTTTAAGTTAGGTTTTTGGTTCTCGCAGCAAGGGGCGATTTATACCTTTGTCATTCTGATCTTTGTTTATGTTAATCGCATGAATGCACTCGATCGTAAATTCAACGTTCAGGAAGATTAAGGAAGCGTCACATGGATATTCAAACTTGGACCTTTATTCTCGTCGGCATTACATTCGCCATTTATATCGGTATTGCGATTTGGGCTCGTGCAGGATCAACCAGTGAGTTCTATGTTGCTGGCGGTGGTGTCCACCCTGTCGCTAACGGCATGGCAACAGCTGCAGACTGGATGTCAGCCGCCTCATTTATTTCAATGGCAGGGATCATCTCATTCATTGGTTACGATGGTGGCGTCTACTTAATGGGTTGGACTGGCGGCTACGTATTATTAGCGCTATGTCTGGCACCTTACTTACGTAAATTCGGTAAATTTACGGTACCTGATTTTATCGGCGATCGTTATTACTCTAAAACTGCCCGCATGGTGGCTGTGTTCTGTGCCATTTTTGTTTCATTCACTTATGTAGCAGGCCAAATGCGTGGAGTCGGGGTGGTATTCGCTCGTTTCTTAGAAGTGGATATCAACATGGGGATCATTATCGGTATGGGGATCGTCTTCTTCTACGCAGTAATGGGTGGTATGAAAGGGATCACCTATACCCAAGTCGCGCAATATTGTGTGTTAATTTTTGCCTTCATGGTTCCCGCTATTTTTACTTCTTTAATGATGACAGGATCCCCTATTCCACAATTTGGTTTGGGATCAACGGTCAATGGTTCTGAAACGTACCTACTTGAAAAGCTTGATGGTTTAACCACTGAACTTGGCTTCACCGCTTACACCGATGGTTCAAAAAGTATGGTCGATGTGTTCTTCATCTGTGCCGCTCTTATGGTGGGTACTGCAGGTCTACCTCACGTAATTATCCGTTTCTTCACTGTACCAAAAGTAAAAGATGCACGCGTATCAGCGGGCTGGGCATTAGTCTTTATTGCCATTTTATACACTACCGCACCAGCTGTTGCCGCATTTGCCCGTGTCAATATGATTGATACGATCAATGGCCCAGACATGAAAGGGGTTCCTGCCGAGCAAGCACCTAGTTGGGTGAAAAACTGGGAAAAAACGGGCCTTGTCGCGTGGGAAGATAAAAATAATGACGGCAAGATGTTCTACTCTGGCGATGATCGTAATGAAATGAAGATCAACC
Source organism: Photobacterium sp. GB-210 (assembly GCF_003026075.1). Classification (NCBI taxonomy): domain Bacteria; kingdom Pseudomonadati; phylum Pseudomonadota; class Gammaproteobacteria; order Vibrionales; family Vibrionaceae; genus Photobacterium; species Photobacterium sp. GB-210. The sequence goes on along the minus strand of NZ_PYNU01000016.1, from coordinate 47,716 downwards.
GTGACATCATTGTATTAGCCAGCCCTGAACTAGCTAAGTTACCTAACTGGGTTGTCGCACTGCTTGCCGCCGGTGGTTTAGCTGCCGCACTATCAACCGCTGCAGGGTTACTACTGGTGATATCCACCTCTATTTCACATGATTTACTGAAAAAAGGCTTGAAACCGAACATGACCGACAAACAAGAGTTACTCGCCGCCCGTATTGGTGCCGCCGTAGCGATTGTGGGTGCGGGCTACTTAGGAATTAATCCACCTGGCTTTGTTGCTCAAGTAGTTGCTTTCTCATTCGGCTTAGCCGCCGCGTCTTTCTTCCCTGCCATTATTCTTGGGATCTTCTATAAGAAGATGAATAAATCAGGGGCGATAGCAGGCATGATTTCGGGTATTACTTTCACTGCAGCTTACATTATTTACTTCAAATTTATTAACCCTGCAGCAAGTACACCTGACAACTGGTTCTTTGGTATTAGCCCAGAAGGGATCGGTACGCTTGGTATGTGTCTAAACTTTGTTGTCGCGATTGTGGTGAATAAGTTTACTGCCGAAGTACCTGATGATGTCCAAGAGATGGTGGAATCTATCCGCTTCCCTCAAGGCTCTGGCGCTGCCCAAGATCACTAAGCAATACCTCACTTCTCCTTAGCTATACTTCCCTAGCTTTTGCGGAGTCCATTGGACTCCGCCTTTTTCTTTGTACTAATTCACATTATGCTTCTACAGGCAAACATTGATTCAGTACCGCGCGAAGCTTTAATGGCTTAACTGGTTTACTGATAAATCCAAAACCATGGCCTCGGATCGCGGCCTGATTTTCGGTCATTCTATCTGCGCTAATCACCACCCCTTTAAAACTATCACCTAAGCTTGAACGGCATTGCAACAATACTTCTAATCCTGTTTGTTGATGGGATAAATGGTAATCACTAAAGATCACATCGGGTTGCCACTGTTGTTCGAGAGCACACATAGCTTCATCAAGGTTTTCAGCTAATTTAACCTCACAACCCCAGCGAGTGAGTAAGGTTTCCATTCCTAATAAAATGTCATTTTCATTATCGACACACAGCACTTTCAGCCCAGCTAATGGCGCTTTGATCTCAGTTGTGGATACCTGCGTACAAGCAGCTAGCATAGACGCATTACCTAATGGTACTGATAACGAAAAGACTGTGCCTTTTCCCTGCCATGAGCGTAAATCTAATGGGTGATCCAATACCCGTGAGATCCCACGCGCAATCGCCAGCCCTAATCCCAAGCCATGCTCGCTCCCTGTTTGTTCTATACGGGTAAATTCATCAAAGATATTGGTCTGCTTTTCTATCGGGATCCCCGGTCCATTGTCCCAAACCTCAATCTGTAAACGCAGGCCTCGACGCCTCACACCTAACAACACTTTACCGCTAGGGTTATAACGAAAAGCATTAGTTAAGAAATTTTGCAAAGCACGGCGTAAGAGCTTGGCATCTGAGATGATCACTGCATCACTGCATACCACATCAAAGGTGATCTGTTGTTGTTGCGCTAAAGCACCAAATTCAGCCGATAATGTATTGAGCACATCACTGACTTTAAACGGCACAATATGTGTTTGTAATTTACCTGCTTCTAAACGAGAAACATCCAACAGATCTCCAATCAGATCTTCTGCTGCGCCTAATGCACTTTCGATATGAGTGGCTAAACGCGCACTTTCTTTGCCCTCAGCAACTTCAGTTAACGAAGATGAAAAAAGGCGCGCAGCATTGAGCGGTTGCATCAAATCATGACTCACCGCCGCTAAAAAGCGACTTTTGGATTGCGCTTGTTGCTCCGCTTGCTGAGTGGCTATCATTAATTGATGATTCAATTGTTCAAGCTGTTGGGTCCGCTCTTTAACTCGCGCTTCAAGGTTTTCATTGGCTTCTTTTAATGCCATTTCAACCTGACGAAACGCGGTAATATCACTAAAACTCATCACAAAACCACCACCAGGCATTGGATTACCTTGCACTTCTATCACTTGTCCATCAGGCCGAATTCGCGATGACGTATGTGCCGTTCCCCGCTGTAAATGCTCAACTCGTTTAGCTACATGTGCTTCAGGATCGCCGGGGCCACATAATCCTTGCTCAGCGTTATACCGAATCACATCAGTAATAGGGCGACCAACTTGGATCAAACCGGGAGGAAAAGAAAACAGCTCTAAATACCGTTGGTTCCACGCCACCAGCCGAAGCTGTTTATCAACCACAGCGATACCTTGGCTAATATGCTCAATCGCTCCTTGTAATAACCCTCGGCTAAAGTCAAACAACTCAGAAGCTTCATCAACAATCGTTGCGACTTCTTCTAATTGCATGTTTCTTCCTTGCAAGGCAGAAGTAAGCACTAACCTTGCTGAAGAGGCACCAAAAACGCCAGCCAATACTCTTTCGGTATGGCGGATCATACTGGCAGAAGCTTGTTGCTGAGGCTCTAAGCGATTACCTTGCTGCTCGGCAAACTGAGCAAATGCATGGCGAACGCGTTTACGGCCAACAAAACGAGAAGCCAACATTTCTAATTCAGCGACCGTCACACGGGTTTGATATAAGCTTCCATCTTCCGTTTCTGCAGGAGAAGCACCAACAAAAGAAGCCGCTTGTAAACGCTCAGTGAGTGACGACCGTGTTATTAATGAAACCCCGACAAACAAACTAACATTGACACATAAGCTCAACAACATGCCCCAATCAACAGAAGTCAAGCTTCGTAAAATAGGCAGTTGTGGTGGACTTAATAACCACAGTAAAACATTACTGCCCGCATCCCCTGCCAACATACTGGTTTGGCTCATCATGGTAATAAGCCAAATCGTCATCCCACCAACTAAACCGGTATACACCCCTTTTTTATTACCAAAGCGCCAGTAAATACCGCCAAGCAACGCTGGAGCAAATTGTGCAATCGCAGCAAATGACAATAAACCTATCGCCGACAGTGAATGAACGTTATCTAGCACATGATAAAAGCCCCATGCTGCAAGTAATAACACCGCAATTAACACCCGACGGACATTTAATAATAAGCCAGAAAAAGCTGAAAAATTACGCGGCCCAATGCGTACTCGACGTAACATTAAGGGCATCACTAAATCATTCGATACCATAATTGCCAAAGCGATGGTTGAAACAATCACCATTCCTGTCGCCGCAGAGGCCCCCCCAATAAAAGCGAGCAGCGCAATACCGTTCGCACCTTGCTGTAACGGTAAATTAATTACGTAAGTATCTGCTGAAACATTCGGTAGTAATTGCTGGCCAATCAAAGCAAGGGGAATAACAAAGATCCCCATTAAGAACAGGTAACAAGGAAAGATCCAACGCGCTTTATGTAAATCAGCTTGGCTATGGTTTTCCACCACAATGGTATGAAATTGACGTGGCAAACAAATAATTGCCGCCATGGTAAGTAGCATATGAATAAATAAACTACCAATATTAGGTGACGTGTAAGTAAGTGATTGCCAACTTAGCGCATTAAGCTGAGGAGCGGTTTGAAATAAACTCAGCGCGAAAATGCCAACCGCGAGAAACGCTGCAAGCTTGATCAATGACTCAAACGCTATCGCCATCATCATACCGCGGTGGTGCTCGGTGGAATCAATATGCCGAGTACCAAACAAAATAGAAAATAATGCTAATACACCGGACACTATCCACGCAGTATCTAACCCTTCTTGATTAAACATCTCGCCTAAATTCGGCGTGATCTGTTCAAGCCCCAGCGTAATGCCACGCAACTGCAACGCGATATAAGGCAAAATACCTATCACCGCGATCACGGTGACGAGCATGGCTAAACCTTGCGATTTTCCGTAACGGGCTGCGATGAAATCCGCTATTGAAGTAATGTGTTCTCGCTTAGCAATAAAGATCAGCCGAGCTAAGACTTTCCAGCCTAAAGTAAATACGATAATTGGCGCGAGATAAATGGGAAGGAAAGACCACAGCTCACGGCTAGCTTGTCCCACCGTGCCAAAAAAACTCCACGAGGTACAATACACCGCAATGGATAAACTATATATCCACGGTCGCCACCCTGCTAACCATTGGCTTTTTTTATCGCCATACCATGCAATCGCGAACAGTACGCCGAGATATACCAGTGATACGGTTATAACAATCCATCCCTGTACCATCACACATCATCCTTTTAAAACTGATTCACCACTGTAACTAAGTTGTCACAGCTTACTCAATCCTGTCTGATCACAGTTCTCTCAGTAAGATAGTGAGCCTTCTCTTTTCTTTATCGCAATAAAAAAGCGCAGCCATCAAGACTACGCTTTAGAATAGAAGTTAGTAATCACTATGCTTTACTGGTTTGATAGTCGGTCACCGCGATCTGTTGAGAAGGCGTTAAACGAATAAAGAACACCGGAAAAGCCATCGCGGCCATGATCCAAAACACATTAGCCCCCCAATTGCCATACATCCAACCACTCATCGATGTTAATACTGCCATTACGGCTCCCAACGGAATCGCGTTGTATAACGATTGCAGCGCAACAGAATGGTTACTCGGCTGTTGTTGAATATAGCGAATCGCCGCTAAGTGAGCTGCAGCAAAAGTTACGCCATGTAAAGCTTGAACGGGGAACATCAGCCACTGATCTGTCAAAGTGGCGGTTAATCCCCAACGCACCAAGACACCGAATGCTGCTAAGCGAAACATATTATTTACCGACCAACCAGAAAATAAGCGCTTACTAACCAGAAATACCATCACTTCTGCAGCAACACTGAAGCTCCATAGGTAACCAATCATTGATTCACTAAAACCAATTTTCTGCCAATAGATAGAGCTAAAACCATAATAAGCAGCATGACTACCTTGCAATAAAGAAGCAATGACGAGCAATTTTATCACCACACTATTGCGTAAAATACCCCATAACGCAGGGCGCACTTGCTCTACACTGCCCTCATCAACCGGCATTATCGCAGGATTACGCGCAGCCATGATTTGTGAGAAAGCTAATCCAGATAATGCCACCCACGGAATAATATCGGCACCATAGTGATTTGCCAGTAGACCGACAATGGTAGAGCCGGCAATAAACGCAATTGACCCCCAAAGCCGAGTACGACCGTAATCCACTAGCCCTCCTTTAGCATAATGATTCACGATCGCATCAGAGATGGGCACGATAGGCCCTGCGGATAAATTAAATAAGATAGTGACAGCAGCTAGTACCCATAATCCCCCGCCACCGACAATATAAAGAATACAGGCAACGAGACCTAGCAGAGTAAAGCCTCTAAGTGCCGGAATAAGATGCTCTACCTTGTGAATACGTGGTGTTATCACTAAGTTCGCAATACAACGAACTGTAAAACCTAAGCCCAACAGCAACCCAATATCAGAATCATCCACTCCAATATGCTTAAACCAAATAGCCCAAAATGGCAGGTAAACACCGTAAGAGAAGAAGAAGCCCCACAAGTATTGTGAGCTCCAGCTGTAGGGCGAACGTGTAAACATAGTGATCTCGCATAATGTGGTGAATAAAAAAGCAACATATTATGACGTAGTTTTCTTCTCAAACTAATGTCAGTCCGCAATTTAACCCCACTAACAACACATAATTACTCTAATAGTGCGACTGAGATCTCCTTTTTATTTTTATTCGCCTCACGCTATCACTCAAGTTCCTATATTCATCTACAAATTGTCATGAAAAATCCATGTAACTTGCATTTACGCCCTTTGATCCAGCTCTCTCATCCTAAAGTCTAATTGTAGACACACACAAAATGGCACAACGTATACGCAGCACAAAACAACTATAAAAAGTCAGTTTGCTCACCCTTATTACATCGGCTAAGGATGCAGGGCGCAGAAAGTATAAGAACTCAAGGAGAATAGGATGAGTGAGGTTCACGTTTATCCGGTCAATGAGACCATCGCAAAAACAGCTCATATCAATGAAGAGCAATACCGTGAGATGTATCAGCAATCAGTGATTAACCCTGAAGGTTTTTGGCGTGAACATGGCCAAATCGTTGATTGGATGACACCATTTACTAAAGTTAAAAACACCTCATTTGATACCGGCCACGTCAGCATTAAATGGTTTGAAGACGGTGAGCTTAATGTCTCTGCTAACTGTATTGACCGCCACCTCGCGACCAAAGGCGATCAAGCAGCAATTATTTGGGAAGGTGATGATCCTAATGATGACGCCACCCTAACCTACAATGAATTACATCAAGAAGTCTGTCAGTTTGCTAACGCCCTGAAGAGCCAAGGTGTACGTAAAGGTGACGTAGTGTGTCTTTACATGCCAATGGTTGCCGAAGCGGCAATTGCAATGCTCGCTTGTACCCGTATTGGTGCGGTGCACACTATCGTCTTTGGCGGTTTCTCTCCGGAAGCCTTGGCTGGGCGTATTATCGATTCAAATGCAAAAGTAGTTGTGACTGCTGATGAAGGCGTACGTGGTGGTCGTGCCGTTCCCCTTAAGAAAAATGTCGATGACGCGCTAGTCAACCCTGAAGTAACGACGGTTGAAAAAGTGGTTGTCTTTAAACGTACAGGCGGTGAAGTTGCTTGGAATGATGATCGCGATGTATGGTGGCATGAAGCAACAGCAGTGGCTTCGGCTCACTGTGCTCCTGAGCCAATGAACGCTGAAGATCCTCTGTTTATTCTTTATACGTCAGGCTCAACAGGTAAGCCTAAAGGTGTACTTCACACTACAGGTGGCTATCTGGTTTACGCCACGATGACGTTTAAATATGTATTTGATTACCAAGAAGGTGATGTGTACTGGTGTACTGCTGATGTGGGTTGGATCACAGGTCACAGTTACTTGGTATACGGACCTCTAGCTAATGGTGCAACCACGGTATTATTTGAAGGCGTGCCAACCTACCCATCAACCAGTCGCATGAGCGAAGTGGTGGATAAGCACCAAGTCAGCATTTTATACACAGCACCGACCGCGATTCGTGCTCTGATGGCAAAAGGCGATGAAGCAATTCAAGGTACTAACCGTTCATCATTGCGTATCATGGGCTCTGTCGGCGAACCCATTAACCCTGAAGCATGGGAATGGTATCACCGTACAATTGGCGACAAACGTTGCCCAATCGTGGATACATGGTGGCAAACAGAAACAGGCGGGATCTTAATTACCCCACTACCGGGTGCTACCGCACTAAAACCAGGCTCTGCAACCCGTCCATTCTTTGGTGTACAACCAGCACTGGTTGATAACGTCGGTAATATCCTTGAAGGCGCGACTGACGGTAACTTAGTCATGACCGATTCATGGCCAGGTCAAATGCGTACGCTTTGGGGCGATCACGAACGTTTTGAACAAACCTATTTCTCTACCTTTAAAGGCATGTACTTCACCGGTGACGGCGCACGTCGTGATGAAGACGGTTATTACTGGATCACAGGTCGTGTCGATGACGTATTAAATATTTCAGGTCACCGTATGGGGACGGCTGAAATTGAATCTGCACTCGTTGCTTTCGATAAGATTGCAGAAGCGGCGATTGTGGGTGTACCACATGAGATAAAGGGCCAAGCAATTTACGCCTATATCACCCTAAACGATGGTGAAATCCCAAGTGCAGAACTGCATAAAGAAGTGAAAAACTGGGTACGTAAGGAAATCGGTCCTATCGCTACACCAGACTTCTTACACTGGACAGATGCATTACCGAAGACCCGTTCAGGTAAGATCATGCGCCGAATTCTTCGTAAGATAGCAACTGGAGATACCTCAACCTTAGGTGATACTTCAACCCTTGCTGATCCAACCGTCGTTGATCGACTCATTGAAGAAAAACAAAAAGTGATGTAATTCAACTTTTTTATCAATATACAAAGGCCGCTCAATTGCGGTCTTTTTTATTTTCTCGCCATCCTTATCTTCATTCAATTCAGCTAACTACCAGCATTCTCAGCCTAAAATACGCCACTTTGATCGCAATGCTGAATAAATCAACAGCTTGATTGTTGATTTATTCGTCAAATATTATCGACTAAACTTTACCGTTTTTCATCTTGTGGGTATGGTTCGAATTTAGTCATAATTATTACTAAATTCTTACACTTAGTAGAGTGAACTTGTCGTAAGATAAAACCTCTAATAGTAACGACACTCCTCACTAAGGCTTACACGTGTTCGCACAAAAAAGTGGTGATTAGACCAGTATTTTGCTGCGATTTGCGGTGAATTCACTATAATTGCTCAACAATGAACGTTTAGCAGTAAAAAAACGGACACACGGAAACAAAATTGCATAAGTCTGCAAGTTGTTAGAGTTTAACCTCATAAACAAGTGAAAATACGTCAAGATGTCGACCGTTAAACGAATTTTATTAATAAATGGACCTAATCTTAACTTACTAGGTCTACGAGAGCCGGGCCATTATGGCCATCAAACATTAACTCAAGTGGTTGATGGGCTCACTGCTAAAGCTACCCAATTAGGTGTGGCATTAGAGCATATTCAATCCAACGCGGAACATGTGTTAATTGATGCAATCCATCAAGCTTATGGCAAGGTCGATTTCATCATTATCAATCCTGCTGCTTTTACTCATACGAGTGTAGCCCTTCGTGATGCCTTACTCGGCGTCGCCATTCCGTTTATTGAAGTGCATTTATCTAATGTCCACGCTCGTGAACCTTTCCGTCATCATTCTTACTTATCCGATAAAGCAGTAGGCGTGATTTGTGGCTTAGGCCCTGACGGCTATGAATTCGCCCTGAATGCAGCGGTACGTCGTCTGCATGCAGATAGCTAACTGAACAATATAAAAAGAGAAATATAAATGGATATTCGTAAAATCAAGAAGCTAATTGAGCTTGTAGAAGAATCAGGCATCGCTGAGCTAGAAATCTCTGAAGGTGAAGAATCAGTACGCATCAGCCGTAGCGTTCCAGCAACAGCAATGCCACAACAATACATGGCAGCGCCAATGGCACAACAGCCTATGCAAACTGCACCTGTAGAAGCGCCAGCAGCAGCACCTGTAGCTGCAACTGAAGCACCAGCACCTGTTGCATCAGGTCACTCTGTGCTTTCACCTATGGTTGGTACTTTCTACCGCTCTCCAAGCCCTGAAGCAAAATCATTTGTTGAAGTTGGTCAATCGGTGAATATCGGCGACACACTATGTATCGTTGAAGCGATGAAAATGATGAACCAAATCCAAGCTGACAAAGCCGGTAAAGTTGTCGCTATTCTTGCAGAAGACGGCGATGCGATTGAATTCGATCAGCCTCTTATCATCATCGAGTAATCGAGGCTCTGGCTATGTTAGATAAATTAGTAATTGCAAACCGAGGTGAAATTGCACTTCGTATCTTGCGCGCTTGTAAAGAGCTAGGGATTAAAACGGTTGCGGTTCACTCAACCGCTGACCGCGATCTTAAGCACGTTCTACTTGCTGACGAGTCAGTATGTATTGGTCCTGCACGCGGTATCGATAGTTACTTAAATATTCCTCGTATTATCAGTGCCGCTGAAATTACAGGGGCAGTCGCTATCCACCCAGGCTACGGTTTCCTTTCTGAAAATGCTGACTTCGCAGAACAAGTTGAGCGTTCAGGCTTTATTTTCGTAGGTCCAAAAGCTGACACTATTCGTCTAATGGGCGATAAAGTTTCTGCTATTACGGCAATGAAAAAAGCTGGCGTACCTTGTGTACCTGGCTCTGACGGCCCACTTGATGACGATGAAGCAAAGAACAAATCTTTTGCTAAACGTATCGGTTATCCTGTGATCATCAAAGCCTCTGGTGGCGGCGGTGGTCGTGGTATGCGTGTGGTTCGTTCAGAAAATGAATTGACTGAAGCGATCGCAATGACCCGTGCTGAAGCAAAATCTTGTTTCAATAACGACATGGTTTACATGGAGAAATACCTTGAAAACCCACGTCACATTGAAGTTCAAGTCTTAGCTGATGGTCAAGGTGGCGCGATTCACTTAGGTGAACGTGACTGTTCGATGCAGCGTCGTCACCAGAAAGTGGTTGAAGAAGCACCTGCACCGGGCATTACCGAAGAAATGCGTAAGTACATCGGTGAGCGTTGTACTCGTGCATGTTTAGAAATCAATTACCGTGGCGCTGGTACATTCGAATTCCTTTACGAAAACGGTGAGTTCTACTTCATTGAAATGAACACCCGTATTCAGGTTGAGCACCCAGTAACCGAAATGGTAACAGGCGTTGACTTGATCAAAGAGCAGCTACGTATTGCCGCAGGTCAACCGCTGTCATTTAGCCAAAGCGATATTCAAATTCGTGGCCATGCTATCGAGTGTCGTATTAATGCTGAAGATCCAGAGCGTTTCCTACCTTGCCCAGGTACTATCGAGCGTTTCCATGCGCCAGGTGGTATGGGTATCCGTTGGGAATCACACATCTATTCAGGTTACACAGTACCGCCTTACTACGATTCAATGATCGGTAAGTTAATTGCGTACGGTGAAAATCGTGATGTCGCTATTTCTCGTATGCGTAATGCATTGAGCGAAATGATCATCGACGGCATTAAAACCAACGTTCCGCTTCAGCAAGATATTATGGCTGACGAGAACTTCCAAAAAGGTGGCGCAAACATCCACTACCTTGAGAAGAAACTCGGTCTGCAATAAGCGCACTTGCTTGACGATAAAAGGCTACCTTCGGGTAGTCTTTTTTGTTTATACCCAATCTCAATTCACCTCGATTGATCGGTTCACATGGCATAACACAGTATCTTTTGCCACAATAGCCCACCTTTTTGACCAACCCTACTAGTTACTACACTGTATTGAGTAGGAAAACACTTGATAACAACTGGAGATACAGCATGAAAACGCTCTCAGCACGCTATCGCCAAGCCCATAAAGAGGCACTCTGGGCGATAGGACTAGCGTTAGCTTATTTTCTTTGGTGGTACCTATCCGCCTACGGCTTAGCGCCCGCCATCGGTGATCTAAGCATGCCAACCCTATATTTTGGCTTTCCACTCTGGTTCTTGATGTCATGCATTGTCGGCCCGATCATTTTTACCGTCATGTGCGGTGTCATGGTCAAAGTCGTCTACCGAGATCTTCCTTTAGATATTAACCACGAAGACCCCCATGAATAGCCAACTCATTATTCCTATCGTACTGTACCTTGCCGCAGTCTTTGCGATGGCACTTTACACCCGACGCTTTCAAAGCAAAGGAAACTTTCTTACCGAGTACCTAGTCGGTGGGCGTAGCATGGGCGGCTTTGTCCTTGCGATGACCCTTGCAGCCACTTACGCCAGCGCCAGCACCTTTATTGGTGGTCCAGGGGCTGCCTATAAAATGGGCTTAGGCTGGGTATTACTTGCGATGATCCAGTTACCCGCAGCATGGTTGACCCTTGGTGTACTCGGTAAGAAATTTGCCATCGAAGCGAGACGTCATAACGCATTAACCCTTAATGACATCCTTTATGCTCGCTATAAAAACCGTGGGGTCGTCATTTTTGCTTCACTGTCATTACTGATCGCCTTCTTTGGCACCATGGTCGTACAGTTTGTCGGTGGTGCACGTCTGCTCCAAACCGTAACAGGCCTATCGTATATGCATGGCTTAATGATCTTTGCGATCACCGTAGGCCTATACACGACAATTGGTGGCTTTCGTGCTGTTGTGATGACTGATACTTTACAGGGCTTGATGATGATCATCGGTACCATTGCGTTACTGGTTGGGATCGTGCATGCGGGCGGAAGTATCGGCGCATTAGTCACCAAGCTTCACGATATTGATCCGGCGTTAATTACCCCTTACGGTCCAAATCATTTCCTCAGTCAGCCCTTTATGTTGAGTTTTTGGATTTTGGTCTGTTTTGGTGTCATCGGTTTGCCGCATGCTGCGGTACGTTGTATGTCTTATAAAGACAGTAATTCACTGCATAAAGGCATGGTACTCAGTACCATCATGGTAGCGCTACTGATGTTTGGGATGCACTTAGCAGGCGCATTAGGCCGTGCTATCGTGCCTGATATCGCTAGCCCCGATCAGATCATGCCAACCCTTATGGTAACCGTATTACCACCTGTTGTAGCCGGTGTGTTCTTGGCAGGCCCAATGGCGGCGATTATGTCGACTATCGACTCACAACTCATTCAAGCTTCAGCAACACTGCTCAAAGATTTATATATCAACTATATCAATCCAAACATTGCCAATAATGAACACGCTGAAAAGCGCCTACCTAAATTATCACTATGGGTAACAGGGATTTTCTCAGGCTTAGTGTTTATCGCTGCGATGAATCCACCGGATATGATCATTTGGCTTAACCTATTAGCCTTTGGTAGCTTACAAGCCGTATTTTTGTGGCCTCTGGTACTCGGCTTATATTGGAAAAAAGCCTCCGCAACCGGCGCTTTTGCTTCCATGATCGTCGGCTTGAGTAGCTACATTATTTTGTCATTTAGTAAACCCGATATGAATGGCGTTCATGCGATTGTACCAACGCTGTTATTAGGTTTGATCGCTTTTGTCGTTGGTAGCTATGCCAAACCAACAAAAGTAGAAACACCGCAATTAAGCGACTAAAATCGGCTATATCACGCTAAATAATCAACTACATTAAAGATAGTGCCAGTCGGTACTATCTTTTTTTTATCCCTAGAATGGCATCTGATAATGGGGATTGGTGAAATTTCATGCTAGACTTCGCCCCCTATGTTCAAGTAGTCACAAAATAAGCGAATAAACCATGCCTTGGATTCAAATTAAACTGAACGCAACTGCAGAGAGCGCAGAAGCAATTGGCGACATGCTAATGGAAGAGACTGGTGCTCTGTCTGTCACCTTCCTAGACGCACAAGACACGCCAGTTTTCGAGCCTATGCCAGGTGAAACCCGCCTTTGGGGTGATACCGATGTAATTGGTTTGTATGATGCTGAAGCCGACATGGATTTCGTGCTGAACATGCTTAAAAACAGCCCATTAATTGCTGATGATTTTGCTTATAAAATCGAGCAGTTAGAGGATAAAGACTGGGAACGTGAGTGGATGGATAACTTCCACCCTATGCGTTTCGGTCGTCGTCTATGGATCTGCCCAAGCTGGCGTGAAGCGCCAGAGCCAGACGCGGTGAACGTACTATTAGACCCAGGTCTAGCATTTGGTACAGGCACTCACCCAACAACATCACTTTGTCTTGAGTGGTTAGACAGCCAAGACCTAACCGGTAAAACGGTTATCGATTTTGGTTGTGGTTCAGGCATTTTAGCGATTGCTGCACTAAAACTTGGCGCAGCAAAAGTTATTGGTATTGATATCGACCCACAAGCGATCTTAGCGTCACGTGATAACGCAGAACGTAACGGTGTGTCTGACAATCTAGAACTATACCTACCACAAGATCAGCCTCAAGGTATTCAAGCTGACGTTGTAGTTGCTAACATCCTTGCAGGCCCACTGCGTGAACTATCACCAGTGATCAAGAGCCTTGTTAAAGACGGTGGCGACTTAGCGATCTCAGGTGTGCTAGAAAGCCAAGCGGCTGATGTGTCAACCTACTACAGCGATGAACTGGCTTTAGACCCAGTAATTGCACGTGAAGAGTGGTGTCGCATCTCAGGCCGTAAGGCATAATCACACGCAGTTTTGGGTACTACTGCTGATTTTTATTTATAAATTTAATCGGTCAATTGATTGAAAATCATACGATTTTGGCAAACAAAATCATCATGCTCAATTATTGGCCTTTTCAGCAGAGCAAAAAATGCGTAAAATGCGCGCCCTTACTGGCACAGTCAGGTAGAGACATTTTGCAAATCGGTCCTTATCAACTTAAAAACCAGCTGATAGTCGCGCCTATGGCGGGTGTGACCGATCGGCCATTTCGTGAGTTATGCCTTCGCTACGGTGCAGGTATGGCAGTTAGCGAGATGATGTCGTCGAACCCAGATCTCTGGAAGACGTCTAAATCGCTCAATCGTATGGTTCACGAAGGTGAATCAGGTATTCGTTCGGTTCAGATAGCAGGGGCTGATCCAAAGTTGATGGCTGAAGCTGCGCAGTTCAGTGTTGAAAACGGTGCGCAAATCATCGATATCAACATGGGATGCCCAGCAAAGAAAGTAAACAAACGATTAGCCGGTTCTGCACTACTGCAATATCCCAACCTTATCGAAGACATTCTTCGTACAGTGGTGGATGCGGTAGATGTTCCAGTTACGCTTAAAACCCGTACTGGTTGGGATCTGGAAAATAGAAACTGTGTCGACATAGCCAAACTCGCCGAGCAATGCGGCATACAAGCCCTCGCCCTTCACGGACGTACCAAGGCATGTATGTACAAAGGTGAAGCGGAATATGACTACATTAGAGCGGTGAAACAAGCCATCTCGATCCCAGTTATCGCTAACGGTGATATCGATAGCCCGGAAAAAGCACGCTTTGTACTCGATTATACGGGTGCCGATGCTCTAATGATTGGCCGACCTGCACAAGGGAAGCCGTGGATTTTTAGAGAAATCCACCATTACTTAACAACTGGTGAACACCTCGCTGCCCCATCAATTGATGAGATCAGTGAAATCATGTTGGGACATGTTCAAGAACTCCACCAGTTCTACGGTGAATACCTAGGACTGCGCATTGCACGTAAACACGTGTCTTGGTACTTGAAAGAACATGCACCAGCCGGTGATTTCCGCCAGACCTTCAACGCACTCGAGGATGCTCAACAGCAACTTGATGCGCTGCAAGGCTACTTCGAAAACGTTGCATAAATACTAGAAGAGCTTACAGAATTATGTTCGAACAAAATCTGACTTCCGAAGCGTTAACAGTAACAACTGTAACTTCACAAGACCAAATCACACAGAAACCATTACGTGATTCAGTGAAGGCATCCCTTAAAAACTACCTTGCTCAATTAAATGGTCAGGAAGTCGACGATCTGTACGAGCTTGTGCTTGCAGAAGTTGAACAACCACTATTAGACACTATCATGCAGTACACTCGCGGTAACCAAACTCGCGCTGCAACCATGATGGGTATCAACCGTGGTACGCTACGTAAGAAGCTTAAAAAATATGGCATGAACTAATACATTTAGTTTAAGTTATTGATAAAAAAGCCATCCCTGTATTTCAGGCATGGCTTTTTTATTGGCTGCTATTCGGTACTGTCATGCTAAATAAAACATAATAGTCCTACTTTAATGCAGTTTAAAACGCTGAATCGTCACCATTAGATCTTCCGAAATTTGATTGAGCTCTTCACTCGATGACGACATCTGATTAGATTCAGTCGACAATGATATCGAGCTATCATTCAAACTTGCCACATTTTGATTAATACTATTAACGGTTAATGATTGCTGCTCTGTTGCGGCTGAGATCTGCTGATTCATCCCTTGTATCGCATGAACTTCTTCAACAATTAAATTCAACGCTTCCCCTGCCGATGCAGAAATCTTTGACGCATTCTGGGCTTTTTCAGCCCCCTGATTCATGACACCAACCGCTTGCTCCGCACCTTGTTGTAATTTTTCAATAATGGTTTGAATTTCAATCGTCGACTCTTGTGTGCGCTGTGATAGGGTGCGAACTTCATCAGCAACAACAGCAAAGCCTCGCCCTGCATCACCGGCTCTTGCAGCCTCTATCGCAGCATTTAACGCTAATAAGTTGGTCTGCTCTGCAATGCCACGTATCACTTCCAACACGGTATCGACATTACGGCTATCTGTTGCTAGTTGGGTGATCACTTTACTGGCTTCACCAATATCTAATGCGAGCAATTGTGACTCTTCAATATTACGCTGAATAATCACTTTACTGGCTTCTGTTTGTTTCGCTGCTTTAATACTAAAATCAGTGGCATCAACGGTTCTGCCTGCAATTTCTTCAACCGCAGTGAGCATTTCCCCCATTGACCCCACGAGTTGATCGGTGTCTTCTTTCTGTTGATTTAAATTACTATCCATCGATAACACTGATTGTGATAAACAACGCGAAGAGTGAGTCAGTTGTGAACCTGCATCACTAATATTATGGATAATGGCCTGAATAGAAATAACAAAGCGATTAAAATGTTTCGCAAGTGCCGTTAATTCAGGACCGCCCTCTTCTTTAAGACGCTGAGTTAAATCACCTTCACCGGTTGATAGATCGCGCATCGCAGCAACGGTTTTTTTAATTGGCAAAGTAATACTACGAATAAAATACGCCATCAATAATGACAGTATTGCCAAAATAACAGCAACATTCACAAACGATAGCCATTGGCTGGCTTGAATATCTTGGTTTAAGGCTTTGATATTCATTCCTGCGCCAATCATCCAGCCCCAAGGATGAAAATAATCAGCATAGCTCGTTTTTAAAATCAGTTGATTAGGATCTGACGATGACTTCCACATATAATCAACAAAACCACCACCTTGCTTACCGACACTGTAAAGCTCTTCGACGAATCGTCGTCCATTACCGTCTGTTAGTGACAGAATGTCAGTCCCCATCATTTCATCAAAACGGGTTGCGATTTGATAGCCTTCCTTATTTCCCGCAAAAATATAATTTCCGCCATCAAAACGCATTGCGTTAATTGCCGCTAAAGCCTGTTTTTGCGCTTCTTCTTCGCTCAATGTGCCATTGGAGCTAAGTGCATGATAGTAATTAACCACTCCTACCGCCCCTTCTACTATTTGCTTAATACCTCCCTCATAATTAGCTCGCATATGTTGATTAGTTGAGGAAATATTTAATGCAGAAATAGAAATAAGACCGATGGCAAATAACAGCCATATGATCCAAGCTTTGGTACTAATTGATGCATGTGTTAACGATAGATTCATAGAACTCCCTATCCTACTTATTACGTTTAGTCATGAAATAGTTTCGCTATAACGACAAGATCAATTAGGCTCTAAGTATCTAAAGCAACATGTTAGGCGTGATTAACCAGAACTCAACCTTGCTAAATACTGTTACTATAATGCTTTCTCTCCAGATAATTTTTATAAATCCAACATGTGCGTTACATGTCATATAAAGGCGCAATTGATAAAACGCTTGATCTCTAAAAATGAGTGGCAATAACAGATACAAAAAAGCTCCGCCGACGCGAAGCTTTTCTTAGTTATAAAACAAGCAATATTCTATTGATGTTTTAGATCATGCAATGCACTCATCAATGCCTTGAGACCTATTTCTACTTTGCTACGAGGACAACCGACATTCAAACGAACATAGCCTTGCCCTTCTTGACCATAGGTATCACCGCGCATAATGGCGACTTTGTAATGACTAATTAGACGTTGTTGTAGGGCATCCATATCCACGCTCAATGGCGTTAAATCAATCCACGCTAAATATGTCCCCTCAGGCACTTGGTAATTCAACTCAGGAAAGGCCTGATTTAACTGCTCTGCGACATAACAAAGGTTAGCTTGAAGGTAGTCTTTTAAACTATCGAGCCATACTTCACCTTGGTTATAAGCGGCAATATGTCCTATAACGCCTAAAATCGACGGTGACGATAAACCATGTGCCGCTTTTAACTGAGTAAGGTACCGTTCACGCACCGTTTGATCGGCAATAAACGCATATGCGCCCGTTAATGCAGGAATATTAAATGACTTTGATCCTGAAGAAACCAACGCCCAATTATCATCTAATGCCACTTCAGGCCAAGGAATATAATCATTAAATGCCATATCCATATGGATATCATCGGAGATCACTTTCACCTGATGTTGCAAACAGATCTGTGCCATACGGCTGAGTTCATCACGTGTCCATACTCTTCCAGTTGGATTTTGTGGACTACACAGTAATAACACTTTACAGTTTGATTTTGCCGCTTGTGCTTCAAATTGTGCCCAATCAATCTCATAACTGCCACCAGCCGTTTTTAACAACGGGCTTGTTAGCATGAGACGATCATTAGCCGCTAACATATTACCAAACGCATCATAGGCTGGAGTATGAATGAGGACTCCTTCCCCCTGCTTTGTCCACTGCATCACTAATTGCGAAATGATGTAAATCACCGATGGACCATACACAATATGCTCGGGATTGATTGGACTATGATAGCGGCGTGAAAACCATCCTGTGATCGCAGATTTAAAATCATCATGATTCCATCGGCTATAGCCAAATACACCATGTGCTAATCGCTCAGATAACGCTTTCTCAATACATGGCGCAACGGCGAAATCCATATCAGAAATAGTAAACGGCAATAAATCCGCTTCACCAAACCGATCTTCAACATAATCCCACTGGGTACAATAGGTACCATAACGGTTAACTGGGGTAGAGAAATCAAACATATCAACCTCTTGCAACAAGCAAAAACAGTTATCCAAAACAAAAAAGCGGAGCACTAGGCTCCGCAATCATATTATGCCGTCGCTGGCATTAAGCCCTGCATTTCATTTTTGACCATATGCACCTGAGGCCCAATCACGACTTGTAAGTTATGATCGTCAAGCTTAACGACCCCCAACGCACCGTTAGCTTTGAGTACGGCGTCATTCACTAAACTCATATCATTAACCGATAAACGTAAACGAGTAATACAGTTATCCAGTGACGTAATGTTTGCAGCACCACCCAGTGCTTCTAAAATAATATTACCTTTGTAACCCGTCGTTTTCTCACCCGTTTCCGCAAAGGCTAACTCATCTTTTACATCAGCCACTTCACGGCCTGGAGTTTTTAAATTAAAGCGAGTGATCACAAAGCGGAATACGCTGTAATACATCACAAACCATACTGCAGCAACAAGAGGTACTAAGTACCATTTCGTTGCCGTACCTTGAAGTACACCGAAAATCAAAAAGTCGATAATGTTGCCATCAGTATTACCAATCGTTACGCCTAATAGGTGCATCGCCATAAAGCCAACACCTGTTAAAATAGCATGAACAAAGTACAGTGCTGGTGCAACGAACAGGAATAAGAATTCTAATGGCTCTGTGATACCACCAATCACACACGCAACCACACCTGATAACAATAACGCTTTTACTTTGCTGCGATTTTCAACGCGAGCACAGTGGTACATCGCAAGAGCAGCACCGGGTAATCCACCAAGGAAAGCAGGCATTTTACCTTGCGACAAGAATGATGTTGCCGAGTTAGAGAAGCCATTAGTTGTTGAGCAAGAAAGCTCTGCATAGAAAATATTTAATGCGCCACTTACCGTGTTACCACACACATCCATCGTGCCACCCGCTTCCGTAAAACGCACCAATGCAACAAGAATGTGGTGTAAGCCAAATGGCAATAACAAACGCTCACCGGTACCGAAAAGGAATGGACCAAATGGGCCTGAGTGAGAGATTAAGCTACCAATACCATTAATACCCATAGCAAAGTAAGGCCATACTAGCGGTACTAATAGACCAACCACACCGAGCGTTAAGGTTGAGATGATCGGAACAAAACGCGCGCCACCAAAGAAAGCTAATGCATCAGGCATTTTGTAGGTATAGAAACGTGCATGCAGTTTCGCCACAATAATACCGACGATCACCGCGCCTAAAATGCCAGTATCAATCGACTCTATGCCTAAAACAGACTTCACACCGTAGGCTTTTTCTTCGGTCGCATTGCCTAATACGCCAGCCACTGTTAGGTAAAAATTAATCGATAAGTTAAGTGCTGCGTAACCAACAAAACCGGCAAACGCGGCAACACCTTTTTCTTCACGAGCAAGGCCAAGAGGAATGGCTACGGCAAACATGATAGGTAAATAGATAAATGCAACCAAACCAACTTTGGTCATCCACATGAACAGCAATTGCAGTACGGTATTATCAAGAAAAGGCATACTTTCTTTTACTGCAGCACTTGATAACGAGCTACCAATACCCAGTAAAATACCGGAAAACGCCAAAAGTGCCACTGGCAACATAAACGTTTTACCTAAGCTTTGGAAAAATTCCCATAGCGTTGTTTTATTTGCAGATTTAGACATCATTGTCACCTGATCACTGTTTTATCTTCGTCAAAAACAAAGTGGTAAAACGTTTTATCACTTTGTTGAAAAAAAACGTCGACGAAGATGAGCTCAAAACTTCTGCCAACGCTTTTGCTGAATTACGAAATAAATGATAAAACGTTTTATCAACTTTTATCGGCATCGAGATCACGGAACATATCTCGCGCCATAACACATATTAAAAACTGTGATCCTGTTAATATTCGGATTATAGATATAACGTTTTATATTGATAGATAAATACAGGGTAATTAACTATCTAATGGCTAAATCAAGCAAAGTAAAGATCACCGATGTTGCCGACTATGCCGGCGTCTCCGTTTCTACTGTTTCTTTGGTGCTGGGCAATAAAGGCCGTATATCAAAAGCGACAATCGATAAGGTCAATCAAGCAGTTGAAGCCTTAGGCTATGTTCGCAATAACGCCGCAGCGAATTTACGATCCAATCACTCAAATTTGATCGGCTGGATCTTAGCGGATATTACAGATCCCTTTTATACCGAAGTCACGGCAGGGTTAAGCGATGAGCTTGAACAACATGACCATATGTTATTTCTTGCTCAGTCCAACCATCAAGCAGACAAATTAATCCAATGTGTCCAATCGATGATCCAACAAGGTGTCGCAGGTATTGCATTTAGCCCGGTAAGAGAAGCAACCAACAAAGTACTCGAAATGGCAAAACAAGCCAATATTCCTGCGGTTTGCTTGGCCCGCTCCGCCGTGAATAATGAGGTCGATTATATTGGGCCTGATAATCATCAAGCCGCAATCCTTGCAACTCAGCACTTGATCCAACAAGGTCATCGTCATATTGCGTATATTGGTGGCAGCAGTGACTCACTCACCCGTGCTGAGCGTATTGGCGGCTATGGCACGACATTAATGCAATATGGCTTACCGTTTAAAAATGAATGGATAATTGAAGCTCAGAATAACCAGTGCCAAGCCGCGGATCATGTTCAACAACTGCTAACTCAGCATCCTAAAATTACCGCGCTATTATGCCACCGACCAGCCATTGCATTAGGGGCGATGTATGGTATTCAACGGGTAGGGAAAAGTGTCGGAAAAGATAACTATATTGGTCAACAAATCGGCTTAATTGGGTTTGATGATACCCCTGAAGCGGCTTTAACTCAGCCAAGCCTAACCATGATCAGCTCTCCTACGCGACAAATGGGTCAACTTGCAGGACAACGGTTACTCGCAAAAATGACGGTTCATAATGAAACGGCACAACAGTTTATTTTACCGCCACAATTAATTGAACGAGGATCGGCATAGAGATATCAAACAGCGGCAAACAAAAAAGCTCCACCGAAGTGAAGCTTTTAGATAATCACTATAATTTAAAATTATAAGTAATCACAAAGATAAGCAGTAGTAACCAATACTTTCACATTAAATGAACTGTCACCTGGAACTTCAAAGTTATCGCCTGCGTTGTAAGTTTCCCAGTCAACATGGCCTGGTAGTTTTACAGTTAATGCACCTTTAACCACCGTCATACGCTCAGGTGCTACAGTACCAAAAGTATATTCGCCAGGTGCCATTACGCCAACACTGACATGATCACCCGAAGATTCAAAGCCAATTGATTTTACTTGGCTATCAAAATATTCATTTACTTTTAACATCGATTTTCCTTATCTTTAATTCGTATTAGCGATACGCTTTTGACTGGAAATTATCACAAAATTTCACAATGCCCTAATGAAATATAATGACGCTAATCACGATATTCATGACATGAATTTAACTTGGTTCATGATAAAAAAACGCTACACTAGTCTTTGAAATTTTATCAAGGGATCTCAGATGTTAAATAAACATGTTTTAGCGGTACTACTGATCGCTTCGTTACCATTAGTTGGTTGTAGCAGTAGCGATAAACAAAATATTAAAGATGGCTTCACTGAGATTGGTCACGCGACCCGTGATGCAACCAAAGCAACGGGACACTTTTTCCGTGATACCACAAAAGATGCGATCCAAAATGCAAAAGAAGCCACCAGCGATTAATTTATACGTTCTATTTCTTGTGCCTTGAACAACATGACTTGGTGTCACCGATAGGATCTGGCGTATCACAGCTATCGTTCAAGGCCTCAAGGATTGAGCAATGGCTCGCATCATCATCCACATGGCCACAACACGCATCATTGATCTTTTTTAACGCGCGTCGAATACGCGAGAGTTCCTTTATTTTCATATCCACTTCGTCAAGCTTAGCTTGGGTGATCGCTTTTACTTCCGCACAACTATGTTGACTAGCTTCCAGTCGGATATCTAATAGCTCACGAATTTCTTCCAAACTTAAGCCAATAGCTTTGGCCCGTAAGATAAATTTAACTCGCGATAAATTATCATCACTATATAAACGATAACCACTGTCGCTTCGGCCTGCAGGCTGGAGCAAATCATTTTTTTCGTAAAACCGTAATGTATCGCTACTGACCTGACATAACTTTGCTAATTGACCAATCAAATACATCGCCATCTTGCTCATTTCTCCTAAAGACACCCAAAAAAGCAAACGTTTGCGTAATCTTCCTATTCATGTAAAATAATGGTCACATTACACACAAATGACCATTATTGATAAATCACTATTGTCATCACCCAAACATTGTTGATGTGATGAGAATCAGGATATTTCCCAAAACCAATTCACACCAAATGGGCTTGGTCTTGGGAAATATTCTATTCACCGTGTAATTAAAAGAGATAGTAGCCATGGAAAACGCTCGTCCTATTCGCCGTGCACTGATCAGCGTATCAGACAAAACAGGTATTGTGGAATTCGCACAGGCTCTTGCCAATCGCGGCGTAGAAATCTTATCGACAGGCGGTACCGCTCGTTTACTTGCCGAGAAAAACATTCAAGTCACTGAAGTTTCTGATTACACCGGTTTCCCAGAAATGATGGATGGCCGTGTAAAAACCCTTCACCCAAAAGTTCACGGTGGCGTACTAGGCCGTCGTGGTACTGACGACGAAGTAATGGAAAAGCACGGTATTAACCCTATCGATATGGTTGTTGTTAACCTTTATCCTTTTGCTGAGACTGTTGCCAAAGCCGGTTGTACGCTCGCCGACGCAGTTGAGAACATCGACATCGGTGGTCCAACAATGGTTCGCTCTGCAGCAAAAAACCATAAAGATGTAGCGATTGTCGTTAATGCGCACGATTACGACCGCGTACTAACAGAAATTAGCACCAACAATGGCTCACTAACTCAGGCAACACGTTTCGATTTAGCTATCTCAGCTTTTGAACATACTGCAGCTTACGACGGTATGATCGCCAACTACTTTGGTACTATGGTGCCATCTTACGGCGACAACAAAGAAGGTGACGAGGAATCGAAGTTTCCACGCACTTTCAATCAGCAATTCGAGAAAAAACAAGACATGCGCTATGGTGAAAACAGCCACCAAGCAGCAGCATTCTATGTTGAAGCCAACCCACAAGAAGCTTCTGTCGCAACGGCAACGCAACTTCAAGGTAAGGCGCTATCATACAACAACATCGCCGATACAGATGCAGCACTTGAGTGTGTGAAAGAATTCGATTTACCCGCTTGTGTGATTGTAAAACATGCTAACCCATGTGGTGTCGCACTCGGGGACAATTTACTTGAAGCTTACGATCGCGCTTACAAAACTGACCCTACCTCAGCATTTGGCGGCATTATTGCGTTCAACGGTGAATTAGATGCAGCAACTGCACAAGCGATTGTTGATCGTCAATTTGTCGAAGTTATTATCGCGCCGAAAGTATCAGCAGAGGCGGCAGCCGTTGTTGCAACCAAGAAAAACTTACGTCTTCTTGAGTGTGGCGAATGGACAACCAAAACTACGGGTTTTGACGTTAAACGTGTAAATGGTGGTTTATTGGTTCAAGACCGTGACCAAGGTATGGTATCGGTTGATGATTTAACCGTTGTCACTCAACGTCAACCAACCACAGACGAACTGCGTGATGCACTATTTTGCTGGAAAGTAGCGAAATACGTGAAATCAAACGCGATTGTGTATGCAAAAGGCAATATGACCATAGGTGTTGGTGCAGGTCAAATGAGCCGCGTTTATTCTGCCAAAATTGCAGGTATTAAAGCTGCTGACGAAAACCTAGAAGTCGCGGGTAGCGTAATGGCATCAGATGCATTCTTCCCGTTCCGTGATGGTATTGATGCCGCAGCAGAAGCAGGCATTACTTGTGTTATCCAACCGGGTGGTTCAATGCGTGATGATGAAGTCATTGCTGCTGCTGACGAGCATGGCATGGCGATGGTATTTACCGGTATGCGCCACTTCCGCCACTAAGTTGTCATCACAAACTTGAGTGAATAAAACTATCGATTTAGTCTCTGCTCTTTTTTAAAGAGCAGAGATTTTTAAGTATTTAGCGCGAAGCAATAAGGATTAACGATGAAAGTACTGATCATTGGTAACGGCGGCCGTGAACACGCATTAGGCTGGAAAGTTGCACAAAACCCACAAGTAGAAACGGTATTTATTGCTCCTGGTAATGCAGGAACAGCACTTGAACCTAAACTGGAAAATGTTGAGATTGGTGTTGAAGACATCGCAGCATTAGTTGAATTTGCGCAAAATAATCAAATTGGTTTAACCATTGTCGGCCCAGAAGCGCCACTGGTTATTGGTGTGGTTGATGCGTTCCGCGCAGCTAAACTGCCCATCTTTGGTCCAACAGAAGCCGCAGCACAACTTGAAGGCTCTAAAGCTTTCACTAAAGACTTCCTTGCTCGCCACAATATTCCAACGGCGGAATATCAAAACTTTACTGAAATCGATCCCGCTCTTGCTTACTTAAAGCAAAAAGGCGCACCGATTGTAGTAAAAGCGGATGGCTTAGCAGCAGGTAAAGGCGTGATTGTCGCAATGACAGAGCAAGAAGCCGAAGATGCCGTACGCGATATGCTCGCTGGCAATGCATTTGGTGAAGCCGGACACCGCGTAGTTATCGAAGAGTTCTTAGATGGTGAAGAAGCCAGTTTCATCGTAATGGTAGACGGTAAAAACGTTCTACCTATGGCCACCAGCCAAGATCATAAACGTGTTGGAAATGGCGATACTGGCCCTAACACGGGTGGCATGGGCGCTTATTCACCAGCCCCTGTTGTAACACAAGATATCCATGACCGCGTGATGAAAGAAGTGATCTACCCAACGGTTGAAGGGATGGCCGCAGAAGGCGCACCTTATACAGGTTTCCTTTATGCTGGCTTGATGATCATGAGCGATGGCACCCCAAAAGTGATCGAATACAACTGTCGCTTTGGTGATCCGGAAACTCAACCTATCATGTTACGTATGCAGTCTGATTTGGTTGAGCTATGTTTAGCAGCGATTGATGGCAAGCTAGATACCGTAGAATCGAAATGGGATCCACGCGCTTCTATCGGTGTTGTTTTAGCCGCTGGCGGCTATCCAGCAAGCTACAACAAGGGTGATGTGATTTCAGGCTTGCCGCAACAAGAAGTGGCTGGCGAGAAAGTCTTCCACGCCGGCACAACGAATAATCAAGGCGATATCGTCACTAACGGTGGTCGTGTGCTGTGTGCAACCGCGATGGGCGATACTGTCTTAGAAGCACAACAGCGTGCTTATACGTTGGCAAAACAAATTTCGTGGGATGGCATGTTCCATCGTGACGATATTGGTTATCGCGCTATTGCTCGTGAGCAACAGCAATAAAACGCATTCTCCCTAAGTTAAAAAACGCGCTTAATCAGCGCGTTTTTTATTGTCTTTTTTTTGCAAGCATTTATTGCTTCGTATCAATCAGTGTCGGTGCTTGTAGACAAGTCTCACTCACCACACCCGATAACAACTTATGAATTCTTAACCTACCGTTTTTCTGCTCGCCAATAGCCGCCCAATGTCCCGATGGGGAAAATGCGGATAATACATTAGGATCATCAATCGTGATCGGCTGTTGAGTTTGACAAGAGATCTGCTGTTGTTGCTGTCTATAGCCTTGCTCAAAATACTGTTTTGATCTTTTTAGTCGTTCAATCCGATGGACTAAATATTCGCTGTGCTGTTTGAGCTCCGTTATTTCATTTGTCGTTAACGGTAAGATATGCCCATCTTCTTTATAGCGTTGATAAACTGCGACGCCTTGGCTATCGAAGCGAAGTTGTAATTCAAAGGGAACTTGCTGTCCATCGATTAACCGCTCACCCTGTTGTAACAGCGTTTTAAGCTTACCTGACTGCCATTGGTAATCACTTTGATAATCACCTTGCTTAGTACTGTACACACGCTCTCCTAGCCGTTCTGGAGCATTCTGACGGGATAAATACCAATAGATATATGTACCATCTACTTTTTGCTCAGCAACATTCACCTTAGTGATCGGCAATGCGGTGTTATCAGCAAGGTTTCCTGCAACACATCCAGTGAGAATGAGAGGAAGAAGAAAAGAAAAGAGAAATGAAATTTTAGACATAAAAAAACCGCCAGATGAATAATTCATTCTGGCGGTATCACAATTACTTCAATGCATCTTTTAGTGCTTTACCAGCAACAAACGCAGGAACGTTAGCTGCAGCAATTTGAATTTCAGCACCAGTTTGTGGGTTACGGCCAGTGCGAGCTGCACGATGGTTTACTTTAAATGTACCAAAGCCAATTAGTTGAACCTGGTCACCGTCTTTTAGCGCATCAGTAATGCCGTCAAGAGTAGATTCCAAAGCTGCTTTTGCTTGTGCTTTAGATAGATCCGCTTTTTCTGCGATCAGGTCAATCAGTTGGGTCTTGTTCATTAGGTTTCCCTTCTAAGGTTTTTCGTAAGACGAGACAACTCTAATTCAAAAGAAGCCCGTGTGGCAAAGGTTTGTCTGCTTTATTCGACTCAGGTGCGGACTCTTTAACCACAATCTGAGCGCAAGTTCACAAAATGTTACCAAATACCGCATAAAAATAGTTGTATTTATTCTGCCCAGCCCCGATTAATATAGCTGATATTCGCTAATTTACTGATAGGTTGACATGGTACTCCTTACGATTTACATCTCCGTTGCGATTGGTGTTTCGTTTATTTGTTCCGTATTAGAAGCGGTGTTACTTAGTATTTCACCAAGTTATATCGCCACATTACGCCAACAAAACCACCCTGCGGCGGCAAAACTCACCGCGCTCAAAGATAATATTGATCGGCCTCTTGCCTCGATCTTGACCCTAAACACCATCGCTCACACCATCGGTGCTGCAACCGCAGGTGCACAAGCGACTATCGTATTTGGTAGTGAATGGTTAGGTGTGTTCTCGGGCGTATTAACCATAGGTATTTTATTACTGTCTGAAATTGTGCCAAAAACCATTGGTGCAACTTACTGGCGTCAACTTGCACCATTCTCAGCGACTATGTTGCGTTGGATGGTATTACTTTTGATCCCTCTAGTGTGGGTATCAGAACAAATTACTCGTCGTTTATCACGCGGTCATGAGCAACCAAAATTACGTGATGAAATTTCAGCAATGGCGTTACTAGCACACGAAACAGGTGAGTTAGGTGAAGGCGAGTCAAAAATCCTAACCAACTTACTGCAATTCCGTGATGTAAGCGTAACGAAAATTATGACGCCACGTCCGGTGCTATTCCGTGTTGATGCAGAGCAAACCATTAATGAATTCTTGTCTCAGCATAAAAATAGTCCGTTCTCTCGTCCATTGGTATATAGCGAGCAGAGTGACAACATTGTCGGTTTCGTTCACCGCCTAGAGCTATTTGCTGAAAGCCAAGCGGGTAAAGGGGGCCAAGAACTCGGTGTATTAATGCGCCCACTACCCGTTATTATGAATAACGTTAGCGTACCTAAGGCTTTTGAGCGCTTAATGCAGGAACGTTCACAGCTTATCTTAATCGTTGACGAATACGGCACAGTACAAGGTCTCGTGACCTTAGAAGATATTTTCGAAAGCCTGGTAGGTGAAGAAATTGTCGATGAAGCCGATAAAAATACTGACATGCAGCAACTGGCTTTCCAGCGTTGGGAAAAGTGGAAGAAAAAGCATGGTGTAATTCAAAATAATGATGAAGAAAAATAATCCTCCATCATGAAAAAAGGGACCTTTCGGTCCCTTTTTTATTATCTCTTTAAACCACTCAGTACATTAGTATTCTTTAGTCAGTACTTGGCGTTTTACTGTCAAACGCTGCGCAATTAATCCGATAACCAAGGTGATTACCGTCGGCAAAATCCAACCTGCGTAATAGTGATATAACGGTAGATTAGCCTCTAGTATCTTATCCATCTGTGCTGGCATCGCTTCAAGAATATGCGTTGCATCAATACAGCCAAAAATCATCGCAACGGCTAAGGTTGCCAATACCATCTTTTGTGATAATTGATGACGCAGTGGTGCAATAATCAGTAATGAAATCGCAATAGGGTGTAACGCAACAACCACAGGTAATGTCACTTTCAACAATTGCGATAAGCCAACGTTAGCAATAATGCCTGATAGCACCATAATCACAATAACACTTTTACGATAGGTCACCGGTGTGAAAGTACGGCTATAAAACTCACTACCCGCAGTTGTCACCCCAATCGCTGTTGTTAAGCACGCCAATACCAATACCGCACCTAATAACAAAGTACCAAACACACCAAAATGATAATTGGTGAAAGCGGTTAAGATCTCACCACCATTAG
Source organism: Photobacterium sp. GB-210 (assembly GCF_003026075.1). Lineage (NCBI taxonomy): Bacteria > Pseudomonadati > Pseudomonadota > Gammaproteobacteria > Vibrionales > Vibrionaceae > Photobacterium > Photobacterium sp. GB-210. The sequence continues at coordinate 19,025 of NZ_PYNU01000016.1, read as the reverse complement.
TGAAGTTTAATCCCAGCCCTTCGCTTGTTACGCCAATATAAGCAAGAGACAAGTACACTAATGCCATTGCACTTGAATACATAAGCGCCGCAATTAAGGTGTATTTTGCAATGGCTTTAGGCTCTTTAACGCCCATACCTTCAATAGCACGGAAGATAACCCAGCCAAAACCAATCGATCCTAACGCATCCATTGTCATATAACCTTGGGTTAAACCTTCAGCCATCGCCCCATTAACATAAGCTCCCGTCGCTTCAGTGACATAACCTGAAGGATATAAAATAGCGACAACAGCCATCACACCTAAAATCGTTAGCAGTATTGGCGTTAACCATTTGCCTAATGTGTCCACCAGCTTACCGGGATATAACGAGAACAAAATAGCGGCGATACAAAATGCTATAGAAAAAGGGATAAGACCAACATCACCCATGAAGGGAGCAAGACTAAATTGGTAAGCCACGGTGATCGTACGAGGAATAATAAAAGCAGGACCAATCACAATAAACAACATCACCCAAAAGCTAGTTGCTAAAGGCTTCGGTAATGCGGCGGTTAAGTTATCAGAGCCTCGAACCCAAGCGACAATCACCAGCGCAATCGCAGGTAAACCCACTCCAGTTAAAAGAAAGCCTGTCATGCCACTTAGAAAGTTATCACCAGCTTGATAACCTAAGAATGGAGGGAAGATTAAGTTTCCCGCGCCTAAATACATGGCGAATGTCATAAAGCCTAATGCGGCAATATTGCGTGCACTTAACATAGTATTCCTTTGATTGTGACTTTCAGCTTGGAGGAAGCGAGATGGGAATATGTTTCAAAGGACCTATCAGCTTCTTCGCAAGCTGACAGTAATGTTTAAATATAAGCAGCCAGCTCTAAATACGTTTTAGAGAGAGCATGAGGAGTTGGCGGATATTACCGTCACACATCGCATATTGCGCAGTAATATTACGACCACAAAAACAGGTAGCGAATGTCATTGCTATAAATGTATGCATTGTACCTCCTCGTGAATAAACCATTATTGCCATAAACAATGTGCTACGGCGCTGTAACGTTATAAACGGTGAAGGGATCGAATTACAATAGCCAAAATAAAATAAGTGCAATGGTGCAAATTTAAATCACCAAGCAGTGATATTCACTGGCTTTTAAATTAAAAACCAGAACTAAAAACTTCACAAACCCCAAACATACTGAAACACAAACAATACAAATGATGAAATAACCGTCTTTTCTACGATATTTTGCTTATATAACGAAATATTTTTATGCTGAACAACGCACTTTCACCCGATACAAAAAAAGAGCCCTTAGGCTCTTTTTTTACTGTCATGGCGATATTAGCTGTTAGAGCTCAATACCGATATTACTGACAGGCTCATCACGCAACTCTGCACGAAGATCTTTAATCAATTCAATATCACGTGTTTCTGCTTCTTTTAATGCACGGAAAATCGCCCACTGGGTATCCCATTCCGCACATACTGCTTCATTTTCTTTTTGATTATCGTTAGTGATCTCAATACCTGTTTGTGCGTACTCAAGATTAGCAACCGTTTCTGCCGATAAAGCACTTAGTTTGATCACTGTTTCCATCATAAGATCACGATCTAACATCGCATGCAGAAGATCAGCAAGTGCAACACACGCATCAATCGCAGGGCTTACCGCGTAGATATCAAACTCATCTTCGCTTGGCACCATATCTTCTAATTTTTCTAGCTGATTCTCGAAGTTAATTTTGGCGTTTTTAACGGTCAAAATCTCCCAGACGCTATCTAAGATCACTCGATATTTATAAGAATCAGCAAATCCTGTTTCTGCACAGAAAAATACATAATTTGGGTACATACGCTCACACAAAGACACCATAAATGTCAGGTGTTGCCACGGTTCTAATTTTTCTAAGCGTAACTGGATCGGATTTTTAAGCATGAGATAATCTACAGTAGTGATTTGAAGTGAAGTTTACTTGATAAACGAATAAGGCTAAAGGAAAAGCATGATCAAAGTTTCAGTAATATCAAAGCAACAACAACGCTATACCCAATTATTGGCACAGGCGCAGTTACCGGACCTTTGCTTAACCGATGATCCTTCGCAAGCAAGCATAATTCTAGCGGATCCTCCTTTGATCGCCAACCAACTCGAACAATTACCCAAACTAAAATGGTTACAATCAACATTTGCAGGCATTGATGCCCTCATTAAACCTCACCTACGACAAGATTATTTACTCACTAACGTTAAAGGATATTTTGGCCCTTTGATCAGTGAATATGTTATTGGTCAGTGCCTTAATTACTATCGTCACTTCCACCAATACGCACAGCAACAAACACAATCTTTATGGCAGCCAATCCCTTATCAATCTGTCAGTGGCAAAACCATGGTAATCATAGGAACAGGAAGCATCGGCTGTATACTCGCAAAAACGGCAAAAGCATTGAACTTCTCGGTCATTGGTGTCAACAGGCAAGGCTTATCAGCCTCTACTGATTTTACTCAAACATATCCAATTACAGAATTGCAGCACGCACTCAGCAAGGCAGATGTGATTGTTTCTATTCTGCCATCAACAGAACACACGAATGATATCTATAACCAACAATGCTGGTCCCACTGCCGTAATGCACTTTTTTTCAATGTTGGTAGAGGTAATACTGTTGTTGAATCAGACTTAATTAATGCGCTTGATAATAAACAACTCAACCATGCTTACCTTGATGTGTTCAAGCAAGAGCCACTTAACCAAGATCATCCTTTTTGGCATCATCCAAAAATCAGTATCACTCCACATATAGCGGCGGAAAGTTTTCCAGAACAAGTCATAGAGATATTCAAAACTAATTACCTCCGCTTTAAACAACAGCAAGATCTAAATTATCTTATTGATTTTAAAAGTGGATATTAAAAGTGCAACTATATTTGAACGTACAACCAAGATGAAACAAGTTGATAACTTACGCGATCTTATTCACCACTGCGAGATCTGCAAAGATCACCTAGTACCACAACCTGTGATTCAATTTAGCTCTAAAGCTAGGTTATTGCTTATTGGACAAGCGCCCGGATTAAAAGTCCATCAAACAGGGATCCCATTCAATGATCCTAGCGGTGATCGTCTACGCCAATGGCTTGGGTTGGACAAAGATACCTTCTATAACCCAGAACACATTGCCATTATGCCGATGGGTTTATGTTATCCCGGAAAAGGGAAAACTGGTGATTTACCGCCTCGCCCAGAGTGTGCGCCAAAATGGCATCAGCCAGTGCTTGATCTGATGCCTAATATCGGTATGACATTACTGATCGGACAATACGCACAAAACTATTATTTACAAGATAAGCCGAAAACACTCACAGAAACCGTAAGGCAATGGCAACAATGGGCACCACGCTACATTCCATTGCCTCACCCATCGCCTCGTAATGCCATTTGGCTTAAAAAGAACCCATGGTTTGAATCAGATGTCGTTCCTTATATTCGCCAATACGTCCACCAGCATTTAGCAATCAAAGACCAAGTTTAGAGATAAAAAAACCCACGCTATTGCGTGGGTTTTTTATCATATCAATTTGGCAAATTACTTATGGTAAGGCTTCGATAATTCATGCACGGCTTCAACAAACACACCAGCATTTTCAGGCGGAACATCCAAGTGAATACCATGACCTAAGTTAAAGACATGGCCTGTACCACCATCGCCAAAACCTTCAAGAATCGTTGCTACTTCTTGACGAATACGTTCAGGTTGCGCATAAAGCATGGATGGATCCATATTACCTTGTAGTGCAACCTTATCACCGATGCGACGTTTCGCTTCTGCGATATCAATGGTCCAATCTAAGCCTACGCCATCACAGCCCGTCGCTGCGATTTGCTCAAGCCACATGCCACCATTTTTAGTAAACAGCGTAACAGGTACACGACGACCTTCATTTTCACGAATTAAGCCATCTACAATCTTATGCATGTAACGCAGCGAGAATTCGTTGTAATCACGTGGGGTTAACACACCACCCCAAGTATCAAATACCATCACAGCCTGTGCACCGGCTTTGATCTGTGCATTTAGGTATTCAGTAACACTATCCGCTAACTTATCTAGCAATAGGTGTAGTGTTTGTGGCTCTGCATACATCATCTTCTTGATCTTAGTGAAAGCTTTAGAGCTACCACCTTCAACCATGTAAGTCGCCAATGTCCATGGGCTACCAGAGAAGCCAATCAATGGTACTTCACCTTGCAGATCATGACGAATTTGACGAACGGCATTCATTACGTATTGCAGCTCACCTTCAGGATCGGGTAAACCAATTTTATCTACGTCAGCTTTACAAGTAATAGGACGTTGGAATTTAGGTCCTTCGCCTGCTTCGAAGTATAAGCCAAGACCCATTGCATCAGGAATCGTCAAGATATCTGAGAACAAGATAGCAGCATCAAGCGGAAAACGCTTAAGTGGCTGCAATGTGACTTCACTTGCTAGCTCAGCGTTCTTACATAGCGACATAAAGTCACCTGCAACGCTACGTGTTTCACGGTATTCTGGGAGATAACGACCCGCTTGGCGCATCATCCACACCGGCGTGTAATCAACAGGCTGTTTTAACAACGCACGTAGGTAGCGGTCATTCTTTAATTCGCTCATTTGAGACTCCATGGGTAAATTCTGCATTTATTGTATCATTCATTACTCAGAACAAAATAGAGCATATCTTATTCTATCAATAGGAAATAACGATACGATAACGCGTTAAACCTGATTGTTAATCATTACAGGGCGAGCTTGAAAAAGACAACGTATGGTCTATTAATCGACGTGCGATTGTCCCTTGTGGCGGTAACTGAGGTAAATGCTCCGCATCAGCCCAGATTGCGTCGGTTAACTCTTCATAATCAGGCTTAATATCACCACTGGCGTAATCAGCAGTAAATCCCATCATCAGATTAGAGGGAAATGCCCACGGCTGACTAGCAAAGTATTGAATATTCGCAACAGTAATGCCTGTTTCTTCCAATACTTCACGTGCAACACATTGCTCTAGTGTTTCACCGGTTTCAACAAAACCCGCAATCACGGTATACATACCTGTTTTATGTCGGGGATGCTGCGCGAGCAAAATTTTCTCATCTTTACGTACCGCGACAATAATACAAGGCGAAACACGTGGATAATCCATTGCCTTACAAGTTTGGCACTGCATTGCCAATTGATCATCATGTAATTGTGCTTCATAGCCACAGCGACCACAATAACGCTGCTGAGTAAGCATATAAGATAATTGAATCGCGCGTCCTGCAAGATCAAAAAGGGCCGGCTCAATATGAAGTAATTCCCGCAAACCATAAAAATTAGCAGGATCGTTATTATCATCAGCCTCTAGCCAATAAACAAGATAACCATTAAAGCGGCCAATAACACGGCTAGATATCGTCGATAGCGTAATATCAGCCATATTTCGCAGCGGTAACGTCTTATTTTCAAGCCATATTTTTCCCTTCTGAATAATGCAGCAATATGCCAAATTCTCATTTTTTAACATTTTTATTACTTTCATCCTTGCGGCTGCGTAAATTTACTGGCAATCTAAAGTTTAAACCAAGTAGTTATCCGAACAACTAGCTCTCTTTAAAAGAGAAAGATCATCGACTATCGATTTAACGATATCGACATGACCATGAGGACGTGCTCATGCTTAGTAAATTCGAACAAGTCAAAAAAGAATGGGGCGGTCATAATGACGTCATTGACCAATGGCTGATGATGCGTCAACAACTGCTTATCGATTTTTGTAAACTAGCAGGCTTAGCCCCGAAAGAAGAGGCTAACCGCCAACTTCCTACCGCCTCTCAATTATCGTTATTCAGTGAAGCTCTGGTTGATTATATTTCAGCGGGTCACTTCAAAATTTACGATAACGTAATGGAGCGCTGGCATCAAACAGGTTATTCACCTACCGAAGAAATTTCCACTCTTTACGCAAAAATCACTTTAACGACAGATCCATTATTGAACTTCAATGATAAATACAGTGAAGTCAAAAAAGACGATTTACTTGAAAAATTTGATGAAGATTTATCTCAAGTGGGTGAGCTAATGGAACTTCGCTTTGCCCTTGAAGACAAACTGATTGAGCTGATCAGCGACAGTCTATCTTGCCCTCCTGGCGCATAGCCTAGCCATTATAATATGTGGCAGTAACATAGGCTGCCACTTCATTACACACTATCCAACACCTTCTTTTTCCCTCTTACATAACCCGTCCACTAGCCTGGTATTTATTACAAACAATAAAAAAGGCACCCCGAAGGATGCCTTTTAGAATCAGTTACGTTGAGAATTAATTCTCGTCGTTAAGACCTGCATTCAATAGTGCCGCTAAGTCTTGAGAGGCTTGCTCTGCATCAACTTGTGGTGCTACTGGCTCAAGCTCAACATCACGCTGCAATTGACGACGTTGGTGGTAAGAGAAACCTGTACCCGCTGGGATCAGACGACCCACGATTACGTTCTCTTTCAGACCACGTAGGTCATCACGCTTACCAGAAACAGCAGCTTCTGTTAGTACGCGCGTTGTTTCCTGGAACGATGCTGCTGAGATGAATGACTCAGTCGCAAGCGATGCTTTAGTGATACCTAGTAAGTCACGAGAGTAACTTGCAGGAGTCTTACCTTCAGCTTCAAGCTGACGGTTAGCAATCGTTACGCGAGAGAATTCAACTTGCTCGCCTTCTAGGAACTCAGAATCACCAGCAACAGTGATAGTTACCTTACGTAGCATCTGACGAATGATAGTCTCAATGTGCTTATCATTAATCTTAACGCCCTGTAGACGGTAAACTTCCTGAACTTCGTTAACGATGTATTCTGCAACTGCGTGTACACCACGTAGACGTAGAATATCGTGCGGAGTTTCTGGACCATCAGCGATTACGTCACCCTTCTCAACTTTTTCACCTTCGAAAACGTTAAGCTGGCGATGCTTCAGGATCATCTCTTCGTACGGCTGACCTTCACTTGGTGTGATGATCAAGCGACGCTTACCTTTAGTTTCTTTACCGAACGATACTGTACCGGTAATTTCTGCCAAGATAGCTGGTTCTTTTGGCTTACGTGCTTCGAACAAGTCAGCAACGCGTGGTAGACCACCCGTGATATCCTTGTTACCGCCAGATTTTTGCGGAATACGTGCAAGCGTATCACCGATACCAACCATAGCGCCGTCGTCAAGCTGAACAATCGCCTTACCAGGTAGGAAGTATTGAGCTGGCATATCAGTACCAGGGATCATTACATCATTACCATCAGCATCAACAAGTTTGATAGCTGGACGCATATCTTTACCTGCTGCTGGACGAGCTGCTGCATCAGTTACTTCGCTTGAAGATAGACCTGTTAGGTCATCTGTTTGACGAGAAACTGTTACGCCGTCGATCATGTCAACGAACTGGATACGACCAGCCACTTCAGTGATGATTGGCATGGTGTGCGCTTCCCAGTTTGCTACTGTTTCACCAGCAACAACGTCTGCACCGTCACCTTTGCTTAAAATAGTACCGTAAGACAGTTTGTAGTTCTCTTTCGTACGGCCGAACTCATCAATGATGCTTAGTTCAGATGCACGAGAAGTAATTACAAGCTTGCCAGCATTGTTCGTTACGAACTTAGCATTGTGCAGCTTCATAGAACCTGTAGTTTTCACTACAACGCTATTGTCTGCTGCTGCTGCTGATGCCGCACCACCGATGTGGAACGTACGCATCGTAAGCTGTGTACCCGGTTCACCGATTGACTGAGCAGCAACAACACCCACTGCCTCACCAGAGTTAACCAAGTGACCACGAGCAAGGTCACGACCGTAACAGAACTTACAACAACCGAAGTCATTTTCACACGTTACAACTGAACGTACTTTAACTTGGTCTACAGAGTTTGCTTCTAGGATCTCACACCACTTCTCATCAAGAAGCGTATTACGTGGTGCTAGAACTTCTTCTGTACCCGGTTTTAGAACGTCTTCAGCAACAACACGACCAAGAACACGATCACCAAGTTGTTCTTTAACATCACCACCCTCGATTAGAGGCATCATGGTGATACCAGCGTAAGTACCACAGTCATCTGCTGTGATCACTACGTCTTGCGCTACGTCTACTAGACGACGCGTTAGGTAACCTGAGTTTGCTGTCTTAAGTGCGGTATCCGCAAGACCCTTACGAGCACCGTGAGTAGAGATAAAGTACTGGAGTACGTTTAGACCTTCACGGAAGTTCGCAGTGATCGGCGTTTCGATGATTGAGCCATCTGGCTTAGCCATCAGACCACGCATACCCGCCAACTGACGAATCTGTGCAGCAGAACCACGAGCACCAGAGTCGGCCATCATGTATACGCTGTTGAACGATTTTTGCTGCTCTTCTTCACCGTCACGGTTAATAACAGTATCGAAAGACAGGTTATCCATCATAGCTTTAGCAACTTGTTCGTTCGCTGTAGCCCAGATATCGATAACTTTGTTGTAACGTTCACCAGCAGTTACAAGACCTGATTGGAACTGCTCTTGGATTTCAGCAACTTCAGCTTCAGCTTCAGCGATCTTAGTGTATTTAGCCGCAGGTACAACCATATCGTCGATACCAACAGATACACCAGAAAGTGCAGCGTAAGCAAAACCTGTGTACATAATCTGGTCAGCAAAGATAACAGTATCTTTCATGCCCAGCTTACGATAACAGGTGTTAAGAAGCTTAGAAATTTGCTTCTTACCTAGTGCTTCAGTATTTACAAGGCTAAATGACAGACCTTTCGGTACGATAGGCCATAGCATTGCACGACCAACAGTAGTATCAACAAGTTGAGAATTCTCAACAAAGTTACCCTGCTCGTCTTTCACATATTCTGTAATACGTACTTTAACGCGAGCATGAAGCTCAGCCATCTTAGTACGGTATGCTTTCTCAGCTTCAGCTGGTCCAGCAAGGTACATGCCTTCACCTTTCGCGTTGATTTTCTCACGCGTCATGTAGTAAAGACCCAATACAACGTCCTGAGAAGGTACGATGATCGGATCACCAGATGCTGGTGAAAGAATGTTGTTTGTTGACATCATTAGAGCACGTGCTTCTAGCTGTGCTTCTAGCGTCAACGGCAAGTGAACCGCCATCTGGTCACCATCGAAGTCGGCGTTGTATGCCGCACACACAAGTGGGTGAAGCTGAATCGCTTTACCTTCGATTAGGATTGGTTCAAACGCCTGAATACCTAGACGGTGCAGTGTTGGTGCACGGTTAAGCATTACTGGGTGTTCACGAATAACTTCGTCTAGGATATCCCAAACGACTGCTTCTTCGCGCTCAACCATCTTCTTAGCAGCTTTGATTGTCGTAGCAAGACCACGAGTCTCTAACTTACCGTAGATGAATGGCTTAAATAGCTCTAGTGCCATCTTCTTAGGAAGACCACACTGATGCAGACGTAGGTATGGACCTACTGTGATAACAGAACGACCTGAGTAGTCTACACGCTTACCAAGAAGGTTCTGACGGAAACGACCTTGTTTACCCTTGATCATATCAGCAAGAGATTTCAGAGGACGCTTGTTAGAGCCAGTGATAGCGCGGCCACGACGACCGTTATCTAGCAATGCATCAACAGATTCCTGAAGCATACGCTTTTCGTTACGTACGATGATATCAGGAGCAGCCAGGTCTAAAAGACGCTTCAGACGGTTGTTACGGTTAATAACACGACGGTATAGATCATTCAGATCTGAAGTCGCGAAACGGCCGCCGTCTAGTGGTACCAACGGACGTAGATCCGGCGGTAGAACTGGCAGTACAGACAGGATCATCCACTCTGGGTTGTTACCTGACTGTAGGAAAGCTTCAACTAGCTTAAGACGCTTAGTTAGCTTCTTACGCTTAGTTTCAGAGTTAGTTTCTTCTAACTCTTCACGCATATTTTCGATTTCAGCATTTAGGTCCATGTTGCCTAAAAGTGCTTTAACCGCTTCTGCGCCCATCTTAGCGTCGAACTCGTCGCCCCACTCTTCAAGTGCATCCAAGTACTGCTCTTCAGAAAGCAGCTGGCTACGCTCAAGGTTGGTCATACCAGGTTCAATAACTACGTATGATTCAAAGTAAAGTACACGCTCGATATCACGTAGAGGCATGTCCATTAACAAACCGATACGAGATGGCAGTGACTTTAAGAACCAGATGTGGGCAACAGGTGAAGCAAGCTCAATGTGACCCATACGCTCACGGCGTACTTTAGTCTGAGTAACTTCAACACCACATTTTTCACAGATCACACCACGGTGCTTCAGGCGCTTGTACTTGCCACAAAGACACTCGTAGTCTTTTACTGGGCCAAAGATACGTGCACAGAAAAGACCGTCACGCTCAGGCTTGAAGGTACGATAGTTGATTGTTTCTGGCTTTTTAACTTCACCAAAAGACCATGAACGGATCATGTCAGGTGAAGCTAGACCGATTTTGATTGCATCAAATTCTTCGGTCTTATGTTGTGCTTTCAGAAACTTAAGTAAGTCTTTCACATTCGGCTCCTGTGAGGAGTTGACCCATAAAGGCGCCAGTCTACTGGCGCCTTCATATTTATACCGGAGTAACTAATAAGTATAGGTGACTAACCCAGTCTTATTCGTCTTCCAGCTCGATGTTAATACCCAACGAGCGGATTTCTTTCAACAATACGTTGAATGATTCCGGCATACCTGGTTCCATACGATGATCACCGTCAACGATGTTTTTATACATCTTCGTACGGCCGTTAACGTCATCTGACTTAACGGTTAGCATTTCTTGAAGGGTATATGCTGCGCCGTATGCTTCAAGCGCCCATACTTCCATCTCACCAAAACGCTGACCACCGAACTGAGCTTTACCACCCAGCGGCTGCTGAGTAACAAGGCTGTAAGAACCGGTAGAACGGGCGTGCATCTTGTCATCAACCAAGTGGTTCAGTTTAAGCATGTACATGTAACCAACAGTTACAGGACGCTCAAATGCATCACCAGTACGGCCATCAAACAACGTTAGCTGACCTGATTCAGGTAGATCACCCAATTTTAGCAACTCTTTAATTGATGACTCAGGTGCGCCATCAAATACAGGTGTTGCAATCGGTAGACCTTTACGAAGGTTTTGTACAAGAGTACGCACTTCCTGATCAGTAAGAGCTTCGATATCAACTTTCTGGCGAGTATCACCTAGGTTGTATACGCGTTGTAGGAAGTTACGGAACTTGTGTAACTCCTGCTGCTCTTTAAGCATATCGTTAAGTTTGTCACCGATACCTTTCGCCGCAAGACCTAAGTGAGTCTCAAGGATCTGACCGATGTTCATACGAGACGGTACACCCAGTGGGTTCAGAACGATATCAACCGTTTGACCTTTCTCATCGTAAGGCATGTCTTCAACAGGGTTAATCTTAGAGATAACACCCTTGTTACCGTGACGACCCGCCATCTTATCACCCGGTTGGATGCGACGACGTACAGCTAGGTATACTTTAACAATCTTAAGTACGCCAGGTGCTAGGTCATCACCTTGAGTGATCTTACGACGCTTAGTTTCAAACTTCTTATCGAACTCAGCTTTCAGTTCATCATACTGCTCTGCAAGCTGTTCCAACTGGTTTTGTAAAGCTTCGTCATCAAGCGTAACAGCGAATAGTGCATCGCGGTTCATTGAAGCAATCTTGTCTTCGCCGTAACCCGCAGATAGTAGAAGCGTACGAACACGAGCAAGAAGACCACCCTCAAGGATCTGGAATTCTTCTGTGATATCTTTCTTCGCTTCTTTCAGCTGCATCTCTTCAATTTCAAGAGCACGCTTGTCTTTCTCAACGCCATCACGAGTGAATACTTGTACGTCAATGATCGTACCAGTAACACTTCCAGGAACACGTAGAGATGAATCTTTAACATCAGATGCTTTCTCACCGAAGATAGCTCGTAGAAGCTTCTCTTCTGGTGTTAGTTGTGTTTCACCCTTAGGCGTCACTTTACCAACTAGGATGTCACCACCCTTCACTTCAGCACCGATGTAAACGATACCTGACTCGTCCAACTTAGAAAGCGCAGCTTCACCCACATTAGGGATATCAGCAGTGATTTCTTCAGAACCCAGCTTCGTATCACGCGCCACACAAGAAAGCTCTTGAATGTGGATTGTTGTGAAACGATCTTCCTGAACTACACGCTCAGAAACTAAGATGGAATCCTCGAAGTTGTAACCGTTCCAAGGCATGAACGCGATACGCATGTTTTGACCAAGCGCTAGCTCACCAAGGTCTGTTGAAGGACCATCAGCAAGAACATCACCGCGTGATACTGGCTCGCCAGGTAGCACGGTTGGACGCTGGTTAATACATGTGTTCTGGTTAGAACGCGTGTACTTAGTTAGGTTGTAGATATCGATACCTGCTTCACCAGGGATCAACTCGTCATCGTTAACTTTGATAACGATACGAGATGCATCTACAGACTGAACTGTACCACCACGTTTAGCTACAGCTGTAACACCAGAATCAACACCGATTTGACGCTCAATACCAGTACCTACTAGCGGCTTATCAGCACGGATAGTTGGAACTGCCTGACGTTGCATGTTCGCACCCATTAGGGCACGGTTAGCATCATCGTGTTCTAGGAACGGGATCAGAGATGCCGCCACAGATACAACCTGGTTGGTTGCAACGTCCATGTATTGAACATGGTCACGTGGGTGCAGACCTGAATCACCTTTCTGACGAGCAGTGATCAATTCGTCAGCAAATGAACCGTCTTCGTTAAGCGCGGCGTTAGCCTGTGCAATAACGTATAGACCTTCTTCGATTGCTGATAGGTATTCGATATCGTCTGTAACTTTTCCGTCTACCACTTTACGGTAAGGTGTTTCCAAGAAACCGTAAGGGTTACAACGCGCAAAAACAGATAGCGAGTTGATTAGACCGATGTTTGGACCTTCAGGCGTTTCGATAGGACATAGACGACCGTAGTGCGTCGCGTGTACGTCTCGAACCTCAAAGCCAGCACGCTCACGAGTCAGACCACCTGGACCAAGCGCCGAGATACGACGTTTGTGAGTAACTTCTGACAGTGGGTTGTTTTGGTCCATAAACTGTGACAACTGAGAAGAGCCGAAGAACTCTTTCACTGCCGCAGAAATAGGTTTAGCGTTAATTAGGTCTTGAGGCATGATTGCATCAAGATCGCCTAAGCTTAGACGCTCTTTAACAGCACGCTCAACACGTACTAGACCAACGCGGAATTGGTTTTCAGCCATTTCGCCAACAGAACGAATACGACGGTTACCAAGGTGGTCGATATCATCAACTTCACCTTTACCGTTACGGATATCGATCAGTTTACGCATAACATCAATGATGTCTGCGTGGTCTAAGATACCAGGGCCTGTAGTCTCTTCACGAAGTAGAGAACTGTTGAACTTCATACGACCAACAGCAGATAGATCGTAACGATCTTCTGAGAAGAACAAGCTTTCAAAAAGTTGCTCAGCTGCTTCACGTGTTGGTGGCTCGCCAGGGCGCATCATACGGTAGATTTCTACCAATGCACTTAAACGGTCAGTTGTGTTGTCGATACGTAGGGTATCTGACATGTAAGGACCGTGGTCTAAATCGTTCGTAAACAGAACTTCAATAGACTTGTGACCCGCCTGAGATAGAAGTGCTAATGCTTCCAGGCTTAATTCCTGGTTAGCCGCTACAATCAGTTCACCGGTTTCTTCGTTGATGTAATCGCGTGATGCGATCTTACCAACGATGTACTCAACTGGTACTTCGATGTGATCAATGCCATCTTTGCCTAATTGGCGAATATGACGAGCAGTGATACGACGACCTTGCTCTACGTAAACTGTACCGTTCGCTTCAATATCAAAGCTTGCAGTTTCGCCACGTAGACGATCCGGTACCAACTCCATAACAAGAGATTTACCTTGAACTTCGAAATGAATTTTTTCGAAGAACATGTCAAGGATCTGTTCTGTTGTGTAGTTAAGTGCACGAAGGATGATAGACGCAGGTAATTTACGACGACGGTCGATACGTACGAATACACTGTCCTTAGGATCGAACTCGAAATCCAACCATGAACCACGGTAAGGGATTACGCGAGCGTTATATAACACTTTACCTGAGGAGTGGGTCTTACCCTTATCGCTGTCGAAGAAGACACCCGGGCTACGGTGTAGCTGGGATACGATAACCCTCTCGGTACCGTTAATAACGAATGTACCGTTATCTGTCATGAGCGGAATTTCGCCCATGTAAACTTCTTGTTCTTTAATGTCTTTTACAGTGCCAGCCGGCGCGTCTTTATCGTACATGACAAGACGTAGCTTCACACGCAGTGGAGCAGAATAAGTTACGCCACGAATCTGACATTCTTTAACATCGAAGACCGGCTCACCGAGACGATAGCTAACGTATTGCAGCTCGGAATTGCCATTGTAGCTCTGGATTGGAAAAACAGAGCGAAAGGCAGCTTCTAGACCGTAATGCCCTTCTGGATCCTGCTCGATAAATTTTTGGAAAGAATCAAGCTGGATCGACAGCAAGTATGGAGCATCCAACACTTGCGGACGCTTACCAAAATCCTTACGGATACGCTTTTTCTCGGTATAAGAGTAAACCATAGGTTCCTCAGATCGCTGATAAGTGATCCAAACTACCCCAATACACACGGGGGGTAGTGACTAAACGTTGTTTATGTGTAGGAACAACCCAATGAAATCAGGGTCGTTTTTTTGCTAGACAGTGGATACAAAACAAGGTGAAAATTACCACTGCCCTACAGCGCAAAAAGGCCGGTGGCAATTTGCCACCAGCCAATAGCCATAAAAGGCTATGAAATCAAATAATTATTACTTGATTTCAACAGAAGCACCAGCTTCTTCTAATTGAGCTTTAAGAGCTTCAGCTTCAGCTTTCTCAACGCCTTCTTTTAGAGGTGCTGGAGCGCCGTCAACTACTGCTTTAGCTTCTTTAAGACCAAGACCAGTTGCGCCACGTACTGCTTTGATTACAGCAACTTTGTTAGCGCCACAAGCTGTTAGGATTACGTCGAATTCAGTTTGCTCTTCAGCTGCATCTGCAGCTGCGCCGCCTGCTACAACTGCAGCTGCAGCAGTAACACCGAATTTTTCTTCCATAGCTTCAATTAGCTCAACAACTTGCATTACAGACATTTCTGCAACTGCGTCTAGGATTTGCTCGTTAGTGATAGACATAACAATTCTCTTTTAAAGTCAACAATAAGTTTAAATAGTAATCAGATAAAACTCTGCTATTAAGCAGCAGCTTCTTCTTTCTGATCACGTACTGCAGCGATAGTACGTACAAGTTTACCAGCAGACGCTTCTTTCATGCACATCATTAAGCGTGCGATAGCTTCGTCGTAAGTTGGTAGAGTTGCTAGTACTTCAACGTTTGCAACAGCGCCTTCAAATGCAGCTGCTTTGATCTCGAATGCTTTGTTCTCTTTAGCGAAGTCTTTAAAAAGACGCGCTGCAGCACCTGGGTGCTCATTAGAGAAACCGATTAGAGAAGGACCAACAAAAACGTCTTGTAGACATTCGAAGTCAGTTCCTTCCACTGCACGGCGTGCTAGTGTGTTACGAACAACTTTAACGTATACGCCAGCTTCACGAGCTTGCTTACGTAAAGTAGTCATCGCACCCACAGTAACACCGCGAGAGTCAGCAACAACAGCAGAAAGTGCACCGTTGGCAGCTTCGTTGACTTCAGCAACAATTGCTTTTTTGTCTTGAAGATTTAATGCCATTGGATTTGCTCCTGGATTGTTTGACACCACTCACTGCTCAAATAGCAGGAGAGTCTTACGGCGCAGATCCAAGAAAGACATACATCAATCATGCTCTGGCACCGTCTACGTAGGTAAATATTAAGTTCCGAAAAACACCTACGGTCTTTGACGGAGGCTAACTGCAAGCAATTAGCCCCAGCCACGAATTCGGAAGCGACAAATTATACACTAACTTATCGCTTCTGCAAATTATTACGCTACGTTAGTTTTCAGAGAGTTCTGATCTAATGCTACGCCTGCACCCATAGTAGTAGAGATGCTTACTTTCTTAATGAAAGTACCTTTCGCTGAAGAAGGCTTAGCTTTCTTCAGTGCAACTAGAAGAGCTTCTAAGTTCTCTTGTAGTTGAGCGGCATCGAAGTTCACTTTACCGATAGTAGTGTGAATGATACCGTTTTTGTCGTTACGGTAACGAACCTGACCTGCTTTAGCATTTTTAACTGCTTCAGCAACGTTAGGAGTTACAGTACCAACTTTAGGGTTTGGCATAAGACCACGAGGACCTAAGATAGTACCAAGTTGACCTACAACGCGCATTGCATCAGGAGATGCGATAACTACGTCGAAGTTCATCTCGCCTTTCTTAACTAGATCAGCTAGATCTTCCATACCTACAAGCTCAGCGCCAGCTTCTTTAGCAGCTTCAGCGTTTGCGCCTTGAGTAAATACAGCAACACGGATATCACGACCAGTACCGTTTGGTAGTACAGTTGCACCACGTACGTTTTGGTCAGATTTACGTGCATCAATGCCTAGGTTAACTGCAACGTCAACACTTTCATTGAATTTAGCAGTAGCTAGTTCTTTTAGAAGAGCAACAGCTTCGTTGATTTCGTACTCACGAGTAGAGTCAACTTTGTCACGGATAACGCGCATGCGCTTAGTCAGTTTAGCCATCTTATTAACCCTCTACCACTAGGCCCATTGAGCGAGCAGTACCAGCAATTGAACGCTTCATAGCTTCAATATCAGCACCAGTCATGTCTGCAGCTTTAGTCTCAGCGATCTCTTGGATCTGAGCGTCAGTTACAGTACCTACTTTCTCAGTGTTCGGACGACCAGAACCAGACTTAAGGCCAGCTGCTTTAAGCAGAAGAACTGCTGCAGGTGGAGTCTTAGTTACGAACGTGAATGAACGGTCACTGTAAACAGTGATAACAACTGGAGTTGGAAGACCTTTCTCTACTGAGTCAGTCTTAGCGTTAAACGCTTTACAGAATTCCATGATGTTAACACCATGTTGACCAAGAGCTGGACCAACTGGTGGACTAGGGTTCGCCATACCAGCTGCAACTTGCAGCTTGATGTAAGCTTCTACTTTTTTAGCCATTGCTATATACCTAAATTTGGGTTCAAACGTCTATTTTTAAACAAACAGACTCCCCGTCTAACGAAAGGGCGCGAAATTATAGCCTAATCTCACGCCCCTGACAATACAACTTGAACAGAATTTGATCAGTTCTTTTCGATTTGACCGAACTCTAATTCTACTGGCGTTGCACGACCGAAAATCGATACAGAAACCTTCACGCGGCTCTTATCGTAATCTACTGATTCAATTGTACCATTGAAATCAGCAAATGGACCATCAGTCACACGAACAACTTCACCAGGTTCAAATACTGTTTTATGAACAGGAGACTCACTAGCTTGCTGTAGACGGTTTAGGATCGCATCCGCTTCTTTATCAGAAATCGGAGCTGGGCGATCAGAAGTTCCGCCAATGAAGCCCATAACACGTGGAATACTGCGTACTAAGTGCCATGTTTCGTCGTTCATCACCATTTGTACCAGTACGTAACCTGGGAAGAACTTACGCTCACTCTTACGGCGCTGACCTGCACGAACTTCAACTACCTCTTCTGTAGGAACAAGAACTTCATCAAAGTGCTCTTCCATACCGTGCATTTTGATATGTTCGCGTAGTGACTGTGCAACTCGGCCTTCAAAACCTGAAAAAGCCTGTACTACATACCATCGTTTTTTTGGAGCTTCGCTCATGAATTCTTACCTCACACGCCGGTAAATAGGCGTACTAAACGGACCATAATGCCGTCGATACCCCAAAGGGCTAACGCCATCACTACAGTGACTGCTAGAACGATAAAGGTTGTCTGCGTAGCTTCCTGACGAGTAGGCCATACCACCTTGCGGACTTCCATGCGCGACTCACTTGCAAAACGAATCGCGGCTTTACCTTTTGCTGTAAATGCAGCAGTGATCCCAGCAACTGCCACTAAAGCAATTACTGCAGATGTACGCAGCACAACAGAAACATCACTGTACAGGTAATTACCAACCACAGCAGCAGCTAGCAAAGCAAAAACTACGACCCATTTCAGGCCATCCATTTTGCTTTCGCTTTCTTGGTTTTCGGCATTCGCATTCATACAACCAACCTGTAACTAGTCTTTATTTAGACGAAAATAACCCCGCTATAGCGAGGCCATGGATGAAGAAAAAGGGGTAAGCCTTTAATAACATTAATAAAAAACTTCATCTTACGAAAATTTATCTCTATCACTTGAACAAAAAACATGCATTTTTGTATTAAAGTGTAGAAAAAGGGCATCAAATGATGCCCTTTTTTGTGCGCTGTCGTCAAATTAAATTCAACGAAGTCGTCGTAACTTATGCAATGATAGTTGCAACAACACCAGCACCAACTGTACGGCCACCTTCACGGATAGCAAAACGTAGACCTTCGTCCATCGCGATAGGTGCGATTAGAGTAACAGTCATAGCGATGTTATCACCAGGCATTACCATTTCAACGCCTTCTGGTAGCTCGATAGTACCAGTTACGTCAGTTGTACGGAAGTAGAACTGTGGACGGTAACCTTTGAAGAAAGGAGTGTGACGACCACCTTCATCTTTAGAAAGCACATAGATTTCTGAAGTGAAAGTTGTGTGTGGAGTGATTGAACCTGGCTTAGCAAGTACTTGACCACGTTGAACTTCATCACGCTTAGTACCACGTAGAAGAACACCAACGTTCTCACCAGCACGACCTTCGTCAAGAAGCTTACGGAACATCTCAACACCAGTACAAGTAGTTGTAATAGTGTCTACGATACCAACGATAGCAACTTCGTCACCAACTTTGATGATACCTTGCTCAACACGACCAGTTACAA
>NZ_PYNU01000015.1:0-92783 GCF_003026075.1 Photobacterium sp. GB-210 | reverse complement strand
TTATACCAGCAGTTACTACAGACAATTACTATGGCGATGCCAGATTAAACAAAGCTTATCACGACGAGGAAATTGTTGGGATAACGCCCCCATGGAACGCTTCTTTAGAAGTTTAAAAACAGAATGGATACCAAATGTAGGTTATCGTAGTTTTGCTGAAGCAAAACACGAAATCACTCGATATATTATTGGTTATTACAGCCAATTACGACCACATCAATATAATGGCGGATTAACACCGAATGAATCAGAACGATTATATTGGTTAACCTCTAAAACCGTGGCTAGTATTTGTTGACCACTACAAAGCAACCTCAAGATGCAGTGTTCAGCGAGACGACCTTAGCTCTGAATCAGGCATATTGAAGTCGCTTGGGTATACATTGTTTTAATCATACAAGTACTCTAGATTGATGATAAAAGTAAATGTGTGTGGCTTATTGCGATTTATCGGCCAATCATTGGAAGATATGAACCATCAGTTTGCTGTGTAAATAGCCAAGTCTTTATCTTTCACGGCAATACTGGGATCCCTCTTATAGATGCTTGCAGGCGATGTTTGTATCACACCGGCTATATCAATTTCAGAATTCGTTCAATGCTTGTTAACTTTCTTACCCACCACTTGAATATTGACTGGCATGACGATGTCACTCACCTTGCCCAATTGTTTCTGGATTTCGAACCCGGTATTCATTACAGCCAATTCCAACTGCAAGCTGGTGTCACAGGTATTAACACTATTCGTCTTTATAATCCGACTAAGCAAGCTAAAGAACATGATCCTGATGGTGAGTTTATCCATAAATGGATACCTGAATTAGCAAATATCCCCGTTCCTTTGTTATTTGAACCTTGGACGCTTACAGAATTAGAAGTTGTGATGTACCAACTAGATAACAACAGCCGTTATCTTTCCCCCATTATTGATCTGGCTCGCAGTCCCATAAAAGCGAGAGAACGTTTATGGGGATGGCGAGCCCGTGATGATGTTAAATCAGAGGTAAATGCGATACTTAACCGACATGTAAGAACTAAAAACACGCAGTGGCTGTTTTTAGCTTTTTATTGTCAAACATTAAAAATTCAGCAATAAAATTATTCGTTATAGTTTGTAACAAGTTAGAAAGATAATAAATCTGTAGAAACGCTGAAGCATGTGGCATTGAATCACAATCAGCCCCAGGGGGAATTATGATGACATTTTCAAAACAACTAGAAAAAATGCGTACTCAAGATGGTTTCATTGCAGCACTTGACCAAAGTGGCGGCAGCACACCTAAAGCATTAAAAGCTTATGGTATTAATGAATCAGACTACAATAATGACGAACAAATGTATGATCTTGTTCATGCCATGCGCTCTCGTATTATTACAAGCCCAGTCTTCACTAGTGATCGTATTATCGGTGCAATTTTATTTGAAAATACGTTAGACCGTGAAATTGAAGGCAAACCAACGTCACAATATTTATGGGAAGAAAAAGGTGTTGTTCCCTTTTTAAAAGTCGATAAAGGCTTAGAAGATAAAGCTAATGGCGTACAATTAATGAAACCAATGCCAGAACTAGATCAACTCTTAGCTAAAGCAAAAGCTAAATATGTATTCGGCACTAAAATGCGCTCAGTGATTTGGGAAGCCAATGAACAAGGTATTAGAGATGTGGTTGCACAGCAAATTCTATTTGCTCAACAAATTATCAATGCTGGTTTAGTGCCTATTATTGAGCCTGAAGTGAGTATTGATAGCCCAGAAAAAGCGCAGGCTGAAATTATCTTAAATCGTGAGTTAATGTCTCAATTAGATAATTTACACCCTAGCCATTACGTTATGCTAAAACTCACACTTCCAGAGCAACCTAATTTATACGCTGATACGATCTCACACCCTAATGTAATTAGAGTGGTTGCTTTATCAGGTGGTTTTCCACTTATGAAAGCGTGTGAAAAGTTATCTGAAAACAACGGTATTATTGCAAGTTTCTCTCGTGTACTTACCGATGATTTATATGCAGATCAGCCTCAATCTGAGTTTGATGCTGCTTTGGCAGAAACAATCGAACCTATTTATCAAGCTTCCCGCACCTAAGTTTGTAAGTAAATAACTTAGCTGCTCATGGTTAAGTTATGTTGGAATTAATTACTGCCACGGCGATCAACATGTTTGATCGCCGTTTTTTTGATCCTTCTTAATCACTTTCTATTTCTACTTTGTAAAAAATAGATTCTGATTTCCTTACCCGTTGTTTTTTTAATTTTAACTCCCCAAAATCACAGTAAAATTATTCACGCCCCATGTCTGTATTTAGTTTTTTTGTGTCTTTAACTCTAAATACAGAAAAAAACATCCGCGATATAATACTTCTAACTTAAGAACAATTCGTATTTAAATGTATGTCGGTTTAATACTTTATTATTTTTAGTAAATCTTAATATCACTTTCATCTATTTTGAATTTTATAAAAATATATGTTTGATACTATTCCTGAGAATTAAAAAATAAATCACATACATTATTAAAAATCATTGTATATTATCAATAATAATCAGGGTCTGTTATGCCTAATAAAGAACTTTTTTCTAATCTTTTAAATCAAGCTGACATTAAAATTAATGGTGACCGTCCGTGGGATATTATCGTTAACGACGATAAGCTTTTCGATAATATTTTATCTCAAGGAACTATTGCCTTTGGTGAAGGGTATATGGATCACCTATGGGATTGCCAAAGAATTGATATTCTAATAAGCAAATTATTACGTTCAAATATTGAAGAAAAACTTTCAAGCACAGATAAATTTAAAATAGCAGCTAAAATTGGCGTATCTAAACTAAAAAATCTCATCAATCATCAATCTGTATCTCGTGTAAAAGAAGATGTTCCTTTCCATTATGATATTGGTAACGATTTATATACTAATATGTTAGATGATCGTATGGCTTATACATGCGCATATTGGAAAGGAGCAAAGAACCTAAACGAAGCTCAAGAAAATAAAATGGAATTAATTTGTCGAAAACTGGATTTGAAACCAGGTATGCGCTTGTTAGACATTGGTTGTGGTTGGTCTAGTTTTATGAACTATGCTGCTGAAAAATATGGTGTTATTTGTGATGGCTTAACGTTATCCCAAGAGCAAATGAAACTAGGTCAAAATATTGCAGATAATAAAGGGCTACCTGTAAGAATTATTTTAGAAGATTACCGTGAGTATCAGCCAGTTCAACAATATGATCGCATTGTTTCTATAGGCATGATTGAACACGTAGGTCCTGAAAATTATACCGAGTTTTTTAATTGCGCTAATCGTTTTTTAAAAGATAATGGTATTTTCCTTTTACATACTATTGGTAGCCCAGTATCAGTGAATCAAACTGACCCGTGGATTAATAAATATATTTTTCCTAATGGTGTTGTTCCATCTATTACACAATTAAGCAGTGCGCTTGAAGGAAAAATGAATATTGAAGATATTCATAACTTTGGTCCTGATTATGATCAGACATTAATGGCATGGTGTGAAAACTTTGAACGTAACTGGCATAAAATATCTGATCAATATAACGACCGTTTCTATCGTATGTGGCGTTATTACTTATTAAGTTGTGCTGGTGCATTTAGAAGTCGTGATTTAAACCTATTACAATTTTCACTAACAAAAAATGGTTGTGAATTACCATTACATGTTCGTGCTGCGTAAACAATTACCGATAATTTTTAGGTTAAAATTATCGGTATTATTTAACTAAAATGGATTTAACCATGACTGGAAAACATATCTCATATTGTCGTAATAATTTTGAAGCTCTTTGTTCTACCAAAAAAAATATTTCAGATATCGCACTTGTTACTGAAGGCGGAGGCCAACGAGGTATTTTTACTGCAGGTGTTTTAGATGCGTTTCTTGAGCATGAGTTTAATCCATTTTCGTTATTAATTGGTACTTCTGCTGGTTCATTAAATCTTGCCTCATATATCTGTGAACAAAAAAAACATGCTTATCGTGTGATCACAGAAATCACCACCAAGAAGAAGTTTTTTAGCTATACCAAACTGTTTTCAAATCGAGGTGGTATGGATTTGGATTGGTTATTAGAACAAACCCAAACCACATTAAAGTTAGACTGGGAAACGGGTCGCCGTAATATGCAAAATAAAACGGTGCTTGCTAGTGCTTCAGGTATTGATCACCATCAAGCGGGATTTTTTGATTTAAATTCTGACTCATGGGATCAACGCTTAAAAGCCTCTTGTGCTATTCCTGTATTAAACCGTCAACCTATTTATTCTGATAATCATTATTGGGTTGATGGTGGCCTTAATGCTCCAATTCCAGCTAAAGAAGCCTATAACCGTGGTTTTAAAAACATTGTTGTTATTCGCACTAACCCTATTGGCCTTAGCGCGAATCATGAATGGTTACATAAAGTAAAAGCAGGCTTATCAAAAACTAAAGCAGCAACATTAATTGATATGCTGTTATTACACGAGAAAAGCTATAGCGAGAGTGAACACTTTATTGCCAACCCTCCTGATGATGTTAATATTTATGAAATCTTCCCACATAAGCCTTTGAAATCTAAACTTATTGGTAGTGATATAACTTCATTAAATCACGATTATGAACATGGTAAACATTTGGGAATATATTTCCTTAAGACGATGATGTCTTATTGCCAGTGTACATGTTGTAAAATCGCGTAACGGGTTATTTACCTTGTATAACACGAGTGAGTTTAGGTGCCATCATCAATGTTATTATGGCAATAATACCCGTGATAACGCCGATTTCTTTAAACACTACACCATAAATTTCTAGCGTTGTATGTGGATCGGTTACCCCTTTAGGTGCGGCTGTTAATGTTGCCACCCACCCTGCAATAACCGCTGCAGTTGCTGATGTTAAAAACCACATCCCCATGGCAAATCCCATCATCCGTTGTGGCACTAATTGGGCTATCATCGCAAGCCCTAATCCTGAAACTAATAGCTCACCAAGAGATTGCAATAAGTAGCTAAGTATTAACCAATTTGAGCTCATTATACCGTTAGCATCTGCATAATGGCTGCCTAAGGTTAATATAAGAAATGCACAGCTACATAACACCATACCTAAAGCAAACTTATAGGGCATGGAAAAGTTTTCGCGCGTTTTGTTATATACCATGGCGAGTATAGGGCTACAGATCATGATCCAAAATGGACTGAGTGCTTGAAATTGCTCTGGCTGTACTTCGATACCAAAGATCTTATGGTGAATGTTGTGTATAGCGAAAAAATTTAACGACGTTGGCATTTGAAAATACAGAACAAAGAAGACGATTCCTTGTAGCATAAGTACAAACGCAACCATCATCTTTGCGCGCTCTAATCCTGTCGTTTGTAATGCTTCTTTGAAATATAAGGTAACAATGGTGACACCCACAACGGCAAGGATCAGGTGAGCATAAAAGATATGTTGCAACAAAAATGCACTCACAAACGCTAATAGAATAGTTCCTATAACAACGATAAAATACTTACCGTAATTAACTGGCTCTTTGTCTGGTTGAGAACCAATGTTCTTTACTAATCGACGGCTAACAAGAAAATTAGCGATGGTGATCAATAAACCAATTGAGCTTACACCAAATGCGATTCCATAACCTAGATGCTCAGATATCCATGGGGTAAGTAATGTAGAGATAAATGAGCCGAGGTTAATCGCCATATAATACATGGTGAAAGCACCATCTAATCGTGGATCATTTTTTTCATAAACTTTAGCTAATAAGCTGGATGGATTCGCTTTAAATAGGCCATTACCAATAGTAATAAACCCCATCGCAATATAAATCAGTTCCTTGCTATTAAATTCGCCTGACGCTGAAATACCCAGTAGTGCATACCCTAACATAAGCACAATTGCACCCAATACGATGGTGCGTTTTGTACCTATAATTTTATCACCAACCCAGCCACCAATAGCAATAGAGCCAAACACCAATGCTGAAAATGCGCCAAATAAGGTAAATGACTCGGCTTCTGACATGGCAAGCACATCGACCAAGTAAACGGTAAGGATGGCTTGCATGCCATAAAAACCAAAACGTTCCCAAAACTCGATGGAAAAAATGAGATAAAACGGCTTGGGTTGTTTAAAAACATTAAGTTCTGACATGTCTATTCTCTTTATTTTTATGCATTTTCAGTAACCGTTCCAACATAGTATTTTACTTAGTAAGCGCTTTTTATGTTGCGGCATTATTTTAAATTTTATTTATATATGACACCTTCACTATAGAACATTCTTGCTTCTATACCTCAATTCTTAATTATGCGATTTGTGATTATTTATTGCTCACTATCCTTTCTGTAATTGATTCTAAGCACAATAAGTACAGGAATGATTGATGAAGTACACGATACTTTTTGTGTTATTAGCTTCTTTAGCCTACACAGGATGTGGAGGAGGAAGCTCTGATGACACAACAAATACAACTGAAGTTGATACACCAACGGCTGAGCTCCCTCCCCTTGATGAACAACTTCCCAGCACACCAGAGAACGAAACTGAACCTACTGATGATCCTGAGCCTAAATTTTTGATCAGTGATATCTCAAGCGGTTATTACGATAAGTTGTATGACGCGGTAGGTAATGAGTTAACGCTAGATAAAGATCAGGTTTTATCTATGCAAGACGCATTAGTTGATGATGTGTTACCTATTTTGACAGAGGAACAGCAAAATACATTTAACGAAGCCTATAAGGCATTTGAAGACCTCGACGAAAAAAATGAGGTCGATAAGGTCTTATTTTCCAACAGCATGATTGATGCGATGTTAAGCAGTGCAGATAAAGAGACACAAGATAAATACCTTTCTTCTTTTCGCTTGTTCCGTAAACAGACACATCATCTGTTCCCTATTTCACGCTTAGGTGATTACAGTTGGCTATTTGAGTTTCTAAATCAACGCTCTTGGTTAACGCATATTATATTGATCCCACCAGAAACGACTGACGATTATGCTGCGACTTGCCGTGAAAATAATGTCCCTATTCCACCCGATTGGGGCTCTGATTTATGGGTACACCAAGGTACAGCAACCACTGATTTTCTTGCTAGCCGAAGAACTGAAGTTTATGCCTATGAAGATCCTAGTGTTGCAGGAACCTGTATGGCACTACCTCGCTGGAGTTTAGGGGCTTCAGGCAGTGAATATATACAATTTCTTGGCATCATTTGCCAAAGTAAAACCACAGGTAAAGCGTGTTTTTGGGATAATATCAGTAAAGAAACAGGCGGAAGAATTACAGGTGGTGAAGATTTAACGTTTAAAATTTCGGATATTCAAAATGGCGATAACCTCGCTGAAAACTGTACTAACTGCCATAGAGGTAAGAACGTTTTCTTAATTCACCCCGACACGCCAATTGATATTTCTGATGATTACGACATTGATCCGAATGTTCGCTATCAGCCGATCTCTGCACAAGGCTGGACAAATCCCCCTGCCTTTGCTGAACTTGGCGATGGTGCATGTGCGAGTTGCCATGAGATAGGTGGTATCTCCTTTGATTATTGCAACACAGTGCTAAGAAGTGCAGCTAATCAAACCATGCCTGGCACAGCTATTTCTCCCGATCCTGCGGGTTGGGTCGGAGACGATTCGTTCTACGGTACACATATTCAAGCAATGATTGATGCAGGCTGCCCAGAGTAACATGATGTACTCACTACAACAGGTTGCTTTGTAGCCTTTTCAATTAAAATTCCGAGCGTTAAAAATATAACTCATTTCAAAGCAAAAGAGGCCGCTTAATGGCCTCTTTTCTATATTGCTGACTTAACCGCCAGCTAATTTTACTGTGTGACCTTTTTTCTCAAGGTGCGCTTTAATTACATCACGCTTATCACCTTGAATTTCAATTTTTCCATCTTTTACTGAACCACCACAGCCACATACTTTCTTCAATTCGGCAGCAATTAACTTTAGTTGGGTGTCCTCAACATCTAAGCCCGTGACAATAGAAACTCCCTTGCCTTTACGACCTTTAGTTTCACGCTGAATACGGACAATACCATCACCTTTTGGGCGAACGGGTGCTACAGTTTCTTCTTTAATTCGACCAGTTTCGGTTGAGAAAACTAAACGACTGTTATCATTCATTGTGCAATTAGTCTCATTGTTTACGTGGTTATTGTGAATAAGCTTTCAAGTTCACATATGAATCTTGCTAATTCGCTTTAAGCTAATATTATCAAGAAAAGAACACTAAACGGAACAGCTTATGATTCGGAATGTTATATTTGATTTTGGTGCAGTGTTATTTGAGTGGGATCCACAGAAAATAGTAGATACTTTTACTCAATCTATAGATGAGCAAAATATCCTAATGAAACAAGTACTCGCCCACCCTGATTGGTTAGCGCTTGATCGTGGGACCATGCTACTAGCAGAGGAAATACCTAAATTTTCAGCAAGGACAGGAATTTCATGCCAACGGATGGAAGATTTCATTAACCATATACAATTAAGTTTGGAAAAAATACCAGAAACTGAGGCATTATTTTTTAGAATTCTAGATAAAAACTACCCTACCTACTACCTAACCAATATGTGTAGTGCTTTTTTTGAAACCTTGTACGAAAAGCATCATTTTATTTCATTTTTTGACGGTGGTGTTGTTTCAGGAAAAGAGCTAACTATGAAGCCAGAGCCTGAAATCTTTGATCTTTTGTGTCAACGTTATCATCTTAATCCCCATGAATGTCTCTTTATTGATGATCATTATCCTAATATCGAAACAGCTAAATCACTCGGGTTTAATACGGTGCATTTTACACCAACGCAAGACTGTATAAGAGAAATAGAAGAAGTACTTGCAATGTTTAGCCCTGAAATCCAAGCTTTTTAATGAATTTTAACAATCACTTGAACCAATAATGGTGTATCCAGTCTATTATCAGTAAATAGATATATTATTTGTTTCAGGAGTATGTGTGAAAAACATTTTTATCTCTGCGGTGCTTTTGCTTGCCTCAGGAACAACTTTTGCTACACCACAATGTGATGGAAAATCCATTGTGGGCCCCGTTGAAACGATCAAAGTAAAAGATCTTGGTATTAATTATAAAGCCCGTATAGATACAGGAGCTAACACAACATCTATCAATGCTTACAATATCAAAATCGACGGAAAAACTGAGAACGACGACAGTAAGCAAGGTATGCATAATAATTTAGGACGCAAGATTACTTTCACAACTGAGAATGAGCTTGGTCAAGAAGTCACGCACACCGCTAAAATTATTAAAGTAAGTAAAATTCGTAATGCGCAAGGTGTCGAGCGTCGTTATGCCGTTGTCATGGATCTGATTTGGAACGGTCAGAACAAAGCAATTCCTGTTAACTTACGTGATCGTAGTAAATTAGAATACAAACTCTTAATTGGACGTAACTGGCTAGAAGGTGATTACCTTGTTGATGTTACAAAAGAAGATGCTGACGATTAGATAATAAAAAACAAAGAGTAAGTCATAACGATTAAAACAAAGCCTGCTGAATTAGCAGGCTTTGTCGTTTATTGCGCTTTAGATTGTTTCTCAATGACTTTATCAAGGTATTGCTTAATGGATGTCGCATTACCCTTTAATAACTGCCCTCTTAAAAGCAAATACCATTCGTTAGGCTTACCCGTATCATTACGTATGATAAAACCACGATAGTTCTCAGATGAACCTTGGGAAACGGGCTTTGAGGATTGAGATGAGAACTTCTGAGGATGAATGAATGTACTCATGTCCAACCACCAATCAACACTTTTTTTAATTTCAGTCAGTGTGCCGCTGATAGGGTTACCTTTAATTGCTGATTTCCATTCATTGGTAACGCCCGTTGTATTTTCAATAGTATATCCACGGTGAAAAATCCGTTTTTTCATACTGTTGATCCTTGTCTTACTTTAAGTCCAACATCATGATAACAAGGTTACCATTTGTTAATAAATGCTCTGTAATTTAAGCATGATGTTTTATTGATGACTAGTATTTTAATGCTACTAAAGCGGTTTATGTTTAAAGTTTGCATACTTTGTTCAATATATAGTGTTATAATTTACTCTAGATATAAAGTTATAGTGCGCTAGGTGTTAAGTAATGGCGAAAAAAATTCCAATTATTGATTGTGATGTAAAACGTGCCAAAAGTATTACTCAGTTTAAACAAGTGGCAGAAAACATTGCTATTTGGCAATCACTTACCCACCATAGTTACGCTAAAAATACCTTGGTGGCGTTTAAAAATGACTGGAACCACTTTTTAATGTTCTGTGAAAACAATAAGGTATCAGCATTACCTGCAACAGCCGAAACAGTGCATCGTTTTATCGAAAAAATGGCAGAGTCACGTAAATTAGCCAGCCTGAAACGTTACATTGTCACTATAGGGCTTATTCATAAATGTCATGCCCTAGCTAATCCATGTCAAAGCCAAGAAATTAAGCTCGCAATGCATAAGCAGCGGTTAAATAAACATGATGATTACACCCATGCACAAGGCTTTAGAGATAATCATTTACAGGCATTACTTGATATCTTTGCCCTATCAACAAAACCCAAAGATGTCCGCGATATGGCCATTTGGGCTATTACCTTTGAGGCAATGTTAAAACGTTCAGAAGTCGCAGCACTGACAATAAATCATATTGAAATAGAAGATTCGGGCTTAATCAATATCACTGTGAACGATCGGATTATTGCCCTTAGCGATTTAGCCTCTAAAGCGGTTCAACGCTGGTTAACACTCGGCATGATTATGGACAGCTTTGTATTTAGACGTATTGATAGACACAGTAACATTGGCGATAAACCACTGGATCACTCATCAATTTACCGTGTTTTCCGTCGTGCAAGCCAAGAGTTGGATTTACCTGCTGATGTCATTTTCTCAGGACAATCACCCCGTGTTGGTGCAAGCCAAGATTTAGCCGATTCTGGTCTATCTATTAGTCAAATTCAGCATCAGGGACGTTGGCGAAGCCCTGCTATGCCCGCACAATATATTGGCCAACGTGGTAAACGTGATAATGAATTAAAAAAATTCGCTAAGAAAAACAGCGATAAATAACTTCACATCCACCAGCAAAAAGCCCGTAAACTTGTTCATAAACATGTATACGGGCTTTATTTTATATTTAGCTAAACGTGGCGATGATTACTTCGCTGCGCTCTTAATTGCTTGTTCGATGAACTCAGCAAATTTATGTCCGTGATGCTCTAGCATTTTCGGGAACATAGAAATTGGCGTCATTCCTGGGAAGGTATTGATTTCATTCAGTAGGATTTCGTTGTCTTCACTTAGGAAGAAATCAATACGAGAAAGATCTTTTAGCTTCATTTGTACAAACGCTTTACGAGCATAAGTGCGGATCGCTTCAATCTGCTCTTGCGTTAAGTTCTCTGCTTCAACCATGGTGGTTGATACACTATCAGCGCTGTATTTTTCTTCGTAGCTGTAGAATTTATCAGTTGGGCAAGATACTTCACCCGGCTTGGTGATCACTAGCTCGTCACCGTATTGGTAAGCAGCAATTTCCAGTTCACGTGGACGAATCGCTTTTTCAATAAGCACTTGATCAGAGTAACCAAACGCATTGTTAACAGCATCTGTTAGTTCTTGTTCAGTCGTTACGCAGTAACAACCAACTGAAGATCCCTGACAAGCCGCTTTAACAAAAACCTTACCCCACTTTTTAAATGCTTCAAGCGCTTCTTGATGTGCTTCTTGGTTGTTTTCACTTAGGAAAATATAAGGCGTGTTAGGGATGTTTAGTGCATCAAACCACAGTTTAGTTGTGATCTTATTAAAGCAATTTGTGCTTGCTTCTGCTCCACACCCTAAGAAAGGTAGACCAGCGATTGTCAGTAAAGATTGCAGATCGCCCGTTTCACCTGGGAAACCATGAACACAAGGAATGACATAATCGATCACTACTTCTTGATCGCCAACAATCAATGTTTTGTCTAAATTTAACTCACAAGAACGATTTTCAGCGTCTAACCAGCCGTCATTTTTAGTCATCTCTATTCGAGTATAAGTAACACCGCTGATCGTTTTTAGTTGCTCTTCAATAAAGTTTGCTGATACGAGAGAAACTTCATGCTCAGCACTACCGCCGCCGCATAATAATAAAACATGGATAGAGCTCATCATCATCCCTTGTAAACGCCGCTAGCTTTAGATGTCGCTAACGTGAAAATAATTAATAACTTTGATACAAATAGAACCAATGCAAAATCGTCAAAGTCTGTGTGAATAACATAGTAATCAAAAAAATCGATACTGTGCACCCTCTGCTATCGCGAATCGTGATTTATTTTAAATTTGACTCGTTACTTGCTTAGTAAATCAACGCTTCTAACACCGTGCTTACATGTATCTACTGGACTTACGGCAATAAAAAAGTCATTTACCGTAATAAATGACTTTTCATCAATATAATCTGTTATGTGAAATGCTTAACGAATACGTTGTAATGTTGGATATTGTGTTGCTTCAATATCTGCGAGGTTACGAACAAATGCGCCAGATTGAACCACTTTTTGAGGCATAGCTGCCAGTGCTGCTTTTGCAGTTTCATAATCCTTGTAATGACCATATAACAAGGTATAGACACTACTACCATTGATCATCTTATCATTGAGCCATGCGGGTTGATCTGTGGGTAACTGACTTAAATAAGGTTTAAATTCATTTGTTTCACGCATGGCTAACAGTTGAATACTGAACCCTTTAACGGCTGTGGTTTTCTCCCCTACTGCCGCTTCTTCTGTCACAGCCTCTTTGCTAACTGCGTTTTGTGTTTCATCGATTGGCTGTGTATTTGGCGTGGCTTCTGTCGCTTGTTCATTCACAGCTTCAGGTTCTGGTGTGCTTTCAACCGCCATTTCTGCCGCTTGTTCAGCCGTTGTTGCTGCTGTCGCTACATTCGCTGCTGCTTGTGGTGTTGCCTCGACTACATTTTTGTTCTGAGTATTTTCAGCAACACGTTGGGCTGATACTTGATGGTCTTCACCCACGATATCTACCATATCATTAGGTGTTTGAACCTTAGCATTATCAGCTTGTGCTATATTTTGCTCAGGCTCTATTGCTGTCGTCTGCGTATTTGGGGTTTCAGTTGTTGTTGGTACAACAGCAGGTGTTCTTTCTGTTGGGAGTTGTTTTTCACTAATGGCGACAGATTCACTGGATAAATATAAAGGTTCAGACACAACACTTGGATCGACTTCCGCTACGGTATCGATAGGTTTTATTGTTTGTTCTGCATTAGATTGATTAATTGTTTCAACCGGTGCTTGAGTTTGCGGTGTAGACATACAGCCAGTAAGTGCAGCTAGCATACTGATAGTAAATATTTTTTTCATGATTGGATTCAGACCTAACGAAAGTGTAGCAACTACATTAATGATATTCTGCCGTGCCTTTATTCACCAATCAACAGTAACCTTCTATTAATAGATTCTTTATTAAGTAATTGTTTTAAAGGTCACGCTAAAAAGGAAAAAAGCCCCCTGCATTATACAGAGCGAAATGTTAGCGATAAAAAGAATTAATACGGTTCAGTTGATTATAATGTTGCATTGATGCCTAGCCTTTACTCTCGATCACCAGCTACATTTGTATTTTTTTTTCCACCACCGCCAAAGTACTCAATATCAAATAAGTTCTTCAGATTTAAGTGTAATTCAACATCGGTTTCAGTAGCGCTCATACCGTCAGATATACCTGAGTCAAAACGTATATATTCATTTTAAGCATCGATATTTTTTCTCATGAAAGGTATTTTTTAAAGCAGGTCAATGAAAAGCTATATTGACTAAATAGTTATTTAAGTCAGCATCTTCATTCAGTAAACTGACGTTATTATTTTGTATTGTGTTTTATTTTGGAGTAGATATGGCTGATCCCCATATTAAATGTGAACTTGATGTATTAGATAAGCTCACTGTTGTGCTTTACCGTTCTGCACTAACGATTGCTGCACTTATCATGGCTATTATTGGCTACGAAACGATACCAGCAACGCCATTCTTAATTATTGTCGCTTTATTAGCTTCAACAACCGTCCACATTTATGACAAACGCTTCCGCTGGTTAATTCAAGGGGCTGGTTTATTTGCTGCTATTTGGCTAATTGCTGGTTTATGGCAACCGTTAGCATTAGGTGCTGCTTTATTTGTGTTTAGCGCACTCTCCGTCAAAGAATACTTTTGTTTTCAAATTAAAGCATTGCTGCTTACCCCTATTGTATTAGCTGGCTTTTGGTTCTGTTTTATCTTTAATGTTCCCGCCGGCGTTATTGCGTGTGCAATGCTTGGCGCAATCTTATTAGGCGTAGCTGCATTTAGTAAGTGGCGTATGCCATTACATTTTGATATTGGTGATAAAACACGTTATCAAGTTTAAGCAATGACATTTTATTGATGATAACAAGAGATCATAGCGATCTCTTTTTTATTACTGCTTAGCCAACTTTCGAATATGTTTCTGTTCATACATATTCTGATCTGCAATGTTGAGTGCAGCTTTAACACCATCATCTAAGGTGCTAATACCATATGAAAAGCTCAGATATAGTTCTTGAGCTGAAAAATACTCTTCAATACTAGTACGTATTTTTTCCATTCTTTTACTTACAACATCAACGTATAGACTATCGAACAGTAATATAAATTCATCGCCGCCAAAACGAATCATGACATCATTCGCACGTAACATAGTTTTCAAAGTGTAAGCAAAATCACGTAGAACCTCATCGCCTTTACTATGTCCGTACGAGTCATTAATAGGTTTAAAACCATCTAGATCAATAAACACTAATTGTTGGCTATGTTTAACATAGCTTGATTCTAAGTAATCTTTTTGAAAGCAACCCGTTAAATTATCAATCGAGATATTACCGTTATCTTCATAGACACTACAAATCACAAAGTCTTGGCCAAAGTGGGTTAACTTTTGGCGATAAGTCTGAAAAAACTGACTACCATTGTCTGTTTCTACGGTTTCATTTGATGTAATGAAACAACTATTACCATTAAGTAATTCTTGATCTAGCGCTAAGCAAGTACGGTAATCAGGAAATATTCTGCATACCTCATCAACAGGTACATCAACTAAATCCATATTAAGGTAATCAATATGCTTTTGATTGTTATAAATCGCATTACCGTTATTATCACGAATAATGACAAATGCATCACAGGTACTAATCAGTGATGACATCAGTAAAGATGGTGCACTATTACAGTTTTCTAAGATCTGTTTATAATTCTCGTTGATCCTTTGTTGCTCTGCATAAACATCAAAACTATTGGGACTCACACCGATAATATTATAGTGATCAATTTGAGTTAACTTTTCTATCGCCGCTCTGGCTTCTAGTGGGCTTTTAGAACGATTAAGTTCATAAATCGCCTGATCAAGTGCTAAACATAAAGACTTTTGCCCTTTTTCATTAACTGACAAGGACTTTGTAGGTTGCAATTTATCTACATGTAACGGTTTGGAAAAATAGAAACCTTGGTATTCCATCTCTCCAAACTGCTTTAGCAAATTCAACTGTTCAAAGGTTTCTATTCCTTCAACAATAATTCTTTTACCTAGAACTTTAGCTATTTTTTCATAAGTTGTTCTTACTAACGAATAGGCGACATAGCTTTGATCTATATTCTCAATTAATTTTCTATCTAATTTAATGTAATCGACATCAAGATGAATCAACATCTCACTATTGATATAGCCTTTGCCGTAATCATCCAGCGCAAAATTCACACCAACGGCTTTTAATTCAGCAATTGCCGCTTGAATTTGACGAAAATCATGACACTTATCATGGTTCGTTAATTCTAATATAACATTTTTCTCAACAGCGAAGATTTCTTTACATTGTTTAATAAACTCAAAGTTAATCAAACTGTTAATTGAAATATTAATCGCAATTCTTATCTTTGACGCACAGTGATTAACTCCACGTTGCTCAAGTACCTGACGAATAACCATGAGATCAAAATTCACAGTATCTTCTACAGCATTGACATAGTTTTGAATATTAATCGATTGTTCGGCAGCACATAATAGCGCTTCATAAGATGAGATTTCGCCGTTGATATATCTGGGCTGATAGTGGAATGTAAATTTAGATAGCATATTTATTATTCTTTCTTGTTCTATATTAATGAATAATAATTCAACAGTTAAAAATACTCCAAAAAGAAACTGTAACAAAATCTATATAAAAACAATTAGATAACTTATTGATAAAAAATAATGTTAATTGAATGAATTGTGTAATTATCTAGTCAAGTATCGATATTAATGATCCTCTTAGCTTTATCTCTTTATGAATTTATTACGTTCAGATCACAGCTCTTTGGCTAGGTTTTTCATCTTATCTGATTCAGGTTTATCCTATAACTAGCTTATCTATTAACTATAAAGGATATCGATCATGGATGGGATGAGACGTTTGCTCAAACCAAAATCAATTACCGTTATTGGCGCATCAGATAACCCTTCGCGTGCCGGTAATGTGGTTATTCGGAATCTCTTATCCGATCAATTCCGTGGTCCTATTATGCCTGTCACACCAAAATATGATGCGGTAGCAGGTATTCTCGCTTATCCTGATATTGCTAGCCTACCGCGTGTCCCTGATTTAGCTATTGTGTGTACTCGGGCTGAGTTAAATATTGATATCGTTGAACAACTGGGTAAGAAAGGCGTTAAAGCTGCTATTATTCTTGCGGCAGGAATGAATAATCCACAGTTAAACCCCGCCCCTTTTACGCCAAACCATCAGCCAAGCCTTGAAGATCAAATGTTGGCGAAAGCCAAAGTATATGGAATGCGATTAATCGGCCCTAATAGTATGGGATTGATCTTACCGTGGCTAAACTTGAACGCATCGTTTTCTCCCATAAGTGCTAATAAAGGAAATATTGCCTTCATCTCTCAATCGGCGGCTGTTTGTACCACTATTTTAGATTGGGCAAAAAATAAGAGTATTGGATTCTCTACCTTTTTGTCACTCGGTGATGCTTGCGATATTAACTTTGCGGAGTTATTAGATACCTTATGCCAAGATTCTAAAACAGAAGCGATTTTGCTTTACATTGATTCGGTAAAAGATGCACGCCGTTTTATGTCTGCCGCTAGGGCCGCTGCTCGTAACCGCCGAATACTGGTGTTAAAAAGTGGCCGAACCCAAGCGGGTAGCTCTGCTGCACATATCCATACCGGTGGTGATATTGGCTTAGATGCGGTTTATGACGCTGCGATTAGGCGATCAGGTATGTTACGCGTAAACAATACTCATGAACTGTTTGCTGCGGTTGAAACACTTGCCCACTCTGTGCCGTTACGAGGCGAGCGCTTAGCGATTTTAACCAATGGCGGCGGGCCTGCAATTATGGCTGTCGATGCGCTTTCAGATCGCGGTGGAAAACTTGCCCAACTCAGTCCTGAAACCATTAATCGGCTTTCTGCTGTGTTACCTTCATCTTGGTCTCACTCTAATCCCATTGATATTATTGGTGATGCTGATATAACGCGTTACCAACAGGCAATTAAGATCTTATTAGACAGTGATGATTTTGATGCCTTATTGATCATGCACAGTCCATCTGCTATTGCGCCCGATACAGCGACCGCTGAAGCACTCGTTGACACTCTCCACCAGCACCCTCGGACTAAACGTTTTAATATATTGACTAATTGGGCGGGTGAAAACGAAGCGGCTATAGCACGAAGAACCTTTACAGAAGCAGGGTTTCCTGCCTATCGCACTCCTGAAAGCGCAGTCTCCGCTTTCATGCATTTAGTCGAATACCGACGTAACCAAAAGCAACTGATGGAAACACCGGCTTCTGTTGGCTATGACAATCATAATTCACATCAAGTCCATGAATTAGTGAATATCATGCTGACCAATAATATTCATCATTTAGAAACGCATGAAGCTCGCCCGATTTTAGAATGTTATGGCTTTAATACTCTACCAACATGGATTGCGCTTGATGCTGTTGAAGCGGTTCATATTGCTGAGCAAATAGGCTATCCCGTTGCGGTTAAGTTACGCTCTCCTGATATACGACATAAATCAGAAATACATGGCGTTGTTCTTCATTTACGTACCGCAGCAGAAGTTGAAACCGCAGCGCAAGCTATCTTTGATAGGGCTACTATGCTTTACCCCACTGCGCGTATTGATGGATTGTTAGTACAACGTATGGCAGATCGTTCAGGGGCACAGGAATTGCGGATCGATGTACATAATGATCCGATCTTTGGCCCTGTGATCTTAATGGGTGAAGATAATGCGCATTGGGATATCCACCGTGACGCAGCAGTAGGTATACCACCATTAAATATGGCGCTGGCTCGTTATATGGTGATCGATGCTCTAAAAACAGGAAAAATCAAACAGCGCAGTGCATTAGAGAAAATAGACATTCCTGCTTTGTGTAATTTATTGGTTAAGATCTCACATTTGATCATCGATTGCCCAGAGATCAAAGCCCTTAATATTCATCCATTATTAATCAGCGGTAGTGATCTCACTGTGTTAGATGCCTCAATGGAGATTCAATCTTTCAGTGGTGATAAACAAAAACGCCTTGCGATACGTCCTTACCCTAAAGAGTACGAAGAAAGTTGTGTGCTCAAAGATGGTCAAACCTTACTATTGCGCCCTATTTTGCCTGAAGATGAACCGTTACATAAAACCTTTATGTCTAAGGTTTCGGTTGAAGATCTTTATAAACGCTTTTTCTCTGATGTCGGCGAGCTAAACCATGAAGCACTCGCTAAGTTTACGCAAATAGACTACGACCGTGAGATGGCTTTTGTTGCCGTTGCACAAAATGCCAATATCAACCCAGATACAAATGAGAAAGAAGATGTTGTTTTAGGTGTTGCTCGGGCGTTATCCGATCCTAAAAACCACGATGCCGAGTTTGCGATTCTAGTACGCTCTGATATGAAAGGATTAGGACTTGGCAGTATCTTAATGGACAAGTTAGTGAGATACAGTAAACAACGTGGATTGCAATATTTAACGGGAATGACGATGCCGTCAAATCGCGGGATGATCCATCTTGCAGAGAAAGTCGGTTTTAGCATTGATGTACAACTAGAAGATGGCATTGTGGAAATGCTACTTCCACTTACTGACAAAAAAGATAGCTAAGCTCCGAGGCAGCCATTCGATGAAATCATCAAATTGCTGCCTTTTTGATTTTATTGCTTATATTCAACATCTAACGTTAAACTTTAAATTGACGAATTATATAATGTAGCTGTGATGATAAATCAGATAATTCTTGGGTGGATTTAACGGTTTCATTAACGCTTTGAGCACTTTGCTGAGAAATCATATTCACCGTTTCCATGTTTCTATTTATTTCTTCAGTCGTTGTACTTTGCTCTTCTGAAGCATTAGCACTTTGTGTATTCATATCGTTGATCTTGGCAATAGATTCGCTGATCACGCCAAACGCATCTCGGGATTTCGTCGCATTCACAACACTTTCTTTCACAAAGTTATTGCTCTTATCCATGCTGACAACTAGTTCGTTAGTGCCTAGCTGCACTTTTTCAATTAATACTTGAATTTCTGTCGTTGAATCTTGCGTGCGTTTTGCTAACTCTCTGACTTCATCAGCCACAACAGCAAAACCTCGCCCTTGATCGCCAGCTCGTGCCGCTTCAATTGCAGCATTTAAAGCCAGCAAATTCGTTTGATCTGCGATGCCGCGAATAACATCTAAAATTCCACCTATATTTTCAGTCTCTTGCACCAATTGATTTAACCGTACTGAGGTGAGGTTTATTTCTTCATCAAGTTGATGGATACCTTCTATTGTATCTTTAACAATGATAATCCCTGATTGCGCTTCCCTATTTGCTTCATTAGCGAATTGAGCGGCTGAAAAGGCATTCTGTGCAACTTCTTGAACTGACATAGACATTTGATTCATCGCCACTGCCACTTCATCTGTCATATGTTGTTGTTCTTTCACACCTTGGCTTGATTGCGTCGTTATCGTGGTTAAATTATCTGATGCATTTCCAAGTTGATCACTCGCATTACTCATTTTTAAAATGATTTGTTTTAAGCTATCTGCTGTTGTTTGCAATGCAGTGAGTAATACACCTACTTCATTATTACCATTTGGCTTGATTTGAATCGTTAAATTACCGTTAGCGAGCTCTTTTGCGGCAACAACCGCTCGTCCTATTGGTCCAGTGATGGTTTTCGAAATAATAATGCCAATAATCAAGGCAAGAATCGCTGTAATGATTCCCCCCCAAGTAATCACTTTGGTTGCTAAATCCGCAGCATTTTCTGCCGATATTTTA
The DNA here is from genome assembly GCF_003026075.1 of Photobacterium sp. GB-210. Lineage (NCBI taxonomy): Bacteria > Pseudomonadati > Pseudomonadota > Gammaproteobacteria > Vibrionales > Vibrionaceae > Photobacterium > Photobacterium sp. GB-210. The sequence goes on along the minus strand of NZ_PYNU01000015.1, from coordinate 72,379 downwards.
CGTTGCTGCATTAAGTCTTTTTCAACTACGATGATATCATTCACTTTAGTACGCAGTTCGTCCATGTAGATCTTGCCTTGCTTCGTTGAAAGCTCTTGGTATAAATCTTCCATCACTTTGTAATCAAGCCCATTTTTTATCAGCTTAATTGCAACCTCAGCATAATTATTAATCCAAGCATTGACGTTTCTATCTTCAAACTTGTTGAATTTAAATATATTTTCTAACTCTTTCTTACCGATGTAATACGGCTCAAGGTAAGCTTCATCTTTATTAATGATATAACCACGTAATCCTGTTTCCATATTAATTAACGCTTGGAGTACATCAGTGCTTTTATAGCCAAACTTTCTATCTTTTACTTCAACTCGAATCTGATCCATAAGCTTCTTCCCCATTCCAGAAGCTAATAGTTCATCGATTTCAATGGCTGCATTCTCACCACTTTTAATATCTTTTCGAAGCTTAATGATATTTTCTGCATACTTTTGCCAGTTCATCGCATCACTCTCGACTTTATCAAACCGTCGTTGTTGTGTTGGATTATCACTGGTCAATTGTTTAACAATATTAAGATCTTTTTTGAACCTATCTTTACCACTCACATAAGGTTCTAAATATTCAGTTTGTCCACCAATAGCAAAACCGCGCAGTCCTGTTTCTTGATCAATCATCGCACTAACAAGCCCATTCGCATGATCGATAACTTTATATGTGTGTTCTACTTTTTTGGATGTTTGCTCCATTGTATTAATTGCATTCCATACAATGGTAAATAAAACGCCAAGTAAAAAAATAACGAAGCCATTACTTATTAGTAGCTTATTTCTTATTGAAATATTGGAGATATTCATAATGTATTAGCCTTTTATTATTGAGTAATAACGGCAGATATGACGGCGATCACTTCAGTTAACCCAAAATGTCCATAGCTTGTAGCCTTATATAGAATAAGCAATTAATTGCACTTAAATTTATAAACTACAGTAATTTGTTTTAAAACTGAGAATATCAAACGTATTGATAAAATTATCTTTAAAGCCGTAGCATATTTAGCTAACAAAAATGCCTTATACACTATAATTTTCACTTTAAAGACAGTTATCCGAATTATGTGAGGTGTTACTGTGTATAACTATCTAAACACTGAGGGATATAAAACACGTCATTATTTATATTTACTCACCACTATCATGAGCTTTTTGTTTCTATCGCATTTTACTTACGCAGGAACGACCAAAAATATTGGTACCAACATTCCTCTTGATGATCAGTACGGATTAGCACTTGAACCTGCTCCAACTATCACTTATCGCTTTTTACCACCAGCAGCTGGACAGCAACAAATTGAACAATTTATAGAACAATCTCCTGTACTCGACACCATCAAACAACTTAGCCAACGTCGTTTTATTTTCTCACCCAGTTTACAGGTTGTGTTCGGTTCTAAAGATGGCCCACTGTTCGATCCTGAGAAAAATTCGATCCACATTCCCTATCAATTTGTCATTGAAGTCCGTAAACGTTTTAAAAATAAAGGCTTAATCAACAATCAACGAGAGTTAAATCAAGCAACAGAAGATGCATTATTACATACCCTACTACATGAAATTGGTCATGCTTATATTCTTGATAGAGCAATACCCATTTTAGGCAAAGAGGAAGATTCCATTGATAACTTTGCGACTATCCTATTACTTAACGATATCGCAAGAGGAGATGAAATAGCGATGAACTCCGCCGATTTATTTGCGTTAGAAGATCTGGATATAGACAGTTTTGATGACGCGGATTTTGTCAGCGAGCACAGTTTAGACTTGCAGCGTTACTATAATATTTTATGTTTAGTGTATGGTAGTAACCCTAACCGTTATCAACGTATATTCGATGAGTTACCCGTCTCTGAACGCCAACAGCAAAAAGAGCGTTGTCCTGAATATTTTTCTGTCATTAATCAAGGCTGGTTGCATTATCTTGCCGAATAACGATAAGCAAGCTGATATGAATGATATATTCATTGCAAATCAATATTTAAAGCTATAAATAACCCAAATATGACAAAGCAAAAAACAATCACTTTACTATAGGGCTATAATCTTTAATATCAATAACATGATAACGATTTACATTGTGTTGTTACACTTTTACGGATGAGTTTGTATTCTATGTCGAATGGCAGTCAAAAAGATAATAAAGCAGAAACAAACTCAGATATAAGTAAGAATGATCATACTAATGCGGTTTCGCAGCCTAAGCGATTCCGTCGCTTTCTATTTTGGACGATTTTACTTTTCACAACGCTTCCGCCTGTCGTACTTTCTATCTGGCTGAACAGTAAAGGGATCCACCTTAACAGCGTTTCAGGGTTACATTTCAAACATGGTCTTTCTGCCAAGAAAATCTCTGTCAGTATTAATGATACAAAATTAGAGTTTAACAATTTATCTCTTCAACGACGTCTCGATAAAACCAGTGGAGAAGTGTCGTATCATATAGTGGCAACAAAAACGAAACTGGTACTTCCTCCTGCAGCAAAATCAATGCTTAAAGAGAACAATGTACAACTTAACTACATTCACTTTTGGGATGCTGATTTTAAGTTTACGCATTTTAAGACACCTTTTCGTTTTTCAGCCCATGCGCGAAAAGTAACAGCATCAGCGCTGCATACTAACAGTGTAAGTGGGTGGCCTAACGCTATCCAGATACTAGAAGATGTTAACGTAGATTTTAATAGTGATCCTGATATTGCATTATCTGGCACAGTAAAGCACGGTGTGATAACCCTGTTTTTCCCTGACTATAATCCCTCTCCTCATTATCGTTTACCTTTTAACGATGGTGATTTTTCTATTGCTTGGAAGAAGGATTCAACTCCACTCAAAATTAATATTGGCTCTTTGGTTCCAGAGTGGGAAACCTTATATTCAATTTTAGAAAAGCAAATCATCACGAAAATGGCTTTCGCGATTGATTTCCATGATCCAATAGACTCTATGGTGTTAACCACTGATAAATTTCATATTGAAGAACCTAAATATTTGCCGCAATTTGTTGAGCGTGCCGATATTAATAATAAGGGCTACCACTTAGGACAAACCATTGCCAACCTTGCGCAATTGCCGATGCACAAATTTAAAGTGAAATCTTTTACTTACGGTGATTTAATTTTAGATGCGAAGGTGGTTTTAGAAACACCACTCGCAAATACAGAAGGTAAGACTGAACAAAAAAAGCATAAAAAGAAAACAGCTAAAAAACTGGCGACACAGAAACAAATTGATAGAAAAAAGGCAATAGATCAAGCGAAACAACAAGCAAAAGATCTTAACGTCACAGAAGAAGCGCGAACAAAAGCGAAATTTATTGTTCGTGGTAAAGCACTTGCGCCTAATCCCTACGATCTTGATGTGACAGTTCGTCACTTAACTAAAATTGATGCATGGGTTAATACCCACCTAACACGCAGTGACGGTAACAACCTTTACTGTGAATCTAAAATCCTCTTTAAACAGCCATTACCTACTTACTTCAATTGTAATGCTAACTTCAAAGACACCAAAGAATTTACAGATCGTCTAGGCCTAACTGAACTGCCTAACGCAAAGATCAATGGCCCACTGCGCTTTTGGGCTAAACAAACATCAGCTCCTATTGATGCGCCTAAGAATAAAAGCATGCTGCTTAACAACAAACTTGCTACCGCTTATTATGATGTAGGATTTGAATTACCTGAATCTTTTGAGATCGCCTTAAACAAGTACGCTCTCCCAGCAGGCTTATTCAAAAAATTTAATGGTGAGCACGCAGAACAACGTAAAAACAAACAACTTGCTGATGTTAAAATGATCAGTGATGGCAAAATCGAATTTAACGTGAATTTCTACGACAAGCTACTACGTGTCAATTTGAAAGATGACAGTAAAAAAATTAGTTTTGTTAATAAAAAAACGCAATCGGCTATCAAACTAAATTTTAAAGATCTCAGCTGTCTTTACCCTAATTTGCAATGTCATATTAATGCAGAGATTGAAGCTAAAGCCGATAAGATTTATCCCATGCCTAATAGTTTGATTAAAAACTTCAATTTTCGCACCAACATGGTAGCAACATGGGCTAACAACCTCTTAGTCGCAAAAATGGCTAAGAATAATATTTCAATGGATAATGTTGATGTTCAAAGTATTCCTGGCTTTCAAAAGAGCCAAAGTAAGAATGTTAACTTCCAGTTAGATTCATTAGTCGGACTCTATACACAAAATAAACAAGGTACTATTGGTACATTTACCATTTACCAACCAGCAGAAACAAAGGCATCACTGAATTCTGAATTTGTAGTAAACCGCCAAGAAGGAGCTCATTCAGATGAAAACAGGCATCCATCATTAAGTCGCTATCGCGCAGATCTAGGGATCAAAGTTAATAATTTTTATCTTAGCCAAGATTTGAAATTAGACGATGACACGTCATTAGAAAACGTGAAGCCTAATACGGATAGTACAAATAAAGATCCGTCATCTAAAGTGTGCAATCCTGTCATGCGAAGTATTCCTACTCCACCGTATAAGCATAGTCACGCATACAGTGTTGAAGCGTTAATTAAAGATAACGTCTACTCAGCGACGGCTCTACCACAATTGAATGTTTGTGCGGGAGCAACACATTTCACTGCGCCATTACGTAACGAAATTGATAATCCAGAAGCTTTTTTAACCGCGTCTATCATCGATACATCAGGTAATATAAACCACAATACAGATAGTGACGTTATTCTTAAGCCACTGATCATTAGGTCTGATTACGGTATTGTATTTAATGTTCAACGTAATCAATTAAAACTGGGTAAAATTTACAGTGATGGCCACGTACAGTTATTAGGCAATGAGTTAACCCTCAACAATCAATTTAAAAACAGCAGAAAGGCTTTATTTGCAGATATTGATTTACACGCTAACTTTGACACTGGGAACTCTCACATAAAATTACAGCGTCACACATTTGATTTTACACCAGAGCAAGATCTCAAAAGCTATTACATTCCTATATTGCCGATTGATTTAAATATTACCCATGGTCAATTAACCACGAGTGCCGATATTCATATAAATAAAGATGCACAAATTACAGGCTCAATTGAACTATCAAGTAAAGGCATTGCAGGTGCGTATGAAAGTTATCGCTTTGGTAACGTTGATAGCAATGTAGAATTAACGCTGATTGATTCTAATGTGAAAACACAATCACCGCTGGAAATCTCAGCCGATTATCTTGATCTGGGTATTCCGATGTCAAACCCTCGTTTTGTTGCTGATTTTGATACCGCAAAACAGTATTACCATATTGCACACGGTTCAACTGAGCTTTACGGGGGAAATGTCACTATTACACCACTCACTATCACTAGCCTGAGTAATATTAAAGAAGTTCCTTTAAAAGTAACGGGGATTGATTTAAAACGTGTAATGGCGATTGCGGATCAAGACAATATAGAGCTAACAGGAAAAGTAGATGGTGTTATTCCTATTGCGCTTGATAATGGCAGTATTGTGATACGTAACGCTTCGCTCGATACCCGTACACCCGGCGGCGTATTACGCTACATTGAAGGCTCAAGCCTTGATAAAAAAATTAAAGAGGCGGGCGCGTCAAGTCCGCTCAATATTGTAAAGGTTTTAGAAAATTACCATTATAATAGTATTGCTCTTACCTTTGATTACGCTAAAAATGGCGACCTTTCATTAATAACAGAAATCAAAGGTCAAAGCCCAGACTTCCAGAACGGACGTCCGATCCACTTAAACATTAATTTAAATGACAATATCCCTAAATTATTGCGCTCAAAAGATTTGATTTATTCATCACATTTAGTCGCTCAAATCAAACAACAACTTGGCATTCAAGAATAAGAAGACAACTACCAGATATGATTACCTATAACAAACATTGCCAAAATCAAGACAATAAGAGTCGCTCTGATGGTCATTTTTCAGCAGTAAAAGCCGCTTTTCTGCTATTAGGCCTTTCGAGTATTATTGTAATCAGTGGCTGTACACCAAAGGTTGAGGTTGCACTTTCAGAAAAGCCGATCGTTATTAACCTTAACATCAATATTAAGCATGAAATCAATGTGAAAGCCGATCGTGAAATTAATGAGCTATTCAATGACAAAGATGTATTTTAAATTCGCTCTAAATGTACTGACTGGGCTAATGCTATTGTCGTCAGTGGCTCATGCATTAACGTTACAACAAGCTAAACAGCACGGACTGATTGGTGAGGCAAATAATGGGTATGTGGCCAGTGTACAACCTACTCCTTCACCGTCTTTACGTGCGTTAATTAATTCCGTGAATAACAAACGCCAACAAGGCTACTTGCATATCAGCAAAAAAAATAATCTATCATTAGATGATGTGACTAGCATGGCACAAGAAAAAGCGGTAAAGAAAACTTTACCGGGACAGTATTTTCAAACTAAAACGGGGGATTGGGTTAAAAAATAAACCCTTACTTATGTTAAGTTTTTCTTAACCCCATACTCAGTCTATTTAACTCTAAACTGTTCAGTATTCAGCGTATAATATTCTTAATTATAATTATATTTTTATCGCTATTACTATGCCCATCATTGATAACCTCAAACGTCTACGACCAATGGACGCGATTTTTATTTGTACTGCATTATTATGTTTACTGCCTATTATCAGTTCGCCAATCGCTTTAATTCTTGGTTTTCTACTTGCCAGTTTTGGTTTAGTCCCTTCACAATTTAATATCGCTGCCCTAACCAAAAAACTTTTATCTTATTCCATTATAGGTTTGGGCTTTGGTATCCATTTAAATGAGGCAATTGAAGCCAGTAAAGCTGGATTAGGCTTAATCATTTGCTCTATTTTCTTTACGCTACTTCTAGGCTGGATTGCTACTCACTTTTTATCACTAGATAAGAAAACCGGTCATTTAATTGCCTCTGGTACTGCAATTTGTGGTGGTAGCGCTATTGCAGCGGTTTCCCCTGCTATTAATGCAAAAGATGAGCAAACATCACTTGCCTTAGCAACGGTATTTGTCTTAAACGCTGTCGCACTGTTTGTATTCCCGGCTATTGGTCATTTATTGGACATGAGCCAGCACGCTTTCGGAACATGGGCAGCGATTGCCATTCACGACACTTCATCTGTTGTCGGTGCAGCTGGTTCTTACGGTGATGAAGCCTTAAAAACAGCAACAACGTTAAAGTTAGCGCGTGCATTATGGATCATCCCTGTCGCTTTTATCAGTGCTTTAATTTTTAAAGGGAACAGCAAGAAAATCGCGGTACCTTACTTTATCGTTTTATATTGTGTTGCTATTTTAATTGCGCACTTTTTACCGCAATTTCAATCTGTTTACGATGTGATATTTACAGCTTCGAAACGTTTGCTGGTGGTGTGTCTATTCTTAATCGGCTCTGGGATCACTGTTAATAAGCTGAGAAATGCGGGTCCAAAACCGATGTTATTAGGTGTGCTACTCTGGCTTGCTATTGGTATATCCTCATTAATATATATCGAAATGTTTATCCCTTAACTTTTCGCTATTGTCTAAACAAAGAGCCAGACTATATGTCTGGCTCTTTGTTTTTATACGCTGGTTAGCAGCCTTGAGTATTACATTTCCATAATTGGACGCCACATCTCTTCTAATTCTGCTTCTGATGGTATAGCACTATGCTCGATTTTTTTTACTACTCGACAGGGATTACCTACAGCAACAGAGTCTGCAGGAATATTTTTCGTTACAATACTACCTGCGCCAATGACACTTCTATCACCAATAGTAACCCCGTCTAATATTATGGCTCCGGCTCCTATCCATACATTATCACCAATAGTGATAGGATTAGCAGCGGCAATAGGTAAGACTCTTTCAGCAATATCTAATGGATGACCTGCTGTACTAATAACCACATTCGGTCCAATTTGAACGAACTCTCCAAGCATCACTGGAGCAATATCTAAAATTTTAACGCCTGCATTAAGAAAACCACCACGTTTGAAATGTATATTCTTTCCCATATCACAATAAAATGGCGGAAGAATAGTAACGCCATTTACCGAACCCAATAACTCAGACAGGATGCGATGATATTTTTCGTCTTCTGATGGTCGAGCATGGTTAAAGTCATACAGCTTTTCTTTAACACTTTGCTGAAATTGGACAAGTTCTGGGTTGATGGGTAAATGTACGGAGAAATCTGATAGTTTGCTGCTCATCCTTGCCTCTAATACCAATAGACATTTCAATATAATAAATAAAGTATCTGATGGCGCGGCTATTTTATATAACAAGAAACACGGATAAATAAAAAAGCGGCTATCATTTTGCCGCTTCGTGATAGAGATCTTAATTAAAAAGGATAAATACAATTTTGTTTATTCAGGTGAATATAGCAACAAGTCAAAACGGCCGTTACCATGAAGAATATCAAGATCAGGCTCATCCGCAATTAAATCACGAATAGATGGGCTTGCAATAATCGCACGCTCTAGATCTTCAATCGCTTGCTCTTCAATCCCTAATCGAGAATAAGCACAAGCACGCTGATAAAGTGCTGGACCATTGGTGTCATCCACCTCCAACACTCGATTACATAAGCTCAGCGCCCAATGGTATTCCTTAATTTCCATTGCCGCATCTGCTTTATAGGTTAACGCTTCAAGATCACCGGGGCGAATAAGTAAAATTTCGTCATACACGCCAATACGTTGTTCTGGTGTTTGAGAACTTTGCGCACGTAACCAAAGGTTATGAATTTCGTTAATTTTCTCAATTTCTTTATTATTTTCACTAATAATGCGTGTTTTACGTTTTAAATCTCGTTCAAGCGCCAAGAACTTCTTCTCATATTCTTGGGCAATCTTCTCTAATCGTTTATCCGCCATTTCAGTGGTGTTACTTTTAAACTCTCGAAGAGACTGCCAGCCAACAAAAGCGATAAGAGATGCGACACCTGCAATAATGTAGAAAAAGTAAGTGACGGTGACATTCGCATAATTTAATGACTTATCGGCAACTGATAATTCGCGATCGGTAATTTCTATCACCATTCGACGTTCAAGATCTTGCTGTGATTCACGTAAATCTTTCAATTCATCAAGAATATAACGTTCCATGAACGGCTTTTCTAACATGTCCGTTTCTGAGTATTTTTTTTCACTTGCCTGTACAGAAAAACAGAGAAGTAGAGAAACTAATAGCCCTATAAGCAAGCGCATAAGTATTCCTTTTACATAGGTAAACAGTACAACTTCTGAAACCATAGCAAATAGAGGGACTAAATAGCAAAAAGTGAAGGTAAACTGCTGAAAAATAGGTATATAAGCAGTTTAATATAATAATATTGAATAATTAATCATCACTTTCTAGTTTTGTAATGATTGAAATAAGACCGTTTACTCTTCTAAAATGTAAATCCCCTATTAAAAAACTAAATAGAGGTTATCAATAAATCAACATTACGAACTCACAGTATTATGGTTCAATTTCAACCCGATCAGATCTAGATACAGTTTGAATTGCGTGATGTTTACTCTCATCAACTTTAAGCCATACCACTGTAATAAGAATAACAAAGGCGATTAAATCGCAAATTGCACTGATTAATCCTGATGTCATTAGCGAAGCAACTATTAGCCCAATCGCAATCAATGCCGCTGTAATTCTAAGCTTTTTATCATTATTTTTATCTAACCATTTTTTCATACTTCACTCCTATCTGCTGATTAATAGTAATAGAGTGATGAAGGTTGAAAAATATCGATTGAGTATTTGATAGAGTAAAATAGTCTATCAAATACTCGTTATTAAATGTGAGTATTAAAAAGCGAACATACTATTTGGCTCTTACGATACAGATAGACTGTCAACTCGGTTAGCGATTATTGCTTATAGCAACGCTTTAATTCACTAAAGCGATAGAAATAGCTCCCAGCCTCAATAGGGTGACATGATGATTTAAAGCCAATTTCTTTCTCGTTATAAAGCATTTTCACAAGCAAATCATCAGCTTCACCACGATACACATCCCACTGAATATTACTGCTATAAGGTGCTACCCATTTACCGTGCCAATCATTGTTGTCGTAGCTAAAGGTCGTTTGAGGATCAACACCCTCTTCACTACCTTTCAATTGCATATTGGCAGCAAAAGGCATAATAGTTTCAGCATGGGCAAAACGTACCTTTAGTGCCGCCTGCTCATTACCTTGTTTAATTTTTTCGATTTCATTGAAAAAGTCATCAACCAATACCGATGCCATCTTGTAAGTAATATCAGTATTGTTAAAGCTTGGGCCTTTTTCATAAAAATCTTCACCATCTAATACATAGCTTAACCATTGAGTTTCTTCTGGAGTAAAGAATTGCTCAAAGTGCCAAGGCTCTTCACCTGCTTCTTGTGCCATACCTGGTGCAATTAAGTAGAGGTTAAACAAATGTATTACTGCATCGACATCATTTTCTGCCAATAACTCATCAGGCTCTTCTGTTGAATAAAACTTCAGTTCACCATTTACTAATTGTTGTACAAACTCCGGACTATAGAGACTTTCTAATACTGCTTGTGCTACTTGATGAGATTTCTCGCTATCGAATAAACGATCAATAGCCGCTCTTAATGCAGCGTCGTGATCAACATAGTCATTGTATTCTTTGTTTTCTTTATGGAAATACAACTGCGCTTTGTTAACTTTTGGTTCTAACAGTAAATCGGCGAGATCTTGGTTATTTTCTGTCAAACCTTCAGTAAAAGCATTGGCACTTGCCAGTGCGCGATCTTTACCTGAATATTCCACCACAATATGACGTTGATTTTCTATTGCTTGATCAATCAAAGAATGATTGCGCTGTGCTGCACGCTTACCAATCGCCAACAACTCATCATGACCTAAACCGGATAAATTACCGTAACCTAACGCTTCGTTAGCTGCAGTCATACGTTCGATTTCAGCACCGAGCTTTTCACCTAATGGAGTAAGCGCACCTTGCTTTTGTGCCTCACGCCAAACTTGCATTGAAATATCGTCATATTTAAAACTGGAAAGTGCACGGGAGCCATGACGAGAGACCAACTCAGAATAAACTAACTCATAACCTTGCGGTGCTTGTTGGTAACTACCGAGTTTCTGCTGTGGCGCATAAGTTGTTTTTGTACCAAATTGATACTCAGTAACGGGATCGGGTTTATCATCTGAATGACAAGCTGTGATCCCGATAACGCCCAGAGCACAACACAAAGCAAGATAACGCATATAAAACCTTAATATTCGTGTAAAAACGCGAGATTAAGCGAGTTATGTGACAACTTATCTTCATTTAGGTCAGGCTTTTGTCAACTTAAAACTATTCGCCGCGACAGAGGTTTAACATTTCGCAATCGGTAATTCATCAAGTCGTGTAGTCCAACGGTTAGAACGATGTGCTTGCTTCATGTGCCAGTTGGAAGTTGCAATAACAGAGGCGGGTTTAATTCCATTCTTAAACTTCGCATTCATCATATCGGTGATTGCCATTAAATCTCGACGTTTAGTTTCATCATAGGCACTGGTATCAAACATATCTAATTGAAAGCTATTGTTTTCAGCTGGTGTCAGTTCATCTAATATCACACCAACTTTTTGATACTCATAGCCTTCTTTATAGAGCTGTTTTAGCTGCTGTATTGCGGATTCAATAAACTTATAGTTATCTTGGCTTGGGCACATAAGTGCCACTGCACTACTACGGTTTCGCTGTGGTAGTTGCTTATAGCGATTAGTACGTAAGAACACTCCAACAATATTGGCTTGGCTTCCTTGTTTTCGCAGTTTTTCTCCCGCTCGTTGGCAATGAAAAGCCAAAGCAGATTTTAACTCTTCAAACTCAGTAATGCCTTGTCCAAAACTTCGACTCGATAAAATTTGTTTTCGGGTTTCATCAATATCCCCAGGCGCAATACACGCGACGCCTTGCAATTCCATTATTGTTCGTGCAAGAACGACATTCCATACTCGCCGCATTTCAGGCGCACTCTTTTGGGATAGTTGAAATGCATTATCAATACCTAATGTACGTAACTTCGTTGCCGTTTTTGCCCCTATCCCCCAAATATTTTGAATATCTGTACGGGCTAATAACCATTCTCTTTTATAATCACTGTCAATTTGAATGACACCATTCACCTGTCGCTCATACACTTTGGCTGCATGATTGCCCAATTTAGCCAAGGTTGCTGTAGCACCAATCCCTACACGAACAGGTAATCCAATATTTTTATAAATAGTGTCTTTAATTTCGCGACCATAATCTTGCAATTGTTCTAACTTAAAACCATCAAGACGAACAAAGGCTTCATCTATTGAATATTGTTCAACACACGGAGAAAATTTAGAGAGCTCTTCAATAAAACGACGACTCATATCAGCATATAAGTTGTAATTTGAACTACGTACCTGAACGCCTTTCATACGGACATCTCGTTCAACTTTAAACCATGGCACACCACGTTGAATGCCCAGTGCTTTCGCTTGATCAGAAAGAGCGACACAACAACCATCGTTATTTGAAAGTACCACTAAGGGCTTATTCACTAACGTTGGATCAAACAACTGTTCACAAGAACAATAGAAACTCTTGGCGTCTACCAATGCCCACACTTGATCGTGTTTACCTGTAATAATTTCAGATATTGTCATTTCAAATACAGCATTAAAGTAAATTGTGAATATTACGGGTCACGACACCAAAAATTTCAGCATCTTGGGGTAGAGGAAATGATTTCATGGCTGGATTTTCTGCTTTTAACCACCAAGCATCATTTAAACGAATTAAACGTTTACAGGTAAATTCATCATATATGCGTGCAATAACTATTCGCCCAGGGATCACCTTTTCAGCCCGATCAACCACCAGCAAATCACCATCAAAAATTCCAGCGCCAATCATGGACTCACCGGATGCACGCAAAAAGAAAGTCGCATTAGGATGGCGGATCAAATACTCATCAAGATCTAAACTCTCTTGATGTCCATCAGCGGGAGATGGAAAACCACACATCACTGATTCAATAAAATACGGATATGCTGTCATTAAACAGACCAAAAATACTACTGTACATTTATACAGTTTAATACGATTGGTACTGTAAGGTCACTTTTTTTATTGTTTTTTCTCTTACTGCAAAAATCCATTATTCATAAAACATATTAAAAACTAGTAAATCAGTATTTTAATCGAATGAAAAATCATCAAACAGCGTTTTTTATACTATTTTAATGCGGAGAATATACCTTTATTGGATACAATGAATTAAATAAAATCCGATACTGAATATTGACGCCTATTTCTAGGCTTTCGTCGATATAGTATCTACTCTCAAAGATTATGGAGACACATATGACGTTGCTGACTCGTAAGGCAGTTACTCTTTTAGGCCTATTAGCTTTATCTGGTTGTGCATCTTCTGACAGCCCATGCGATTCAGGTTACCTTATGCCATCAAAAATTGATGGTGCTAATTTTCAGTGTGAAAAACCAACTCATACAGTCGTTCCTGAAACAACAGTAACGCCACCGCCAGTGATTGATAGCGATTATATCAACAACAATAATGCGCACCTTGAAGATGAGACATCAATGACTAACGACCAAGCATTTGGTGATATTTCTCCTTCTCGTTACACAGTACAAATCTTAGCACTAAGTGAAGAGCGTAATTTACGTGGTTACCTACAGCCAATTACAGGTAATGAGCCAATCTGGGTTAACTGGAAACATGTCGACGGCCGTAACTGGTACGCTGTCATTTATGGTAACTTTGCAACAAAAGATGAAGCTCGCCAAGCTATTCACAGTCTACCTGCATCTGTTCAAGCACAAGGACCATTCCCATTAAGCTTTGCCAAGGTGAAAGCTGACAAAGAAGGTCAGGTATACCAACTACGTTAATCAACCTTTGATTACGCAATAAAAAACCAGCACTTAGGCTGGTTTTTTATCGTCTATATTTTTTAACAGAAATAAAAAACCAGAGTCATACTCTGGCTTTTTTGCAGTGATTAAATAGAGAGCTTATTCGCCATCTTTACTCACGTCTGTATTGCGCTTTTTCTTCGGCATAAATACGTCGTTACCCACCGCTTGGTTTTCGTAAAAACGTTTATCCACTTTCTTCTTAGCACGTGGAGCTTGCTGCTTCTGAGCAACCACTTTATCGCCTGTTGGTTTCTTCTTAATAAACTTCTTCTTAGGCGCAGGTTTCAACCCTTTAAACTTACCTTCTAACCCTTCGATAGTGGTAAATTCAATCTTCTGCTTTAAGAATGCTTCAACGTTTTTAAAGCTCTTCCAGTCTTTAGGGCCAACCAGTGATACAGCATCACCTTTGTTACCCGCACGACCTGTACGACCTACACGGTGTACATATTCTTCCGCGTGTTTAGGCATATCGAAGTTAATGACCAGTGATACGTTATCAATATCTAAACCACGAGAAGCAATATCCGTTGTAACAAGGATCTTATGACATGTGCGCTCAAATTGGCTCATGATGCTATTACGTTGGTTCTGGTTTAAGCTGCCACTTAATGCAACGGCTTTTAGCTTGCGCTCGTTTAGTTCAGCGGTTAAACGATCAGTATCAGCACGGGTTGCAGTAAAGATGATAACTTGTTTGTAATCTTGGGTTTCTAAGATTTTATCCAGTAACGCTTGTTTATGATCTAAGTGATCACAAAGAATAAAGCGTTGTGTAATATCTTTATGCTCTTCTGCTGAGTGGCCAATCGAAATACGCTTGGGGTTATCAAGCATTTCAGATGCAATTTCTACGACATCTGAATGGTCTAACGTTGCAGAGAACATTAAGGTTTGACGACGACGGTGGTTAGCCGCTTCGTTAATACGACGAAGTTGTGCTTCAAAACCTAAATCAAGCATACGGTCTGCTTCATCAAGGATTAGCATTTCTAAACCGTCAAGGTGCGTACTACGGTGCTCTAGGTGATCAGCTAAACGACCCGGTGTTGCAACAACAAACATAGGGTCATTACGAAGTGCTTTAACTTGATCATTAAAGTTTTCACCACCAACAATCAAGGTACCGTCATAAGGTGTACCTGCATTTAATGTACGTAATTGCGCAAAAACCTGTTTAGCCAATTCACGCGTTGGTGTCAGGATCAATACTCGAGGATCACGGCGTGTAAACGGCTTACTACGATACATACGTTGCATTGCAGGAAGCAAAAACGCCAATGTTTTACCGGAACCCGTTTTCGATGAGGCTAAGATATCTTTGCCTGCGATAGCAACAGGAATAGCTGTTTGCTGAATTTCGGTTGCTCGATCAAACGCCAAATGATTGATTTTTTTCAGTAGGCGTGGGTCTAATCCAAGATCTTTAAAATGCAAAATGACGCTCCGGTAAAAACAACTCTTTGGATAGAGTTTACAGTTAACTATGATGAATATCACAATAACGTGAAAAACATTAGCCGTTGATTATAACACAAGTTCTGATTAAGAAAGCATATTTACCTTTTTCATTTTCTCATAAAGCGGCAGATAAAAGCGAATTGGAAAGCAATGAGCATTTAGTCTAATCTAGCGAAGATTTATTCAATAAGGATGTATGATGTCAGAAAATAAATTCCCATTATGGTTAGCCGTTTCCTATACCCTCTTTTTCATCATTTTAGGAATAAACCCTGCTTTTAGAGAAGTATGGATAGCAGAAGCCATTCCGCTGATTATTATTTTTGGAATACTCATTTTCACTTTCCGTTACTATCGTTTTAGTAACCTTGCTTACGCTTTAATGGCAGTATGGTTAGTACTACACAATATCGGCGCTCACTATACCTTTGCGAATGTCCCATTTGATTGGTTTAATGATTTAATTGGTTCCCGACGTAATAATTTTGATCGTCTTGCCCACTTTTCAATTGGCTTTTATGCTTTCCCTATTGCTGAATATTTAGTGAGAAAAGACCATTGTAAGCCGCTTATTGCCGGTTTATTTGGTTTATTTGCTGTCATGGCGATTGCTGCTGGTTATGAGATCATTGAATGGTGGTACGCTGCAAGTGCTGGTGGTGAAGCAGGCATTGAATTCTTAGGCTCTCAAGGAGATATTTGGGATGCTCAGAAAGATATGTTAGCTGACACCTTAGGTGCCGTGTTTAGTTTGATCTTATTCTTTATTTTTAAAACCTATAAGCAAACCGAAGGTTAAAACATCTGCTGTTAAATGCTCATATCAAAAAGGCGCTCACTTCAATATAAAGTGAGCGCCTTTTGATTATTCGTAATTCAGTGCTAACGCTAATTATTCAGAGTCTGGATAACCATTTGGGTTAGTCGACTGCCAGCGCCAAGTATCTTGTGTCATATCATCTAAGGTTAATTTCGCTTCCCAATGTAACTCTGCTTTTGCTTTTGCAGGATCGGCCCAACATTCAGCAATATCACCAGGACGACGCGGTGCAATGCGGTAAGCCACTTCCACACCTGAAGCATTAGAGAATGCATCAACCATTTGCAGTACGCTGTTACCTTTACCTGTACCTAGGTTATAAATGTGTAAACCTGCTTCAGAGCCTTTATGGTTCAGTGCTGCTAAGTGACCATCAGCAAGATCAACGACATGAATGTAATCACGAACGCCAGTGCCATCAATCGTTGGATAGTCATTGCCAAACACAGATAGGAATTCACGGCGGCCAACTGCAACTTGAGAAATAAATGGCATCAAGTTATTCGGGATACCTTGTGGATCTTCACCCATAGTGCCTGATTTGTGCGAACCAACAGGATTAAAGTAACGCAGTAACGTAATGCTCATTTCTGGATGAGCGTGTTGAATATCGGCCAAACACTCTTCAACCATTAACTTACTACGGCCATAAGGGTTGGTCGCACTGGTTGGAAAGTCTTCTGTAATTGGTACAGAAGCGGGATCGCCATAAACCGTTGCTGATGAACTAAAGATCAATGCATTCACACCAGCCGCACGCATAGCTTCAACAAGCACTAATGTGCCATGAACATTATTATCGTAGTATTCAAGAGGCTTCTCTACTGACTCACCCACTGCTTTTAAACCCGCAAAATGGATAACAGCATCAATTTCATTTTCAGCGAAAACTTTATCTAAAAAAGCACGATCGCGAATATCCCCTTGATAAAAAGTAGGTTTAACGCCAGTTAGGTTTTCAATACGACCCAATACTGTTTCTTTACTGTTATACAAATTATCGACAATAATTGGTGTCATACCTGCTTCAATCATTTGTACACAAGTATGACTGCCGATATATCCCATGCCACCAGTAACTAAAACACGCATAGTGTCTCCTAATCCTTAAAATAGAGGCTATCACATTCATACAAAGCTATATTAAGCCGTCATATTAAATGGATAATCAATCAGTTGACAATAATTATCGTGATTCATCACCATAGTTTCAAGTCAGTTATGCTTAATATTACCATCGAACGCACTTAATCTTTATTATCTATGTTTACAATTACAAACAATATCTTCAGTTTTAATGACTTGCACCGCTGTTATAAAACACCGTATTATTATGCAGTGCTTTTTTAACTATCGAGTCACTATGAAACGTTTATTTCCTATAACTATGATGGTATGCAGCTTGCTACCTCTTCTCAATGGCTGTGAAGTGGTTCAATGGAAAACCGATCATGATCAAACCGTACTACATGATGATGGTTTTACTAAACATTCCCTTGCATTAAAAGAAGGCGGAACGCTGACTTACTGGGAAGGTGGACAAGGTGAACCTTTATTATTATTGCACGGTTTTGGCGGAACAGCTGCGGCAACATGGAAAGCTGAAATGCTTGAGTTAAGCAAACATTATCGTGTTATCGCGCCTGATTTATTGTGGTTTGGTGAATCAAAAAGTAAAGCAGAAGCACGTTTAGCGACCCAAACTCAAGCAATATGGCAACTTGTTGATCACTTAAAACTACAAAAAATCAATGTTGCTGGTATCTCTTACGGCGGTTTTATTACTTACGATATGATGACGACACCAGAGAGGATCAATAAAGCCATTATCATTGCTAGCCCAGGCCCGCTTTTTAGCGATAATGACTTAGCTGATTTGGTTAAACGTGCCAATGTGAATACACCAGAAGCGTTATTTGTGCCGAATGGTGCTGACGGTATTCGCCGTTTATACGACAATGTTTTTGTGAAAAAAAAGCCAATGCCGGATTTTGTTGCAGAGCAAATCTATCAAGGCTATTTTTCACAATGGAAGCCAGAACGTACCAGTTTGATCCAAACACTGCCATTAGATCGTGATCGTATTCAGCAATTCGATCCTACTCATTTGCCGAAACTCATGCTCATTTGGGGTGAAAAAGATAAGATATTTCCATTATCTAATGGCATCAAACTCAGCAAATATACTCAAGCACCCATCGTGGTTATCCCAAATACTGCACACGGTGTGACTAATGAGCAACCCCACCTCACATCTGAACTGATTAATAACTTTTTACAACAATAAATCAGTGAGCAGTAGTAAATAAGAGGGAAGATACATTCTTCCCTCATTATCACTGGCTTCTAACGTTATTAACACGTTAGACAAAATAAATCATCGTTTCTATTCTTTATTGTTCTTGATAAAACTCGTTACATTAAATTTCAAAAAAAATTAGACATAGAGTAAAACGCTGCTATTCTCGCACAGTGCACAACATGCTGTATTCTTTCATTCTGTGCGAAGGCGTTTCCAACTTATGACGACATTAATCAAAAGCAATCAACTCCACCCCACCAATTTTGCTTATATCGAACTTAGCGAAAAAACACTTAAAAAACAGCTCGCATTACTTTTCCCTTTTTCTGGCGCTATTTGTGCTGTCATCGCATTTACTTATTTTGTTTCTGATGCTGAGTTTTATTTCACGCTTGTCGGTATCGTTGGCATGTTCCTTTGTTATAGCCTTGCTCTCCTCAACCGCTCTATTTTTTCAGCGAAAGTCTTATTCTGGATATTCTTGATTGCGACAACCTTAGTCTGTGCTAGTGGGTTTTATTTTGAAGGTGCACGCCACATCAGTAACACAATTGGATTAACCATTCCTCTGTTGTGTTTTTTCGCTTTAAGGATAAAAACAGCAGCATGGTATAGCACTCTATTTGGTTTTATCTATATCGTTCTGAGTATTTCTGAAATTTCCAATAAACACTTACAAATATCATCGGCATTACAAAACATCAGTGCTTATTCAATAATTTTTGTGATGGCATTTTTACTTTCTCGCCATCGCTATGATGCCATTATGCAAGTTAAACGTACCACAACGCATGACTACTTAACTGGGCTTCTAAGCCGTGAAGGCTTCATCCCTCTTTATCTTAATGAGTCATCTCGTTGCAAACGCTATCGTCGTGATATATCGATGCTACTCATTGATATCGATAATCTTCGCGACATTAACGATCGATACGGACTCGATGTGGGTGATAAAGCTATTATGATGCTGGCAAAATGCATGAAAGAGACTTGTAATGCCGATGTTCAAATTGCACGATTAAGTTGCCAAGAATTTTGTATTCTTATACCTAATGCAGATCTCCAAAAAGCAGAGTTTATAGCCATTGCATTACGCAATGAGGTCGCTAAATGGACTTTAGAGTTAGAATCTGGTCATAAAATTAATATGACGATCAGTGTTGGTATAACCACCGTTGAACATCAAGATTTTAGATATGACTACATTAAAGCAGAGAGTGCATTGATGCGTGCGAAACGTTGGGGATATAATCAAATAGCAACCAATGAATAAAGGTGCTAAAGCATGTCTTCTAAAATACTGTGCCAATGGAAATGTTTTTCAGTTGAAGAACAAGCGCACGTACTGCCGAATAATAAACAAGTAACATTTACATCAATTAAGCATCCTGGGGCTGTGGTCATTATTCCTATTAATAGCCAAGGACATCTTGTTTTAGTTAACCAATATCGTCCTGCGATTAACCAATGGATTTTGGAATTTCCAGCTGGAACAATAGAGCCTAATGAAGATATTTTTCTTTGTGCGAAAAGAGAGCTCGCTGAAGAAACCAATTTAAAAGCAGAAAGCTGGCAGTCATTAGGAGAATTACTACCAGTACCTAGCTTTTGCGATGAGATCCAACACCTTTTCGTTGCAACAGATCTCGCCCCAACCATTGGTCAGCTTGATGATGATGAGATTATCGAAGTAGTTACCCTTTCGGTCACTGAACTCGAGCAAAAAATTGTAAAAAATGAAGTTAAAGATAACAAAACCCTGTCTGCTTTTCTTAAAGCACGTTTAGCTGGACTCCTATAATTTTTTGCGCTGAAACCGATTTCAGCGTAAAAACCATATCTGGAAAATAACTACCCATACATATTGTTCGTCGTTCTCACAGTAAAAGACTATAAAGAACACTTTATGGAGCGGTAGTTCATGTCTTTTCTTCTCGCATTATTATTTACCCTATCCTCTAACCTCGATAATTTTGTCATAGGTTTAACATACGGAGTTAAAAGTGTAGATATTCCTCTTTCATCGAATATGATCATTTCATTTATTACCACTTTCATTACCTATTTATCCATGCTGTTTGGTCAACTGATCACTCACCTTGTTCCTCACAAATTTTCGAATGAATTAGGTTCAATCATTTTTATTCTAATGGGCGCTTGGTTTATTGGTTCAAATTTTGTTAAAAAACAACAAATAGAACAAGAGAAACCCCGTGACCTAAGCATCAAAGGTGCGGTTATATTAGGTTTTTTACTTTCAATTAATAATATTGGAGTGGGTATTCTCGGTAGTATTACTCATCTAAATATCATGTTAGTTGTAGCATTAACCTTTATTACTGGTGTTGGATTAACCTATGCTGGTAATAATTTAGGCAATTATGTTATTGGTAAAGTGATTGGTAAATATAACGACATCATTTCTGGCACATTACTTATTGGGTTAGGTGTACTATCTTTGCTTTTCACGTTCTAACCAATAAAAAAGCCCAGTACTAAACTGGGCAAAGCAGTGCTAATTATATTCTTGTATAATACAGATTGAATAAGTAGCGACTACGTCATAAGCTGTGGACGCTTAGACTAGTTGAGTATTGCAATTAATCACTACATTTTATTTACAAATAAATGAATAAATAGCGATAATATCCTAGTTTATAGTTTTACTTCCCAGCGTTGTAGTGGCTGTTTGGTATCAATACCGCCACGTCCCCAACGATCAAGGCTATCAATCACGATAACTTTAGTATCAGCAGAAACGAATGCTTTCATATTTTGGCTTAACGTTTTCGTTGTCAGAATAGTTAATGAAGGATCTTCTTTTAACAATCGGCTTAATTGCGTTTTATCGGCATCTGTCCATTCCAATTCAGGCTTCGTCATACGCTCAACAACAAATAGCTGATTACCTGATGCAAAATCTTCTAGCTCTGCAGAGAGTAAGACAACAGCATTAACATCGGCTTGCATAAGAGTGTCTTGTTGACGATTAATCAACTTACGAACATCTATCATTAAAGCTTGTTGATTTTTTTCAATTTGCTGGGCTTTTTCAGGCCATAAACGCTGGAGGTCATCGCTTACAATTGCTGCCATACGCGTTAAGTTAGTTGGGTTTAACCATGCATATAACGATGTAGTGCCATCAGGTAAACGTAATGCAGCAACACCTTGTGCGCGTGGCGAAATTGCTTGAGAGGCATCAATTTCAACAATATTAATATTGCCCTCACGAGCATGAATAAAGAGCGGATCATTCGGCCAAATGGCGCCTAACGTAATCACAGCTTTTGCAGTTTTACTTGCGTTTGAAGCAACATCCCCCCCCTTTGTTGAAAACCAGTTAGGTAAACGCGTTACACCGTAGCGTTTAGGAGGCAAATATTCGGTCGTGATCCCTGTCTCTTTAGTCAGCTCTGTCGCTAACATATAAGTCACAGGCGTTGCTGTTAAAATGTCTTTGGCGTAAACAACACTTGTTGGCAATAAAACGGCAGCACTTAAACAGGCACCGAATAACACAGTTTGCGTTTTGCGCATGGAGATAGAAAATTTATTCAACAAAAACATGTGGTTTCCTGATTAACTTTTACGAATAATGCGGTACATCGTTGCTGACATGAAAAAGATAGCAGAAACAATAATAATCGCAGCGCCTGATGGAACTGGAAGTTTTAATTCCATTGGCAATACCGTACCAATAACACAACTTATTGTGGCTAGTAGAGCCGACAATAAAACAAAACTGCCCATATTCTTGGTTAATAACCGCGCCGTTGCGCCCGGGATCAATAGCAACGCCCCAACCAACACTGCTCCAACAATTTTCACAGATGCAATCGTGACCAGCGTTATCATCATCACAAATAAGTAATCATAAAAATTGGTTTTGTAGCCACGAACTCGGGCAATATCAGGACTAATACAGGTTAATAAAATCCGATTAAACGTCGGTATTAAGAGCAGTACAATTAAGGCACAACTGATCGCAAGAACAATCAAATCTTGATCTGTTACCGTTAGGATTGAACCAAACAAGACGTTTTCTAACATGTGAATATTGATCTTACGTGCTACATACATCAACAATGCAGCACCAACCGCTAATGCTAACGCGAGGAAAACACCGACTAATGTGTCGTAAGGTACATTGGTTCGATTTCGCACGAAATGCAGCAATAAAGCAAAAATCATGCAGAAGCTAAATAAACCAATGAATGGATTTTCTGGCGGCTCGCCTAACAATACACCTAAGGCAATACCCGTTAGAGCGGCGTGACCGACAGCTTCAGAAAAAAAAGCTAAACGTTTAGCTATCACTAAGGTACCTAAACCACCTAAAAGAGGCCCAAGCAACAGTGCAGCTACGATTGCATTAACCATAAAGGCATAAGAGAAACTGTCACTTAACCAACCAGCATCAACACCGAGTTGTGCCCAATGTCTTAATAGTTCCATTACGCCACCTCTGATTGATTAGACGCAGAGACTGCTGGCTGTGAATAATGATTAAACAAACGTTCAATCTTCTCTGGTACCAATACTTGACTATGATCACCGCTATCAACTAACACACGATTGACCACATGAACTTGCGCTTCTAAACGTCGAACCGCTGTCACATCATGATGAACCGCTAATACAGTTTTACCTTGGTTAACAAATTCATGGATAAGCGATTCTAAATAACGCACACCCTGCTCATCCATACCCGTCGTTGGCTCATCAAGTACCAGTAAATCAGGATTATCTAATAGTGCTTGAGCAAACAACACACGCTGCTGTTCACCGCCAGATAATTGCCCCATACGACGATCTGCACGATTCGCCATACCGACACGATCAAGTTGCGTTAATGCAATTTGTTTATCTTTCTGACGTTGGCGCCAAAACAAAGGTGAACGGGTTTGATTTAATAAGATAAAATCCATCACGGTTAACGGTAGACTTTGTTCAAACATTGCTTTTTGTGGCACATAACCAATCGTACCGGCTTTACCGTTATTAACAGATTCATCCCATAAAATATCAATTTGCCCACGAAACGGTGTTAAGCCTAAAATAGAACGTAGCAATGATGTTTTACCGCCACCATTAGGTCCCATCACCACATGGCATTGTCCACCGTCAAATTGATGAGTGATTTCAGATAAAATCTGATTAGGACCGTATTGAAGGTTAACGTTAGTTAACTGAATGCTAGGACCGATGATCATGCTTGATCCTTATTTGCAGCAAACTTGATTGCTTCAACTAATGTGGCAAGGTTTTCTTTCATCTCAAGTTCAACTTTCTTACCGTCATAGTCTCCATGTGTCATGTGAGAAAAACGGTATAACTGAACACCTGTTGCCTTTTCAATGGTATCGACATAACGATTAGGCATGTTTAATTCATAAAACAAAACGTCAATGCCTGATTGTTTAATTTTCTCAATGGTTTCTTGTAGTTGGCTTGCACTTGGTTCTACACCATGCGCAGGTTCAATCACCGCAGCAACATCAACACCAAACTCTTGCAATAAGTAGCCATACGCATTGTGCGTAGTCGCAACTTTCATTCCCGCTGTATCTAAATCCCCCAGCGTTAACATTGCATCACGCTTCATTAAACGAAACTGTTTAGCATAATCACGGGCATTTTTTCGATATTCAGCGGCGTTGTCAGGATCAATTTTCGCTAATGCATTAGCAATGGTATAAACCTTCTGAATCGTGGTAGATAATCCAACAAACGTATGGGGATTCACAGCGCCATTACCAACCGACTGCCCCATCGCAGGCAACAGTGGCACATCATTATTAGCTTCAATGACAATCAAATCATCACGATCTGCTGCTTGAATAACTTTCAACGCAAAATCATCGTGACCAATACCATTAACCACAATGATATCCATCTCTTTTAGACGTTTAAGATCATTAGGTTGAGGTAAATAGTTATGGGGATTAAAACCTGCATCAACCAATGGCAAAATTTCTGCTTTATCACCAACAACCGCTTTTACATAACTGTAATAAGGCTGCAAAGTAATACCAATGGTCTTTTTATCAGCAGCAAAGCTATTCATACTCACAAGCAATGCTATGGCAGTAAGGCTAGATTTAATTAATTTATTCATTGTTATCTAAATCTCGGTACAGTAAAGATTAACGGCAATAAAACCAAAGCGCCGTTATTAGTGATTGTGTGATCCGTTGTTATTAGGAGAATCGTTAAACACAATTTGCGTCCAACCATTATTGATTAAATGTTTGCCATCAAAATCGCGTAATGTATTGGCATCAAGTAAGCTCACATTATCGTTCATCGCGAGCCAAATATCGGGAGACGCTGAATGACTATTAAGCACTATCGACATCGCGCCTTTATCATCCGACCTCACACCTTGATAGATAGCATCAGTTATCAGTGCCCACTGATGACGACCTTTTCGCTCCCAACTTTTATCTGTCACAAAAGGAGCAATCCAAAACTCTTGAAGCTCAGAGATTTGTGGCCATTGACCAACAGCAACACTTAACTGGCTATCTTGATATAAGTTACGGATTTCTTCATGAGCAAGCCGTAATTCCGCAATCATAGCGATTTCTTCAGCGGCTAAATCAGTAATTGAAATTTGATGCGAAAGCAGTGCCGATTTGGGTTGCTTGGTTTGGTGATAAGGAAGTAAAACAAAAGACACCAACAAGATTAATCCAATACATAAGGCGACCCACTTGCCTTCTCGATCTCCATTATCAGAGCGAACAGTTTGACGGATCATTTTTCTTTTATCTCAACAACATCGACTTCAACAGGATTCTCATGTCCAGCATCAAAAACCAAATAAAAGTCAGTATCAGGCTTGGTGAACTCAGCGATTGAGCGCTTATCTGTCATGCCTTTCGCGATTAAGTTATCGTCGTAATCAAACATATCAACGTTGTATTCCACTGCGGTACTGCCATCACTATAACCGGCTTCACACAACACTTTATCGGCTTCAAACCAACAACTCATTAGTGGAAAATGAGCAAATGCTGGCGTTGAAAAAGTCCCTAAACAAAGTAAAGATGCCGCAATAATGGATGATTTCATTGTCATAAAAACCTCAAACAAGCCCAAAGACAGGCTTAAAGAATGCAGAGATCAAGGCGTGATGGATTCACGCCTTAACCAGAAGTTGTATTACTGAAGTAAGGTTTCAAAAGTTAAGTGAACATTGACGTTTGCACGGTCGTACATAGGATCGTTTTCAACCATACCTTTATAATTTGACTTCATTAGGTAACGCCCCGCCACTTCTGGAGTGAAGGTGATCTTGCCGTCTTTATCACTTACCACATCAATTTGCTCTTGGTGGTTACGGTACAGCGTTCCTTCACGTGTAATGTCCGCCGTTACTCCTGCTTGCGGTTTGCCATTAAAGAAAAATTGGAAGGTTACTGGCTCGCCTTCAACAATGTCAGATGGGTGTGTAACAGGTACCATTTCAAGATATTTACCTGTCAGTTCCATCGCTTTTGTTGATGGTTTCCCAACAGTCACATAACTTTCTGCACGGGTATAACTCACCTGAGTGACAACGTCACGCGACTTTTCCGGGAGTATTGTCATACGATCCGCTTTATTCGCTTCCATACGTTTTTCAGTATCACGACGTCCCGCTTTGTAGAAAGTGTAGTATCTAGGTGTCTGATTAATTTGTACTTTATGAGTACCTTCTTCTTCAAAGAAGAAATCAAAAATCGCACGACGTTTACCACGAATGGTGAAATTTGGGTAAGCAATACGACCATCAGGCATAACAACTTGTGTCGTTTCAATGCTTGCTGGCTTATCAAAAACAAATGTTCCGTGTGACGCTGTCACATCAAATGACAGCCAATCACCGCCCTCTTTGGAAACAGTGAAATGTGAAGGTAATACCCAACGAGGGTGTGCTTGAGCGACAGATGCCCCCCCTAAACCCGCTGTCACTAGGCATGCTAAAGATACTGCTTTTAATTTATTATTCATGATGACAATTCACTTAGAGTTTGTAGTTAATCTTGATAGTGCCAGTTTCTTGTGTTGGTGCTAAAACATGGCTAACAGCACTTTCACCGAGCGTTAATTTCTGGCGTAAATAGTTACGTCCGCCGTGTTCACGTACCACTTCAACGTAAAAGGTATAATCTCCTTGCTCTACACGGTTGCCTTTATCGTCTAAGCCATCCCATGAAAAACGGTATTCACCCACCGGACGTGTAGCAGATGTAACAGCATCAACAAGTTCTCGGTCATAACGCCCCACTTTGCGCCACCAGCTACGTAAATCTTTCAACCATTCGTCTTTACCGACCCAAAGCTGCATCGTTCTTACGGGTTTACGTTCACTGTTTTCAATCCACACTGCGACATAAGGACGGGCATACATTGAGGTTTCAATTTTAGGTAAACTTAACTCAACATCTAACTGAGCGGTTTCTGGCAAAGGTGCCGCCCATGCCGTTGATAAAGGTGCCAGCAGTAACGTTGCCAGTACGGTCTTTTTTAATTTATTTTTAATGGTCATCGTTAACCTGCTAGATATTATGGAACAAATACAATGTAGATAATGGCGGTAACAACTGAGCCGAAACTCATCCACTTCATTGATGTATTAAGTGTTTTCTTTTTCGGTAGTAGCAAACACACACCCGTTAACACAAAACAGATCATCAAAGCCGCAGTAATATCAATAAACCACTTCCAAACCTCGCCACTATTACGACCTTTATGAAGATCGTTAAGTAGCGCAATAACACCATAATTGGTGATTTCGATATTCGCTTGTGCGGTTGTCATATCAATAAAGACCACAGCGTTATAACCAGGGCCTTTGTAATCTAATGAGATCTCGCCTTCGACTAATTCGTCACCCTCTAGATCGGTAAAGATCTCAATACCAGAAGCCGTACCACGCACATCGGTATGTTTAGAGAGATAACTGATCAAAGCCGATTTGTTAGGTACAAACGGACCTTGTTCAGACGAAAGCAATGAAGTAGGTATGGTAATTTTTTGCTCTGTCACACTGGGTGTATCAGATACAAACAACTCAGGACGATTTAAAGTAATGCCAGTAATGGCAAAAAATAAAACAATCAATAACAACGCCATTGAAATGTAAATATGAAGACGACGTGCCCACAATTGGACATTTTTTTGCTTTAACACCATAGTAAAAAACTAGCTACCTACCTAGAATGGCAGTAATTTAATTGATAATCGTTCTTATTGGCATTCAATTTACATTGTTTACGTTAGTCAGTGGAGGACATTATGAAGGGAGTAATAAAACGCCAATCAAAACACATAACCAGTTGAATAAAAACAAAAAAGCCAATCAAACAAAGGTTCAACTGGCTTTTACTGCAACGTCTTTACGGTTTACGAACTCAACATCTTACTGCTGCTAAATCCATTAGGCGTTTTAATAAAACTAAATAGATATTGTTCTGATATTTTTTCTAAACAGAATGCCATGAAGTAACTTTAGCGCACGATATAGGCGCATTTTACAAGCACTAATTGTTATACATAAAATATCACTAATTTCTAATAATGTTAGATCCTGATAAAATCGTAAATCAATAATTTCTTTTTCACTGTAAGATAATTCATCGAGCAATATATCCATATCAATTTTATCATCTATATTGACCTGACTATAATGACTTACTGGCTCAATATTATTTATCGAAATGTTTTTTTTATTATATCTCATCTTTTTTGCTAAGTGAGAATAACAAACATTATCTGCAATTGTATAAATCCATGTTCTAAAAACACCTTGATGACAATATTTTGGTAGTGCTTGGTAAATCCTTAATAAAACATCCTGAACAACATCATCAATACTGCCACTATCATTTATTCTATACATACATCTTGAATATAAAGATTGCCAATAAAATTTCATTAACAATGAAAATATTTCATTCCTTTTTACTCTATTTTTTTGAAAAACATAAAGTAAATCGCTTTCATTTGACAAACCATTATTTAATATATTCATTAGCATATCCGTATAGTAATTTTATATTATTTCAATGACAAAAAAATCATGTTAATCGCAATACATATTTACTATATGCAAAAAAAAACACAGACTTGTCTTATAAAAAAGAAAGTCTGTGTTTTAGCGTTTAGAACTTAATTTATTACTTCAGACGGTACGTTAAGCCAAAGTGGAACGTTGTATCGATATCATCATTTCGATTAGTGTTTGTTGTTCCATCATAGTCAATATTATCTTCAGTTTTAGACAAGCCGCCAGTTACAGATAAACTAATAAAATTAGATACATAGTAACGGAATGTTGAACGTAAACTATTGGTCATCAAATCTTCTGATTTATCACTTGAAGCATAAGTGAGTAACCATGCGTTCTCCCAATCAATATTGTCACGCAGCTCATACGTTAAAAACATTGTATTGGTTGCGTTAAAGCCATTATTACCATCATCCAAAATGGCGGTTAAAATTGCTTCGTTTGAAAATTGGGTTTGGTTATTAATTGGATAATGGTATTCCGCTCCCACTTCAAGCGCTGGTTTGCTAACTGAACCATCATAGTTAGTCAATACCGCACCAGCACCAGCTCTGACTAGCCAGCCATATTTACGGGTTGAAATGCGCTCATTCATCAATACATCGTAAGAGTTTATTGCACCGCGTGCGCTCAGTTTATCACCTAATGCTTTACCAATATCTTCAACCCAATATTCGGCATAATCAGCAGAGCCATAACGGCTGCGATAAGCTGCTTCTCTTGCTATAACTTGTGCCACATTTTGATAGGTTTCTCGGCTAACATTTCCTCTTAATAAACCATGTTCTTGAAGAGATTGAACGACACGGATCGCTTTTGCCATTGGAGTTGCATTTACCACTCGCCCATAACCTAAACCTGCCGTTAACTTAGTAAAGGGATCTTTCATATCAGTCTGGGCACCAACTTCTGCTTTCCCATACCAAAAGAAATCACTTTTCTTAGGGCTAAAGTACATATCATTGGTTAGCGCAGATAAAGCTTGGTAATTTTCTTTACGTTCATCATTACTATTCGGGCCTTGACTGATGTTTGTATCACCGACGAACTCAATTCGCGTATTACGATTTGCCGAGGAAAATACACGATCATAATTTGCACTTACAACAGCGTTATAACTGGCTTGATCTTGATTTCCATCTCGTAAATCAAATTGCGCATCTAAATATGCATCCTCATACGCTGATGTCGCTTCATCATAATCAAACATGCTAATTTGTTCAGCCAAGGTGACTGAAGATAACAGCATACCAACCGCAGCAGACACCGCAGTAATTGTTGATTTCATGATACTACTCCTTTAATTGTTACTTTGTTTTTATTTATATTCAGTCCATGGCAATGCCCGGCTGTATTTACACAAACTCAGCAACAACTAAAAAAGTCACAATAAATTTTATTAATTTTTTACTTTCTCAAATATAAGAAATACGCATTGGGATAGATAATATGAATTAGAATTTAAACATGACGCAATTAATAACATTTAAGTATCGCTATTAATGATAACTATTCACTACACAGTTAGAATTGTTAATTCGAGAAAAAGGAAGTTATTATATAAACTTTGATGTGAACTTGATGTTGAATTCCCTTTCAAGCATCAATTTTAATATGTGTTATGAAGCACACGCCATTGACTTAAGCTGTAGCGTATTAATAAACAATCGTGGGTCAGCAATCTTTTGCAATATTAATTGAGTAGGTAAACAATCATCATCAACGTAATCAACATAATCAGATGCCGAATCAAAAATTAAAATATCCAATGCTAAGCGATCTAATCCGTATAAACCACGATGAATCATATCTGCTGAAAATACCAATAAATCACCTGCCGATAATGCAATCTTCTTCCCACCAGAAAGGCTATCATGGCTGACTTTGCCATTCACTTCTTGGCGAACATTGTATTCTTCTTCATTATCCCATCGCTTGTGCGTGCCGGGTATTATTTCCATACCGGGTTCATCAAATAAAGGGACACGAAGGTGCAATACTTGCGTTTCTAATATGACTCTCATTTGGTCTTCAATATCATAATCATATTGACAGTCACGGTGCCAAAAGTCTTTTTGTTGCGGGTTCACCGGATTAAAGAACAGTTGAGTATTCATGAAAGCAGGATTTTTAGGTATTACGGTATCAACCACATCCATGATTTTTTTTGAACTAATAAAGTCAAATAGTTCCGTTCTCTCTGCGATAGATAAATACTGGCTTCCAGTAATCAAAGATGAGTTAAATGCTTCTTCTTGATAGAACTCTTTGTTGTCAGCTTTCCATAATTCATGAAAAGTTAAAACGACTTTTCTGAGTGAAGTTATCTGATCTTCACTGAAATAATTGCGAATAACGAAGTAACCGAATTCTTCGTATTGCTGACTTAATTGTTGGCTATTGAATAACACTGACGACCTTCACATTCTCTATACCGTTGACTGATTACGGTATTCTTTGGCGAATAGTGCCAGACGATAATAGTGATAAGCAAGTATGTCAGAGTATTCTAAACGCGTGTTGTTTATTTAAAGAATTTAGAGCTTCTGAAAAAGAGATAATTTGATTATGTAAATGCACTATATCACTCTATCAATAAAGTACATTTACACACGGTGACACCCCAAATCGTCTAAGCTAAAAGCGCTTTTCGAATGATTTCAGCCCCTGCATTTAAGGCTTCAAGTTTGCCTTGTGCGATATGCTGGGCTAGCGGTGCCATGCCGCAATTGGTGCATGGGTAGAGTTTATCAGCATCAACAAATTTAAGTGCTTTACGCAATGTATCCGCGACTTCTTCCGCCGTTTCAATTTTATCACTGGCAACATCAATCGCCCCTACCATCACTTTTTTTCCACGAATAAGCTCTAGCAAATCCATGGGTACATGAGAGTTATGGCATTCTAACGAGATAATATCGATATTAGATTGCTGCAGTTTAGGAAACGCCTCTTCGTATTGACGCCACTCTGAACCGAGTGTTTTCTTCCAATCAGTATTGGCTTTAATGCCATAGCCATAACAAATATGAACAGCAGTTTCACACTTCAGCCCTTCAATGGCTCTTTCTAAACAGGCAATTCCCCATTCATTAACCTCATCAAAGAATACATTAAAGGCTGGCTCATCAAATTGAATAATATCAACCCCTGCTGCTTCTAATTCTTTGGCTTCTTGATTAAGGATTTTAGCAAATTCCCATGCCAGTTTTTCACGACTTTTGTAGTGCGCATCATATAGAGTATCAACCATAGTCATAGGACCAGGCAGTGCCCATTTGATCGGTTGTTTAGTTTGCTGACGAAGGTATTTAGCATCATCAACAAACACCGATTTTTGACGAGAAACAGGACCAACAACAGTAGGTACGCTGGCATCATAACGGTCTCGGATTTTAACCGTTTTACGGGTTTCAAAGTCAACGCCGTTGAGGTGCTCTATAAAGGTAGTTACAAAATGTTGGCGAGTTTGTTCACCGTCACTGACAATATCAATTCCTGCTTGTTGTTGATTTTGCAGTGATAAACGTAGCGCATCTTGTTTTCCTGCCGCTAATGCATCCCCTTCCAATTTCCACTCTGACCAAAGTTTTTCAGGCTCTGCCAACCAATCGGGTTTCGGTAAGCTTCCTGCTGTTGATGTCGGTAATAATGTTTTCATGATAGTTAACGTCCTATGTTGTAATAAATGATGAAAGCAATGTTGATGTTAGCTAGTCACGAAATTCGCTGACCATTGCTCAAGCACGGTTTGGTACGGTTTAATGAAGTGCTGCTCGGCAAATTTGCCTTGTTCACCTGCCAACCTGCTGCGCTCTTCTCGGTCATACACGATTTTGGTCAGTGAATGATCGGGGCACTTTAAGTTGGGTTTATAGGACTTTCCAGCCACTGCGTTTGCATTATAGATTTCTGGTCGATAGATCTTTTGGAAGGTTTCCATGGTGCTAATGGTGCTGATCAGCTCAAGGTTGGTGTAATCATTTAATAAATCACCAAAGAAGTAGAACGCCAAAGGAGCAACACTGTTTGCAGGCATGAAGTAACGTACCTGTAAGCCCATTTTTTGGAAATACTGCTCGGTCAATGACGACTCATTGGATTTATATTCCACGCCCAATACTGGGTGCTGATTTTCGGTGCGGAAATAGGTTTTGTTATCAGATACAGATAAACAAATCACCGGTGTCTTTTTAAAATTGTCTTTATATACATCAGAGTTAACAAAGCTCTGGAAGATTTTGCCATGCAGCTCGCCAAAGTTATCTGGAATACTAAACTGTGGCTTACCTTTATTATGGTTTTGCAGTAGTACGCTGAAATCGTAATCACGCACATAAGAAGAAAAGTTGTTACCGACAATCCCTTCAATACGCTGGTTAGTTTTATTATCAATAATGTGGGTTTTTAATACTTCAATCGATGGGAATGTTTGCCCCTGTCCTTCAATGTCGATATCAACCGAGACAATTTCAAGCTCAACAGAATAACGATCACCTTCGGGGTTATCCCAGTTCGCCAAGGCATTAAAGCTGTTATTGATCATGTTTAATGCGTTACGTAAGTTCTGTTGGCGGCTTTCCCCTCGCGCTAAGTTAGCGAAATTGGTAGTAATACGTGTGTTGCTAGCGGGATGATAATTTTCATCAAGGCCCGTCTTATTAATAGTAAATGTGAAATTCTTTGTCATAGCGGCCTCTACCTTTTAGCTGAAATGAGTGAATGCTGATGCGCTTTCTGTATTCAGTTATACGTAGGGTGCTTGATCAATAAAAGCGTATTTCTTTCACTATCAATATGAAAAAAACTCAAGTGGTTACGTTTGAGTTGTTACAAATTTGTAAGTTATAGTTCTCATCACATAGAAAGGATATCTATGCTTATTCAATGCGTTAACCGCTAACCACATATAAGAAGACAAAGAAATGAATGAATTATTGTTAATAATATACTGCGCTTTACTTGGCAGTGGTGTTGGATTTTTGGCAGGATTATTAGGTATAGGAGGAGGACTTGTTATAGTACCCATTCTAAGTATTATCTTGCTTCATTTCGCCATTTTACCGCCTGAACAAGTGGTTATCGTCGCTATTGCTACTTCCTTAGCATCCATATTATTCACTTCAACGTCTTCTGCCATCGCTCACCACAAAAATGGCAATGTGCCATGGAACCTAGCACCATGGATAATGACAGGTGTTGCCTTAGGTGCACTTATCAGTGGGTTTTTAGCGGCTCTATTACCGAGTAATGTTGTTCGTATTGTATTTGCGGTAAGTGTGGCACTCATTGCACTGAAGATGTTTTATAGCAGTACAAAAAAAGAGACAGCAACAACACGTAACATGCCCAATAATTTTGTTCTTACCTTTTTAACAATAATTACCGGCGGATTGTCGGCCATGATTGGTATTGGTGGCGGCGCACTGTTAGTGCCTTTGTTAACCTTCTTCTCTCTCGATATGAAGAAAGCTATCGGTTGTGCTTCTGCTTGTGGCATTGTTATCGCACTCTTTGGCTCTATCGGCTATGTCAGCTCAGGCATTAGCTATCTTTCTCTTACTGATGGCTTTGCCGGTTTTGTTTATCTACCCGCATTATTTGGTATTGTTTGTACTTCTTGGTTTACCGCTCCGCTAGGCGCTAAGGCAACAAACTATTTACCTGTGCCAATCATTAAAAAAATCTTCTCAGCATTATTACTAGCAATGGCGACAAATATGGTGATTAGTTAAACCAAGCATGTGCACTAGAATAAAAAAATGAGTGGTTAACTTAGTGATTATTAAGTTAACACACTCATTTTTTTATTCGCTCAGGGTGAAATGCTAAGACAATATTTAGCTAGCTTGTTCCATTTCACGCATTTGTGATAAATATTTTATCCAGCTCGATGCTGCCGATGAAGGCTTTATATTATTTGCCTGTTTGGCATGAATAATCGCTTTATCAAAGTTATTTAGCTTGTAATACGCACGGACTTTCGCCAACTCAACATCAGACTGTTTATCTTTACGCTTAACCTTATTAAGCTCAGTTAACGCTTTTTGATATTGCCCTTCCTGCAACAACAATTGTGCAAGTTGCCAACGATAACGGTTATTACGCTGGGCTGCTTTTTCCCAAATATTGATAGCACTTTGCCACTCTCTTGCCATCTGCCAATAGTTAGCTTGTTCAACGAGCAACCTTGTATTAGTTGTTGCGCCTTCAAGCTCTGCTATTTGTTTAGCAGCACGTTCAGGAATACCACGCTGAGCATACAGTTGCGCTAAGCGATGTAAATCTTGCTGCGTTAACTTAACACCTTGATATTTTGCTAATTTTAATGTGCTCAATGCATCTGCAGGTTTCCCTGCTCGCAATTGTATATTGGCTAATTGCTGCCACCAATTGAGCTTATTTGGCTCTATCGCAATCAAACGATTTAATGTCGAAGTTGCACCATTCCAATGCTTTAGTTGCAACTGAGCACCCAACTTAATCGACAACGGCGATATTTCATCTTTACGATTATAGCCATCGTAGTATTTCATCGCAGAAAGGACTTTTGACCACTGGCTCAATTGATAATGTGATTGGGCAATACGCAGCCATAGTTCATCGCCCTTTTGTGATTTTGGAATATGCTTTGTTAGCTGATAGTAATGTGGTAGTGCTTGGCTGTATTTTTGCTCAGAAAGTAAAATATCAGCCAGCATACGCTGAGTAACCCATGCTTGATCATCTTGTAATAAGCCACTCTTAACTGCTTTAGATAAATTGCTTATCGCTTTTGATGGATTGCCCTGCTGCCAATAAAACACGCCCAACATACGCTGAACAAATGCTTTGTCATAAGGCTCTATCGGCTTTAAAGAGACAAGTAAATCAATCGCCTGATTAACCTTATCATCAAGCTGTAAGTTATTCGCTTTTTGAACCTTAACGGCAATCGACTGCGACAATTTACCTCCCGCGTAAGCGGATGATAAAGGCAAACTCGCTGCGGCGGTTAAAGCGATAATAAATGCTAATCTTTTCATCATTTATTCAACTTAAATTCTAAACGTACCGTCTGACCTGGCTGTGATACAGCACTGCCATTTTGCACTTGTGGTTGGTACTTCCATTTACGCAATGCACGTATCGCTTCTTTATTAAATAAACGATTAGGTTTTGCTTCAAGCACTGCAATATCGATTGGTCTGCCTTGAGGATCAATCGTGAATTTCAGTATAACGTAACCTTCTTTACCTTGTTTTAGCGCGCGGGGCGGATACCTTGGCTCAACACGATACAATGGCATAGCTTGCTGACTCTGACCGATAGTCGGCGCACCTACCGCATTCGATGCACTGCTAAAATCACTAAATTTCGGCATCTTGATCGATAAGCCTGTAACCGCTGTATCCAACCCTAAGCTTGTCGTAGACGCAACAGGTTGAACACTTGCGGTGGCTGTTCTTGATGATACCGGCTTTGCTTCTGGCGGTGGCTCTGGTGTTTCAGGTGGTGGTGGTACCGCACGCTGTCGCCGTTGAGGTGCTTGCTCTGGTTCCATCATTACCATGTTGAACGCTAGCACTTCTTTATTATCAGGCTTTTGATGATTACCGTTATCTACCATCCATGCCATAAAAGTAAAAAGTCCTAACGCTACAGCAATAGCTAATGGAAAAGCCATTAAAAGACGGATCATTAATTTTTCTCCGCCGCCAATGCGATATTTTTGATCCCAGCTCCTTTTGCTGCATCCATCACTTTAACCACAGTGCCGTTATAGGCATGCTCATCCGCTTGGATCACTAAAGAAGCATCAGGTTGCTCTGTAAGCATATGTTCTAATGTTGCTTGAACACGTTCTACATCAACAACACGTTTATCAATATAAACGTCATTTGCTGAAGTAATTGCAACAAAGATCCCTGCGTCTTTTTGGCTTACCACGTGGCTTGCTTGAGGGCGGTTAACTTCTACGCCTGATTCCCGTACAAACGAACTCGTTACAATAAAGAAAATCAGCATAATAAATACGATATCGAGCATTGATGTTAAATCAATTTGTGCATCTTCTCGATTTGAAGAACGGCGGCTGAGTCTCATTGCTGACTCCTTAATAATTTTTCTAATTTAAACTCACGCATCTGACAAGCTTTAGATAAACGTGCGTGAACAAACATACCCGCTAAAGCCGCAACCATCCCTGCCATTGTTGGCAAGGTTGCTAAAGAAATGCCGGATGCCATTAAACGAGGTTGACTACTACCTTGCGTCGCCATTACATCAAAGACAGAAATCATCCCCGTCACTGTGCCAAGTAAACCTAGCATGGGGCAGATTGCGACTAATACTTTGATAAAATTTAAATTCTGATTAAGGGCAATTTTTGCTTCATTAAGCCAGCCATCACGAATTGCACATGCATGCCAAGAGGAATGATCTTTACGAGCCATCCAGCTAGTTAACCACTGCTCTTTTTGCTTTGGAAAATAGAAGAATAAATAAATCACGCGTTCAATAACCAAAAGCCAACATAGCGCAACAACCGCAGCAAGCCACCATAATATGGCGCCACCTTGCGCCATAAAATGAGAAAGCGAAAACCACCAGCCATGTAATACGCTGAAGTCCATTATGCTGCCTGTTCTGCTAATACGTTACGGTTAGATGTCTGAGAAGATTCGTTTTTTTCAGCTTGCTGAGCAACTAAGCTGATCCCTTGTTTTTCAAGGATCAATCGAATATTTTCAGCTTGTGTACTTAGTACATTATGAGCCAGCAATAAAGGCATCGCGGCAATCAAACCTAGAACGGTCGTTACCAATGCCATTGAAATACCACCCGCCATCACTTTAGGATCACCATTACCAAACTGCGTGATAACTTGGAAGGTTTCAATCATCCCCGTCACCGTACCCAGTAAGCCTAACATTGGCGCTAAAGCCGCAAACAGTTTAAGCATCGATAAGCCTTTTTCTAATCCTTGCTGCTCATCAACAATCGCTTCAAGTAAACGTAATTCTAACGCTTCTACGCTACGATTTTGCTCTTTGTTATACACAGCAAGAATACGACCCAGTGGGTTATTTCCAGCTTGAGTTGGATTTTTTAATTGTTGCTTAATTTGACGATTAATAATCGCTAATTTAACGCCACGGAAAATGGCAATACCCGCACCAATAGCTAATAGAAGTAGAATAATTTTACCGACCACACCACCTGCTGTTAAACGATCTTCCAGCGTAGGTGCATTGGCTAATTGCTCTAATATCACACCACGAGAAGGATCAAGAGCAATACTTTCACTACCTGCCGCCGCTATTGCAGCTAAATCTGAAAGTTGTGGGCCATTTTCAGGTTGTTGTTGATAAGCCGTTGCAAGATGGCGAGGGCCATCCCACTTTAAATAACCCTGTTCAGCTACTAGGCCTAATGCACCTAAACGCAATGCTTTTTCTGTGGTTTGCTCACCATCACCATTAATAAATGGTACGTTCACCTTTGCCAACTCACCGCTTGCAACGATTTGTGATTCCATTGCTTGCCACAAACCTTTTAATTGTGGCATAGACGGCAGTGCTTTCGCATCAACGATTTGGTCAACAACTGGGATATATTTCGTCACATCAACACCAGTGACAGCGTAACTTTGCTCGGCTTTTAGTTCTTTTGCTGTTTGGCGAACGACACCAAATAACTCACCAAGGCTGCCAGAATCTAATTGAAGTTGCTGTTCTAATTTCGCAAGTTCTGCTTCATTGGTACTAAAACTTTGGCTCAGTAATTCTGTTTGTTTTTTTAACGCATTACGTTGCGCTAATAATGCATCACGTTGTTGACGAATTTTCTGTGCTTCTTGACTAAATTCAGCTTCACGTTGCACATTATGTTGCTGTTGAGAGACATTTTCTTGTTTCGCTTGCTGTACAACCGATTCAGCAGATACTGTGAACGGAACCGATGCCATACAGAGTGCAATAGCTAACGCTTTTAATTTCATTATTTGCTCTCCACGTTAGCAAGGGGCGCTGAGATAGGTAAACGTAATAGGCTTGGTGCAATTTGCTTATTCGCCATTGCAAACGCTTTATCAATATTTGCAGCTTCACTTGTATCAAGTGCCTGCCACTGCTGTTTGTTACTGTTCCAACTCCAGTAATGACTACCGTTTAAGCTACGAGCGACAAATGCAATACGACCGAGATACAGTAAATCAGCCTCGATTGTTTTACCGTCTTCTAACGTAATTTTATCTTGGTACGTACCCAATTTCGTGCCGTAATCCATTTCAATCTGATAGGCTTCTAGAATACGACGGAATTTTTCTGCATCGCTAATATCGGCTTGCGACATCATCGTTTGCAACTTTTCAATACGCGCTAAACGCTGTTCATGTTTGATAGGCTTATCTTGCTCAACAACAGTCGATAAACCATCAATC
Source organism: Photobacterium sp. GB-210 (assembly GCF_003026075.1). NCBI lineage: Bacteria > Pseudomonadati > Pseudomonadota > Gammaproteobacteria > Vibrionales > Vibrionaceae > Photobacterium > Photobacterium sp. GB-210. The sequence goes on along the minus strand of NZ_PYNU01000015.1, from coordinate 33,321 downwards.
ATTTGGTACATCAAAGGTACAACACCTTGGCGCGTCTCTTTAATGTTCTCTATTTGTTCATGAATAGAGGCCATTTCTTGGGTTTGATTATCAACCATACGCGCAAGGTGATCGTGATAGACCGTCAGGTTTTTAAGCTCTTCTTGTAATTGCTCGATTTGTGCTTTCATCGCGATAGCCGAATCAGCATTACGATCAATCTTATCTTGGCTTAATGCTGAAGCCGTATTGGTTTTGTTTTCAATAGAACGTGCTGTATCAAGGCTCGATGCCTGTACCCCAGTTGTGATGCTTAAAATCACAACCGCTAAACTGGTTTTAATAAAATTCATAATCAAACTTAATAATGAGTAATCTTGAATCGCAAAAAATAAAAAAGTGAAGTAATAATAAAAAGTTAAATCGTACAACGACCAAAAATAGTGAAATAGCATTTAATCGCAACAAGGGGAAGCAATGGCTCCCCCTTAGTTACAATATTTACAAATTAGTATTTAAACTCAAGCGTAGCCATAAAGTTACGACCTTCACCAAGTGTTACACCCGTTGCGCCAACATAATCTTTGCTTGTTGAACCGCCACCAGCCATGTAATCAGTATCAAATACGTTTTCTACATTAATACGACCAATGATATCTAAATTATCATCGTACTTGTACGTGTGAGCCATACCTAAATCAACACGTGTATAGCCGTCTTTCTTAAAGGTATTCGCAGCATCACCAAAACGTGAACCTTCGTAAATAACACCAAGGTTAACATCGGTTGCCGGTGTTACCTTGTACGTAGACCAAACACTTGCAGCGAATTCTGGTACGTCAACAGGACGATTACCTTGGTACTTCTGATCTTTGGTGTATTCCGCATCAAGGTACATTGCTGACGCGCTCATGCTTAACTTATCTGTCACGTTACCCTGCAGCGCAAGTTCTGCACCGTTGTGAACACGCTCACCCGCTTGAGTTTTCTCGTACAGGTCTTTACCTACTTGAACATCAATCGTCGAGTTCTCTTGCGTAATGTTAAATACTGCACCCGATACAAACAGACGATTATCTAGTAGTTCCCACTTAGTACCTAGCTCATATTGCTTACCACGAAGCGGATCAAGTTGTTCACCATCATTCACATAGTTCGTAGAGCCTGATGTTACCGTACCTTGCGGTTCAAAGCTTTCAGAGTAAGCTAAGTAAATTGAACCGTTTTCTGCTGGATGGAAAATCGCAGCCACTTTAGGTGATACTGCTTCTTCCGCCGCTTTACCTTCTTGTGTTTGACGATCAAAACGAACACCAGCAAGTACTTGCCAGTAATCGTTAATCGTTACCATATCTTGTGCGTAGAAACCCCAAGCATTATAAGAAGAGTGAGATTCTTTTGGCTTACCCGATTTGTAACTAGGTACTGGTGTAGATTGGTTTGGTGCTACTTCTACAGAATTAAATGAACGTTGGAAACGATCGTAGCTGTAGCCTAACCAGTTAGAACCAACGAGTAACTGGTGTTGCATGCCAAGTGCATCAAATTCACCGACGAAATCAGCGTAAGCGGTTTTAAATACCCAATGATCGTGGCGATCATTGCCACCTTGCTTTACTAAACCTGACTCTTCAAAGTTTGCAAAGTTCGGGTAACTTTCCACATCGTGACGTGTAAAGTCTTGGTAATTAAAACCTGTATTTAATGCCCAAACATCTGTTAGTTGCGCTTTAACATCAAAACCATAGTTTTCTACTTCATTATTAATTTTTGACCACTGTGCATCCCACACATGGTCACGCCCCAATACTGGCTTACCATCAACAATGTAAGCTCCAGAATCTACACTTCCTTTATCGTTAGTGCGATCGTAGTGTAGTGACAATGTCACATCTTCATTTATGTCGTAATCAACAAATAGACCACCAACAAAGCGATCGGTTGAAGGTGTTGAACCATCACCATACTTACGCCTTGAATCATAATCTTCTTTTGCAACAACAGCGCGAGCACGAAGTGATTCGTCTTGATTGAGTGACCCACTCACATCTAACACACTACGTGTATGATTATTTGAACCAACATCTTGGCTAAAGTTAACTTGTGTTTCGTGAGTTGGTTTCTTAGCAACCATGTTGACTAAACCACCAGGTGCAGATTTACCGTAAAGAAGACCTGCAGGCCCTTTCATTACTTCAACACGCTCTAAAAGCTCAACAGGTTGACGGTAGTGAGACCAATGTTGGTGACCATCACGCAAGAAACCGCTACTGCTACCAAGTTCAAAACCACGTAGAGAGAAACGTTCACGGTTACGGCCTGTTCCACCAGCTGAAATACTTGCATCGTTCTGTAACACCTCACCTAGCGTGCTCGCACGCTGTTCATCGATAAGTTGTTCATCAATTACTGCAACTTGTCCTGGCGTCTCTAGCTGAGTCATCTCCATACGCATCGCTGTAGAGTTGGTATCGGCTTTATAACCGTAATCACGACCTGTTACGACCATGTGCTCATCAACTTCTGTTGATTCTGCATAAGCAACAGGGGCAGAAAGTACCGCACCAATTAACAACGTCAGCTGGCTTTTAGAAAACATATTCCTTTAACTCCAAAATAAAGATATAACCTGAAAGTGAAGCCACATCAGAGTTACTCTCAGCACCTATCACTGCTGAATAGGTATTGTTTGTAATAATATAAAGAGCAAATCATGGCTACTATGTGGTAAGTAATAAAGTGCCTACCAAACGATGAAAAGGAATATAAGTGATAACCATTACCATTTGCATTAAATTTACATTCTTTGCATTCGTAAAGATTTCTTGAAAATTTATTCGGGCTGAAAGCCGCATTTTGTTCGCTTTGCCGTCGTCTCTTTTTCTGTTGTCGTTATTAATCCGTACCCAATACTGTTTTTAACGAAGACATTTATCATTAACAGTCGTATAATCTGCCCGTTTTTATTCATTATTCATTTCGCGGTATTTAATGTGACTCAACTAAGTCTTGAAGCTATTCACCAACAACTCAATGAACGCAATTTTATTGCTGAAAAAGTCCGTCTTGTGACAGTAGAAGCAATGGATCCAGAAATGCTGGCAACCTGCACTGCAACTGAAAATGAAACCTTCTACAACAGCTATATGAATGTGATTTATTGCAAAGGTGAGCGTTACGTACTTGGCTATCGTTGTAATGAAGACACCATCGTTGACCAAGCGATTATTTTCAAAGATGGTAAATACTACGATCCAACACTTCAGGCAAACAGCGAAAGCTTCGAACCTTACCAATTTGCCGTGTTAGCTGAATTCAAAGTATTTGATATGATGAAGCACGCTAAAACGAACAAAGATTTCCCGCCTGATGTTGATTTCTTATTTACAAAGAAAAAGCATTTTAAAAACGTAATTAAAGCGTAATTTTCGTAAAAAGCCGACTTCTCCGTCGGCTTTTTATTGTCTATTCATTCTAACTTGATCACATTGAGTTAACCTTCATTCGCAGTACAATAGATAAGAACTTTTCAGCGCGAAGGATTTGCACATGTACCTTGATCTATCCACACAATCTCCAACTGATATCTACCATTTAATGACACAAACCATTATCCCTCGTCCTATCGCATGGGTTCTGACAGATTCTGGTGAGCACAACTACAATCTTGCCCCTTTTTCTTATTTCACCCCAGTTGCTAGTAACCCACCATTATTGATGTTTTCTGTGGGTAAAAAACCGAGCGGAGAAATCAAAGACACTACGCGTAACGTTATTGCCAATAAAAAGATGGTGGTACATATCGCTACTATTGCTTTAGCAGAACAAGTCACTCAAACCGCTGCTACCTTAGAGTATGGCGAATCTGAGGTTGAACACACCCAATTAGAGCTCACTTCTTTTGATGGCTTTGAACTACCAAGGCTAAAAGATTGCCCTATTGCCTTTGGTTGTCACCTATATGAAGTGAAAGAGGTTGGGGAAACACCACAAAGCTTGATCTTCGCTGAAATTAAGCAGATCTACATTGATGACGAAGTTATCGATTGTGAGCAAAAGCGCTTAGTAATTGAAGCATTAAAGGTAAATCCGTTATCACGCTTAGGCGGCAGTGAATACGCAGTATTGGAAAAGACCTTTTCAGTCGCAAGACCGAAATAACATGACTTCCAACTGTGAATTTATTTTCTCAGATTATACGCAAAAAAAAGCCTAGTTCGAAAACTAGGCTTTCATTGATTCATTAATCAGCACTTATTACTTGTAGAATGCTTCTACCGTGCCTTTTAGTGTGATCAAGATTGGCTGACCACGGCGATCTAGTGCCTTCGGTGAAGGAATTTTCACCCAACCTTCGCTGATGCAGTACTCATCAACATCAAAACGCTCTTTGCCGTTAAGACGAATGCCGATGTCATAGTTGAAACACTCTGCCACGTGGTGAGGGCTACGAGGGTTACCTGAAAGACGATCTGGTAATGCTGGTTGTGATGTAGTATCTGTCATGATCAAAAATTCTATCGTTAATAAAAAACGTCGGTATTGTAGAGAATATAACGTTTACGCTCAATAGATAAAGAACCTATTTCTTTTTGAAGCCTTACCCACAACCCAGAACGCCTAAATTTTATTAACATCTTAGAAATATTAACTATTTATTACACTCTTATATAAGTGAATATTCACACTATCCCGATGCAATAAAAGCATACTCATTCATTTAATCTGAATTTTATCGCAACAACATTCCATCAAATGCAATGCCTTACATATAATAATAAAAAATGCTTATCGGCATATAGAATATATTTATAAATGGAAGATTTATATTACAAAGGAATGATTTCTATATAAAAATAGCTAAAAAGATCACGCTATACTTATCGACCTTATGCGCATGCTCCGTCATTATCTCTGGTATGTATATTGCATGGAAAAGTCCAGAGATCAGCGAAGATGCTATTTATTATCGCGCTATCGAGCAATTAATTTCTATCCGAGAAATCAAGAAATCTGAAATTAAAAATCATTTCGATACCACGGCAACATTACTTGCAACGTTGGCGTTTGATCCAAGTATCCAAAATGCGATAAGAGATTTTGAGCATCCAAAAACATACTATTATTACGCATTTACGTTAATCCCCAATCCAGTGAGCATAACCTTTTGGCAAACCACTGTCCCGCATAAGTAAAATACACGCTAGTTGAAGAGCTTAAATCTCGGGGATAATTTAGCACCGCTCTGAACTGACTGCGAGAATGTAAAACCACTAGATACAAAACTCGCAAACATCCCTTTATTTATGGTAAGAAAATACGCCGTAAAATAAGCAACTATGATCAAATTATTACTCACTTTTTAAACCAGAACCATTATTAGTAACGACTAGTCATTCCCATTCGGTTCGACATGTCGTCATCCATACGACCACCTTTCCATCCACCTTTACCAAGTAAGTTGAGAACATCACGAGCGTTATATTCATCGGCTAAAAAGAAATCGTAAGATATATCGATACGAATTTGGTGTAGTTCAGTATTATTTGTTAAATCCAGCGCATTAGGATCAGCAAACAAAGCGAATGCTATCTGTTGTTGACGTTTGCAAAGTGACTTTATATTGGCTTCTACTTGTCCAATCGTGAAATAATCACGGCTTCCGTAACCTTTTAATAAGATAGGCGAAAGGATCTTAATAACTTTTTTTATTCTACGGCGTTGGATATATCGAAACATGATCCCTCAACTTGCAATCTTATATATGGATAATTCGCTATATCCAGATACATTACAAGCATAATAAATCAAGTCAAACCCTGTGTTGGCTAGTTAGTCATTAATAACTAAAACTTACAATTCGTAACACTGCACCCTGTCGTAAGGACAATGCTAGATGCTAAACAGTAAGAATATCGATGTTAGTAATATAAAAAAGCCCCCAAGTAAACTTGAGGGCTTTTTTGTAGCAACACCAATTAATGTACCACTTCAGGAACAGGGAAAATCTTATCGTAAATCAGGTTATAAACATAAGCATAGATTAAGTAGAAAAGAACCATACCGATATCCAGTATAAATGCTTCCCAAATCGACACCTTTAATACCCAAGATAAAATAGGAATAGTGACAATTAATAATCCAGCTTCAAAACCTACACTATGTACTACACGCTGCAACGATGTTTTCTTAAGAGTTTTATAGCGTCGTACCATTAACTTATCAAACCAGTTATTATAAATGTAGTTCCAACCTGTAGCTAAAAATGAAAACGCAATGCCAACTGCTCCAACATGATCAGAATCATAGCCAAATTGACTCAACACACCAACTAAAAGCACTAATCCAATAATTTCAAAACAAACAGCATGACGAATACGATCAAAACGTGTTCTCATCATATACAACCTCAGTACAACTTTTTTATATTTTACAGATACCTAAAAGGAATATATGAATTATAAGCATTATTCTAAGGCTAACAAACTAGATACTATCCGAAAAACGGATAGTTATGCGATTATTTCATAAGATCAGCAGCCCTACATTGCGCTTTACCCATTAAATCTATCCTATTAACGACATGGTGCTTTGTCGCTTTCTGTAAGGTATTTTTCTCTGTTTGTAACTGTTCAACTTGTTCTCGTAGCTTATCAATAAGTTCTTGAGAGCCTTGTTGTTTTGATTCATTTTGCTCTAATAATTTAAACAGCTCTGCTACTTCTTGGGCGTTTACATCACTTTTGTGCGTAATTTCATCAATTGATTTTTGGTGTTGTTCTAGCTCACTGACCAGTTGTTTGACAAAAGATCCCATCTCATCAGCCGATCCAGCTAAGCGATTAAACATCAATAAAAATTCACATACTTGTTCATTATGAGAAAAATTAGGGTAACGGATTTTATGATCTATTTCCGTCCAACCTTCCTCAAAAATTGTTCTAACCTGGACTTCAGTAAAAACAGTATGGTTTAACGGCTGTGAACCAAAGACATAATGTAATGACCGATATCCCGCAGGATGAATCTTAACTTCAACATCACTCGGTAATTCAGTAAAGACCTTATCGTCACCATTACGGACGTAATAAATTGGTGGCTCAGCATTTTTCCATTCTTGGCAGAGATAATCATGAACCGGTAAACAATCTTCTTTAAATAAATGCAGCGCACGTACACCTATTAAATCAGTCACAATACGGTCGTAATTGGTTGGGTTAATACCGACATATTTTTGTTTAAATGTGGGAGTATTTGCTTGGGTTTTACGAACAATCTTTTCCATTAAATGCTGCGGATCTTTTACCCGCCAGCGAACGGAATGTACATACTGACAACGCTGAATAATACGCGCGTACATTTCAGCCGTTTCTTTTAATTGTTCAATATTGGCTTCATGATTAAGACCAATTTGATGCAATGTCGGCCAATCAACCGAACTGGCTTGCCATTCTTGTTGGCTTATACGGTTTGCACTTAAAAAAGATGCTTCGGTTAAATCTGCAATGCTCATTACTGCCTACTCTCTTTACGATGAATAAGCGTAATTCTATTAATTATAATTACGCTCTATTATCCTAAAATATGCCTGACAAGCTTATTAAGCAAACTGTATTTTATTCGAAAAATGAAATCTTAAGAAACAAGCAAATAACTGAACATCTATATACAGCAACTAAACTATGACACTTGACTATAAACAGATTTAATATGGCTCTCGAAGTGATCTTCTACCGATTCTGCAGCTGCAAAATGAAAAAAAGCATATTTGGAAACCTCAGAAAAGACGCAATAAGGTTGACGCTGTCCCATATCAACATAAAGCTCATTTTTTGCTTCGCTATAACCCACTTTACGAATTGCGTTAGACTCAACAGTAATCCAGTTAATCATTATAGTGACTCCATTCATTCACGACTTTATTACTGGCTTTAGTTTGAAGAAAGGCTCGGCTTTTCGCCAGTACTCGACAAGCTAAATAAAGTAATTATTTTAAAATTCAGTGATGGATCACCCTGCACTATTGATGAATTTTATGATTAGAAAAATAAAAAGCCGACAAATGCCGACTTTTGGATAATTGCTTAATTTACTTCTAGCTTAAGTATATAAGTGTCGCTCACTCATCAATCCTTTCCATAAGCTCACGCACGTTATTACCAGAATAAAGCTAAACGGTAACGCGGTAATCACCACTCCAGACTGCAATGCTTCTAATGCTTGAGCACCACCAACCCATAATAAAATAGCAGCAATAACACCTTCAATCGTTGCCCAGAAAATACGTTGTGGTACTGGCGCATCTAATTTACCACCAGCGGTTATACTATCAATAACTAGCGATGCGGAATCCGATGATGTCACAAAGAATACTAAAATAAGTACAATCGAAATCACAGATAACAACAGGCTCATTGACATCGCATCAAATACATAAAATAAAGTAAGAGATAGATCTTGTAGGCCATGTAATCCCAACTCTCCTACTTTTGACGCTACTTGCTCTACCGCAATACCACCGAAGACAGAGAACCAAGTCATCGTTACTAATGTTGGAATACAGAGAACGGCAAAAATAAACTGTCTTACTGTTCGTCCTTTAGATACTCGAGCGATAAAGATACCCACAAATGGCGCATATGAAATCCACCATGCCCAATAGAAGATAGTCCAACCATGACGCCATGTATCATCAGTACGACCAATAGGATTGCTTAGTGCAAAAAAGTTCTTCGCATAAGCCATAAAGGTATCTGGTAATGAATGTTTAACGACATCAAAACCCAAAATTGCTACTAAAACTAATAACCCAAACGCAATAACAATATTGATATTACTTAAAAGTTTAACCCCGCCATCAATGCCTCGTATTACAGAGAAAATCGCGATTGATGTAACAAAGGCAATAATACCGAACTGCAACCCTAAGCCGCCGTGAGTACCAAAAACATAATTAATACCACTCGCCGCTTGTTGCGCGCCTAATCCTAAAGAGGTCACTAAACCAAATAAAGTAGAAACAACAGCAAGAATATCAACAGCATGGCCTAACCAACCCCATGCGCGATCACCAAAAATAGGGAACAACAAAGATCGAATTGATAACGGCAAGTTCTTGTTATAAGTAAAAAAGGCTAACGCTAATGCTGCTACTGCGTAAATAGACCAAGCGCTGATCCCCCAGTGGAACACACTACCCGCCATCGCTAGTTGCTTAGCTTCCGGCGTCAGAGCCTCTACATTAAAAGGCGTCCCAAACCAGTTAGTGAAATAAGCCGTTGGCTCTGCAACGCCAAAAAACATGATACCGCTAGCAATACCTGCTGCAAATAACATTGAACTCCATGACAATGTTGAATGCTCAGGCTTTGCCTCTTTACCACCGATACGAATTTTACCTAGTGGTGAAAGCATTAAGAATATACAAAAAACTGCGAACGTATTAACAGCCCACATAAAGTAGCTATCAAACTGCTCCATAATACCGTTTCGCGTATTATTTAATGCAGTTTTTGCTGTCGCAGGATCGACAACTAACATCACAGCAATAAATAGCAAAATTAATATCGCACTAATACCAAACACCGGTTTGTGAATATCAAAACCCCAGCGCTGAATATTATCTTGTCCAACTTGATAATCCGTCGTTTCTATACTGTATTTACTACTTACTTTATCCGTCGAAGTATTCAAAAAATCCTACCTTGTTATGTAAACCTAATAATATTTATTTAGAGCACTAAACAATATTTCGCCGCAACCATAACAACAGAGAGGATAAACAACAAACAATAACAGCAAAAACGGGTTATAAATTACATAAAACTGACAAATAGCAGTGTCTTATTATTTTTTACACGAAGTATTTATTGTGCAAATAAATCATAACGATGACGGTTAACAAGAACACTGTGGTTTACAGCCCATTAATTATTGAATAGGCAATGATTTACTGTGCTGTATTTAAGGTTAAGTGGATATACACCCTTTAACGCCCAGCAATGAATACGGGGGTTCTACTCTGCATTAACTTGAAATGGCACAAGCCAACACCTACTCCCCATATAGCCGCACTGATCCCTAACAAATGAACACCTGATAAAGCTATCAATAAAGTAAGTATCGCTGACTCTCGGTATTCATCGGCAGAAAATGCATTAAACAAGCAGCTAATTAAGGTAGTTAATAAAGCAAAGCCAGCAAGAATATCGGCTAATCCCTCAGGTAAAGATACGAAAATAGCGACCACAATTGATGCCCAAATACCCACTAACATATAAAATCCACCAGCACAGATAGCAGCTTTGTAGCGATCACTATGTTTACCATCAATATCGTCATTCATACAAATAGCGGCACTTATTGCCGCAAGGTTCAACGTGAAGATCCCACAAGGTGCAGCAATCATATTCACTAAACCTGTTCCTAAAAATACTGGGCGAACGGGTACTTTAAATTGAAAATTTTGAAGTACAGCAAAACCTGCAATATTTTGTGACAGCATAGTTATTAGATATAAAGGAATAGCGATATTAATGATCGGTTGAAAATGAAAACTCGGCGTTAACCAATAAAATGTTGGCATTGCCATATGGATTGCAGCGGTATTTAAGGTATTGGAATACAGCGCAATGCCTACAGAAGCAAGTAACGTCAGCAACATCGAATATCGAGCCATAAATCGTTTCGTGATTATATACACACTAAACAACACCAAAAACATGATTGGATGAGTGTCTATTTGCGTGAATCCACTTAAACAAATAGGCAATATGACGCCACACAATAACGCTGAAGTTATTGGCGATGGGATACGTTGCAACGCCAAAGCAAGTGGACGAATTAACCCAGAAATAAAGGTCAATAAACCACATACAATAAATGCGCCAATGACATCTGCCGCGCTGTACCCCTGCACAGCTGTGATCAAAAAAGCAGCACCGGGAGTAGACCATGCTGTTAATACTGGTACTTTGAAATAAAAAGAATAGCCGATAGTGGTTATACCCATAATTAACCCCAAAGCAAACAACCAGCTATTAATCTGCCACTGGGCTAACCCCATTTCTGTTAAGGCATGAATAACTAAAATAACAGACGAGGTGTAACCGACTAAAACAGCAATTGTTCCAGCTGAAATATGACTTAAATTAAATCTCAGATCGTTCATTTTCTACTCCTTAGAACAATGCTATCATGTGCGTTATAGCGCACGATACAGATAGGTTTATTTGTACGTTATAGCGCACAGACGGAACCTTATCATTGTGCGTTATAGCGCACAACAGGAAAATTGATGAACGAAGACATTTTTAAAGCCAGAATATCGAAACATTTAAAAGCATTGCGTGAGAAACAAAAACTTAGCCTAGATGCAACATCAAAGTTAACGGGTGTATCCAAAGCCATGCTTGGACAAATAGAGCGTAAAGAATCTAGCCCAACCGTGGCAACCTTGTGGAAGATATCGAGTGGTTTGAATTCATCATTCACTGCTTTTTTTAGTGATCAAAATGATACTGATGGACGGATCTTTCCAGCCGATATCGATATGCATGTGAAGACGTTAATCGCTTATGATCCTACGGTTAAATTTGAGATGTTCGAAATCACACTAACCCACTTTCATACCCAACATTCGTCACCACACAAGGTTGGAACCATTGAGCATTCTGTTGTTACTGAGGGAGAGTTAGGTGTGTATGTTGATGATAAATGGCACTATTTATCCAAAGGTGAAAGTATTCGATTTGAGGCAGATAAACCTCATGACTATCGCGCAGTGACAGAAACCGTTATATTTCATAACATCGTTTCTTACTCAACAGTCATGCATGAAGACTAGATTTATATTCATATAAAAAGAGAGTAAACAGTTGTTCACTCTCTCCTAAACACTTCATTGCCCAATTATTAGCTTAACTAGCAGCTTGTAAGTATTTATCACGCACGAGATCATGCATTTGTTTTACAGCCATTAAAGATAACCAAACCAACTCATAGGCTGCTTGCTCATTAGTCGGTTTATCTGAAGTCATTGGTATATTTGTTTCATCAAAATAGGGAAGCTCAATGACTTTTTCACCTTGAATGCTTGAAATCAAAGCGTCCATTGCACGATTAATCGTCCCTTCCCAATCCGTTAGACTATGTATTGTGGTTCCATTTCTCGCAAGAGGAATAAGTAAGCATAGATAGTGAGACAGCAAACGATAATGACTGAGCATCTCTTCATAGTATTGAGGATCACGGCGTGTGAAACGAGGCTCATTCTGCATCTCATTATAAATCAGCTCCAGTCCCCGCTCTTTGGACATCATCTCCAAACGTTGTTTACCAAATTGAGTGGGCTCAATCTTATTACTTTCAGATTGAAGTTCCTCATAACACATTAAGAATAAGGTTTTAGATGCTTGAAGTGCTTTAATCGATTGAGCGTGGATCTCTTTTCCTCTCCATTGTGGCCAAAGTAAGCTGTAGCCCACTAATACTAAAGAGCACCCAATAAGGTTATCTATCATTCGAGGAACAACAATATCAATGCCACTGTTAGCGATAACTTGGAACACCAACACCAACATCGCTGTAATACAACCAACCGCAAGTGCATAATTTTTAAGAATATTAAACATCGCAACTGTCAGTAGTATGGTTAACAGTATATAAACTTGGAGATCAGAGATACCAAGGAAAATCAACCCAGTCGCAAATAATAAACCTGAGCCTGTACCAAGCCATCTTTGCCATATTTTACTTCTGATCGATGAAAAACTCGGTTGGATAACCATTATAATTGAAATAAATACCCACTCTGGATGCGCTAAATGAAATGAGTCAGCAATAAAAGCACCCAAGGTGAAAATCATCGAGAAACGCGCTACATGTCGCCATATTGGATTATTTTTCTTTGGCCAATGCCAAGCTAATTCAAAAGGTTGAATTTCAATTTGTCTTTCGAACGTTGGTTGTTCAAGTTCAATACGACGAGAGAGGTATTTAATACTTGCCGCCCAGTAACGAAACCGTGTTTGATGATTTAACTCTGCTTGAACTGCCTCTATTAATTGATCTGCAATGGCAATACACGATTCTGCAGGGAGTATAACTTGTGTATGTTGAAGCGCTTTCGCTTTACACAATAACCTCTGCTGACAATTTTCACTCCATTTCAACAACAGATTACGTTTCTCTTTATCATGTTGAAACTGACTGATCAGATCTTTATTTCTGGTATGGCAACTTATCAAACCTTCAAAAATGTCAGCGGCAATAAATAACTCTTGTTTTAAAGAATTTACATCGTTTTTTGATAATAGAAATGACTCTGATTGAACGGCTTGCTCAAACAATTCAATCAATTGATATTTGGTTTCTATTGCTTTTTTCTCGATATCTTCACCCAATAAAAACTGGGTTCGGTGTTTAAAAAACGCATTAAGCTGATCGTAAATAGCAATTAAACCGACTTTTAGCGCATAGTGTTTCCATAATGCAAACCAAGCCCAACTGAATAAAGCAAAACCTAATGGACCTAAAACCAGCATCAAATAGGAATACATGTCAGCTTTTGAGTTATGCAGTGACAAGGCCATAACAGTAATCAATAAACTAGAGATACCCAACCGCCCCCAAAACGGACCATTAAGGGCACAGCCTGCCGCTAATATCGATAACACCCCATAAATAACCCACAATGGAATAGCACAAGTAAGCATAAAATAAGACAATAACAACGCACTAATCCACACCACTGATGAGATCAAAAAACGCGCCCAACGTCTCGGTCCTGCAATATCTAACCCACTAATTAAAGCGGCAGGTAATGTCATTAATGCCGTCATTGCATAATTGACTTGTCCAGAAATTAGACCAACTAAAATAATCAATAACATTGCACTGAATGCACGAAAACCAAAGTTAACTGAGGGGGTATACCAGATATTACGGACGACGGAAGAGAGCATTAACACACCAGAACATATCACTTACATGATTGATTAATCTATCATGATTATGTCGTTAAAACGATATCGCATATGTAGACTTGTTTACCTATTTACAACCATAAAAAACAATAGCTATATATAAAAATAGCCCTACCTTTATTATGTTTTTATAAAGTATAGGGCTCTAGGTTTAACCACTCTATGTAGTTATTTTTATCGGGGATAATAACTTACAGTTAAGGTTATAGCTTTCGACCCAAGCGTTTTTCGACTTGCTTTTTTTCCCACTCAGGACCGAAGATATTAAGGACTTCAAACGCACTAAGCGCATGGCTCACAATACCAATCCCCCACCCCAATGCAGGCCATACCGCCCACCAATAACCAGGACTCGTAAAATAGTTAATCACGAACAATCCACTTATCACAAAAAGGTACGTGACTAAGTGTGAATAAAACTCTTTAATACTTTTTACATATTCAAGCGCTTTTTTTTCGTCTTCTGTGACACTGATTTCTTTATTCATTGGCGGCTCCATTTGAAGGTCTGATACTTGTATTTCAAACACAGCAGCTAAAGATTTGAGTGATTCTAGCCCCGCTTTTTGTCCTTGCTCAATACGTTGAATAGTACGAATACTTAATCCACTTAATTGAGAAAGTTGCTCCTGAGACCAACCACGTTGTAGTCGTAATTTTCGAATAATCATTACAAATCCTTTTTGCTACTTTCCGCCAAAGCCTAACGATATCTTATCAAAAACATCACGTCACAAGCCTGACATAAACACGACAACCTTTATTTATCAGCAAGTTAAAATTACCAATGAAATAAAATAATTTTTCTTCACAGCTAATTTGACGTTTTTGACACGCAACTAACCGTTATCAATAATACCTATTTTAAAGTCTTCAATAACAAGTTCACTCCCAAAGACTCTGCTTACATCACTCTTTCCAACTTTCGTGAAATAGCTCGTATTATTATGTAAAAGTGGAACACTCAAGTATGCACTCATATACGATGCCTACTAACACAAGAAAGTCGAAAACTTAACAAGGAATCGTTATGAGATTGGCATGTATCCTCATGTTCACACTATTAATTTCAGGGTGTATTAACAGAGATGAAATTTACGCTAACCCACCTGCTAAATTAACAGAGAGCATTAATGCTATTCTTCCCGCAGCGACAGAATATGTAAAACAACAAGAGAAAATCGCGCAAGAAAAAGGTCAACCACTGAATGAGCAAGCATTAGCTATTGCCAAACGTATCGGTATTAAACACCCAGAAAAAGTGCATGTTTACTACAGCAACACACTTCCATTCCCTACAGATCCAACATTAGCACAATTAGCCAAAAAATCCGGTTATGCGGGCCCTAACATGGCGGGATACACCTATGGATATGGTATTTGGATAAAAAATAAAGAACGAGATAATCGCGAGCTATTAGCCCATGAACTGATTCATGTTCGTCAATTTGAGCAACGCGGTGTACAAGAGCAAATTCGTCAGTACTTGATGCAAATTTATATCTACGGTTACAACAGCACACCTTTAGAGATCGAAGCATACAGTGAAGCGAAAAATTATATTTAGTTTCAGCTCCCGCGATCAAAGACAATATCAGGAAGCCAACCATTAGGCTTCCTATTCATCTTTATCAAATTAATGACTCAACACATCCACATTTTTGCTTTATTCAGCGAGATACCGTTACTCTGTAACATACGGTAGAATAAACAAATTACAGAATGTAGACGTATAGAGATCAGCACAACATGAAACGTATTCCAACCAACATTATTACTGGCTTTTTAGGTGCTGGTAAAACAACTGCGATTCTTTCTCTTCTTGCTCGTAAACCTGAAAATGAAAAATGGGCAATTCTTATCAATGAGTTTGGCAATGTTGGCGTCGATGGCGCAATTCTCGAACAACAAGGCGCCATTATCAAAGAAGTTCCTGGTGGCTGCATGTGCTGTGTTGCTGGATTACCCATGTCTGTTGGTATTAATGCCCTACTGGCGCAAAAACCTGATCGCTTACTGTTAGAGCCAACAGGATTAGGTCATCCAAAGGAAGTGATCAACAAGCTAACTTCTGGCATGTATGCAGATTACGTCGATTTACGTGCCACCATCACCCTTGTTGACCCTCGTCACTTTGCTGATAGTTTCTATACTAATAATGAAAACTTCCAAGATCAGCTTGCTCTTGCCGACGTTGTCGTTGCTAACAAGATCGACCAATGTGATGACTACGATCTTTTCACTTTCCAATCAGCGATTGAACAAGCAGAGCCAAAGAAAGCCTTAATCGGTGAGGTAGAACTCGGTAAACTAGAACTAGAGTGGCTTGATATTCCACGTATTGATCGTGCTGCACAACATAGCCATCACCATCATCACGACGATCACCACCACGATATTGCTCCAGAGCCAGAAATTGAGCTATTACCAGGGCAGCAATTCATACGTAAAGAAAACCACGGTCAAGGATTCCACAGTTGTGGTTGGTTCTTTGCCGCTGATCAACATTTTGAATTTTCAAAGCTTTTCAGTCTATTCTCAAGCTTAAATGCGAACCGTGTAAAGGCTGTCGTAAATACTGAAAATGGTTGTTTTGCCTTTAATGTTGTCAACCAAGTGGTATCGGTTAACGAACTATCACTCGAAGGTTTTGAATCCCGCATTGAAGTGATTGATAATGAAGTTTTACCTTGGGATGAGCTTGAACACATTCTTTGCTCTATTATTTTGCCTTAAGCAAACACCATCAGGATCACTCATCAAACAAGCAAGGTTTAATTGGTTTGACCTACTAGAGTAATAGCAGGAATAAACGATAAAAAAATGCTAATTTATTAAATGGAACTTATAAAAACACAAGGGAGCACACATGCTAAACCCTAGCACTGCAAAAGCAGTCATCGATCATGCGCTATTTTTAGGTGCCGATTTTGCCGAACTCTTTGTTGAACATCACCAATCTAACTCTGTGCAGTTAATTTCAGGTGAAATCGATAAAATCAACTCAGGGATCGACTTTGGTATTGGTATTCGTCTATTTTTCGGATTTAAAGTTCTGTACGGCTATACCAACAGCACAGACGAAGAAGAGTTGAAACGCGTTACTAGCCTACTGGCAGCAAAAGATAAACGTGAACAAATTTTATCTGCTGGAAGTTTGAATTTAAACCGATTTTCCAATAAACACAGTTGCCAGTTACCATTAAGCCAAGACGCTAATATGGCAGCAAAAATTGCGTTTCTTCGCCAAGCAGATGAAGCGGCTCGCGCTGAAAATGAAAAAATTAGTCAGTTCATCGGTAACATTGCTCAACGTGAACAACAGATTGAAATCTTCAACTCTGAAGGTTTGCACATTGGGGATACTCGTCATTATACCCGTATTTCTGCTAATGCCGTCGCGCAAAATGGTAGCGAACAATCCACTGGCTATGAAGCGCCTGGCGCATTCACAGGTTGGGAATTTAATAGCAAGGTCAATCCAGAGCAGTTAGGTCAAGGAGTGGCTAAACAAGCGATGGTTAAACTGTTTGCTGATGCTTGTCCGTCTGGTGAAATGCCAGTGATCATCGGTAATGGTTTTGGCGGGGTGATCTTCCACGAAGCGTGTGGCCACTTGCTTGAAACCACCTCCGTTGCGAAAAAAGCCTCTGTTTTCTACGATAAAATGGGCGAAACCATTGCTAATTCAGTCGTGAACGCAGTGGATGATGGCACGATGGTAAACGAATGGGGCTCTATCAATATTGATGATGAAGGCATGGAAACCCAACGCACTCAGCTCATTAAAGACGGTAAACTGACTAGCTTTATGGTTGATCGTATGGGTGGTATGAAAACAGGCTTTGCTCGTACAGGCTCTGGTCGTCGTCAATCCTATAAATTTGCGCCAACTTCACGTATGCGTAATACCTTTATCGAACCCGGCGATAGCAGTCTTGACGATATGCTAGCGGGTGTTGAGCGCGGTATTTACGCTAAGAAAATGGGGGGTGGTTCAGTTCAACCCGGTACAGGTGAGTTTAACTTTGCAGTGCAGGAAGCCTACCTTGTTGAAAACGGTAAAATCACTAAACCTTTAAAATCTGCAACTCTAATTAGTACTGGTCCTAAAGTATTAAAAGAAATCAGCATGGTTGGTAATGATTTTGCCCTTGCGGCAGGTATGTGTGGTTCTGTCAGTGGTTCAGTACCAACAACTGTGGGTCAAGCTGCATTGAAAGTTGATAATATTCTTGTGGGAGGTGGTAACTAATGGCTGATCAAAATAAATTACAGCAGGCCATCGACCATGTGCTTGAGCGTGTAACTCAAAAAGGCGCGAGTGCCGATGTGATTGCTAATCGTAGCAATAACTTCTCGCTTAAAGCCAATAATGGCGAGCTCGATGAATACAAGGTAACGTCAGGACAAGTGATTGGCGTCCGCGTGGTAAAAGATCAGCGTATTGCCACCAGCTATTCTGAGTCATTAGATCCAACGAGCCTTGATCTAATGGTTGATAACGCGCTATTGAACGCCGAATATTCACAGCAAGATCCACATCAAACCATTAGCTGTATTGATAGTAAAATCAGCACAGATTTAAGTGAGATTTATCAAGATGATGATGGCGATGTAGATCAAAAGATCGCTCTAGCTCTATCACTAGAGCAAGGCGTAGTAAACAAACCAGACGCTAAAAGCGCGCCATATAATGGCTTTGCTGAATCAGACGCCCATGTGATTTTAGCCAATACTCAAGGTACGCTTTGCCATCACAGTGAGCGTTCGACCTACTGTTATGCTTACAGCTTAATTGAAAAAGACGGCAAGCAAGCGATGCATGGCGGTATGTCATCAGGTCGTAAGTTCAGTGAGTTAGATGCTAACTTCTGTATTAACTATGGCTATGACATGGCAAAAGCCCTACTCGATGGTTCACCTATCGCTACCAAACAATACCCTGTCATTTTCACCCTAAGCTCACTTAGTAGCTTATTCGGTGCATTTGGAATGTGTACTTCTGGTCAAGCTGCAATGAAAGGCATTAACCCTTGGCGTGATGCGATTGGTAGCCAAGTGGCGAGTCCACTTATTACCATCACTGACAAAGCTTATATTGAAGGCGGTTTTTCTATTAAAGCCTTTGATAGCGAAGGTTATGCCACTCGCGATACTGTTCTAGTCGGTGAAGGTCAACTAAATAGCTTGCTGCACAATAGCCATACCGCGAGTTACTTCGGGATCGACAACACCGCGAATGCATCACGTTCGGCAAAAGGTGGATTAGGTGTTGGCTCTCGTCACACGGTTATTTCTGAAGGTGTGAACAGCATTGCTGAAACCACTGCAGGTGAATATGTAGAGCTTGTTGAATTGCAAGGTGTTCACTCTGGCGCTGATGCTATCAGTGGTGATTTCTCATTTGGTGCGAGTGGTTTCTTATGCCGTGATGGTCAACGTATTCAAGCAGTACGTGGTATTACGGTAGCAGGTAACTTCTACCAAATGCTCAAAGAAATAGACGCGGTAAGTAATGTATTAGAACACGATTACAATCGAAGCTTCTATGCGCCAAAAATCCGTTTTGCTCGCCTAAATATTGCTGGTAAGTAAATAAACCGATAAAACCTTGCGACTGTTTACTTGTTCAAATAAGTTATTCAGACGTAAGGTTTTATTTTATCTAACTGAATGCACAAGAAATAGGATATACAGGTAGATTAAAATCATGTTCAATTTTAATAAATTTTCCTTAATGAGTAAGAGCAATCAAAATGTCTAATGTCGTTCAATTCTCTGCATTCAGTGGTAATAAGAAAAATAGCGCGGCTTCACCCTCCACATCACCTAGCCCTAAAGCATTAAGGGAAGAAGCCGCACTAAAACAAGACAATTGCTGCTACTTTTGTGGCACTCAAAAAGATCCCAAAGAGCTAAACTGGCTGAATAAAGTAGGCTTTAAACAAAAAACGCATGTTGTTTGCGGTACGTGTAGCTCTGAAGCTAAATCAAGATCAATGGATGAGCTACGCATCATTCTTGCGCTTAAAGCAATGGATTTTAGAACAATTAAACTCAAACAGTTTCTGGAATTAAGAGAAAAAGGCGTTCAAATAGATGGAGTTCGCGACTACAAATTCTACTTTGAAACCATTAATTAATCACATAGCGCATCGCTTTTAACAACATCGATTAACGGGTTTTATTTATTCCATTTTTTGTTTTTTAGATATTGTAAATATCACGTTCATAATCAATTCAATTGTTCTATGTTATTTGCAGCTAATCAAAATGAGATAATAAAAAATGAAGGATTATTTTAATACCCATTACCCTGATGTTGAGTACCTTCGCCGTAAGGCAAAATTCAACTTACCTAAGTTTGCATTTGAATATGTCGATGGCGGCTGCAACATTGAAATGGGACTCAAACGCAATACTCATGATATTCGCCA
The DNA here is from genome assembly GCF_003026075.1 of Photobacterium sp. GB-210. NCBI lineage: Bacteria > Pseudomonadati > Pseudomonadota > Gammaproteobacteria > Vibrionales > Vibrionaceae > Photobacterium > Photobacterium sp. GB-210. The sequence goes on along the minus strand of NZ_PYNU01000015.1, from coordinate 12,917 downwards.
AATTGAGCTAATCCCCTATTATCTTCGTGATTACAATTCGATTTCTTTAAAAACCACCCTGTTTGGCGAAACGTATGATGCGCCATTTGGTATCAGCCCTGTGGGTTTACAAGGTTTGATTTGGCCAAATGCACCAGAAATATTGGCGCAAGCCGCTTTTGAGCAAAATGTACCTTTTATTCTTAGTACTGTTTCAACCTCTCCGATTGAGAAGATTGCCGATATCACAGAAGGTAAAGCATGGTTCCAGCTCTATCACCCTGTTGATGACAAGATTACAGATGACTTACTTAAACGCTGTGAAGACAGTGGGATCAAAACATTAGTATTGCTTTCTGATGTCCCTACTTTTGCTTATCGCCCTAAAGAAATCCGTAATGGTTTAGCTATGCCGCCCAAAATGACATGGCAAAACATTGTCGAAATAATGTTGTCACCCAAATGGGCATTAGCCACGTTGAAAAAAGGACAGCCTCAGTTCGAAACTTTATCTAAATATATGTCAGGCTCAATGAACATGCACCATCTCGCATTATTCATGGATAAAACCTTTAATGGTCGCTTAAGTGAAGATAAAGTCGCACGTTTACGTGACAAGTGGATAGGCAACCTAGTATTAAAAGGCTTATCAACGGTTGAAGACAGTCAAAAAGCCATTGCGCTTGGCTTAGACGGCATCATTATCTCAAACCATGGTGGTCGACAATTAGATGCAGGGCCTTCTACTATTAGTAAATCCATTGAAATAATGGATAAATGCAAAGGTCAAATTACGATTATGATGGACAGTGGTATTCGTGACGGAGCTGATATTGCTCGTACACTCTCAACAGGAATTGAGTTTGCCTTTCTTGGTCGCAGTTTTATGTATGGTGTTGGTGCGTTGGGTATTAACGGTGGTCATCACACTATTAATATGTTGAAAAGACAACTACAACAAGTGATGGAACAATGTTGTTGTGAATCAGTCAGTAGCCTTACTGATCATATTGCCAAACGTAACCCTTTTACGTTGGATTAAGGCACTGTCTGTACTCATTGATTGTGGGTGCAGGCAGTTTAAAAAACCAACAGCGTTATAGCTAATCTTTTGATTATTCAATAACTTTACTTTAGATAAAACAGTAATATCATAATAAATACAAAAGGTTACTTATATATTTAAATTATACCTACAGAGTAAACTGCGCTAAGATAGAAAAAAATATAAGATCAAATTACTGTTATGAACCTTACTGCCATCTCTACTCTTCTTATTGAAAATAAGATTTTCGCCAATCCTCGTCGTATTGCTCTACTCAATGCCATCCACCAAACAGGTTCGATAAGCAAAGGAGCAAAACTTGCAGGTATTAGTTATAAAGCCGCTTTTGATGCCGTTAAGGATATGAATATTCTTGCTGGCTCTGCACTTGTAACAAGTGAAAAAGGCGGTAAAGGTGGCGGTGGCGCGGAGCTCACGCGATTTGGTTTACGTTTAGTGCAAATGTATGAACTGCTAAATCAAATTCAAGATATGGGCTTAAAAGCCTTAAATGATGAAAGCGCGCCATTAGATAGCCTGTTGGGTGTCATGTCTCGTTTTTCATTACAGACAAGTGCGAGAAATCAATTCTTTGGACACATTAGTTCTATCGAACATCATAGCCTGCATGATCGCGTTACAATTACGCTTACCGATACGCATAATATCTCTGCCACGATCACCCATGGCAGTACGGTAAAACTTCAATTGGAAAAAAACAAAGATGTCGTCGCTCTGATTAAAGGCCCAGCGATTACAGTTTGTAGTGAAGAAAATATGATCCACGGAAAGCGTGATCGCTTTGATAACCAATTATTAGGCACGATAACGTCGATTCAGCAAGATATGAAATCAACCGAGGTTACCATCGCATTAAATAATGATATTACAGTCTGTGCCTTAGTGGACAATCAAGATCTGATAGAAGAAAACCTCCGTGTCGGTATGTCTATCTATGCCCTCTTTAAGTCAAACCAAGTCACGATCGCCACAATGTGCTAACACACTTATGGAATATCAACAAAACCACTGTGATCATGCTTTATATTTAATTGTTCAGAAAAAGACTGATACTCTTGGTATTGTTTATTGATCAAGGCCGCCCCACTGCAAACCATTAATATAAGCGCTAAACGGCTTAACCAAATGTTTTCTTTTTGTATTGAATAAAACAATAAAATAACAGCGAGAAGCAATAGAACTACACTCTCAACACCTATATTGTGTATAAAGAAGGTGACCACTAAATCAATCCTAAAGGCATAAGTGGACGCAGTTTAATGCTTTTCAAGTGGAAAGCATTTAAAATATTAGCAAAACTCTAATATTTTGCACAACCCTGACAATTCAGTGTGAAAACATAACTACCTCAACAATACTGATGTTTATTTAATCGTGACAATTGTTCAAAATTGAATCAACTTTGTTTAAAGTCTATTTAGCAAATAACATTCTGAACGTAACTCGTTCCAAAAACATTTTGCAACAATACAAAAGCCTCCCTCCTCTAAATGAGATAGGGAGGCGAATTATGTTTGACTCTATATAACTAGCCCGCCATCGACTTTCAATGTTTGACCAGTAATGAAGCTTGAATTATCACTCGCTAAAAATAGCACACCATTTGCAATATCTTGCGCCAGCCCCATACGTTTTAGCGGCGTTTTAGAAACCATATAATCGATAACTTTTTCAGGTAAATCGACTGTCATTGGCGTTTCAATAAAACCAGGTGCAACACAGTTAGCACGCACTTTTGCACCTTTACGTGCAAACTCTTTTGACCATGATTTTGTCATTGCAATCACGCCAGCTTTTGTCGCTGCATAGTTGGTTTGACCAATATTACCGTCGGTGCCAACCACTGATGACATTGTGATAATAGAGCCCGAACCTGAAGCCATCATTAACGGAGCAATGGCTTGTGTCATGTTAAACACGCCTTTCAAATTGACATCAATGACAAGATCCCAATCATTCTCCGACATATTTTCAATTAAGTTATCCCGTGTAATACCTGCGTTGTTCACTAATACGTCAATGGTTCCATACTGTTGTGCGATTTTTGTGATCGCCTCCGATACATTAGCTCTATCGCATACATTTAATTCGAGTGCAGTTACATTAGGAAATTGTTGCTCTAAATCGGCCATGGCGCCAAAATTCATATCACATACAAATATATGCTTTGCGCCTTGGTTAGCAAAGGTTTCGACAATACAGCGACCAATACCTTGAGCACCACCAGTTACAAGGCAAACCTTATCCGTTAGCATTTTTACTACCCCTCTTAAAAAGACATTTTTACTCTATATACTTATTATTACGTCCAATACATAAGCTCTAATCTTTACGGCTTAATATAATAATAGGTAACCTGTCCTCAGCGTGCAGTTGCATTAAAGCAATTCACTCTTGCATATAATCAAATAACGTTCCACAAATAAGAAAAAGACAAAATTACCGTGAAGATTGCTTTAAATCATAAACTATAACGTTACTATTTACATTTGATACTCCTGAACGTTATTAACAATGCAAGGAATGCGAATGTTAGACAAAATTGTTTTTTTTCTTCATGTCGTACGCTGCAATTCAGTGACGGATGCTGCAAAACAATATGGTATATCGCCGTCTGCTGGTAGTCGCTGGCTCACAGAGCTTGAAGAAAACATGGGAGTTAGCCTTGTTAAACGTACCACGCGAAAAATCACACCAACACAAGCTGGCAAATTACTATTTAAACAATTTAGCCACATCAATAATCAAATAACCGATGCCATTAATGAAATACAAAATTTAGGCAATGATGATATTGGTACAATAAAAATTGCTAGTACCCCTTTGTTTGCTAAGCATTTTTTGAGTAAAATTATTGGTGAATATATCAGTAATAACCCTACTATCAATTTTGTTGTGATCGAAACAGCGTTTGAAGTGGATAATGTCCACGATGTCGATTTTGCCATTCGAGCAAATGCAACTTACCGCGGTTTTCAAAACAAAGACAGTTTACTGGTTAAACGTTCTCTTTTCAGTGAACCGTTAAAAGCCTGTTGTTCGCCAAGTTATATTCAACGCTATGGAGAGCCAATAATACCCCATGATCTAAAAAAGCATTTGTGCCTATTTGCAACAACATTAGTCGGTGGAAACAAGTGGATCTTTGAACAACATGGTGAATATAACTCTGTTCAAATACCTAGATCGGTAGAAGTAGACGACAGTGAAATTTTAAAAAATATCGCCCTAGCCGGTGGAGGGATTGCTTACCTGCCTTACAGTTTGATTAAACACGATCTTCAAGAAGATCGGTTAGTCACGGTATTAAACAATTATGTTAGTAGCGAATTTGAACTGAGTTTGTATTATAAACCAAGAAAATATATGCCAGTGCGATGCGCTAATTTCAAAGATTATCTATTACAACGTGTAAAAGAACTTAACCTCGAGCGTCAAAGCCCTAAACAAAACTAGAAGCCTTACAGCGTATGCTACATATTGATTTATCATCAAATGTATACACACAGTAAGGCTTCAAGAAAAACGGTTATTTATAACTGATTATCACTTAATTAACACCTAAAGTATTTCAACTGTTCGCTTTGCTTTTCAGCAAGATCAGATAACTCTTCACTTGCAACCGTACACTGGCTTAAACCTGATGCATTTTGTCGAATGATATGATGAATATTCTCAATACTATTACTGATATCCATTGTGACTTGTAACTGCTCTTCAGAAGCTGTTGAAACATGGGTATTCATATCACTATTCATTGAAATAGCCGCAGTGATGCCCTCTAGCGCTTCATTTGCTTTAAAAGCAACTAATTTATTGCTTTCTAATGTATCAATTGCAGATTGCATACGCTCATTTGCTGAGGTCGATTGCTCTTGCAGACGCTCTATAATCTGCTGTGTTTCTTTTGTTGATGCTTGTGTTCTTGCTGCTAACTGACGAACTTCATCAGCCACCACGGCAAAACCGCGACCACTTTCTCCTGCGCGTGCGGCTTCTATCGCAGCATTAAGTGCCAATAGATTAGTCTGTTCTGAGATGCCTTGTATCGAGTCAATAACTTGGCTAATTTGCGCCGATTGTACTTTTAGTTGCGCAACAACATCAGCGGCCTCCACTAATGATTCAGCCATTTCTTCATTTGCTTGTTGGTTGTTAGAGAACAAATCAAGGCTCTTATTAGCCAACTCACTGGCACTTTTTGAATTTTCATCAGATTTTTGTGCAGCTTGAGTAACTTCTTGTGCCGTTGTTGTTAATTGATCGATTGCTGTTACCACTTGCTCAATCTCAATCACTTGGTTATTTGCGTGAGTCTCAGAATCTTTCATCACAATTGATAATTCAGTCGATGAGGATGCGACATTACGACCAACTTCATTTAATACCGCCACAGTTGAACGCAATTTAACAATCATGCGATTTAAATTACGTGCCAATTCACCCACTTCATTAGAGCCGTCAACGGTGATTTCATCTTTCAAGTTACCATCAGCTATTTTCTGCATTGCACGTTGCAAATCAGTAATTGGCTTAACAATCATTGAACCAATGACTAAACAAATAATAATAGCGATTATCAATGTAATGATAAATTCATAACCAATCGCATTTATTGTTTGTCCGTGCTCTTTCTTTTGCTGGGTGATATAAGCATCTGCGGTTAAATTTACACGCTTATCCAACGCATCAATTGCTGAAATCATGTCATCACCTAATTGGCGATATTTAACAATATATTTTTGATATTCAGAGTCGGTTATTTGACCGGAATGCCTAAGATCAAGCACTTCTAACATTGTGTCTCGGCTAAAGCTAATATAGCTGATCATTAATGTTCGAAATGCTTCTAATTCTTGGTTTATTTCAGGTATCTTTTGCAATTTTGCAATCGCATTTTTGTTACTTAACTCGCTACTATCAAGAGACTTGGATAAACGTGATAATAAATCTTTATCATAAAGCGCATAAATTGCACTTACTCTCATTGCGTAACTATTGCTAATTAAACTCGCGGTACTATCTTTAGCTTCAACAACTAATTGTGTTGTTGCGTTCATTTTATCAACACTTTCTATAAGGTTATTTCGCCCTAGCATTAGTCCAATAAATAATAAAACAGCCATAAATATAACAGGAATAACTAACTGCAGCTTTATTGATATATCCTTAAGTAAAAACATTAACAACTATCTCCATGTTGTTTGTATTCGTTTTTTATTTCTCGCATCATAAACAGTATTAAATAAATATATCAATAATTTTATTGATATATTTATAAAAAATAATGAATTACTAAAAATCAAGGTAAATCATACGGTTAATTTTCATTATTTATTTATTCAATCTTATGCATGTTATTTATTCATTATTTAAAAAAATAAACAATCATGCTTTAAATAATTATTTATTTTATTAATTGATGTGATATTTGAGCAATATCAGATATTAAATCTTCATTCACATTACACACAGTATATTAATCTTAATTTACTACATTTCATCCAGAATTTTTTACTTGATGTAGAAATATTTACTCACATTTAGGGAATAACCAACCAAACTAAATACCTAAAAAACACCAGTGTATACCAATAAAGCCTTCACTCTTTTTAAAAAGAGATTATGATTAACAAAGCAAATCGCACAAACGACGATATTTAATACACTATGAATTTATACAACGTACTTCTCCGTTACCCTACTTTACGGACTTTGCTCAACTTTAGAACCAACATCGCTGCATTTAGCTTCATTACTTGCTCAGTACCTTTGTTCCTTATGGGTCATGTAACCATGGGGATTGCATTTTCTCTGGGTAGTATTAGCTGTGGCTTTGCTGATACGTCTAGTGTGACAAAATATCGCATTCTTGATTTTTGTATCGCTATTCCTGTTTTCTTTCTTATCAGCCTAGGAACTGAAGCCGTTTTCCCACATTCAGTCTTATTTGTTATTAGCTTAACGGTTGTCAGTTTTAGCTTATTTATGTTGGCTGTTTTAAGCCCAAGGCTAGGGGCTATCGGTTTTGCCTCCATATTACTCGCTATATACGCTATGTTACTGCATTTAGATGGTCGACCTATTTGGCTTGTTCCTTTGTGGTTAACCTGTGGCGCTTTGTGGTACATTTTTTGGCAAGCGTTAGCCATCTACTTTCTTCCGAACCAAGAATCCAAAGATATCCTGTCTGATTTGTATCAAGCGATTGCTAAAAAGCTTATCACTCACGATCACGGCTTTATTTTTTCTTCCGACAAAAATGAGTTGTTTATTAAATCGGCGCAATTACGATCCCAAATTGCGGGCTTATCTCACACCTTAGAAGGTCGAATTCACCAGCAATTTACTGCTGGTGAAGATAGCGCAAAACTGCAAGATATTTATCGTTTCTTAAAAGTTGCTGAGCGTATTAACGAACAAACACGTCTACTTTATTTCATTCCAACTTCAAATCTCCAACAAACATGTCCTGAGTGGTTAGATAAGATTCACCAAGCAACGTTAAAAATAAGTCAATATTTAGAGCAAGTGACTGTCGATAATGTACATCGTATAAACGTTCCAAATATCGACTTTGAAGAGTTACGTCGATATACAATACAAGAAAATATAAAAGAGGAAGCCCTGGCTGCGCTTTCATATATAAATAAACTCGATATTATCTACTTAACACTTCAGCAGTTGAGCCAACAAACAAGCCAGACATTAAGTTCTAATATTAGTAAGCCAATTGTTGTGTCGTGGAAATGGCGCGAGTTAGCCTCTAAGTTAACCAGTCAAATGACGTTAAAATCGAGTTATTTTCGACATGCACTTCGTGGTACATTAAGTTTAGCGACAGGGTTAATTATTGTTCGAACATTAAACTTAGACTTTGGTTTTTGGACTCTTATGACTAGTTTGTTGGTATTACGTCCGAATTTATCAATGACATGGACACGACTACTTCAACGATTAACCGGTACAATTTGTGGTTTATTAGTTGTTGTTGCCTTACTGCACTTCCAAGTATCCACAAGCATCCTACCGTTCATCTTTTGTATCGCTGTAATACTTTTTTTCCACACCTCAGCACGTCATTACGGCTTTGCGGTATTCTGCGTGACTTTGTTTGTATTCGCAGGCTTCTCTCTTAACGGACAAGGCGATAATATTCTTTTACCTCGCCTAGACAGCACTGTTCTGGGTGTTTTCTTACCTTTATTATTTGTATTTATCTTATCACCTGGTTGGAATAAGAAATTATTCCCAACTCAATTAACGGCAACAACAACAGGCTATATTGATTATCTGGTCTCTTTAAAAATGTACGTAGCAGATAAATCAGATAGTACGGCCACTCAGTTACAACGTCACTACCAAGATTGCGTGGTTAACGATACCAATCTGTTTGATCATTGGATGGGCTATTTAGGTGAACCGCATAGAAAGTCACAAACAGGCGAGCATATTTTATTATGCAGTCGCAGCTCTAATATTATCTTGCGTATATTGACCCAACTGAATGAAAACAAGCAGTCTTTGTCACTGGATTCTACCATTGATAGTGATCTAGATAGTGTAATTGCATCTCTAACAGAGCTAGATAAAACACTTAAGAAATCGCAAAACCACACAGAACTATTTAAGCACATATCAAAACAAGAGAAATTGATTTATCAATCTTTCATCTATATTGAAAATGAAATATATAAACTTGATAACCATACTTTACTGCAGTTATTAGCAAAAGAAGTGGACTTATTTACATCCGCAATCAAAGTTAATAATATTTAACTCTAGAGAGCCCGATAAATATTATCGGGCTTTTAATCATGTCAAGTAGTCCCAGGTTTGCCTTTCCATTAAAGGGGAGCTAACCGGATAATAAAGATTTCTTTGAAACCCTCTACCGAATAATACTCTTTGAGGGTAATCTTGCTTACTACCTTAATTTTTTAGCTTCTTTACTGACTAAGTTGTCCAAACTTGGGCAAACTCTTCACAAACCTTTGGTGTACGTCCATGTAGGTGTGCATATAGATCTCATCAATACGCTCATTACTTGGAAAACTCGATGAGAAATCAACATGTTTGCAGTCAATCGACAACTTAGCGGCTTCGATAATATGTGCAATAAACATGCGAGGATCTTCCAATCCAATAGATATACGCATAGTTGTTGGCTTAATACCTGCTTCATTGAGCGCGTCGTCACTCAACTCTGAGTGGGTGGTCAATGCCGGACATAAGGCAACTGTGTTGGTTTGCCCCAAGCTCACTTGCATACCAATGGCGGGTTCAAGCATGTCGAAGAACTGCTTAAACCCGTCACGATTAATTGGCGCACGATCGCCGCAACCCTCCATATCAATAGTAAACAGCGCTGCCGGCAGTCCCAGATACATATTGTTCTGGCAATGCTCATAGTTATCACTATTAGTTAAGGCAGGACATGAAACATTGATGTCTGGATGAGCATCAAAGATCTTCGCCAGAGTCAGTGTATTAATGGTTTTCTGTACCACTCGCATCTCATAAGTTTTCATGCCATTGAGCACTTCAAACGCTTTGTCTGCATCTAAGAAGGCACCTTTGATGTAATACACATTCCAAAATAGGGTTTCACACCATGGAATTGTCGTCTCATCGCCATTAGGTTTGGTGAATATCACCTCTTCTCCTTTAGGTACAAACATGGTCTCGTTGCGGCCAATCACGACACCGGCGGTTGTGGTACCTGAGCCTGCGAGTTCCTTGGTATAAGAGTGAATCACGTAATCCGGTCTTTCCATCACATCATCGCGTTTTAGTACAGGATGTAGTAATGGCGTGCCGACTGTTGAGTCGACGATGATATCCCACCCGCGAGAGTGAGCAGCTTTACTGATGTTGGCGACATCTAATACATAGCCATGTGGATTACACGGTGACTCAAGGTAAACGTATATCTTTTTACCACCAGCGAGGCGATCTGCATACTTGAGTTCAACCTCATCAAGGCGAGCTGCAAATTCATCACCAGAGAAACCATCCACCCACTCTACCGCGACATTCAAGTTCGAGGGCTTACCAAACCAGTCTTCCAAAAGTTGGTACGAACCGCCGTAGATATTACGTGAAGCCAACACAATGTCTTCATGCCCAAGCAAATGACTAAGTAAGCCATCGATAGCCGCCATACCCGAGTTAAAGTTCCATGCCAAGTATTCGTTGGCTCTCGTTCCTGCCTCCAGATCAACCATGTGATTCGCCAGAGAGATTGAGGTTGGGTTAAGCAATCGAGAATAAATATCGTGCAATGGCTCTTTACCGTTGAACGCGTCTTCAATCCACTCGGTACACGCAAATAAATAGGTTGCAGTCCGCGTGATTACCGGGCTTGCAGAAAAAATAGCCGCCACATTATCGAAGATAGGATACGCGCCTTTTGAGGCAAAGTTACCATTGTTAGTCGCAATAGATTGGTATGTTGCGCGCATTGGATTTTGAAGGTTATCGAGAATCTTCGCGATCTGGAATGATAGGAAACGTTTTGCGTTAAACCAAGCGATACGGTCACTCTTATCCAGCTCCGAAAGGCCATCAACCGTTATCGCCCAGAGATCATGAGTCTTGGTATTGGCTTGGTACAACGTCGTCGCCAGTTCCACCAACGTAGATCCATAATCGCTATTTGGGTCGATACCAAAATGTTTTGCTTGCTCAATAGCAAGGGCTTCTGCTTGTTCGTGTTTGGTTGTTTTACGCAATGGGCTAAGTTGAGTTGAAGTATTCATAGTTGCTAAATCATTCCATCCTTGTTGTATTTCTTTAATTCTAGTGTCGGACAGATGCTAAAGATTGCTATTTGCGTAGTAAGGCATACACTTTTAGCAATAATGTTGCTAAATAAAACCCAATATTGATGGAATATACCAATGGATGAGATCGATAAAAAAATACTTGATGAGCTGCAAGGCAACGCGCGTCTCACAAACCAAGAATTAGCCGATCGCGTATCACTTTCCCCTTCCCCTTGTCTACGACGAGTTCGAACACTGGAAAAACAAGGTATCATTCGGGGTTATCACGCCAGTGTCAATCAAGAGGCATGTGGCTTTCCCATAAATGTATTCGTGTTGGTAAAGCTTGAAAAGCCGACAGAAGAGAACATGAAAGACTTTGAGCAGCACATTGAAGCGATTGATGAAGTGTTAGAGTGCTTTCTGATGACGGGTAATCACGACTACCTTCTGCATGTGGTAAGTGAGTCCCTAAAAAGCTACGAGCAGTTTATCCGCAAGCAGTTGACTCGCCTACCCAATATTGCTTCGATTGAATCTAGCTTTGCATTTGGGCAAGTCAAAACAAAGACAAAGTTGCCTGTAAGGAAATGAATAAAGCAAACAAACCTAAACATGTTGATTTTCATACTCATTAAGAGATTAAAATAATAAGAAATAAAGGCATAGCAAAAACAACAAAATATACATTGTGATTTTGTTAATCACGTTAATCGCTTCGAGTACTGAATTATGGCGTTGTTATAAGCATGAGATCTTTATAAGTCTTGCGACTAAGCTGATTGACTGCTTTCATACGGCGTGCATCTGTGTTCCAGATGACACCATCTATTCCAGGCGTTTTACTGCCTTTGTTTTGAGATACACGCTTAACCGCAAGAAGCTTAGCTGAGCGAGAATGAGTTAAGAGCCACTGTAAGGAGTTCACCTTACCGTATTTCTTTTCTCTCGTTGCTTTTGCGATACGCATTTGAAGCTTTAATACGTGCGCTTCAGCGGATTTCCAGTCGATAGACTGCCACTGAGCACCGTCAGAAGATGCACTAATCTCTTTCGAGACCATCATTTACTTTTCTCCTTGAATAAAGTTCTTCAAATTCTCTCGCAATGGGAGACCAGTTGGAAGTGGGCTCACTTTCGTGATCAGACATGAGTCTGTATCTACATCATTACAATGTAGCTTTCGCTTTTTCCGACCTCCTATACTTGCATCACTATCGGCCACAAAGGCTTTCCCAGAGGGAGTGATACAGGCTTACCGTGTTCCGTATGTCACGTAAAATGTCAGCTTAGATGCCCACTATAGTGCGGAGAGTACTGTGATCACGAAAGAGTATTGTCCAACCTCTTTCCAACTCTCATTGCCATTTTGGCCACAGCGTATTAACCACTTCCGCTGTTTCATCACATAACGCACCTTTCATGGATTCACTTACGTTCATCATACTGACTACCTAGCACTTACCCGATTCATGTGGTTATCAGGAGGATCTGCCTCTCACGATTTCGATCCCGAGCAATTTGAAATTTCTCTTCGTTACATTGTCCGAGCCGCTGCTTTATTCAGGCTCGTAGGTTCATCTGGTGATACAGATAGTTCATTCATAAAGCGATGAACAACGCTTCATACGACTTCAGGTCGCACGGACATAAATGAGTTAGATTCTTAGCTCTATTTGGGGAGATTCGTATTAGAAAATATATGGAAAATCTATTTTAACTCTTGGTTTATCGTAAAAAATCGTCGTCACTGATTTCAATAAGTCATACTCGACCAGAAGGTCTACACCTCACGCTGCCAAACTCATATTAATAACTACCACCCCCTCTCTAACTTCATATTTCGAGCATTTTACATTTAGCTTACCGAGCAAGAACTTGCCCAAATCGAGCAATAAGTTGCCCAGCCGGGCAACTTATTGCTCGATATTTAATAGCGTAAAAACGCAAAATCTATACTTATCAGTAACTTAAAAACTGGCACACTTCCTGCTCTAACAGCACGTCATCACAGCATAGGCTGTGTCATTTACTCCATCATAAAATAGGATACTAAGATGCCAACTCCTTGTTATATCGCGATCCAAGGCCAAACTCAGGGTAAT
>NZ_PYNU01000014.1:0-95465 GCF_003026075.1 Photobacterium sp. GB-210 | reverse complement strand
TGAACTACGGATATCGGATAAAACGAAAGTTTTATCTCCGTGTGGAGCGGTAGTTCAGTTGGTTAGAATACCGGCCTGTCACGCCGGGGGTCGCGGGTTCGAGTCCCGTCCGCTCCGCCACTTTATTAAAGAAACCTGAATCGAAAGATTCAGGTTTTTTTTCGTCTGAAGATAAGTGCCATAAACATAGCTAAGAAATATATAGCGTTACTTAGAATTTTAATCTAAATAGAATAATGAATTACTTGTTGTTCTTCTTCATTAGCATAAAGTGATGACTCGTTTAATTTAGATATAAAAAAAACCGCCATGCAGGCGGTTTTTTTATCGGTTATCTATTAACTTTTCATCATAAGCTGGTAGCCAACATAACAAGCAGCAATGCTGACAATAACGTTAAGTAAAATGTTTAAACCTGCTTTGAAAAATTCACCTTGTTGCATCAAGACAACATTGTCCATTGAGAACGTGGAGAATGTTGTTAGTGCGCCTAGGAAGCCTAAGCCGATAATAGGTCGCCATGGTGCAGCTTCAATCATTCCTTGATTAAGTGCTGACATCAATAGCCCCATGATCAAGGAGCCCAGCACGTTTACGGTTAAAGTACCGTATGGGAAGCCACGGCCAAATAGCATTACGCATAGCTCAGAAATGAGGTATCTTGAGCAGGCGCCGAATGCACCACCAAGCGCGATGAATCCTAGTAATAAATATTGGCTCATTGGGATCTCGTTTATATTTTTAGGTAATGATAGAAAGCGCTCATGATAATCGCTAGCGAGAAGAGTGAGAACTCTCCAAAAATGCAATCATTGATTTAAGTTAATATTAAATAGTCAGCGTAATACTTAGTTGTATAGCTATATTTATAGCATCATAATCATAAATAATGAATTTACTATGAGCCTTAGCTCAAGGAGGCTAGGTATGTCGCTTTACCAAACAGTGTTATTAGCGGTTAATCCTGAAGATAAAAATGCGCATAAATTGATGGTGAAAGCTGGCGTTATCGCTGAGCAAAATCACGCTGATTTACATGTTGCTTATGTTGAGCCAGGGATCGGAAACGTAAGTTTTATTGATGTGGAAGTTGAGCTACAAGAAGAGCATGATGCGATTGCAAAAAAACGCATGAAAGAGTTATCTGATTTAATTACAGCTTCTTCTCATAAAGTTAAAGCGATACATACTGCAGATGGCGATGTTTCAAAGCATATAGAGGCTTTAGCAAAAGAACTGAATGCTAGCCTAGTGATCACCGGTTACCATAAATCGACTTTTCACTTGTTTGGTGATTTAAGTGATTCTTTGGCTAATCACCTAGGTTGTGATGTATTAATTTCACAGTAACAACGATTAAAATATGCAATGTAATAATAAGCCGTGTTGATGCACGGCTTTTTGTTGTTTGTCACTTTTTATTATTTTTCTCAGTATAAAGGTTGTTGCACTATAACGGCTTCTTTATACTCATTGCTACTTGTCGGAGTGCCATATGGCTGAGACCGCATTGCGGGATCCGTTGAACCTGATCAGGCTAATACCTGCGAAGGGAACGAGAGAATGTCTTCTGCTACATATCTTAAGGGATCACTGTATGCATCTGCATAGCTGTACTTAGGTACACACCTCTTGTTTACGCCCATCCGCCAAGCATTTTCCCCTACATTGAAAAATCAAGGAAACTGCTATGTCGAATCGCAAGCAAGCGAGACTGGAAGCGAAACAATTTATTGAATCATTAACAGCGCAACCATACCCGAACTCACAGAAAGTGTATGTTCAAGGTAGCCGTCCTGATGTGCTTGTTCCTATGCGTGAAATCACTTTAGCTGATAGCTTGGTTGGTGGCGGTAAAGATAATCCTATCTTTGAGCCTAACGAGCCTATTCGCGTTTACGACACTTCTGGTTTTTACACTGATCCTGAAAAAAACATCGATATCTATAATGGCTTGCCGTTAGTGCGTGAGCAATGGATCGCAGAGCGTGACGATACTGAATTACTAGAAGGGTTAAGCTCTGAGTATGCCAATGAACGTTTAGATGATAAGACGCTTGATGATTTACGTTTTGCGGAACGTGCGCGTATTCGTTGTGCAAAAGCTGGGCGTTGTGTGACGCAATTACATTATGCGCGCCAAGGTATTATTACGCCTGAGATGGAATATATCGCGATCCGTGAAAATATGGGTCGTGCGAAATACCGTGATGAAGTATTAAACCAACAACATCCAGGTGTGAGCTTTGGTGCTAATTTACCAAAAGAAATTACGCCTGAGTTTGTGCGTAAAGAAGTGGCTGAAGGCCGAGCAATTATTCCTGCCAACATTAACCATCCTGAAACTGAGCCAATGATCATTGGCCGTAATTTCCTTGTTAAAGTGAATGCCAATATTGGTAACTCAGCGGTGAGTTCATCGATTGAAGAAGAAGTTGAAAAACTTGTCTGGTCGACCCGTTGGGGTGGCGATACGGTAATGGATTTATCAACTGGTCGAAATATTCACGAAACGCGTGAATGGATCATCCGTAATAGCCCTGTTCCGATTGGTACTGTACCTATGTACCAAGCACTTGAAAAAGTAAATGGTGTGGCTGAGAACCTTAACTGGGAAGTGTTCCGTGACACATTACTAGAGCAAGCTGAGCAAGGGGTGGATTACTTCACTATCCATGCTGGCGTACTGCTTCGTTATGTACCTATGACGGCGAAACGTGTAACCGGTATTGTATCGCGTGGCGGCTCTATCATGGCGAAGTGGTGTTTGGCACACCATAAAGAAAGCTTCCTCTATCAGCACTTCCGTGAGATTTGTGAGATCTGTGCGCAATACGATATTTCACTATCACTGGGCGATGGCTTGCGTCCAGGTTCTGTAGCCGATGCTAATGATGAAGCCCAGTTTAGTGAACTACGCACATTAGGTGAGTTAACTAAAATTGCATGGGAATACGATGTGCAGGTCATGATTGAAGGCCCCGGTCACGTACCCATGCACATGATTAAAGAAAACATGGAAGAGCAGCTAGAGCATTGTCATGAAGCGCCATTCTATACCTTAGGCCCACTGACGACAGACATCGCACCGGGTTATGATCATATTACATCGGGTATTGGTGCGGCGATGATTGGCTGGTATGGCTGTGCAATGCTTTGTTATGTAACACCCAAAGAACACTTAGGCTTGCCTAATAAAGACGATGTAAAAGTCGGTCTTATCACTTATAAACTCTGTGCCCATGCTGCTGATTTAGCAAAAGGCCACCCTGGTGCACAAGTGCGCGATAATGCCTTATCTAAAGCGCGTTTTGAATTCCGTTGGGAAGATCAATTTAATCTCGGTCTTGACCCTGAAACGGCGCGTGCCTATCACGATGAAACTCTCCCTCAAGAGTCAGGCAAAGTTGCCCATTTCTGTTCAATGTGTGGCCCTAAATTCTGTTCAATGAAGATCTCTCAAGAAGTACGAGATTACGCTAAGGGGTTAGAAGACTCAGAAATCGCGATCAAGCTATTAGATGATCCACTTGAAGGCATGCAGCAAAAAGCACAAGAGTTTCGATCTAAAGGTAGTGAGTTATATCACCTAGCTAAAGAGGAAAGCTAATGAGCACCTTAAGCTTACCAAAGGTCTTATCGTCTCTGGTGATGCATATTGAGCCATTATTAGCCTCTGCGACAGAGTATCAGTTAGGTGAGCAAGTCACGTTAATACCATCAAGCCAAGAGTGGATAGAGGTATCGACGCCCTCTTGCGTTAAACGAGTGGGCTTTGAACAAGCCTGCTCCACTCAGCTAATTGATTCTGTATTTCAAGATCAATGGGTATCTTCTGAGGTAGATCTTTCGCTGATCAAAGCGCAAATACTGGAACGATCTAACGTTGTGGTATGTGGTTTACCTGTCAATGGTGGTTATCTTGATCTTTGGCATCATGATGGTGACGTTCGTGGTTGTTTCAGTGTTGAGCTTGGTAATGCGACTCAACAGAGAGCGATGTTATTGGTGGCACTCGCGCTTGATTACCCCTTAGAAGATGCTCTAGTGCTGGCAAGGGCGTATGCCCAGTCAACGCAGATGGGCATTTGGCCAACTGAGCGTGAGGCTTTCCCTGACATCGTTTGTGCTAATTTTTCAAAGCTGTCAGATATTGGTTGGCAATTCGAATGTCAGCCAGTTGAAGCTTTTGCTGCTGTTGATAGTGATAAACTGAAGTTATATCCGGTAGTGGATTCCGTCCAATGGGTTAAGCAGTTACTTGAATTGGATGTGAAAACCACTCAGCTGCGGATCAAAGATCCGAATGCACAAGGTTTGAACCAAGATGTTGCTCATGCTATTGCGTTAGGTCTGCAGGCAAATGCGCAGGTCTTTATTAATGACTATTGGCAACTGGCTATTGAGCATGGTGCTTTTGGGGTGCATTTGGGACAAGAAGATTTAGCGGTCGCTGATCTCAATGCCATTCAACAAGCGAATCTTCGCTTAGGGATCTCAACCCATGGGTATTACGAGATATTACGTGCGATGGCATTTAATCCCAGTTATATCGCCCTTGGTCATATTTACCCAACCACAACCAAGCAAATGCCGTCATTACCGCAAGGCGTTCACCGCTTAAAGCTGTATCAACAATTGATTGGCAATACGTTTCCAACAGTGGCAATTGGGGGGATTGATTTATCTCGTGTGCCCGTCGTTTGGAAAACAGGGGTAAGTAGTGTTGCGGTGGTACGCGCGATCACCCAGTCAAGTGAGCCTGCGATTGCCGTCGAACAACTCAATCAATGCTTATCTGAGCGGGAGGTTAAGGATGACAACTGACAGACTCTCTGATACTGCTTTTATTCGATATAACCGACAAATCATGCTGGAAGAGATGGGAGAGCAGGGGCAACTTGCACTTAACAATGCCAAGGTATTGATCGTCGGTGCGGGAGGTTTAGGCTCAGCGGCAGCGATGTATTTAGCGGCTGCGGGTGTTGGGTTACTGGTGATTGCTGATGATGATGAGGTTGAGAGTTCGAACTTGCAGCGTCAGGTGATTTATCGAGAAACCGATGTGTCACTCAATAAAGCGCAAGCAGCCTGTGATCAGCTTTTAGCATTGAACCCATTGGTACGAACGCGTGCAGTAAAAGCTAAGCTTGCAGGTTTTCAACTCGTAATGGAAGTACAACAGGCCGATATTGTACTTGATTGCAGTGACAACTGGGCTACCCGTTATGCGGTCAATCAAGCTTGTTATCAGCATCAAACACCACTGATTGCCGGTGCGTCGATAGGTTGGCAAGGACAGTTACTGGCGTTTGATTTCAGGCAGGCCTCACCGTGTTATCAATGTGTGTTTCCATTTAGTACTGAAGCGTCACCACAAGATAAAAATTGTCGTAGTAACGGCGTGATGGGGCCTGTTGTTGGCACTATTGGAACGTTACAAGCGCTTAATGCGATCAAAGCTATCGCAGGTGTTGCTGAAGTTGGGTTTGGTTTGCTGCAGCAATTTAATGGCTTAACAGGAAAATGGCAGCAGGTATCAATCGATGCTGATTCTGGTTGCCCTGTGTGTGGTCAGCAAGATCAAAGAGAGGTTGTGTAAATGGCTACCATGATAACTATCTGGTTGAACGATGAATCTATGTCTTGCGAGGCTGAGCAAACCGTTCATCAATTTGTTAAGCAGTTAGATTTACCCATACAAGGTACTGCGGTCGCGATAAATCAGCGCATTGTTGGAGCCAGTGAGTGGTCGACAACCGTCATTGCTGATGGCGATCAGATCGCGTTATTTCAAGCGATAGCTGGAGGTTAATATGTTGACTATTGCAGATAAAACATTCACATCGAGACTGTTTACCGGAACAGGTAAATACGCCAATCGTGATGTCATGGCAGAATCGATTTTAGCAACAGGATCTGAGCTCGTGACTATGGCACTAAAGCGAGTCAATATCGCTGAGCGTGATGACGATATCTTAGCGCCACTGATCCAAGCTGGAGTGAATTTACTGCCTAATACGTCAGGGGCGAAAAATGCCAAAGAAGCGATCTTTGCTGCGCAGTTAGCCCGAGAAGCATTGGGGACGAATTGGCTAAAATTAGAAATTCACCCTGATCCAAAATACCTCATGCCTGATCCGATTGAAACGCTAAAAGCGGCAGAGCAGTTGGTAAAAGAAGGGTTTGTTGTACTGCCTTACTGTCATGCCGATCCTGTGCTTTGTAAGCGATTAGAAGATGTGGGTTGCGCTGCCGTGATGCCATTAGGTGCGCCGATTGGCTCGAATAAAGGGGTCGCTTCTCGCGATTTTCTTCGCATTATTATCGATCAGGCGCAAGTACCTGTGGTGGTGGATGCGGGCATTGGGGCACCTTCTCATGCCGCAGAAGCGATGGAAATGGGGGCTGATGCGGTATTGGTCAATACTGCCATCGCAGCGGCAAGTGATCCGATTGCAATGGGGCGTGCATTTAAATTGGCCGTGGAAAGTGGTCGTATGGCCTATGAAGCGGGTCTTGCAGGTAAGGTGAACCATGCAATTGCATCAAGTCCATTAACGGCATTTCTTAACGATTAAGGAGCCAATATGAGCTTTGTGGATGTTTGGCAACAAATGGATTGGGATGATATCCGTTTGTCGATTTATACTAAAACGGCTACCGATGTTGAGCGTGCTTTAGGAAAATCAACGCTGGATCTAGAGGATTTCAAAGCCTTAATCTCCCCTGCGGCTGAACCTTACTTAGAGCAAATGGCACAACTCTCTGCGATGCTAACACGTCAGCGGTTTGGTCATACCATGAGTTTTTATGTGCCGTTATACCTTTCGAATCTGTGTGCCAATGCGTGTACCTATTGTGGTTTTTCGATGGAAAATCGCATTAAGCGTCGTACCTTGGGTGAACAAGAAATAGAGCGAGAGTGTGAGGCAATAAAAGCGCTAAATTTTGATAGTGTGTTACTGGTCACTGGCGAGCATCAAACCAAAGTTGGTATGAATTACTTTCGTGATGCGATCCCTCAAATCAAACAGCACTTCAGTTATTTGGCAATGGAAGTACAGCCACTAGAGCAAGATGAGTATCAAGAGCTGAGACAACTTGGTTTAGATGCGGTGATGGTGTATCAAGAAACTTATAATGCGCCAACCTATGCGAAGCATCATTTGCGAGGCAATAAAACCAATTTTGAATACCGCTTAGCGACACCAGATCGGTTAGCAAAAGCAGGAATAGACAAGATTGGGATCGGTGCTTTGATCGGTATGGAAGAATGGCGCACGGATTGTTTTTTTGTTGCCAGTCATTTGGCTTATCTTGAGCGGACGTATTGGCAAAGCCGCTATTCGATTTCATTTCCACGTTTAAGACCCTGTACTGGTGGATTAGAACCTAAATCGGTGATGACGGATCGCCAACTGGTGCAATTGATTTGTGCTTATCGGTTGTTTAATCCTGAAGTTGAGCTGTCGTTATCGACGCGAGAATCACCGCATTTTCGCGATAATGTATTGCCCTTGGGGATCACTAGTATGTCGGCGGGCTCTAAAACCCAACCGGGCGGATACGCTGATGACACGCCAGAGCTAGAACAGTTTGCAATCAGTGATGAACGTTCGGTCGCAGATGTCGCTACAGCGGTCAAGCAACAGGGGTTTGAAGTGGTGTGGAAAGATTGGCATCCCGCCTATTCTGGATAATAAAAAGCCAGTACGTGATGCGTACCGGCTTTTCTTTTTCTTATCTAAGCGTTAGCGGCTTAGTGGTGATGTCGCTTGTGTTAGCCACTCAAGATCACTACCTGTCAGCGATGGGCTGATCACGTTAAACACGATTTGGTGATAGTTGTTAAGCCATGCAAGCTCTACGTCAGTTAATAGTGCAGGATCGATTAAACGCTTATCGATTGGCGCACGGGTTAACGATTCAAAACCCATGACGTTCATGTCACCTTGAGTTTCAATATCGACGACCAGTTCAAGGTTTTCGATACGAATACCAAATGCGTCTGCACGGTAATAACCTGGCTCGTTAGATAACACCATACCTGACAGTAGCGCGGTTGGGTTAGCCACTTTAGAAATGCGTTGTGGACCTTCATGAACACTTAAGAAGTGGCCCACTCCGTGACCTGTACCATGATCATAATCAAAGCCATGTGCCCATAGATGCTGACGCGCGAGTGCGTCAAGTTGTGAGCCTGTTGTACCTTTCGGGAAACGTGCCGAAGCCAATGAAATATGACCTTTTAGTACCAGTGTGAAGGCTTGTTTTACTTCATCACCTGGATTACCGATAGCGATAGTACGGGTGATATCGGTCGTACCGTCAGGGTATTGACCGCCTGAATCGACTAAGTAAACCGTATCCATTTGCAGCTTGCCTGGCTGTGGTTGGTCAATGTGGTTATAGTGACACATTGCTGCATTACCCGCAGAGGCGGAAATCGTATCGAAGCTCACGTCACGACAGCTTGGATCTTGCTGACGGAATTGCCAAAGTTGATCGGAAAGCACTGCTTCATCTAATAGATTGCCACTTGCAACTTGATTATCTACCCACGCAAGAAATTTAGAGATCGCGACACCATCACGAATATGACACGCTTTCATGCCATTTATTTCAGTCGTATTTTTAGCGGCTTTTGGTAGCAGTGTTGGATTAGCTGCTTCAATAAGCAGTGCGCCAGCATCAGTCAGTTGCTGAGCTGCCCATGCATTACTGTTCGCTGAATCAAACTGTACACGTTTACTTGAAAGTGCGGCTAAACCCGCGGCGAGTTGCTCTGGCTCGCGGATATTGACGCCGTTACCTACGTGCGTTGCAAAACCTTCTGGTAGGCGGTGATGATCGATGTAGAAATCAACTGATGCATCGCTGTGGATCACAGCAGCTGACAGCAGAACGGGTAGACAGTGAACGTCATCACCACGAACATTGAGTAGCCAAGCAATGCTATCAAGCTGACTTAAAAAGGCAGCATCAGCTTTTTGTTTTTTTAGTAGTGCGGCAATTTGTTCACGTTTTTCTTCACTTGATTGACCGACATACTCTAGACCCATTAACTCCGCATCCGACAGTTTTGGTGCTGGGCGATCAAGCCATAGTTCATCAATTGGGTTTTCGTTAACTGATACTAGCTCTAGTTCACCATCAAGGGTTGTCGTGGCATTTTTCAGCCATGCTGCACTGTGTAGGCGGTTATCAATAGCGACTTTGCTACCTGCTGCTAGATTTTCTAATACCCAGTGCACCGGTGGTTGCTCGATCAAATGACAATATTCAAACACATCACCCGGTACTTGCTTGCGCACTTGCACAACATAACGACCATCAACAAACATTGCAGCACGATCACGAGTGATCACGGCAGCACCTGCTGAGCCAGTAAATCCAGTTAGCCAATGAAGGCGCTCATTATGATCGGGAATGTACTCACCAAGATATTCATCTTCATGAGGGATCAGTAAGGCATCGAGCTGCTGTGTTTCAAGCCATTGACGGATTTGCTCAATACGTTGTGCGATAACTGTTTGCATGTCTGTTCCTTGTCAAGAAACCACCTTTAGAAGGCGGTTAGATCTAATTCACCCTGATCGCTGTGGTATTAGCGATTTAGGTTTAATATTGTTACGTTAGCTTTTTTAGCGGCTCGCTTCAATTGTCTCTATGATAAATAACAGGGTATTCACCTTATGACTCTATTTATCTTAGTGATTAATACGTTGGCTGGTGGATTCCAATTTGGAAAAGCGGTATTGAAAATAAACCATTTTTATTCACTCTCATAACACCGTAGACTTGCGCGATCTTTTTCTAGGAACGCCACATGACAACCTCTACTTCTACCGATACTCGGCTTGTCGCCTTAATGGTGACCTTGGTGTTATTTAGCCCGTTGGCTATAGACATTTATCTTCCTGCATTGCCTGTTATGGCAAATGCTTTTCAAGTTGATCCTACCCGTGTTCAAGATACGGTGACATGGTTCATGTTTAGCCTTGGTCTCGGACAATTAATAGCTGGCCCATTAGCTGATCGTATTGGTCGTCGTCCGATTGCTCTTGGTGGTATTGTCATTTACGGGTTTAGTGCTGTGATGGCTTATGTTGCACATAGTTTAGATTTACTTTTGTTGGCACGCTTGCTACAAGGCTTTGGTGCTTGCGCAACCTCTGTTGCTGCTTTTGCTGCGGTTCGTGATAGTTTTGGCGCTGAAAAAAGCGGTCGTATGATCAGCTATTTAAATGGTGCGATTTGTTTTATTCCTGCGCTTGCTCCTCTTTTAGGCACTTGGCTTACTCATCATTTTGGCTGGCGTTCAAACTTTAGTTTCATGGCAGGATTTGCGTTAGTTGCAGGTCTTTTTGTGATGGTGTTATTTAAAGAAACACGCCCTGTCAGTACTAATGTGAAAGGCTCTACTATTAGTCTTAGTCGTTACTGGTCGGTATTACGCGAACCAACATTTTTATTTCACGCTACACTTTGCATGTTAGCGATGGCAGTGATTTTAGCCTATGTAACTTCAGCACCAGTGTGGTTGATGAACCACCTTGGTCAAGACATGAACCAGTTTACGATCTGGTTTGGTATTAATGCTGTGCTCAATATTACAGCCTGTATGGTTGCACCCAGGTTTATGGATCGCTTTGGTACTCGCCGAACGTTACGTACTGGTTTGATTATCTTAATGATGGCAGGCGCTCTGATGCTGCTATTAAGCCCATTACAGCAAGCATGGGCTTTTATGGTGCCAATCTTCATTTGTTCCTTTGGTTTTGCTTTTGTATTAGGCTCTGCAGCCGGAAAAGCATTAGCACCATTTGGCGATCGTGCTGGAACTGCAGCAGCATTATTGGGGCTATTCCAAATGAGTGGTGCTGGTGTCATGGTGAGCCTAACCCAACGATTAGATTTCTCATCCCCCGTGTTAATGACGTTACAAATGTGGTTGCTGATCCCTGGATTATTGATTTTAGTGTCTAAAATCGGGCGTCGTTGGCACCCACAGTTAACGGTACAGAATTAATAAATATTATGAGTTTAAAGGTGAGGTGGTGACAGCCTTATCCGTACAGCCTGTCAAATCGACAGGCTTTTTTTTGGTTAAATTTAGCTATTCAACAATCGGGACTTTTTTATTTCGCCATTGTTGGATTACGAGTCCTGCAATAATTAATATTAAGCCGATCAATGTTGAGGGATGAATCGTTTCACCAATAATCGTGGCGAGCAATAATAAAGAGATAAAAGGTGAGATAAAAATCAGGTTACTGATCTTAGCGGTATTACGGGTTAACCGTAGCGCATTGAGCCATAAAACAAAGGTGATCCCCATTTCAAATAAACCAACATACGTGACTGCTGCCCAGCCTTGCCAAGGTACACTTTGCCAACCGCCAAGATACAGACTCAAGCCGATAGAAAATGGCAGCGAGACTAAAAAGCCCAGTAATAAACCGAGGATTGGATCGGCTTTATTTTTAGTATTTAAAATCCAATAGCCTGCCCATAACAGTGTCGAAAATAGCGCTAACGCAACGCCTAACGGACTGGTGAAATTCAAGGCTGAAATATTACCTTGAGTCGCAATTACCACCACACCGCCATATCCCAGCACGCAAGCTATCCAATCTTTACGCTGAATTTTTTGTCCTAAGAAAAGTGCAGCCATTAAAGTCAGAGTGATTGCCCAACTGTAGTTGATGGGTTGAGCCTGCGAAGCAGGTAATAATTCGTAGGCTTTAAATAACACTAAGTAATAAGCGAAAGGATTGATAAGTCCGAGTAATAAGTAGTAAAGCGGACGTTGAAGAAAAGTCGACTTAAGCTGGTGGAGTGTTTTTTTATAGCCAGCTATAACAATAAGGGCGAGAGCAGACACGCTACTAGCAATCACCATCATTTGAACGGGAGAAAAATAAGCTAAGGTAATTTTAAAAGCAGTGGCGACAGTAGACCAAAGTAACACAGCGGCAATGCCATACCCTAAAGCGAGGCGTTCGTTCATGACTATCCCTGTTAAAAAATGAAAAACGGTAACGCAGTGTAGGAGATGGTTATAAAGGTGAATAGCGAGTGATGATATAGCCTGTGATCGAGTGCAAACAAAAACGCTTATATCCATTATTTATTGTTTAAGTTGTTCTTCGTTAGCTGGACATTTATCCAGTATCCTCTTAGCCTTAAAAGCGAGAATAATTTGTCAGGAAGATAGAGAATTTACTATGGCAGAATGGTTAAGTGGTGGCGTTATTACCGCATTAGCAACAT
Source organism: Photobacterium sp. GB-210 (assembly GCF_003026075.1). Classification (NCBI taxonomy): domain Bacteria; kingdom Pseudomonadati; phylum Pseudomonadota; class Gammaproteobacteria; order Vibrionales; family Vibrionaceae; genus Photobacterium; species Photobacterium sp. GB-210. Next base: position 83,186 of record NZ_PYNU01000014.1, on the reverse strand, counting down.
TGTTAGGTGCCACCGTTGCCAGTGTGATCACGGCATTCTGGTATAAAGGTCGATACGAACAAATGCTTCAGCTTGTCGAGCAACAAGCAGAATCAGATGCGCGTTTAGCATTAAGTCGTGAGCAGCAATTACAAAGTCAGCTAGCAGAAAGAAACCAAGAGCTGGAAGAGTTAGATGACGATCGTGACAGATTAACCCATGAAATTCGTCAAATGCACGGTCGCTTAGCTGCGGCATTAGAAAAAATGCGTCACTTTGACGCGCTGCAAAATGAAAAGCAGTATTTATCTGAGCAGCTTGATAATTCTCGCTTAGCCAGCGCGGGGCTTGAAGCCGATCTGCGTGAGCAAGATGCCCGCCATTTTGAAGAACAAAAAGCGGCAGATGAAAAAATTAAGCTATTAGAAAATGCTGAAGAACGCTTGCGTATTCAATTTGAAAGTTTAGCTAATCGCTTATTTGAGCAGAAGACTCGAACGGTGGATGAACAGAATAAAATGAGTTTAGAAAACTTGTTGAGTCCACTCAAAGAGCAACTTGAAGGTTTCAAAAAGCAGGTTAATGACAATTTCACGCAAGAGTCTCGTGAGCGCCATACTTTAGTGCATCAAATCAATAGCCTTAAACAGCTCAATGAGCAGATGGCGAAAGAGGCAATTAACTTAACCCAAGCCCTTAAAGGCGATAACAAAGCCCAAGGTAACTGGGGCGAAGTTGTGCTGGCGCGAGTATTGTCTGACTCAGGGTTGCGTGAAGGGCATGAATATCAAACTCAAGTCAGTTTGGAAAACGAAGACGGTAAGCGTTATCAGCCCGATGTTGTGGTGCATTTACCCCAACAAAAAGATGTGGTGGTGGATGCCAAGATGTCATTGGTGGCGTATGAGCGCTTCTTTAATGCAGACACTATCGCTGAGCGTGAACTCGCCATGAGTGAACATGTTGCCTCGATGCGCGCCCATATGCGTGGGTTAAGCCGTAAGGATTACCATCAGCTTCATGGCATCCAAAGTCTGGATTATGTCTTGATGTTTATTCCAGTAGAGCCTGCGTTCCAAGCTGCGATTGAAGCCGATCCGGCATTAATCCGGGATGCGATGGATTTAAATATCATGTTGGTGAGTCCAACGACCTTGCTGGTGGCATTGCGTACTATTAATAACTTGTGGCGTAATGAGCGACAAAATCAAAATGCCAAAGAAATTGCTGATCGTGCAGGCAAGCTTTACGATAAATTACGCTTGTTTGTTACGGATATGGAAGCGATGGGACAATCGTTAGAAAAAGCGAATCAAAGTTATCAAGGGGCGATGAATAAACTGGCAACAGGTCGTGGCAACGTGATCCGCCAAGCAGAAAGTTTCAAACAACTAGGGGTTGAAGTGAAACGTGATATTAGTGCTCAGCTGGTGGAAAAGTCACAATCTAACCTAACTGAATACCGAGGCTTTTCTCATATTACCGTGCCATCTGAAGGGGATTTATCATAATGGTAGGTAAAGCGCTTTGAGCAAAGAGCAACCATCAAGTACACTAAGCCCAGTTGAATAAATGCATTTAATACTGATGACGCTGCGTAAGTAGATGCCAAGCGTCATCAGTATCTATAAACGGATTGAACATGACGGACACCACACAAGATACGACTCACTTTGGCTTCCGTACCGTCGCCAAAGAAGAGAAAGCAACCATGGTTGCTGAGGTTTTTCACTCGGTTGCAGCAAAGTACGACATCATGAACGATTTGATGTCGATGGGTATTCACCGCGTTTGGAAGCGCTTCACGATTGACTGCAGTGGTGTACGCAAAGGTCAACGTGTACTGGATTTAGGCGGCGGCACCGGTGATTTAACGGCGAAATTTTCACGTATCGTGGGTGAAACAGGTCAGGTTATTTTGGCTGATATCAACAACTCGATGTTGAACGTTGGCCGCAGTAAACTGCGAGACAGTGGCATTGTCGGTAACGTGGGATATGTTCAAGCTAATGCTGAAGAGCTGCCGTTTCCTGACGATTACTTTGATTGCATCACCATCAGCTTTTGTTTACGTAACGTCACCGACAAAGACAAAGCGCTGCGTTCAATGTATCGCGTGTTAAAACCAGGCGGTCGTTTATTAGTATTAGAGTTCTCAAAGCCGTTACTAGAACCATTATCAAAAGTTTACGATGCGTACTCATTCCACCTATTACCAAAAATGGGTGAAATTATTGCCAATGATGCAGAAAGCTATCGTTACCTTGCTGAATCTATCCGCATGCATCCTGATCAAGAAACCTTGAAAGGGATGATGGATGAAGCTGGATTTGATCAAACCAGTTATTACAACTTAACGGGCGGTATTGTTGCCTTGCACCGTGGTTATAAGTTCTGAGGATGACTCTATGCCGTTAGATGCTTTTGTTACCGGTGCGGTTGAAACATCACTGAATCAATTACTCAAAGACGATGCTGATAGTCAGCGTCGTCTTACTCGTTTACGCGGTAAAGTCATTAGCGTTACGCTAAATGAATTTAACAAAACCTTGTACTTTGTTTTCAGTCATCAAATTGATGTGCTTGCTGGATTTGAAGGCGAGGTGGATTGCCAATTAGCTTTAAACCTTACGGTGTTACCCGAGCTACGACAACAAGCTAACTTAACGCAGCTAATTAAAGCCGATAAGTTAGCACTCGATGGCGATCTACAATTGGCTCAGCATTTTTCCACTTTGCTAAGTGGTTTGAAGCCCGATGTCGAAGAAAAATTATCGCAATATACGGGTGATGTAGTTGCTCATACTTTAGTCAGTAGTGTAAAGTCGGGGAGTCGATTTATTCGCCAAGGGGTAAAGAATCGCCAACGCGATTTAGCGGAAGTGATCACTGAAGAATGGCAACTATTACCACAGCCTTTAGAAATGGTGCATTTTTACGATCAAGTGGATGACTTGAAATCGGATGTTGCGCGTTTTGAGGCCCGTTTGAACCAGTTACTTGAGCGATAAATTGGCAATGATGAGCTACTCAGAAATAAAACGGTTGTACCGTATTATTCAAGTACAACTGCGCTATGGATTGGATGACTTTATTCCGGTTGATCCACGTACCGAACTTCCTAAAAAATTACGTAAATCGCTATTTTGGATCAAAAATGAATACCCCGATGTGCCATTGGGTGAGCGTTTACGTTTAGCATTGCAAGAACTCGGTCCGGTATGGATCAAGTTTGGTCAAATGATGTCAACGCGTCGCGATCTTTTTCCGCCGCACATTGCAGATCAGCTGGCATTATTACAAGACCAAGTTGAACCTTTTGATGGCAAATTAGCTAAACGTACTATTGAGGAATCATTAGGCGGGCCGTTAGAGCAGTGGTTTGACGATTTTGATGAAGTTGCATTAGCGTCAGCATCGATTGCTCAAGTGCATACTGCAACCTTAAAAGAAAACGGCAAAGAGATTGTTTTTAAAGTTATTCGTCCTGATATTAAGCCGATTATTGAAGCTGACATTAAGCTGATGTACAGGATGGCCGAGATAGTTTCTCGTCTCCAGCCAGAAGCGCGCCGCTTACGTCCTGTTGAAGTGGTTCGCGAATACGAAAAAACCTTGCTTGATGAGCTCGATTTAATGCGCGAAGCGGCGAATAGTATTCAACTTCGTCGTAACTTTGATGGTGATGAAACCTTATATGTACCAGAAGTTTATACTGATTATAGCAGTATTAATCTTCTTGTAATGGAACGTATCTATGGTATTCAAGTTTCTAATATTGAAGGCTTGAAAGCCAATGGTACGAATTTAAAACTATTATCGGAAAATGCAGTTAATATCTTTTTTACTCAGGTATTTCGTGACAGCTTTTTCCATGCCGATATGCACCCAGGAAATATTTTTGTCTCCTATGAGCATCCGGAAAATCCACAATGGATTGCGCTAGATTGCGGCATTGTAGGGACACTTAACCGAGAAGATAAACGATACTTAGCGGAAAACTTATTGGCTTTCTTTAATCGTGATTATCGTAAGGTTGCAGAATTACACGTTGATTCTGGCTGGGTTCCTCATGATACCAATGTGGATGAGTTTGAATTTGCTATTCGTACAGTGTGTGAACCTATTTTTGAAAAGCCACTGTGTGAAATATCATTCGGCCATGTGTTGTTAAATTTATTTAATACTGCTCGCCGTTTTAATATGGAAGTGCAACCGCAGCTGGTCTTGTTACAAAAGACCTTGTTGTATGTTGAAGGCTTAGGACGCCAGTTGTATCCACAACTTGATTTGTGGGCAACAGCCAAGCCGTTCTTGGAAAACTGGATGTCACATCAGGTAGGTCCGCAAGGCATTCTTGATGCAATAAAAAGTAAAGCACCTTTTTGGGCTGAAAAATTGCCTGAATTGCCTGAATTACTTTACGACAGTTTGCGCCAAGGCAAGGTAATGAATCAACGTATTGATAAACTCTATGATAACTTCATGGAAAATCGACGTACTCATAACCAGGCAAGGTTCTACTTTGGTATCGGTGCCACCTTTATGGTGTGTGCTGCAATACTTTTTGGTGATCAAGTAGCAACGTACCCTGCAGTTTCTGTTGGTGTAGGAACCCTATTTTGGTTGCTAGGATGGCGTACCTGCCGAAAATAATCGGTTGGGCTTTCGCCTATACTTATAGTTGCGTTAATAAACGCACTTTCGTTATTAACCACATAAAGCTGAGGTAAAACAAGCATGGGTGGTATCAGTATTTGGCAATTGTTAATCATTGCACTGATCATTGTTCTTTTGTTCGGAACAAAAAAACTTCGTACTCTAGGCGGCGACCTAGGTTCTGCAGTTAAAGGTTTCAAAAAAGCAATCAGCGATGATGAAGCAGCTGCAGCAGCACCTGCTGCGAAAAAAGAGTCAGACAACGATGCTGACTTTGAACAAAAGAAAATTGCTGACGAACAAAAGCCAGCGGATCAGACGACAACTAATCAAAAAGACAAAGAGCAGGTTTAAGACGTGTTTGATATCGGGTTCTGGGAGTTAGTACTGATCTCCGTGGTGGGATTAGTAGTACTGGGGCCAGAACGTCTACCCGTTGCGATTCGTACGGTATCGCAGTGGATAGGTGCTGCTCGTAATATGGCAAACTCGGTGAAAGATGAATTGTCTCAGGAACTGAAAATTCAGGAACTGCAAGCCAATTTAAAAAAAGCCGAACAAATGGGAATGAAGGACTTAGCGCCTGAATTGCAAGACTCTGTTGATGAGCTTAAAAAAGCGGCTTCAGATGTTCAGCGCCCCTATGCTGATAAAGACGAGCAAACCTCAGCAACGACTTCACAAAAGCAGGAATAAATTACATCACTATGTCAAAAGTCGAAGATACGCAGCCGCTATTTAGTCATTTACTTGAACTACGTACGCGACTTTTGCGTTCTATCATAAGTGTACTGGTGGTTTTTCTATGTTTAGTATGGTTTTCCAATGATATCTATGCCTTCTTAGCTGCACCATTAGTAGAGCGAATGCCTGCCGGTGCAACTATGATCGCTACAGACGTTGCTTCACCGTTCTTTACACCGATAAAACTGACCTTAGTAACCTCAGTGTTTATTGCTGTGCCAATGATTTTGTATCAAGTCTGGGGTTTTATTGCTCCAGGTTTATACAAACATGAACGCAAGCTAATTATGCCATTGTTGTTTTCCAGCTCATTGCTGTTTTACGCCGGTGTCGCATTTGCTTATTACGTTGTGTTTCCATTGGTCTTTAAGTTCTTCACCAGTGTCGCCCCTCAAGGGGTAGAGGTGGCAACAGATATTTCGAACTATCTCGATTTCGTCCTCGCGCTATTTATGGCGTTTGGCATCGCTTTTGAAATTCCTGTTGCTATTATTCTGTTGTGTTGGACTGGTGCGACTGATCCGGAATCTCTACGTAGTAAACGTCCTTATATTATCGTAGGTGCGTTTGTTGTTGGTATGCTGTTAACACCGCCTGATATTGTTTCTCAGACCTTGTTGGCTGTACCTATGTGTTTATTGTTTGAAGTTGGCTTATTCTTCTCACGTTTTTATGTGCGTGATAATGATGAGTTGGATGATAGCGAGCACGAAGAGCAGCAGTAAATAGTACTTTGTACTATGTGATGATGAAAAAAACCGACCTAATCGTCGGTTTTTTTATATCTTGAATATGGGTTTGGCACAGAATGGATCGGCTCGATATACTGAGTGACACATAGTGCTGTGTAGAGAATGGATAAACAGATGATAGATATTGGTGTTAACTTAACAAACAACCGTTTTGATAAAGATCGTGCGGAGGTGATCACGCGTGCTCAAGAAGCGGGTGTGAAGCATTTAATAATTACGGGCACCAGTATTGAAGAGAGCATTGAAGCGCAACAAATGGCGCAGCAATGGCCGAACTACTGTTACTCAACCGCTGGCGTTCATCCGCATGATGCAAAATCTGTCTCCGATCTTTTGTTACCAGAAATTCGTTCACTAGCAGCAGAGCCTGAAGTAGTAGCAATTGGCGAATGTGGGCTCGACTTCAACCGCGACTTTTCTCCTCGTCCACAGCAAGAAGCAGTATTTGAAGCACAATTAGCCTTAGCGGCAGAGTTACAATTACCCGTTTTTATGCATTGCCGAGATGCGCATGAGCGTTTTATTGAAATCCTTACCCCTTGGCGAGATAAATTACCTGCGGCAGTGCTGCATTGTTTTACTGGCTCTGAGCAAGAGCTAAAAGCATGCTTAGCGCTAGATTTACACATTGGTATTACGGGGTGGGTATGTGATGAGCGTCGTGGTCAAGAGCTACGTGAAGTCGTGCGTCATATTCCCGCCAACCGCTTAATGATTGAAACCGATTGCCCATACTTATTGCCTCGTGACTATCGTCCGAAGCCAAAGTCGAGTCGCAATGAACCCAAGTTTTTACCGCATATTGCCGCGGTGATTGCTGAGTGCCGTGGTGAAACACCTGAGCAAGTTATGACGCAGTCAGAGGCGAATAGTCAGGCTTTTTTTTCGATTTAAGCCACATTGGTCAGTCTGAGTGATATTATCTAATCCTATTTTTTAGCAAGGAGTTTGTCGTGTCAGTATCTATTCAAGGTGCGTTTCCTGGTCGTCGTATGCGTCGGATCCGTAAGCATGATTTTAGTCGTCGCCTCATGTCAGAAAATCAATTATCTGTGAATGATTTGATCTATCCGATGTTTGTTTTGATGGGTAAAAATCGTCGTGAAACGGTTGACTCAATGCCGGGTATTGAGCGCTTATCTATTGATTTGTTACTTGAAGAGGCGGCATATCTTGCGAAACTAGGTATTCCTGCGATTGCCTTATTCCCTGTTGTGTCTCAAGAGTTTAAATCAGAGTTAGCAGAAGAAGCTTATAATCCTGAAGGCTTAGTACAAACGGCGGTGCGTGCACTTAAATCGCATGTGCCAGAGCTTGGTGTTATTACCGATGTCGCATTAGATCCGTTCACCATTCATGGTCAAGACGGCATCATTGATGATGACGGCTATGTATTAAACGATATAACGACAGATATTTTAATCAAGCAGGCGTTATCTCATGCTGAAGCCGGTGCTGATATCGTTGCCCCGTCAGATATGATGGATGGTCGTATTGGTGTAATTCGTGAAGCATTAGAAAATGCAGGTTATATCAATACCCAAATCATGGCGTACTCTGCTAAATATGCATCGAATTACTATGGTCCATTCCGTGATGCTGTCGGTTCATCTGGCAACTTAAAAGGCGGCGATAAGAAAACTTACCAAATGGATCCTGCGAACAGTGATGAAGCTTTGCACGAAGTGGCAATGGACATCAATGAAGGCGCAGATATGGTAATGGTAAAACCGGGTATGCCATACCTTGATATAGTTCGCCGCGTGAAGAGTGAGTTGCAAGTACCAACGTATGCTTACCAAGTGTCTGGCGAGTATGCGATGCATATGGCAGCGATTCAAAATGGTTGGTTAAAAGAGCGCGAAACCATCATGGAATCACTATTGTGCTTTAAACGTGCAGGTGCTGATGGGGTATTAACTTACTTTGCGAAAACCGTCGCGGAGTGGTTAGCTAAAGATGCAGCTGAGCGCGCTGAATGTTTACAGCAAAAGCCTGAGTAAGTCGTAATATTGACTAAAAAGTAAAAGCGAGCGCCATGCTCGCTTTATTAATATCAGTAAAACACCTATCAGGGTTTTACATTGCGGTTGATCGGATTTTGTAATGAGATAAGCGTTTCAGTGGATTGCACTTCATCAATGGCTTGGAGCTTATCAATCAGCACGTATTGCAGCTCTTCAATGGAATGGCACATCAATTTGACAAAAATGTTGTACGCCCCAGTGGTGTAATAAGCTTCAACCACTTCATCAAGCTCATTTAGTTTTGCTAATGCAGAATGATAATCACGGGCGGCATTCAAATTAATACCAATAAAACAGCAAACGTCATAGCCCAATAACTTAGGGTTAATGATCACTTCCGTCCCCGTTATAATTTCTGCAGCCCGCATTTTTTCTACTCGTACGTGCACGGTAGCAGGACTGACATTAAATCGCTTCGCCATTTCAGCGTAAGGAATACGAGCATCATTCATTAAGGCATTAAGGATATCGCGATCTAAGTCGTCGATACGAATGGATGGTGTCATAGGTGATCCTTTTACTATGCGAGGGATTTATTTTTATCGTTGTATCTTATACTTATCTGATGGTGTGATACCAGAGCAAAGGATGATTTGTAGTGCTATAATCCGCGCCCTATGATCGGATGTGAAATGTCACGCCCAGATGTTGTTTTTATATCGGAGATTGCTGTGCAGCTTGCCTTAGTTTGTGAAGTTCCTGAACGTCAGCCTGAATTAGATCAATTAGCCGCTCGTTGGGGCTTAAGCCATGATGAAAATAGCAGCTTTGCTTTAGTCCTTACCGCTGAGCAATTAGAGCTTCGTAAGCTTGATGAACCTAAGCTCGGTGCAGTTTCTGTCGATTTAGTTAGCGGTGCTGTCGCTCATCGCCGTAAATTTGGTGGTGGTCGAGGCCAAGCAATAGCAAAAGCAGTTGGACTCAAAGGCGGTATTAGCCCTACCGTGTTAGATGCGACAGCTGGTCTTGGTCGAGATGCTTTTGTCTTGGCAACACTCGGTTGTAAAGTTCAGTTGGTTGAGCGTCATCCTGTGGTAGCTGCATTATTAGATGATGGCTTAGCACGAGCAAAAGCCGATCCTGAAATTGGCGGTTGGGTAAGTGAGCGTATGCAATTGCTCCATGCTTCGAGTCATGATGCTTTGGTCAATTTAGCCGATGATCCTGATTTTGTCGCACCGGATGTGGTGTACCTTGATCCTATGTATCCACATAAGAAAAAGTCCGCTTTAGTTAAAAAAGAAATGCGCGTTTTTCAAACCTTAGTGGGTGCAGATTTAGATGCCGATGGTTTATTTGAGCCTGCATATGCGCTGGCAACAAAACGGGTCGTGGTTAAGCGTCCCGATTATGCTGAATTTCTTGCTCAAGCGAAGCCCTCAATGGCGATTGAAACTAAAAAGAACCGATTTGATATTTATGTAAAAGCGGCAATGAAAGCCTAAGTGGTTGTTGCAAATAAATAGTTACAAGTAGGGACAATAAAATCTTATTGCTTTTCTGGAATTACGAATCATTATCGTTTAATGTTGATAAAAAGGTTCGTTGTTGGCTAGAGGAGCATTCATGGCTAAGACCTTGTGTAAATATCGCCGAGCAGAAATTGTCGATCAGTTTGCGACAATTAGTAAGATTGTCAGCGAACCAAATTTCATGTGTTCAAGTTGTACGAGAGTCGCAAGTGACAAAGAGTATTTGTGTAAGCCAAGCCGATTAACCAATGCGGTTAAGGCTGCTCCTCGTGTTGCGAAATTATCGATTCCGTCAGCCCCTCTGCCTATGATGGCAATGAAAACACCGAATGTGCATAATTTGCCAGCTCCTACAGCTGTGGGGCAAAGCCATATCGAAATGGTTGCGGTGGTCGAAGAAGAAGCGTTAGCGCCTGATAGCTTAAAGTTAAAGCAAGCTAAGAAATTGAAGAAACTAGCGAAAAAGAAAAATAAACAATTAAAGAAAGCGGCGAAAACAGTTAAGAAATTTGAAAAGCAATTGAAGAAAGCAAAACTTGCGCTTGGATTGTGATGAATACGATAAAATAAAAAAGCCTCCGAATTGGAGGCTTTTTTTGATTTCGTATTAGTCAGCGTTTTTAATTAGTACTGCGGTCATTACGCATACAATTACTGAAACTACGATACCAGAAACAATTAACCAAGGAAGCATATCCATAGCTTAGTTATCCAAATGTTAAGGAAATCGAAAGGCTATTGAATCGTGTTTATGCGATCGGAGCAATGGTTTGGATATATCTTGAGATGACTGTTTACACCTTGAAACATTTTATTGTTAAAAGTGTTATTTGTCTTTTATTTGACGAAAAAAAAGCGCCCACAGAGGGGCGCTTTTTCGGTTATTTATTTGATTAAGCTTGCTTACTTGGCTGTGCTAATTCGAGTGCTTGACGAGAGGCTGCCGCAGCACCTTGCTTGTCGTCTAACTGCTCTAGCGTTGCGACTAAGTGAGCGTAGTCTGTCATATCAGGACGAACCGCAACAGCTCTTTCAAAATGCTCTTTTGCTTCTTGCCAGTTACCTTCCGCCATTAACATTTGCCCCAATGCACTGTGCGTGACGGCATTATTGCCGTCTTGGCGCAATAGCTCTTTTAGCTTTACAATGGCAGGATGACGATCGGGTAGATTTAGCTGAGGTACAAGGCTGATCAAGCGCTCATCTTGGCTCTTTTTAAGTGCATCACGTAAAATTGGGTAAGCATCGCTATCGGCATGACGTGCCATCATTTGTTTGATGAAGCATGCCACAAGCGCTGGATTCTGCTTATCTTTACGTCCCATGTTATTCCAGTATCCCACTAAGCCATCAGTACCATTTTGCTGACCAAGGTGCTGCATTTGGCCACATTGTGCTTGCTCATCAAGGACAGCTGCTTCTTCTTGACTGATCACGCCTGCTTTCATTAGCTGTGGCAGTAAAGTTAGCAGTGATTTCCAATCTTCCAGCTTTAAGTAGCACTCTTGAAGTAGACCTAACACGATAGGATTGCGTGCATGATCTTGTTGTACTTCTTGTAATGTTGCCAGTGCTTGTTCAAATTGCTGTTGGCGGATTTGAAGCTTGGCACGGGTGAGTGCAACCGCAAGGTTTTGGCTATCAAGCTCAGCAGCTTGTTTCAAGTACTCATCACGTTGCTCGGTTTTACCTAGTCCTTGTGCGGCCTCTGCAGCCGCAAGGTAGTTTAGGAGTGGCGCATCGCTGAATTTAGCCGATTTAGTTAATAGCTTTTCAGCGGGTTTCCAATCACCTTCTGTTACTTTTAATAGGCCTTCTGACGTTTGGATTCGTGCTTTGCGAACTTTACGCCCACTAAACCAACCACGGGTTGAGCTACTGATTGAAAAGACGCGTTTTAGAATAAATTCAAGTAATAAGAAAACGGCAAACAATGCAACGATTAATACTACGAGTGTCGTTAGGCTCATCTCAATGGTTTGATTTGCCGTTGAGATCAACACATAACCTTGATTACCAGCGAGCTCAGGGCCAACAATAATACCGGCGATCAGTGCCAGTACCAATAACAATAATTTAATCATTATTTGGCCTCCACTGTGGTTACCGTATTGTAAGTGACTGTCGCGTTATTCTTACCTTTAATCGATGTTTCAGCGGGTTGCGTTACTGTTGTTTCACGTTTCGCTTGGGCTGGCTTTTTTTCTACTGCTGGCGCTTCTGTTTCCGGTGTCGGTTTTACTGCTGGTTTAGTCTGCTTTACAGGTTGTGCCTGCGTATCATCTAATGTCGCCATTTTATTACGTAGCACTTGATTGACGAGCTTAGTAATTAATGCCTGAGATTGCAGCTTCTCTGGGTAGTTCACTGTGATTTGCTGTTGGGCTAATTGATCAAGGCTCTTAATAAAGCTTTGCGTTAGCGGTGAAGACATATCGTAATATTGTTCAGCCCACTTCTTCGCGGTATCAAGAGAGATCTTATAAACATCACCTTGCTCACGGTAAACCGCATCAATTGCGACTTCTAACTTGTTTTTGATATTTTGCTGTAAGTAGAAATCTTGTTGTGGTGAAAGCAGGGGAACAACATTGCCATCACGCTTACGATAAGTAATGAAGTGTTCGCCAAAGTTTTTCAACGATGTCAGCAAATTATCTTTCCAATCATTCACCGATTGACTCACGGTTTGTGATTGGGGTTCATCTACTGCTTTTGGCAAAATAGCATTAGCTAAAGGTAAGTTATCAACACTGTTTTCAAGACTTGTTAAGCGTAGCACTATGCCATCACGGTCAACGTGAGTCAGTGATTTTAATGTTGTAATGTCATTGCTCATTGCTTGGCGTAGGTTCTTCAAGCTTGGGTCATTCATTTCTGCGATACGATGATCAGCAGACTCAAGCAATAACGTTGCACTGGTGACATCATGCTCTAACCAGAGTTTACGTCCTGCCATTTTCACAAGGTAATCCGCTTCGGCTAGGAGCCAATCGTTCGGACTATTGCCTTTTAGCTCTGTGACTGTGGTCTGCAGAGCTGCAATCGATTTTTGCTGTTGGCTTAGACTAACTTCAGCACTGCGTAATCCGCCATTAATAAGAGTAATGGTTTCTTTTTGATCGTTTTGCATCGCGGCTTTCATGCTAGCAATTTGTTGTTGTAGCGCCTCAATACGCTGTTGCTGCTGCAATCCCTGCTGATGACCGTGATAGTAAAGCCCACCACCGAGTGCGATAACTAATGCAATCGCAATCAACCCTGTTTTGCTACCTGATTTTTTTTCAGATTTCTCTGTTTTTGCTGGTGCTTTAGGTTGTTCTTTGGTTGTTTTTTTTGGCGCTTCTTTAGCCGGAGTAGGCGTTGTTGCCGTGGTTGGCTTGTCCTGCTTTGGCTGTTCTGCTGCGGTGTTGTTGTTAGATTTGTCTGTCATCCTAATTATTCCGTTTAGCTAAAGTTGCTTAGGAACGTGAAGAGTGCATGATTGGAGGCACTGCCCACGGTGGAAATATTCATAAAGCCAAGCGTTGTTGCTTGCTCGGCCACACGTTGACTTGGGACGAGAAGGTGGCAATTGAGAAACCAAGTCAAATGTTGAGTTGGGATCCTTGTTGTTAAAAATACTAGTTGTTCAGCACTGGTAATAACAAGGGTATCCAGCTGTTGATGTTGCCATTGTGCCACTAATTTCTCGCCATCGAGATCAAGCCAACATCGCTGATACGTTTCGCAATAGTTGACTACTGCATGGCGTGCCGTTAATGCTTGGTGGATCAACTCTCTGCCACCATTCCCTCGCAATATAAGGATGTTACGATCCGTAACGTGTGCGAGTTCGGGTAAGGCTAATAATCCTTCGCTATCACAGCGGTGTTCAGGAGATAATACTCGCTGTCCGCTCAATTTTGTCAATGTTGCGGCAGTTTTATGACCAACAGCTATATAATGCACGTTTTTTGGCCATGCTGCACCTTGCGATACTAAGTAATCGTGCGCAAATGTTACCGCATGATGGCTTACAGCAATAATATAATCATTGGCTTTTAATGCATTGATTTGTAGCAATAACGAAGAAAGTCCATCACCGGCTTTTAAGGTTAATAGCGGTTGGGCTATTGCGCTGATCGCCGCAGCATTGAGTTGCTCTGCCAATTGATAACAATCGGGGGCAGGGCGGGTGATCAGCACTGTCATTACGCGTTACCGTATAATCGATTTAAAATATCGCGAGCACCATCGTTAAGCAGTTGCTCTGCGAGAGTTTCTCCCAATTGCTCTGCTTGCTCGATTGGTCCACGAATTTCAGCGCGTACAATCTTACTGCCATCAGGTTCACCGACTAATGCGCGTAGCCAGATTTGGTCGCCTTCAAGCTCTGCGTAACTACCAATTGGCACCTGACAGCCGCCTTGTAGGTAGTTATTCATTGCACGCTCACACAATACGCGTGTTGTGGTGGCTTGATCACTTAAGGCAGCTAACAATTGACGAACACGTGTGTCATCGAGACGACACTCAATCCCCACGGCGCCTTGGCCAACAGCAGGTAAACTCACTTCTGGTGTAATTTCGCTGCGAATACGGTCTTCCATTTTTAGACGTTTAAGGCCAGCACAGGCAAGAATAATCGCATCGTATTGACCTTCATCCATCTTACGTAAGCGAGTATTAACATTACCACGTAGATCGTTGACGATAAGATCAGGGCGTTGGGCGCGTAATTGACACTGACGACGTAAGCTAGAAGTACCAACAATAGCACCTTGAGGTAGCTCATCAATATTGTTGTATTTATTTGAGACAAACGCATCACGAGGATCTTCACGCTCACAGATGGTTACAAGGCCTAGGCCTTCAGGAAACTCAACGGGTACATCCTTCATTGAGTGAACCGCGATATCTGCACGGCCTTCAAGCATAGCGACTTCAAGCTCTTTTACGAATAGCCCCTTACCACCCACTTTAGCCAGTGGAGTATCTAAAATGATATCGCCTTTTGTGATCATCGGAACAAGCTCGACAATAATGCCAGGATGGGCTTGTTCTAGCTCTGCTTTAACGAATTCAGCTTGCCACATAGCGAGTGGGCTTTTACGTGTAGCAATACGGATTGGTTGATTACTCATAAGTATTGGGGATCCATAATGAAGATTCTATTTTCTATTAAGCACATCGTACCATTAGCATCGTCTGGATGATAATTTGCTTAATCATTTGAGTATATGCATACGATCATGTTGCTAATAGTTTAAAAAAATGTGATATTAATCACATCGACCTTAAATGATAGAATGATGATTCGCTGGCAACTGGCGGTTATTCATCATTGTACTAATTTGAGGTAATAGTTTAAGGATGAATCACACAGAATTGTCGCATTACCTGACTTGGCATTATCTTTACCAAGGGTATTAAAAGTGTTACATTGATCACGTTTTTGCTCATATTTAACACAGCTCAAATGATCCTAAGGGTGATATTTGGGGTGCTTCAACTCTGTTAGCTCTTGGAAGAGTAATTTGCAAAATTATATTAAGACGCTGAAAGGCAGGCTAGATTCATTGACTGAGCTTCGTATTGAACGAGCACGGTTAGCGATGAATGCTCAATCAGTACAAGTATTTGACTTGTTGCCTGTCTTACTTCATTACAATCACCCTGCTTTACCGGGTTATCTTGACCAACCGGTAGCTCAAGGGATCGCGAAATTTGTTGTGACTGATGTCCAGCAACAATTCGTTGATGATTGCGCCCATTCTGCCGAACTCTCGGTCGATCCCCTATTGCTTGAGATAAATGACTGCCCAATCACTGGCTTGTATGCCATGGGAAGTACCTCATCAATGGGACAAAGCCTAACCAGTGATCTTGATATTTGGGTTTGTATCCGAACTTCATTGACACCAGCAGAACGTAGTGCACTTGACAGCAAGTGTAGCCTTGTGTCGCAGTGGGCAATGGAGCAAGGGGTTGAAGCGAATTTCTTTCTTATTGATGAGAATCGATTCCGTCATAACTTCTCTGAAGCGATGACCGGTGAAAACTGTGGTTCTAGCCAGCATTTATTATTATTAGATGAATTCTATCGCTCTGCCGTTTGTTTGGCAGGGTTGCCATTATTGTGGTTTATGGTGCCGCCAGAAATGGAAGAGTGCTATGACCAATATATGGCGTACTTAATTGATGAAGATTACATTAATCTTGATGAGTGGATTGATTTTGGTGGTCTAACGCGTATTCCTGCCGAAGAGTATTTTGGTTCAAGTTTATGGCAGTTATATAAAAGTATCGACTCACCGTATAAGTCAGTGCTCAAAGCCATTTTGCTGGAAGCTTACTCATGGGAATACCCGCATACTCAACTTTTAAGCCTTGATGGTAAGCGTCGCTTCTTTGCTGAAGACCGCAGTGAATACTGTATGGATGCGTACTATTTAATGTTGGAAAAAGTCACGCGCTATCTTGAGCGAATTGATGATCATCGTCGTCTTGATTTAGTGCGTCGTTGCTTCTATTTAAAAACCCATGAAAAGTTATCTCGTGAACCAAGTGCCGGCTCTGTGCCTTGGCGTCGTCGTGTTCTCAAGCACTTAACTGAGCAGTGGCAATGGACAGACTCGGTGATTAATGAACTTGATCATCGTCGTGATTGGAAAGTGACACAAGTTAAAGAGGCACATAACGAATTATTAGATGCGTTAATGCTAAGTTATCGTAACTTAATCCGTTTTGCGCGTCGTAATAATATTACCTCTGCGATCAGTCCTGAAGATATCAGTATTTTGGCGCGTAAGTTATATGCGGCATTTGAGGTACTTCCAGGTAAAGTCACTTTACTTAATCCACAGATCTCACCGGATTTACATGAAGAAGATATCACCTTTATTCAGGTGCCTGAGGGGCGTACGAATGCTGCTGGTTGGTATCTTTATAAACAGCCCATCGATCCCTTGTTAATTATGGGACAACCGGCTCTTGAGCATAACCGTTACTTATCTAAGTTAGTCGCTTGGAGCTATTTTAATGGTTTATTAACGGAATCAACGCACCTTCATACCGTGGTACGTGATGCAGATTTTGATTTAGATAAGCTCTATCAGTTGGTGAGTGATATTCGAAATACCTTCCCAATTCGCCGTCCGAATCCAAGTTTACAAGCGTTATCGAGCCCGTGTGAGATTCGTCAGTTAGGGTTATTCATTAATTTAGAAAATGACCCAACCAATGAGCTGAAAAACCGCTCGGTACGGTTTGATTTTAAAACTACCGATATTTTCAGTTATGGCCCAGAACAGAAATGTTTAGTTGGCAGCGTCGATCTGATTTATCGCAACTCGTGGAATGAAGTGCGCACGCTTAACTTTAGCGGCGATAATGCCATGTTAGATGCACTGAAAACCATGCTTGGGAAGATGCACCATGATGCGATCCCACCTGAAGCGGTTGATGTATTCTGTTATAGCAAGCACATGCGTGGTTTGATCCGTAATTTAGTATATCAGTTAGTGGCTGAATGTATTGAAATGCGCTTAAAACCGGTTGAAGAAGAAAAGCGTCGTCGATTTAAAGCGATCCGCATTGCAGAAGAAACCTTTGGCTTATTCTTTGAGCGTCGTGGTGTTTCTGTTCAACGGTTAGAAAACCCAGTTGATTTCTACAGTTGCATTTCATCGAATAAAGTCAGTGAAGTGCCTCATGTTGTGATGGGTAAAATGGACGAACCTCATCCTCCACAAATAGTGGATGCTTATGCGAGTGAAGGTTTGATCCAGTTCTTCTTTGAAGATTGTGAGCAGGGCTACAACATCTATATCTTAGATGAAACCAACCAGATGGAAGTGTACCGTCAATGTAGTGGTAATAAAGATGAGATGGTACATGGGGTTAATCGTTTTTACACTTCGGCGCAAGACCGTTTTAGTGCGACTAACTTCATTAACTTTAATTTACCCCAGTTCTACGATATCGTGCATTGCGACAACGGTAAATTACAAGTATTGCCATTTAAGAGTGGTCAAATGCCGCGTCCAAAGCCCGATGTCGATCCCAATTCAACTGGGATGCTTAACAGTTAATACCGTGTATTGACATGACAATAAAAAGCCTTCAGATGTGAAGGCTTTTTTTATCGGTAGTTCATGACAATAAATATCTTATTTACCATTCAACCGCTTCACCAGCATGAAGGCTGCATTCTTTTTTAAGCAGTGAAAATAGCTCTTCATCACTGCGGGTACAACGCCATTCCGTGCCATTATATTTGAAATGATAACCGCCTGATTTTGAAGCTAACCAGAGTTCATGTAATGGCTCTTGGCGGTTAATTACGATCTGGCTGCGGTTAGCAAACTCGAGTGTTAATACATTACCCGTTGTCTCTGGCTCAATGTCGGCACCGGATTCATCGATACCTTCTTCGATTTGCATAAGTGCTAAATCAGCTAATTGGTGAAATTCAGTGTCATTCATCTTATTGTGTCCTATTGCTTTTCCTGTTCTTGGTGCGATTATAGAGGGCATTGGTTTGATAATCACTGGCTTTGAATTATGCGTAAAGGTTTATTAGCAATTTTTGTGTTAGCGACCCTAACATTAGCGGGATGTGGACAGAGTGGTGCTCTCTACATGCCAAAAGATGCACCACAGCAAGAGCAAGCAAAGTAAAAAATAAATAAACACTGAGTTAAACAGTGTCGCCATTGAAAGCAGCTACTTAACAGGGAAGAAAAACATTGGATTACTTTAACTACCAGCAAAATAATCAATTATGGGCTGAAAATGTGCCATTAGCACAATTGGCTGAGCAATACGGTACACCTTTGTATGTGTATTCACGTGCAACGTTAGAGCGCCACTGGAAAGCATTTGATGAGGCGGTTGCGACGCACCCTCATTTAATTTGTTATGCCGTTAAAGCGAATTCTAACCTTGGGGTATTAAATGTTCTTGCTCGTCTTGGCTCTGGCTTTGATATTGTGTCACAAGGTGAATTAGAGCGTGTGATTGCCGCTGGTGGTGATCCGGCAAAAGTGGTGTTCTCAGGTGTCGGTAAAACGGCGGCTGAAATGCAGCGTGCACTAGAGCTTGGGATCAAATGCTTCAATGTTGAGTCTGAACCTGAATTAGAGCGTCTAAATAGCGTTGCTGAAGAGCTAGGCGTTACAGCGCCTATTTCATTGCGTATTAACCCTGATGTTGATGCGAAAACGCATCCTTACATCTCAACAGGATTACGTGATAATAAGTTCGGTATTGTGTTTGATCGCGCGGTGGAAGTGTATCGCCTAGCGCATAGCCTGCCACATTTACAGGTTGTTGGTATGGATTGTCATATCGGCTCTCAGTTAACTGATATTACTCCATTTATTGATGCTACCGATCGTTTATTGGCGTTGGTTGATGAGTTAAAAGCCGAAGGCATTCATATTCAGCACCTTGATTTAGGCGGTGGTCTAGGGGTGACTTACAATGATGAGCAACCACCACAACCTGCAGATTATGCTTCGGCATTACTCGCCCGATTAGAAAACTATCCTGATTTGGAGCTGATTTTTGAGCCAGGACGCGCTATTGCTGCGAATGCGGGTGTATTACTGACAAAAGTTGAGTTTCTAAAGCATACTGAACATAAAAACTTCGCCATTGTTGATGCGGCAATGAATGATTTAATTCGTCCGACGTTATATTCAGCGTGGCAAGACATTGTGCCGGTTAGCCCGCGTCAGGGTGAAGCGCATGTCTACGATTTAGTTGGACCTATTTGTGAAACCGGTGACTTTATCGGTAAAGATCGCAGTTTATGTTTAGCGCAAGGTGATTTATTAGCAGTTCGTTCAGCAGGCGCTTATGGCTTTGTGATGGCATCGAATTACAATACCCGTGCTCGTGCGGCTGAAATTATGGTCGACGGTGAACAGGCTCATGTTGTTCGTGAGCGTGAAACGCTAGCGCAACTGTGGCAACTAGAACAGATTATTCAGTAATCATGGCTGCGATGAAATGAAAAAAATTAAGGAACATCATGCAGATTAACTTTTCCAAAATGCATGGGTTAGGCAATGACTTTGTTGTTGTTGACTGCGTGACACAAAATGTATTTTTTTCACCTGATGCGATCCGCCGTTTGGCGGATCGACATCGTGGTATCGGCTTTGACCAACTGTTAGTGGTTGAACCGCCTTATGATCCTGAAACGGATTTTCATTACCGTATTTTTAATGCTGATGGTAGTGAAGTCGAACAATGTGGTAACGGTGCCCGTTGTTTTGCCCGTTTTGTTTCAATGAAAGGGTTAACCAATAAATACCATATTTCGGTGAGTACAAAAGCAGGGAAAATGTTGCTGAAACTTGAAAATGATAATCAGGTGACAGTGAATATGGGCGTGCCGATCTTTGAACCGAGCAAGATCCCGATGAAAGCTAAACAGGCTGAAAAAACCTATATTTTACGTGCAGGTGAGCACACGCTTTTCTGTGGCGCGGCAAGTATGGGGAATCCGCACTGTGTAACGATGGTTGATGATGTTGATACTGCCGATGTCGATACATTAGGCCCGTTATTAGAATCCCATGAACGTTTTCCTGAGCGTGTTAATGCTGGCTTTATGCAAGTGCTTGATCGCAATAACGTGCGTTTGCGCGTTTATGAGCGTGGTGCGGGTGAAACGCAAGCTTGTGGTAGCGGTGCCTGTGCGGCGGTTGCGATTGGGCGAGTGCAAGGTTTGCTGGATGAAAATGTAAAAGTTTCTCTACCTGGTGGTGATTTATATATTCGTTGGGCGGGGGAAGGTAAACCATTATTTATGACCGGCCCTGCCGCTCACGTTTTTGACGGACAATTTATTCAATGACAACACATTCTCAGCAAACTTGTTCATCAGGGGATGACTTGAATGAGGTGCTGAATGAGCAAGCAGTTGTAACTTACTTGCGCAATAATCCCACTTTTTTTTCACGTCAATCGGAGTGGTTGAGTGACGTGCGGATCCCTCATCAAGAGCGTGGTACTATCTCTTTGGTTGATATTCAATTAGAGAGACTACGACTACGGATCGCCGAGCTTGAGCAACAACATGCCACGTTACTCGCCAATGCAACCAAAAGTGGTGAGTTATCGGTCTTGTTCTCTAATGCTCAAGTACAATTATTACAATGCCATAATATTTATCAGGTACTGACGATTATTGATGCCTTAGCGGCGCAATTGGATCTTTCCGTTTGTCTTCGTTTGTTTGATAGCGAAGACAAGTTGTTATACCTCGAACGTCGTCAATTTAACGATTTTTATCGTTCTCGTTTAACTCAAGATCGTCCGTACTTAGGTCGTCTACGTCGCCCTGAAGCTGAATTGTTATATACCCATCCGCCACAGCTAGGATCATTTATTGTGTTGCCATTAGGTCGTTCGGCAGCCAATGGTGTATTGAGTTTTGCGAGCGCAGATGGTGGACACTTCCAACCAGAAATGGACACCTTGTTTGTTGAGCAGTTAGCGACAACCATTAGTTACTTGATAGAGCATTGGCAATATACCCGTGAGGTTATTGACTAATATGTTGCCCCGCAGCTTGGAA
Source organism: Photobacterium sp. GB-210 (assembly GCF_003026075.1). NCBI lineage: Bacteria > Pseudomonadati > Pseudomonadota > Gammaproteobacteria > Vibrionales > Vibrionaceae > Photobacterium > Photobacterium sp. GB-210. The sequence continues at coordinate 61,978 of NZ_PYNU01000014.1, read as the reverse complement.
CAACCACTTGAACGTTTCTATGAATATTTACGTAGTGAACGTGAGCTAAGCTTACATACTCAGCAAAACTATAAGCGTCAGTTAACTCGTGTTGCAGAACAATTGGTAGAATTGAGCGTCGATAATTGGCAGCAAGTGGATGCTGGTTGGGTACGTCAAATCGCCAGTAAAGGGATGCGAGATGGCTTAAAGGCGAGTAGCCTTGCGATGCGCTTATCAGCCTTGCGAAGCTTTTTTGATTTTTTAGTCCATCAAAATGTTTTAAAAGCCAACCCAGCAAAAGGCGTTGCGGCGCCACGAAAAGCACGTCCATTACCCAAGAATTTGGATGTGGATGAAATGAATCAATTGCTGGATGTTAACGATGATGATCCATTAGCAATTCGTGATCGCGCAATGATGGAGTTGATGTATGGTGCAGGGTTACGTTTAGCCGAGTTGGTTGGTATTGATGTGCGTCATATCAGTTTAAGCAAAGGCGACTTACGGGTAATTGGTAAGGGCGATAAAGAAAGGGTGGTTCCTTTCTCTGGCCTTGCTCGTGAATGGGTAGCGAAATGGCTGAAGTTGCGTGACAATATTGCTCAAGCAGAAGAGCCTGCACTGTTTGTGTCTAAATTAGGCACGCGTATTTCGACTCGAAATGTGCAGAAAAGAATGGCGGAATGGGGACAAAAACAGGCAGTATCAAGCCACATTAACCCCCATAAACTACGTCACAGTTTTGCGACACATATGTTGGAATCGAGCGGCGATTTACGTGCAGTACAAGAGCTTTTAGGTCACGCAAATTTATCGACAACCCAAATCTATACTCATTTGGATTTTCAGCATTTAGCGAAAGTGTATGATGAAGCACATCCTCGTGCTAAGCGTAATAAATAACATTGACTGCTACGTATCAATACAGAGAAATTATGCATTTTTACCGCCAATTAACGCCAATTAGTGCCTTAACTTTTGATCTTGACGATACCTTATACGATAACCGTCCGGTGATTGTTCGTGCTGAACAAGCAATGCTTGACTGGTTAACGCAGATCTTACCGTCACGTATCATAATTGATAAAACCGTTTGGTCATCGCTTAAATCGCAATTAGCGATGCTAGATCCAATGCTCAAACATGATGTCAGTTTGTGGCGATATGAAACCATTAAAATAGGTTTAATGCAGCTAGGGTTTCGTCTATCAGAGGCAGAAATTTTAGCGCAGCAGGGATTAGATACTGTACTGGCTGTTCGCAACCAAGTCGATGTTCCTGCAGAAACGCATCGAGTATTACAACAATTAAGTGACCATTTTCCGCTAGTCGGGCTAACAAATGGTAATGTTGATGCAGAAAAAATTGGCTTAGCGCCATATTTTGTCGAGGTGTTTCAAGCGGGCAAAGATGGTTTAGCAAAACCTGAGGCAGATTTATTTAACCTTGCGGTTAATACCCTAAATGTACCAGCCGCGACAATCTTACATGTTGGTGATCATCTTATTACCGATGTAAAAGGCGCGAAACAGCATGGCTTTCAAGCGTGTTGGTTTAACGATCAAAAAAAATTGATTCAGCAGCAATCGCAAGCGTTGATCTTACCCGATGTAGAAATTACGCAATTGGCGCAGCTGCTTGAGATTGTCGGATTAGAGCAGTAAAAAAAAGCGACCATGGGTCGCTTTTTTATTGCGTATAGCATATTAAAACACGATCGATATTTAGAAAGAATGGTGAAGGTGGCCACGATTAAATAAGTGATCAAAAGAGAGACTTCCCGCCCCCCAGATCACATTGGTGAGTAGCATCATTCCCCACAGTTGGTGATCATAAAATCCTTTTTCCCAAAGTGCGGGATAGGAAATGACTGCCATGACGTTAAATCCAAAAAGTACGAATGCCATCGGGCGAGTAAATAGCCCCAGCGTGAGAAAAATAGGGATAAAAACTTCAACCGCAGTACCAATATATGCCGCCCAGAGCCATGGTAATAAGGGTACATGATACTCGTATTCAAAAAGGTATAAGGTGCTGTCCCAGCTTGAGTATTTGATCATGCCAGATTGAAAAAATACCCATGCAACCCAGAGACGAGTAAAGAGCAGCACAAGTGGGATAAAAGGGGTCGTTAGCCGTGAGAAAAAAGGGTCGATACTGCGAATAAAACTATCCATCGTTTGCCTCCACGATATCGTCGGTGAGTTGATATTCAAATAATAAAGGTAGTTGTTCAAGCATCTGTGGCGAGGCTTGTTGAAGTGATTTTTGTTGTTGGCAGTGAATGATTAACGCCCTGAGATCTGAAGAGACGACCTGCATTAATATTTCGTTGCCACGTAATTGAATAACCACGGTTTGTGGCTGATCGATATCAAGTGCTGCCAATGGATCATCAGCGCTAGAAAACGCTGATGCGTGATGGTTGAGTCTTTCACCCTCTACAATATGCCACAAATCTCCGACACTATACTGGCTGGTCAAAACATAGGTTGCCGCAGGAATATGAAAATAGCTTTGTCCAAAGGCATCGGCATTTTCTGAATTTTGAAGGTGTTGTAATTTTTCAAATGGAAAACCGTGTTGTTGTGATGGCATGCGGCTGACAATATCTCGGTACCATTCGAGTTGAGCGAGATCCGATAAATACGGTAAGGCTTTGTTGATGGTTTCATTATTTGCAATGGTGCGATGAAACCCTTCACCGTAATGGCTCACATCGCCTTGGGTTAAGGGAGAATGCAGTATGTGTAATCGCGCCAGTTGAACAAAACAGTCATGGCCGATCATCGCTAGGACTGCGGGATACGTTGCCGAAAGAATATCGGTTAAACTCAAAATAAAATTATTTCGATAAATTTGTAGGTGTTGCTCGGCACTAAAGGTGGTGGCTTTTATCGTTGTAGATGCATGACTGTGTTTGTATTGCAGCGCATCGGAAAAGGCGCTTTGGAGCTGGTGCAGTTCATTGTTGACGGCATATTTCATGGTGATGTTCTCGTTGAAGGAACGCGTTCGCTTTAGCCGCTTCAGCAAGGAGTATCTCTAATGATGGTAATTCTGCATCCCACTCTATTAAGGTTGGAGTATGCTTACCATTTTGCTGTATCCATTGACGATAAAGTTGCCATACAGGCTCACTTACCGGCTTACTATGGGTATCAATCCATATTTCCCCTTCAGGGAATTGTTTCACCGTAAAGCCTGCAAGGTGGATCTCTTTTACCGTATCGGGATTGATGGCATCTAAATAAGTTTGGCAATCAAACTGATGGTTAAAGCTATTGACGTAAAGATTGTTTAAATCTAATAACAAGCCACATCCTGTGCGTTGTTGAACGGCAGTTAGAAACTCCCATTCCGGTATAACGGAGTGCTTAAAACTGAGATAGCTCGATGGGTTTTCAATTAATAATTGTCTGTTGAGGTAATCTTGCACTTGTTCGACATGCGTACAGAAAACATCAAGCGCTTGCTCGGTATAAGGTAGAGGCAGTAAATCGTTAAAGTATTGACCGTTAACTGAACTCCAACTGAGGTGATCTGAAACCGCAAAAGGATTAACAACGTCAATGAGTTGTTTCAGTTGCTTTAAATGCTCACGGTTAATTGGATCGGCTGAGCCAAGGGATAACCCAATACCATGGCAACTCATCGGGTAATGCTCGATGATGGCTAACAGTTGTTGATATTGAGGCGTATAGCGGTTGAAATAGTTTTCACTGTGAATTTCAAGCCAGCCAATATCCGGACGTTGCGCGATAATCGGTTGGTGATGAGGTGAGCGTAAACCCACCCCAACCATATCCGTTAATAATGGATAGCTCATTATGCGGACTCTGTTGAACCACCATGAAGGCGATCGCAAAGCCCTTTAGGCATCGCAATGAAGGCATCTTTTTGACCATCTTCTTTCGCTGAGCCTGCACATGATGTGGTTTTCGTTGCGCAGTCATTTTTTCCTGCTTTCGCCACCCCATAACATTTTTCTTTTGCTTCGCCAGCAACGGCAGAAGTTGAGGCTATTGTACCTGCTAATGCGATAAGACCTGTCATGGCTGATGCGAGTGCAAGCTTGTTTACGTTGTTCATGATGAAACCCTCATTGAGATATAACTTAGTTGGCTGATTTTTATGTGGCGTTAATACGCTCTGTTTAATAGGAAAGGGGATGGCTGATATTTATTGCGAAAAAAAATGATTAAAATTAAAACAATTTTCTGCACCAAGGAAAGATGAAGATATCGAGGCAATCTTTTTTCGTGCTGTTATAATCATCACCATTGTATAAATAACCAGTAGATAGCGATGGACGTTTCACTCCTATTAGACGGGCTCAATGATAAACAAAGAGAAGCGGTGGCAGCGCCGTTGGGTAACCACCTCGTACTGGCTGGCGCCGGTAGTGGTAAGACACGAGTGCTGGTTCATCGCATTGCTTGGTTGTTATCGGTAGAGCAAGCATCACCGTATTCGATTATGTCGGTGACCTTTACCAACAAAGCGGCCGCAGAAATGCGTGGGCGTATTAATGAGTTAATGCACGGCTCAAGTGCGGGGATGTGGAATGGTACGTTCCACGGACTATGTCACCGCATGCTACGTGCTCATTACCTTGATGCGCGTTTGCCGGAAGATTTTAATATTTTAGATTCTGATGATCAGATGCGTTTATTGCGTCGCTTGATCAAAGCGCAGAATCTAGATGAAAAGCATTGGCCCGCTCGTCAGGCTGCTTGGTATATCAATGCCAAGAAAGATGAAGGCTTACGTCCTAAACACGTTGAAACCTATAGCGATCCTGTAGAGCAAACTTGGCTGCGTATTTACACCGCTTACCAAGAAGCGTGCGATCGTGCGGGTATGGTCGATTTTGCTGAACTATTGCTGCGATCTTACGAGTTATTGCGCGATAACAAGCATATCCGTGAACATTACCAAGCACGCTTTAAGCACATTCTGGTTGACGAGTTCCAAGATACCAACAGCATTCAGTTTGCGTGGTTACGCTTAATGGCGGGACCTGATTGCCATGTGATGATCGTAGGTGATGACGACCAGTCTATTTATGGTTGGCGTGGGGCAAAAATTGAAAATATTCAGCGTTTCTTAAATGAATTTAAAGATGCGTCGTCGATTTTCCTTGAACAAAACTACCGTTCGACCGGCAATATTCTAAATGCTGCCAATGAGTTGATTGCCAATAACAACGAACGTATGGGCAAGAAACTTTGGACTGACGGTGGTGAAGGTGAGCCGATTTCGCTCTATTCTGCGTTTAACGAACTCGATGAAGCGCGTTTTGCGGTGGGGAAAATCAAAGAATGGCGCGATCAAGGTGGCAGCCTCAACGAAACGGCTTTCTTGTACCGTAGTAACGCCCAATCACGGGTATTAGAAGAAGCATTAATTCAAGCTGGACTGCCGTACCGTATCTACGGTGGTATGCGATTCTTCGAACGCCAAGAGATCAAAGATGCGTTGTCTTACATGCGTTTAATCTCCAATCGTAATGATGATGCCTCGTTTGAGCGTGTGGTAAATACCCCGACGCGTGGTTTGGGCGATCGCACGTTAGAGACGATTCGTTTAGCTGCTCGCGATCGTGGTTTAACCATGTGGCAATCGAGTATTGCCTTGCTTGAAGAGCAAGTTTTAGCAGGTCGTGCGGCGAATTCATTACGCCGTTTTATCGAGCTGATTAATGCGCTTGAAGACGATACCGCTGACTTGCCAATGTATCAGCAGACTGATGAAGTCATTCGACATTCCGGTTTACGTGCAATGTACGAGCAAGAAAAAGGCGAAAAAGCCCAAGCGCGTATTGAAAACTTAGAAGAATTGGTCACAGCAACTCGCCAGTTTGAAATCCCAGAAGAAGCAGAAAGCATGACGCCACTGGCGGCCTTCTTAGCCCATGCGGCATTAGAAGCCGGTGATGGTCAGGCGGATGACTTTGAAGATGCGGTGCAGTTGATGACGATGCACAGTGCTAAAGGTCTAGAATTCCCAGTAGTATTTATGGTGGGTGTAGAAGAGGGGATGTTCCCTAGCTCACGTACCACAGAGGAAGTGGGACGTTTAGAAGAAGAGCGTCGTTTGTGTTACGTGGGGATGACCCGTGCAATGCAAAAACTGTATATCACGTATGCTGAAATGCGTCGTTTATACGGTAAAGATAACTTCCACAAACCTTCACGCTTTATCCGCGAAATTCCCGACCAGTTCGTCGAAGAAGTCCGCATGAAAGCGCAAGTGTCACGTCCGGCAAGCAGTGGTCGTTTTAGCCAAACACAGGTGAATAACAACTTTAATGAGACAGGTTTTAACCTAGGTCAGCGTGTTGAACATCCAAAATTTGGTGAAGGCACCATCATTAACTTTGAAGGCAGTGGCGCACAAAGCCGTGTGCAGGTGGCGTTTAATGGTGAAGGCATTAAGTGGTTGGTGACTCAGTACGCCAAGCTTACACCAATGTAATAGTATGCGTTTTTAATTGTTCGTAACACTTAACAATAAAGCCCAGCAATCATCTTTTGAGTGCTGGGCTTTTTTCTTTTATCTGCGTATTAGCGCGGTTATTGGCTGATCACTTTACCTTCTCGACGAGGATCGGCTGCCCCAATAAGCTGATTTGGCGCAATACTTATCGCTTGAATACCTGAATTCAGATCTTTGATTTGGATTTTATAGCCCAGCTTCTCAAGCTTTGGCGCCCACTCTGCCGCGGGCGTGTTTTTTTCAAGTTCAAAGGTACCGAAGCGATTATTCATATTCGGTAAGTTGATCGCTTGTTGTAAATCCATCCCCCAATCAATATACGCGACTAAGGTTTTTGCAAGATAACCAATGATCTGACTTCCTCCGGGTGAGCCGATGGTTAGCACTGGCTGGTTGTTTTTCATCACAATCGTGGGTGTCATTGACGAGCGAGGTCGTTTACCTGGCTCTATTCGGTTAGCAACAGGAACTCCCTCAATTTGGCTGCGGAATGAAAAGTCCGTTAATTCATTATTGAGTAGAAATCCCCTGACCATTAACCGTGAACCAAAACTGTTTTCAATCGTCGAGGTGAGTGAGACCACATTACCTTCTTTATCTACAATCGATAAATGGCTGGTGGAAGGCAGTTCGATCGCTTCATCACTGGCGCGGTTATTGGCATGATTCCAAGGTGGCATTCCCGGTTTTACTTGGGGTAATGCTTTATTTCCCTCGAGTAATTTAGCACGCTCGGCAAGGTAGTTCGGATCGAGTAAGCCACGAACAGGCATTGGCACATAATCACTGTCTGCCATATAGCGACCGCGATCAGCAAAAGCTAAACGCGAGGCATCACCAATTAACTGCCAACTTTTGACGTTATCGGCACCGAGCTTATCCAAGGGATAATGATTGAGCATGGCCAATATTTGCCCCAAGGTTAATGCGCCAGAGCTGGGTGGCCCCATTCCACAAATTTGATATTGACGGTAGGGGGCACAAATAGGCTCACGTTGTTTAACGCTGTAGCTGGCGAGATCCATCGTGTTTAATACCCCAGGATTACCTTCTGCGTTTTGGACGGTATTAACAATATCTCGTGCAATATCGCCTTGATAAAAGGCTCTTGGGCCATAATCAGCAATTTGACGTAAGGTATTTGAATAAGCGTTATTAACTAACTTACTTCCTGCTTGAAGTGGTTTGCCTTGTGAGTCAAAAAAGTAGGCTTTAGTCGTAGGGTAGCGACTAAGATTTTCTGCATCGTTCTCAACCATTGCAGCAAGCCGAGGGCTGACGATGAACCCTTCTTTGGCTAATTTGATCGCAGGAAGAAACAGCGTTTTCCATGGCAATTTTCCGTATTGCTGATGACTGCGCCATAGCAGTTTAATCGTACCCGGTGTACCGACAGATCGTCCACCGACAACGGCATCATAGAATTTTAGCGGCTGACCTTGATTGTCTTGAAACAAACGGGGAGTCACAGCAAAAGGGGCTGTTTCTCGACCATCAAATGTCGTCATTTGGTTATTGTCATTATCCCAATACACCAAAAATCCACCACCACCGATCCCTGATGATTGTGGCTCAACTAAGCCTAATATTAGTTGCGCGGTGATCATTGCATCAACAGCACTGCCACCCTGACGTAAAATATCAGCTCCTGCTTGACTGGCATAAGGATTGGCCGTGGCGATCATCCACTCTTTACCTGAAACCAACGGTTGTGATTGTTGGTTAGTACTCGGCTCAGGTTCAATGTGATCAGAGGCTTGTTGAACTTCATTGGCTAATGCTGGAAATGAAAAACAACAAACACTCAATAAAAAGGCTGTAGCGGAGGTGAACCTTGGCATCTTCAATCCTTATGAGTGGAGTAATGTCGTTAACTGAACGCTATTTTATACTTTTATTTGCTTGAGTTAGATAATAAAAATGAGAGTTCTATCATACATGTCGAATGATTATCTAAAGGCAAACAAGTTAGCTGCTAATTTTTATTATTCGATGATTTCTGATGAGTTCGGATCCCATCAATACTAAATAACAACAGCGCTAACCAAATACAGCCAAAGGTAATGCCATGTTCTAATTTAAACGGCTCTTTATAAATAAAAGTCGCTAATACGAACATCAAACTAGGGCCGATATATTGTAGAAAACCTAAGGTAGAGAGCTTTAATTTCGTTGCAGCACCGGTAAAACACAGTAAAGGCAAGGTAGTGACAATACCGGCAGCGACTAACAGTAAATTGAGATTGAAGGAATTATCCGTCAGGTTAGCCGTTGGGCTGCTACTGATAAAAAAGAGATAAATAGCGGCTAACGGTAACAACACAAAGGTTTCAATAAATAAGCCAGTTTGAGCATCAATATTGATTTTTTTTCGTAATAGGCCATAAAACCCAAAGCTGGTCGCAAGTGCAAAGGCAATCCAAGGTAATGACCCAAATTGAATGAGCTCGGCAATAACACCGATCGCAGCGATTAAAACTGCCGCCCACTGTAAGCGACGTAACCTCTCACCCAGTAACAACATGCCGAGTAGCACATTTAACAGTGGATTAATGTAGTAGCCTAAACTGGCATCTAAAAGATGATTGTTATTGACCGCCCAGATGAAAATAAGCCAATTACAACCGACAAGTAACGCAGATATTGTGAGTAGGAAAAGCGTTTTCGGTTGAGTGAGAACGGCTTTGACACGCACCCACTGGCGGCTGAATGCAATAATGAGTGCAAGGAAGAAGAACGACCAAATCACGCGATGACTCAGTATTTCGAGCGGAGGAACGCTGGTAATGGATTTGAAGTAGATCGGCGCTATTCCCCACATGGTATAGGCAGAAATAGCGAGAATGATCCCACGCTTAGCGAGATTGTTGTTATCTTCCATGAAACTCCAAATCTAACATTGGTTAACTTTTATTCTATAGCAGTATATAAACAAGATCGCTTGATATACCAGTATTTATTTTATTGCTGAAAAGATGATGGAAAACCAGAGCATCGAGTTTTTAATTGATAGCCAAGTTACTACCTCGCATCAAAGGGGGCTTTAGGTATAGAATGAACGCCCCGTTTAGCCAAGAGACTTATCATGTCATCCGTCTGCCATCATGGACCCAGTTCTGCATTATCAGCATCTACGAGCGAGTCTGTTTTACAGGAAATTTTCGGTTATCAGCAATTTCGTGTAGGTCAACTGGATGTGATTGATGCCGTCAATCGTGACGAAGATTGCTTGGTGATTATGCCAACGGGTGGTGGTAAGTCATTGTGTTATCAGATCCCTGCCTTATTAAAAGAAGGGATCACGCTGGTTATTTCACCGCTTATTTCATTGATGAAAGATCAGGTCGATCAACTTAAAGCCAATGGTGTTGCTGCCGCCTATATCAATTCGACGATGGAACGTGATGAGATCCTCGCCGTGTTTGATGCGATGAAAGATGCGACTGTAAAGCTAGTCTATGTCTCGCCAGAGCGCGTATTAACGTATGATTTTATTGATCGTTTACGTGACGTACCGCTGGCGATGGTCGCGGTTGATGAAGCGCATTGTATTTCGCAATGGGGACATGATTTTAGACCAGAATATGCCGCTCTCGGACGATTGAAGCAGTCGTTTGAAAACCTACCGATAATGGCATTAACTGCCACGGCAGATGAAACCACCCGCCATGATATTGTTAGCCGCCTAGGATTGCAGAGTCCTCATGAGTATCTAGGCAGTTTTGATCGCCCGAATATTCGTTATATTTTGTGGGAAAAACATAAACCGTTAACACAAATTATTCGCTATGTTGAAGGTATGCGTGGGCAGTGCGGCATTATTTATTGCAATAGTCGTAAGAAAGTAGAACAGATCAGTGAAAAACTGCGAGATAAAGGCATACGTGCAGAGGCCTATCATGCGGGGTTAGATCATGTTGAGCGAGCCAATGTTCAAGAGGCGTTTCAACGGGATGATATTCATATCGTGGTTGCCACTGTTGCCTTTGGTATGGGGATCAATAAACCCAATGTGCGTTATGTCGTGCATTTTGATATTCCTCGTAACATTGAATCGTATTACCAAGAAACAGGTCGAGCAGGGCGTGATGGTTTACCTGCTGAAGCGGTAATGTTATACGATCCTTCAGATTTAGCATGGCTTCGCCGTTGTTTAGATGAAAAAGAAGAAGGGCAGCAAAAGGACGTCGAGCGTCATAAACTGCATGCGATGGGCGCTTTTGCTGAAGCACAAACCTGTCGTCGTCAGGTATTGTTGCATTACTTTGGTGAGCACCGTGATGAGCCATGTGGTAATTGCGATGTGTGTTTAGATCCGCCGCAGCGTTTTAATGCGGTCGAAGTGGCGCAAAAAGCCTTGTCTTGTGTCTACCGTGTTAACCAAAGTTTCGGTATTACCTATATCGTTGAAGTGCTTCGTGGGATGCAAAACCAACGAATCCGCGAGCATGGACATGATAAATTAAGTACTTATGGTATTGGGCGTGAATACAGCCATGAATATTGGGTGAGTGTATTACGCCAGTTAATTCATTTGGGGTACTTAACCCAGAATATTAGCCGTAATTCCGTACTGCAATTAACAGAAAAAGCCCGCCCACTATTACGTGCTGAGATTGGTTTAGAACTTGCAGTTCCGCGACTGGATAATATTGCCCGTAACATGAAAGTGAATAAACTCGCGAATCGCCAGTACGATAAAAAATTGTTTGCCAAGTTACGTAAATTGCGAAAAGCGATTGCTGATGAAGAAGATCTACCGCCTTATGTGGTGTTTAACGATGCCAGCTTAATGGAAATGGCAGAGCGATTACCGACGTCAAATGGCGACTTTCTTGCGGTGAACGGGGTGGGTCAGCGTAAACTAGAAAAATACGGAGAGGTTTTTTTAGGCTTGATCCGTGATCATTTATTGGCAATTGAAGAGCCGCATTAAAATATCGAATCTAGCAAGTTGAGTATAGATATAAAAAAACCGGGCTCATGGTAAGCCCGGCTAGAATGCGTTAAAGAAACAGCCTTAATAGGGTGTTTGGTCACGACAAAACAGCTTGCGTATTTTTGGTGGAATATTCATTTCACCGAGCTGCTAGGTTATGCGACGGGACTCGCGATAACGTACTCCAGCAGCAGCCCAATAAGACCACGATGATAAGTGGAATACTAGAGCAACCTTAACCTTTGTAATGCTAATTAACACTTGGTTACATCAAGGGATAACAAGGATTGAAGCCCGCTATTTAAAGCAATAAATAGGAGTCATGATGACAGCAGTAATAAGTCACGTATTCGGTATTCGTCAGTTTGATCGCGACGCACGTTTTTTATCGATTAAAAGCCCGGCATTTGATTTCGATAGTTTTGATACGATCGCAGAATCTTTCTTACTCGCCATTGATGCTAAGATGGTAGAGAAAGAGAGTAATGCAGATCTACATATTTGGTTGATTGATTTTGAAGGTTGTCGTTTGCTGTTAAAAGGTGAGCATTACAGCGGTGAGTTATGGCTTGAAGCCATGAGTGATGACGATGAAGAAACACTCACTTTTATTGCGAGCTTATTAAATTAATCTCGCTGGTAAGATCAAAAGCTAGGCAAGCAAGCTGGTTTCTGTATAATCGCCGACCTGGTCGTTGTTGGCGATAAAACGCTGGCAGCAAAGTATGTTTGGGTTCCCTCCCCCCATTGACAAAAAGGTCTCACATGACGACTGCTTTATCTCAATCTAATGCTATAGCTTCACCCTCTTTTACTCCACAACAGCAACGTAAAGCCCTAGGTTATTTAGTGCTATTTCATTTACTCGTAATTGCATCGAGTAACTATTTAGTGCAGTTACCTTTTACCGTATTTGGTTATCACACCACCTGGGGAGCGTTTACTTTTCCGTTTATCTTTTTAGCTACCGATCTTACCGTGCGTATTTTTGGGGCTGGAATGGCGCGTAAAATTATTTTCCGTGTCATGATGCCTGCACTGCTCGTATCGTATTTATTATCGGTCTTGTTCTTCCAAGGCGAATACCAAGGGCTAGGACATTTAACGGAATTTAATCTGTTTGTTGCTCGTATTGCGATTGCCAGTTTTATGGCTTACTTGTTAGGACAAATTTTAGATGTGTCGGTATTCAACCGCCTACGCCAATTAAAACAATGGTGGATAGCCCCTACGGCCTCCACTATTTTTGGTAATGCGATTGATACCATTGCGTTCTTTGGTATAGCGTTTTACCACAGTCCCGATCCGTTTATGGCAGCAAATTGGACGGAAATTGCGTTGGTGGATTACAGCTTTAAGTTAATTATTAGTCTCGGACTATTTGTGCCTATTTATGGCGTATTACTTAATTACTTAATTGATAAGCTGACAACGTTACCACCGCAAACGTTAGTGGCGGCAAAGACTAATCAATAGTTTTGTTACTAGTGATAAGGGTTAAAGAAGAAACCGATCCTAAGATCGGTTTTTTTATACAGTGAAGACACTGGTTAAAAAATATCGTGTCAAATGACAATTATTCTCAATAAAATACTTGCATCTCAAGTGAGAATGGTTATTATTAACATGCACTCAGGCGATAGGGATGGAACATAATCATATCGTCTTGATGGCACGACATTGCTCACATTGCTTCCAGTGTACTACAGCTCCGGTTGCGTGTTATTAGTGTAGGGCTAATAACCGAACACCACTTCTGCTGAGCGACGCTACTCATCGTAGCGTCGCTTTTTCTTTTTTAAGATCTGTCTAGTCTATTCTTATCTTCCATTGATCCGTTATCGTTAAGCCGTTTATTTTTTTCTATTGCATTCACGATGGCATAGTCTGTCTTTATGTGTGATTTTACTGTGCCACGATCGAAGCGTCTTTATTGATCACTATTAAGATAAAAAAGAGATCAACTTTCTATGCTTTAGTTTTTTATCGAAGATAAATTTTCACTGATAGGTATCTCTGCCATTAAATAGTGTATAAGCGGCTAAAATTACCGCAATTTAGTTATTTTTGGTTTTGATACTAAACAAATCGTCTGATTTTTATGATGTTATTACCGCATTTGGCTTTATCACTATGAGGTTTTCCACAATTAATGATCAAATAGGGATCGAGGATCGAAATTAAGGTTCATGTCTAAGTTGTTGATTGTGTTTGTAATAGTTTCTTATTTGTCAAATTACCCAAAAAACGATCAACTGGCGTAAATTAAATACTAACAAAGTTATCCACAGAAAAAGTGAGAATAGAATAAAACATTGGTTAACACTTGCGACAGGGCGTGGCATTCTATGGTTATTGCATTTTTCCTGTCGCTCAACGCCTAATATGGTCGATAATAGAGCTACTAACCTGAACGACAAACGCTTGGATATAAGAATAACCCTATGGCAACTATTCCAGAAAATCCATTGATCCTGATTGATGGATCCTCTTACCTTTATCGCGCTTACCATGCTGCACCGAATTTCACTAATTCTGACGGTGAGCCGACGGGCGCAATTTATGGTGTTGTAAACATGCTACGTAGCATGTTACGTCAATTTTCAACCGAACATATCGCAGTGATCTTTGATGCGAAAGGGAAAACCTTCCGTGATGATATGTATCCTGAATATAAAGCCAATCGTCCACCGATGCCGGACGATCTTCGCAGTCAGATCGAACCATTGCATGCGGTGATCAAAGCGATGGGGCTACCATTGATCGCGATCTCTGGGGTTGAAGCTGATGATGTGATTGGCACGTTATCCACACAAGCATCACAACAAGGTATGCCAGTACTTATCAGTACAGGTGATAAAGATATGGCGCAGCTGGTGGATCAAAATGTTACTTTGATCAATACCATGACTGATGTTGTGATGGATCCCGCTGGTGTTGTGGATAAGTTTGGGATTGGTCCTGAATTGATCATCGACTACCTTGCTCTGATGGGCGATAAAGTGGATAACATTCCAGGTGTGCCTGGGGTTGGTGAGAAAACAGCAAAAGCATTGCTTACCGGTATCGGTGGGTTAGATGCCTTATACGATAATTTAGATGATATTGCTGCTCTCGGTTTCCGTGGTTCAAAAACCATGGCGAAAAAGCTGATTGATAATAAAGAAGCAGCTTACATGTCATATAAGCTTGCCACCATCAAATTGGATGTTGAGCTAGATGTAACACCTGATGAACTGCGTAAGGGCGTACCAGATACAGATGCTCTCACCGAGCTGTTTGGTAAGTTACAGTTCCGTCGTTGGTTAACTGAAATGCTTGATGGAAGTGATGGCCGTATTGTTGCTGACGAAAAATCAGGTGATGTGCCAGCTGAAAAAAAAGTCGTTGCACCAACGATTGATCGTAGTGGGTATGAAACGGTTTTAGATAAAGAAAGTTTTGCAACATGGCTTGAACAATTAACAGCGGCAGAGGCGTTTGCCTTTGATACCGAAACCGATGGTTTAGATTACATGACGGCGAATGTCGTCGGTGTGTCTTTTGCGATTGAAGAAGGTAAAGCGGCTTACGTCCCTGTGGCTCACGATTATCTTGATGCGCCAGCGCAGCTTGACCGTGATTGGGTACTTGAGCAGTTAAAACCGTTACTTGAAGATCCAAAACAAGCGAAAATTGGCCAAAACCTTAAGTTTGATGCCAGTATTGTTGCTCGTTATGGCATTGAAATGCAGGGTATTGTGTTCGATACCATGCTTGAATCTTATGTATTTAATAGCGTTGTTGGGCGTCATGATATGGATAGCCTTGCCCTACGTTATTTAGAGCATAAGAATATCAGCTTTGAAGAGGTTGCAGGTAAAGGTAAAAAGCAGCTAACGTTCAATCAAATCGATTTAGAGCAAGCGGGCCCTTATGCTGCTGAAGATGCTGACATTACTTTGCGTTTGCACAATACGTTGTATCCTAAAGTAGAAGCTGACGACAAACTTAAGCATGTCTTTGAAACTATCGAAATGCCATTAGTGCCAGTACTTTCACGTATGGAGCGCACGGGTGTTTATGTCGACAGTATGTTGCTTGGCGCACAATCAACAGAGATCGCTGCTCGACTTGATGAAATTGAGAAAAAAGCGTTTGAAATTGCGGAGCAAGAATTTAATTTAAGCTCGCCAAAACAGCTTCAAGCGATCCTATTTGAAAAAATGGGATTACCTGTTTTAAAGAAAACGCCATCTGGTACACCGTCAACCAATGAAGAAGTATTGCAAGAGCTGGCGCTTGATTACCCACTGCCTAAGTTACTCTTAGAATATCGTGGACTTGCAAAACTGAAATCTACTTACACCGATAAGTTGCCTAAGATGGTGAATCCTGCAACGGGTCGAGTGCATACTTCTTACCATCAAGCCGTGACTGCAACCGGACGTCTATCATCAAGCGATCCAAATTTGCAGAATATTCCAGTACGTAATGAAGAAGGTCGTCGTATTCGCCAAGCGTTTGTCGCACAAAGCGGCTATAAGATCTTAGCGGTCGATTACTCTCAAATTGAATTACGTATTATGGCGCATTTATCCGGTGATAAAGCATTATTAGATGCTTTCCGTCATGGTAAAGATATCCACGCCGCAACGGCCGCTGAAATCCTTGGCTTAGATATTGAGCAGGTAAGTAGTGAGCAACGTCGCCGTGCTAAAGCGATCAACTTCGGTTTGATCTATGGCATGAGTGCATTTGGTTTGGCGAAGCAGCTAGATATGGGACGTAATGAAGCACAAAACTACATGAATGTGTATTTTGAGCGTTATCCAGGTGTTTTAGAATACATGGAAAGCACGCGTAATGCGGCTTCAGAGCAAGGTTATGTTGAAACGCTCTTTGGTCGTCGCTTATATCTACCAGACATTAAATCACGTAATGGTTTACGTCGAAAAGCAGCGGAGCGTGCAGCAATCAATGCGCCAATGCAAGGAACCGCAGCTGATATCATCAAGTTGGCGATGATTGCGGTTGATGGTTGGGTGCAACAACAACCGGAAGGCGATGTGCGTTTATTAATGCAAGTACACGATGAATTAGTGTTTGAAGTGAAAGAATCAGCACTTGAAGCGGTAACTGCATCAGTTAAAGCATTAATGGAACAAGCAGCGACGCTGGATGTACCGCTTATCGCAGATACTGGTTACGGTGATAACTGGGATCAAGCGCACTAATTTTTATTGGTAATAATAAGAATAATAATAAATAGTCAGCACGATGCTGGCTATTTTTTTTGTTAAAAATAAGCGACAAATAAAAACCAATATGTAAAATTTACTTACAACAAAGTGAAAAAAAACTACATTTAGGGGTTCCAAAAACTGCACGTTTGATATACAGTTACAGGTGTAGGGTACAGAGGTAAGATGTTCTATCTTTCAGACCTTTTGTTTCACGTTATTGGATTTGGCTGATTCAGCCGCCCTGGTCTCACTTTGGACCGGGGCGTTTTTTATTGTGCGCTCGAAAATTTTTTCTCTCCGTTTATACCTTTCTTTGTTGTCTGTTGATTATTTCTTTCTTTTTCGTTTCTCTCTATTTAGCTAATTACTAATCAAATTATGGTCGTTCATTGGTCTATTTGATCTTTTTGGCTTATTTGTTCGCCTTTTTCTCTTAAATTTTCTTTTTAGTTGTTATTTTTTTAGAGTAAATACTTTAAAAAATAAAAACAGTCGCTATACTAAAAACAGCTTCTTGTTCATATTTGCTGTCAGTGCTGATGACATTATCAGCCGTTCAACAAATCCATGAAATAACCATTCCTACACTATTGGGAGTGGTTTTTTTTTGCTCTTTTTTTGGTTAAATGTGTTTGTAATAAACTTCCAGAACTAAACATGGTTTATTAACATTTTATGTTGTTATTTTGTTAAGAAAATAATGTACTAAGTAGAGGCGGGTAAGCAATATTTATATCGGAATTCAGAGGGGAATATGGTCGAGAGTCGCAAAAAAACATGTAAGTTGAGTCATATAAAGGGAAGGGATTGCACTAAGAGTGGAAATCATTATTGTTTGTTGCACAAAACTAAAATACCTCCTGTTTCTCTCTTAATTTGCCCCACCGAGATGGTGGGGAACTTTTATAGCTCCAATCCTTAGAGCTATATAAACAACGTATTTTACTCGTTGTCTTCTTCTACTTGCTCAGGGAAAGCATCATCACCACCGGCAAGCACACGTTGGCGCTCTAGCTCTGGTGCGTACCACTCATCCAATTTACGGCGAACTTGATCGACGCCAATACCTTTTAACGAAGAGAAAGCTTCAACTTGTACGTCACCTTCTAACTCTTTAGTCATTTGGCGGATTTTTAGCACCTGTGCTTTACGAGCACCACTTTTTAGCTTGTCTGCTTTAGTCAGTAAGACCAGCACAGGTAAACGGCTTTCAAGTGCCCAATTAATCATTTGTTGGTCAAGATCTTTCATCGGATGACGGATATCCATCAATACCACAAGGCCTTGTAAGCACTCACGACGCTGAAGGTATTCTCCTAGCGACTTCTGCCATTTTAATTTCATTTCAAGAGGGACTTGTGCAAAACCATAACCCGGTAAATCGATAAGGTTACAGCCTTGAACCACTTCAAACATATTGATCAGTTGAGTACGACCAGGCGTTTTTGAAGTACGCGCTAACCCTTTTTGATCGGTTAAGCGGTTTAGCGCACTCGACTTGCCCGCGTTAGAGCGACCAGCAAATGCAATCTCAACGCCTGCATCTTGCGGCAAGTGACGAATATCTGGCGCACTTGTGATAAAACTTGTATTTCTGTAGTTGAGAGGTTGATTCACTGTTAACTCCGTCCAGTCTTCATGTAGTCGACTGATTGCTTTTATGTGAAGATGTGTAAAATATGTGAAACCGAGCTTGGTTTGTGATCGTATTGTATACTATGTAAGTGAGCATTACTTGTGGTAGTGGAAGCCCTATAATTATAAACGGAATGTCATGAAGAAATTAATATTAATATTAAGCCTTCTTGCTAGTTATTCGACCACGGCTGAAGAAGGCAACATCGAAGCAGGTAAACTGAAAGCTGTAACGTGTGCCGCCTGCCATGGTACAGATGGCAATGCAGCATTGATGCAGCAATCCCCGAAGCTTGCTGGACAGCATCCTAAATATCTTGAAAAGCAATTAAAAGAATACAAACAGGCAATGGCTACCGGCGGAAAACAGGGACGTAATAATCCTGTTATGGGAGGAATGGCCATGGCCCTTTCTGATCAAGATATCGCAGATATCGCAGTATATTATGCTTCTCTGCCTATATCAGATAATACTTCCCCCAAAGAATCCGTTGAAGTCGCGCAACAACTTTATCGTTTTGGCGATACTGAACGTGGTATTGCTGCCTGTATTGCGTGTCATGGTCCTCGTGGCAATGGTACGAGCTTATCTGGATTCCCTAAGATCTCTGGTCAAAATGCAGAATACGTAAAACTTCAACTGGAAGAGTTCCGTTCAGGTGTCCGTGCTAATGATATGAACGCGATGATGCGTTCGGTTGCTGCAAAATTAAGTGATGATGAAATTAATGCGTTGTCACAATATGTCGGCGGCTTGCACTAAAATCGCTTGATCCGAATTGAAAAAAAGCAGCCTAAAGGCTGCTTTTTTATTGCCTGATAGTTATCGTTTTATATCTTTTAGTGTTTCATTCAGCAAGACTATTTTTACTTCTGTCTTATTTGCTCAACAGCTTGTAAGAGATCTGCCATTTGTGAGGGTTGTTTTAGCTCGAAATTTTGCAGATAAAAATACATTATCCTTCAATAACAATGGTTTGCGTTTTTTTAGTGGTTTGTGCTTTTAAAAGTGTGATATCGGTACATTGTTTCAGTTTTTGGTTACTGTAAATTATCTCGTGTCGACAGGGAAAGCGACAAGGGATGGAAACGCTAGGATGGCATGAGCAGGAGCTCAAAGGATCACAGGACGTCTAGTTAGGATGACTAGGGTTGACGCAAGAAGCGTATTGGATTGTCAGGAAGACACTTACGGATAAGATTTTGCAACGACATGATGTCGTCGCAATAAGTGGTACGTTATGGATAACGTGCTCACAAGGATGGTGGCATTATTATCAGGATGATAGTAAGCGAAATGGAACGCCAACTCAGGACGAGTTGAATTACTATGGACAGGACACGGAAGAGTAAAACTCATCAGGATGATGACGAACAACAAGTTCGCAAGGAAAGCACTAATAACAAAGGGAACGTTGCTTAACCGGGACGTTACACGCTAGTTAGGATGACTAGACAGAATATAAGCCAGTGGCTTACATATAGAGCGATAGGTGCAAGCCTATCGCTTTTTTCTTTTCCCCTCTTTTTCTATCTGCATTATAAACAAGTTAACTTGTTGATCTTTTATCTATCATTATCGTATTTACAGATAAACTTGCACAATTTGTCGGCAAAACTACATCTTGACCGCGATTGGGTATAGAATAGCCCGCTCGATTTTACACCAGTTCCGATTTTGCTAATAATCGGCAACACCGGAGAAGTGATCATGCAGCCATGTCCACTGTGCCATAGTGAACAGCATGGAGTATTTGTTGAAGATAAAAATCGCTGCTATTTTCGTTGTCAGCAATGCGCGTTAATTTTTGCTGATCCTGAGGCTCAGTTATCGCCAGAACAAGAAAAAGCGGTTTATGATCAACATCAAAATAATCCAGATGATATGGGTTATCGCCAATTTTTAGGTCGTTTAGCGACACCATTAGTGGAACGTTTACCGGCTGGGCCATTAGATGGTTTAGACTTTGGCAGCGGTCCTGGTCCAACACTTTCCATTATGTTGGACGAAATGGGATATAATATGGCGATTTATGATCCATATTTTGCACCTGATCCTAGTGTATTAACGCGTCAATATGACTTTGTTACGTGTACCGAAGCCATAGAACATTTTAATCAGCCTGCGAAGGAATGGGGGCTGCTGCTGAGTATGATTAAACCTGGCGGATGGCTGGGGTTGATGACAAAGCTAGCAACCGATGCCGAAGCGTTTACACGTTGGCATTACAAGAACGATCCAACCCACGTTAGTTTCTTTAGTCGCGATACGTTCCGCTTTTTAGCGCAACGTGATGGCTTAGAAGTTGAGTTTGTTGGAAATGATGTGATTTTGCTGAGGAAAACCCAGTAATGACCCGTAAAAAAAGAGGCCGTAAGATTGGCTCTGAAGGCCCAGCGGTATACCGCGATAAAACGCCGAACCAATTAGAGATCGAATCTCGCCAGCGCCAGAAAGCGAAAAAGCGTAAAGGCTTAAAAACTGGTAGTCGCCATTCTGCCGTTGAAGAAACTAAGCAGCGTAATGCCGCGCAGAAAAAAGACCCACGTCTTGGTAGTAAAAAACCAATTCCTTTGATTGTTGAGCCGAAAAAGCCAATGACCAAACAGCAACGCCGTATGTCAGCAGAGCAAGAATTAGCAATGCTTGAAAATGATGCGCAGCTGATGGTTCTTCTTGATCGCTTAGATGCTGGTGAAAAGTTAGGTGCAGGCTTACAGAAACAAGTCGACCAAAAACTTGATCGTATTGAGCAGCTTATGAAGCAGCTTGGTTTGATGGAAGAAGATGAAGTTGAATTGTTCGAGGAAGATGAGTACCGCCCAGCGGTTAAGTCTGATGATGATTTACTCGATCAATTTGAAAAGATGGATTTAGATAAATTCGGTAAGGAGTAACCGTTGCAGGATTTGACGCTTCTGCTTGTTATTGGTGGCACAATTGTAACCGCGCTTGGTATTTATGCGGGCACGCTACTTGTTAAGCTATACCAACAAAATCAACGCCATAAAGTTTTTTTAGCCCGTGCTGAACAACAGCAAAAAGAGGCGATAGAAACGCGTAATAATACGATTTTAGAGAGCGTTTATGTGATTGCCGCAGCGACCAAGCAAGGACAATGTGATTTGTCTGAAGCGGCGATTCGTTTGTATAAGTTGATGGAAGCGCTACAGGCTGATAAGAGTGTTGATTTTGCAGCCACTTATCCAGCAATTACAGAGCTGTATGAGGTAGTAAAAGATATGCCTCGCGGTGAAGCGCGTCAACAAACAGAGAAACGTGCTCGAATGCGCTTTGATCTGGAGCGAATGAAGGCTGAAACTCGATTACAAGAAGCTATTGCGATCGAACTGGATGCCATCCTGTCTACGAAGTCTTAATGACTTGATCTGAACGATTACAGTCATCGTCTAATCTGATTAGGCGATGACTGTATTGTCTTATAAACTATAAGTGTTATTCGTCTTACTATCATTACACGTTTAACTCTTTATTCTCCCTACAATATTGGAAATATGTCATGTCAAATGAGCAGATTATTTGGGATCAGGCCCTGATTGAAAAGTATAACTACTCAGGCCCGCGTTATACCTCTTACCCAACTGCATTAGAGTTTAATGAAGCGTTCACGTCTGCTGAATTTGAGATGGCATGTAAGCAATATCCTGATCGTAAGCTATCGCTTTATATTCATATCCCATTTTGTCATAAGCTTTGTTACTACTGTGGCTGTAATAAAATCATTACCCGTCATCAGCATAAAGCGGATGACTACTTGGATAAGCTAGAACAAGAAATTAAACAACGTGCGACTTTATTGGGCAATCGCCAAGTGAGTCAATTGCACTGGGGCGGTGGTACACCGACGTTCCTTACTGCAGCGCAGATCAGTCGTTTAATGAATAGCTTGCGTGCAGCGTTTAATTTTGATGATGATGCTGAGATCAGCATAGAAGTCGATCCGCGTGAAATTGAACTCGATATTCTTGACCATTTACGTGGCGAAGGCTTTAACCGTTTAAGCATTGGGGTGCAAGATTTCAATAAAGACGTGCAAAAATTGGTTAACCGTGAGCAAGATGAAGCGTTTATCTTTGCGATGGTTGAGCGTGCACGTGAATTGGGATTCCGTTCAACGAACCTTGATTTGATTTATGGTTTACCGCTACAAAATCGTGAAATGTTTGCGAAAACATTAGAGCAAGTACTGGCGATGAATCCGGGGCGTTTATCGGTGTTTAACTACGCCCACATGCCTAAATTGTTTGCGGCACAGCGTAAGATCAGCGAAGAGCTATTACCGAGTGCCAAAGAAAAATTAGGTATTCTGCAAGATACCATTGCGACGTTGACGGGGGCAGGATACCAATTTATTGGTATGGATCACTTTGCCAAACCGGATGATGAATTAGCCATTGCCCAGCGTGAAGGGATTCTGCACCGTAATTTCCAAGGTTATACCACTCAAGGTGAGTGTGATTTATTAGGTATGGGTGTATCCGCTATTTCTATGATTGGTGATTGCTACGCACAGAACCAAAAAGAGTTAAAGCATTACTACCGCGATATTGAAGAAAAACAAAACGCACTGTGGAAAGGGGTTTCGCTCGATGCGGACGACTTACTGCGTCGTGAAGTGATCAAAGCCCTTATTTGTAATTTCCAGCTTGATAAGAAAGTGATTGAAGCGGAATTTAATATCAATTTTGATCAATATTTTGCTGAAGATTTAGAGCTTTTAAAGACCTTTATTGATGATGAGTTAGTAGCAGTGGATCAGCAACATATCTTCGTTGAGCTGAAGGGACGTTTATTGATCCGTAATATTTGTATGTGTTTCGATAAATACTTACGTGATCGCGCTCGCCAACAGCAGTTTTCACGAGTGATTTAATCTTCTTGGATTAAATAATAAGCCCCATTCGAGCAATGCTGGAATGGGGCTTTTTGTTATCTGATTTTTATCGCGTGAGTGATTAACTGCGTTGTGCTGCCATCTCGCGAAGTGCTTGTTTCTCGCTTTCATTCAAGAAGGCGATCTCTAAGCCATTGCGTTGTGCTTGTTCGATTTGCGCTTGGCTTAATCCAACAGCGGGTGCTGCTACCTCATATTCGTAAGGTAATTCAATACCTTCAACGGCAGGGTCGTCAGTGTTGAGGCAGGCTAAAATGCCATGCTCGAGGAATGGCTTGATAGGGTGATCTTTGATATTGCTAATAGTACTGGTTTGAATGTTTGAGGTAATGCACGATTCAATACCAATTTTATGCTCTGCTAGATAATCCATCAGTTTTGGATCTTGAATTGCCTTTACACCGTGACCAATACGTACTGCGCCAAGCTCATTAATGGCTTGCCACATACTTTCAGAGCCAGCTGCTTCACCAGCATGAACGGTTACACGTAAGCCCGCATCACGAACCTGTTTAAAGTGTGCGTTAAATTGTGCGCCTGGCTGACCTAATTCATCACCGGCTAAATCGATAGCGACCAATTTATCTTTGTGAGCGAGTAAGCCATCAAGCTCTTGCTGGCAAGCCTCAACACCAAAGGTACGACTCATAATACCGATCAAGTTCGCTTTGATGCCAAAGTCACGACAACCAGCTTCTACTCCATCAATAATGGCTTCAACCACACCAGCGATCGGCAAGTTGTGCTTCATTGCCATGTAGTAAGGTGAGAAACGTAGCTCGGCATAATCAATTTGTGCATGCAAGGCATCTTCAACGTTTTCATAAGCGACACGACGACAAGCATCGAGATCGCCTAATACAGCAACACCCCAGTCTAGCTTTGATAAAAAAGCCACAAGACTTGGCTCAGCTTCAACGATCTGAACGTGTGGGCGTAAACTTTCTAGATCATGGCCCGGTAGCGCCATATTAAATTGCTGGCCAAGTTCTAGGATAGTTTGAGGGCGAATATTGCCATCAAGGTGACGGTGTAGATCCGTTAAAGGAAGATGCTTGTTGATCATTATGATTATTCCGATGAAAACTGAGCGTTAAGTATAAGCAAAGTGTATAACGTGAACATAATCGTTGCAGCTAAATGTGATCGTCTTCACCTGCAACCCGATTTATGTTGTGATAGTTAGTCGTTAATACCCAGCTCTTTGAGCTTTCTGGTAAGGGTATTTCTTCCCCAGCCTAATAATCGAGCCGCTTCTTGCTTATGACCGTGGCTATGTTGTAGCGCAGTCTCTAGCAAGATTTTTTCAAACTCAGGTAGGGCTTCTGCCAATAAGTTTTCATTACCTTGCTGTAATTCTTGCTTGGCCCATTGCTGTAAGCCTTGTTGCCAATGTCGATTATCTTGCTGAGTTGATAAAGTGTTTTGAGTATTTTCAAGTAACTCAGGGGGGAGATCGCTAGGTAAGACCTCGCTGCTGCTTGCCATGACAGTAAGCCAGCGACAAATATTTTCTAATTGGCGAACATTACCCGGCCAATCTAGTGCTGCTAGCTGTTCGGTCGTGTCAGGGTGCAGGGTTTTGACTTCTACTCCTAACTCGTTCGACGCGCGTTGTAGGAAGTGGCGCGCCAGTTGAGGGATATCTTGGCGACGATCTTTTAGAGACGGTAAATGCACCCGAATAACGTTTAAGCGGTGAAACAAATCCTCACGAAAATCACCACTTGCGACAAGACGCTCTAGGTTTTGGTGCGTTGCTGCAATAATACGGACATCGACGTTAACAGGAGAATGCCCACCGACACGATAGAATTGCCCATCCGCTAAGACACGCAGTAAACGGGTTTGAATATCTAATGGCATATCACCGATTTCATCGAGAAACAGTGTTCCACCATTGGCTTGCTCAAATCGCCCCTGACGAACACTGTTGGCGCCAGTAAATGCGCCTTTCTCATGCCCAAACAGTTCTGATTCAATCAAGTCTTTGGGAATAGCAGCCATATTCAGGGCAATAAAAGCATTTTTACTGCGTGGACTATGGCGATGTAAAGCGTGAGCGACAAGCTCTTTACCTGTGCCAGATTCGCCGTTAATTAACACCGAGATGGATGAGCGAGAAAGGCGACCAATAGCACGGAAAACTTCCTGCATAGCAGGGGCTTCACCGATAATTTCAGGTACTGCTTTTATTTCTGTTTCTGGTTGCTGTTGACGTTTCTGCTCTTGGCTATGACTAACCGCGCGCTCAACCAAACTTACGGCTTCATCAATATCAAATGGCTTAGGGAGATATTCAAATGCCCCACGTTGATAGGCGTTCACAGCGGCATCTAAGTCTGAATGTGCCGTCATGATTATCACCGGTAAGAGTGGGTAATCTTGTTGTAAGAGTTTTAGTAACGTTAAGCCATCTGTTCCCGGCATTTTAATATCAGAGACCAATACATCTGGGACATTGCGCTCTAGCGCTTCAAGTACACTATCGGCATTGGCAAAGGTTTCACACTTCATGCCTGCTGTTATAAGTGTCTTTTCCATTACCCAGCGAATAGAGCTGTCGTCATCGACAACCCAAATTAATCCTTTGCTCATACGTTACTCTCCTATCGTTATTATTGTATTGGTAAATAGATCGTAAAGTTGGTGTGTCCTGGCCAGCTAATCACTTCAATTTTGCCGTTATGTTGGTCTATTAAGTTTTGCGAGATCGATAGCCCTAACCCTGTGCCATCAGCATTACCGGTTACCATTGGATAGAATAAGGTGTCTTGGATTTCTGCTGGGATCCCCGGACCATTATCGATAATTTCAATTTTCGCGGCGATACGGGCATATTTGCCTTGGATCAAGGCTTGATGGGCTGTGCGAGTTTTGAGTTTAATGATCCCGCCATTTTGTTTTTTTAGAACATGAGCGGCGTTACTGACAATGTTGAGTAAGGCTTGCTCGAGTTGTTCGGTATCCATTTCTATCTCGGGCAGACTTGGATCGTAGTCGCGCTCAATCACAAGGTTATTGTCGTTTTCCAGTATGACCAGCTGACGTACTTTTTCTAATACGAGATGAATATTATCGGTCTTTCTGATGCCTGGCCGTTGCGGGCCTAATAACCTATCGACCAAATTACGTAATCGGTCGGCTTGCTCAATAATCATTTGGGTATATTCGACATAACTAGGGTCGGGTAGTGCTTTTTCAAGTAGCTGTGCAGCGCCTCTTAAGCCACCTAGTGGGTTTTTTATCTCATGAGCTAACCCTCGCACTAATTCTTTCGCTGCTTGCTGCTGAGCTAATTGAGAGAGCTCTTGGCTAATACGACGTTGTTGATCGATAGGTTTAAGCTCCAGCATCACGAAAAGATTTTTTTGCCACGAAATAGGGCTGGCATTCAAGCTGAGAAGTTGACGCTGTTCATCAATCACAAAAGCGACATCGCTATCAGCTAGGCCTTGACCACTTTGTAGTGTGGCTGCGATTAAATCGAGATCAAGAGATGAATACTGTAATAACTCTGGTAACGTAATGCCCAGCAAACGGCGCTTACTCGACGATAACAGTTGTTCTGCGGCAGGATTGACATAACGAATCGTTAAGTGCTCATCCAGTAAAATGATTGCAGTAACAAGGTTATCAATAATTATAGGGGTAAAAGCGGTAGTCACAATCAGCATCCTTGTTGATTACCTAAACCATCAATAGGCTTATTTAGGTCAAATGCAC
Organism: Photobacterium sp. GB-210; assembly: GCF_003026075.1. Taxonomy (NCBI): domain Bacteria; kingdom Pseudomonadati; phylum Pseudomonadota; class Gammaproteobacteria; order Vibrionales; family Vibrionaceae; genus Photobacterium; species Photobacterium sp. GB-210. The sequence continues at coordinate 35,054 of NZ_PYNU01000014.1, read as the reverse complement.
CAAATTGGTGCATCTGAGTATAACCTGTTTATTGCTGATCGGGCACTGTTAATTGGTGAAACTGTGGATTAGCGAGGCTGTACTGGCATTGGCTTGTTCGCCTTCACTGTGGCTCGATGCAGATAAACGGTAATACTGTCTGACGATGCAATAACCTTGCCGCCTTTAACTAGTTGAATTTGTAATTGGTGGCTGCCACGATCAATGTTATCTAATGTCCAAGTGAGTTCCGTTTGAGGCTCGCCTTTCAGCACGCCATCTAATACTAATTGCGCTTGGGTTTGATTGTTAAGTTTGCTGTTGGTGACCGCATGAATATTGATGATACCTTCGTTATTGCGGATGGTTTGCTCATGCATAGGCGAAACTAAACTGACGGTTGTAATGGTTTTTGCTGGCTCTTCTACCACGGTAATATCAGTGGTTTGAGTGTCAATAGTATCTGCGGTTTGTTCAATATTGCCACTGACTTCTGTCACGCTTAAAGGGTAAGCAGTGGCATCGGGGGTTTGAGGTTGATCGGTAAAGTGCACCACGCCATTTTCATCTGTCCATGAGTAGATGGTAGAGGCTTGGGCTGAACTCGCAGCGGTCCATATTAGGGTAATAAAAATTGGGCTGAGTAGATTAAAAAAACGAGAGAGTTTCATCCGTTAACTCCAAGTTTGTTTGCACGAACAAGAGTGGTCGTGAATAAGATTCATCATTGTCGTTGGTTTGCGGGTGACAACAAGATCAAAAAGGCCTGCTTGTGAAGCAGGCCTAAGTATTTAATGTTTAGTAATTAAGTGATTACTTAAACAGAGTAGTAAAGTTCAAACTCTAGTGGGTGAGTTGTCATGTTTACTTTCTCAACGTCTTGAGATTTCAGTGCGATGTAAGAATCGATGAAGTCATCAGAGAATACGCCGCCAGACGTTAGGAACTCACGGTCGTCGCTTAGTGCTTGTAATGCGCCTTGTAGCGATTCTGCAACTGTTGGGATTTCAGCTGCTTCTTCTGCTGGTAGGTCGTACAAGTCTTTATCCATCGCTTCGCCTGGGTGGATCTTGTTCTGGATACCGTCAAGGCCAGCCATTAGCATTGCAGCAAATGCTAGGTATGGGTTAGCCGCTGGATCACCGAAACGTACTTCGATACGACGTGCTTTAGGGCTTGGTACTACAGGAATACGGATAGACGCTGAACGGTTACGCGCAGAGTAAGCTAGCATTACTGGAGCTTCAAAGCCTGGAACTAGACGCTTGTATGAGTTCGTAGCAGGGTTAGCAAATGCGTTGATTGCACGCGCATGCTTGATGATACCACCGATGTAGTAAAGTGCCATTTCAGAAAGGCCGCCGTACTTATCACCAGAGAATAGGTTTACACCATCTTTTGCTAGTGATTGGTGAACGTGCATACCAGAACCGTTATCACCTACTAGTGGCTTAGGCATAAAGGTTGCTGTTTTACCGAATGCGTGTGCAACGTTATGAACAACATACTTGTAGATCTGAATTTCATCCGCTTTTGTTGTTAGCGTGTTGAAACGTGTTGCGATTTCGTTTTGACCTGCTGTTGCTACTTCGTGGTGGTGAGCTTCAACAACTAGACCCATTTCTTCCATGATTAAACACATAGCAGAACGGATGTCTTGTGATGAATCAACAGGTGCTACTGGGAAGTAACCGCCTTTAACACCTGGACGGTGACCTTTGTTACCGCCTTCGAAATCAGAACCGGTATTCCATGCAGCTTCTACGTCATCAATTTTGAAGAAAGAGCCAGACATGTCAGTGTTAAACTTAACATCGTCAAATAGGAAGAATTCTGGCTCAGGGCCGATAAGAACCGTGTCTGCGATACCTGTTGAACGCATGAACTCTTCTGCACGCTTCGCGATAGAGCGAGGATCACGGTCGTAACCTTGCATTGTTGCTGGCTCTAAAATATCACAACGGATATTTAGCGTAGCGTCTTCAGTGAATGGGTCTAGTACCGCGCTTGATGCGTCAGGCATCATTACCATGTCTGATTCGTTGATACCCTTCCAACCTGCAACTGAAGAGCCATCAAACATTTTACCTTCTTCGAAGAAATCAGCATCAATTTGATGAGATGGGATCGAGATATGCTGTTCTTTACCTTTTGTATCGGTAAAACGTAGGTCAATAAACTTAACTTCATTTTCCTGGATCAGCGCTAGTACGTTTTCTACTGACATCTTGAGTAACCTCCGGTGTTATATAAGGGCATGGCCGCAAATCTAGTGTTGCTCATTTCTGAGAATGAGCAGTTCTGAATGTTCTTAAGCGAAAACCATGCCAATTTTTAAAAGCTTTAAGAATGCGGTTTTTACGCATTGCTAAAGCTTAATTAATCCATTTTTGCACTATCTTGATGCATCGGTGCACTGTTTTGGTGCGACGATGTGTCATTAACAATAATAGAACATGCTTACTATCGCGATGTTAAAAATTATTGTCAATTCATAATCTCCTTAAAAAAGAGTTTTTATTATTAAAGGAGAACTGTGTGCCTCTAATGATGTTTTTATCCGTAGGGAGTGAGAAAACAGGGTTAAGTGGGGATTTATGGTCTGAATAGAAGGGTTCAAAAAAATAAAATCAGGCCAAAAAGCGAGTAAAAATGCGGCTCTAGAGCATGGTCATAAAAAAGCTGGTGATATAAATCACATATTTCGTGGGTTTTGGCGTAAAATCTGTTAAATTATGAGCCGTTTTTTTAATCAAGTAGCCTCTAGTGAAGATGCTGCATGTTCTGAGTGAATGTGAAACTAATGTCTAATCAATCGATCGATAAATTAAGAAATATCGCAATTATTGCTCACGTTGACCACGGTAAAACTACCTTGGTTGATAAACTTCTACAGCAGTCTGGCACGTTAGAGGGTCGCGGCGAAGCCGAAGAACGTGTGATGGATTCTAACGATATCGAGAAAGAGCGTGGCATTACCATTCTTGCTAAGAACACAGCAATCAACTGGAATGACTACCGCATCAACATCGTAGATACCCCTGGACACGCCGATTTCGGTGGTGAAGTAGAGCGTATCATGTCTATGGTTGACTCTGTATTGCTTATCGTTGATGCAGTTGACGGCCCGATGCCTCAAACTCGTTTCGTAACGCAAAAAGCGTTTGCATACGGTCTTAAGCCAATCGTTGTTATCAACAAGATTGACCGTCCAGGTGCACGTCCTGAGTGGGTTATGGATCAAGTATTTGACCTATTCGATAACCTTGGTGCAACTGACGAACAACTAGACTTCCAAGTGGTTTACGCATCAGCACTAAACGGTTGGGCAACACTAGAAGAAGGCGAAACTGGCGAGAACATGGAACCATTGTTCCAATCTATCGTTGATAACGTTGCAGCGCCTTCAGTAGATGTTGATGGCCCACTACAGATGCAAATCTCTCAGCTAGATTACAGCTCTTACGTTGGTGTTATCGGTGTTGCGCGTATTACTCGTGGTACAGTGAAAGCTAACCAACAAGTCACTATCGTAAGTGCTGACGGTTCTAAGCGTAACGGTAAAGTAGGTACAGTTCTAGGTTACCTAGGTCTTGAGCGTCATGAAGTTGAAGAAGCGAAAGCGGGCGACATCATTGCAATCACAGGTCTTGGCGAGCTTAAGATTTCTGACACTATTTGTGATCAGAACTGTGTTGAAGCGCTAACGCCTCTTTCTGTTGATGAGCCAACAGTTACTATGACTTTCCAAGTAAACAACTCTCCGTTTGCTGGTAAAGAAGGTAAGTTCGTTACTTCACGTAACATCCTAGAGCGTCTTCAAAAAGAACTAGTACACAACGTTGCACTACGTGTTGAAGAAACAGCTGACCCAGATAAATTCCGCGTATCAGGCCGTGGTGAACTTCACCTATCTATCCTGATCGAAAATATGCGTCGTGAAGGCTACGAGCTAGCAGTATCACGTCCAGAAGTTATCATCAAAGAAGAAGACGGCCAGCTAATGGAACCGTTTGAAACTGTGACAATCGACGTGGTGGAAGAGCACCAAGGCGGTATCATGGAAAATATCGGTCTTCGTAAAGGTGAGCTAACTGATATGGCACCAGATGGTAAAGGCCGTGTTCGCATGGACTTCATGATGCCTTCTCGTGGTCTTATCGGTTTCCAAACTGAGTTCATGACACTGACTTCAGGTTCAGGTCTTCTTTACCATACGTTTGATCACTACGGTCCTCACAAGGGCGGTACTATCGGTCAGCGTAACAACGGTGTATTGATTTCTAACGCAACAGGTAAAGCACTGACTTATGCATTGTTTAACCTACAAGAGCGTGGCCGTCTATTTGCTGAGCACGCAGACGAAGTTTACGAAGGTCAGATCATCGGTATTCATAACCGTTCTAACGACCTTACAGTTAACTGCCTGAAAGGTAAGCAGCTTACAAACGTTCGTGCTTCTGGTACTGACGAAGCGCAAACTCTTTCTCCAGCTATCAAGTACACACTTGAGCAAGCACTAGAATTCATCGATAACGATGAACTAGTAGAAGTGACACCTTTAAGCATCCGTATTCGTAAGAAACTTCTTACTGAAAACGATCGTAAGCGTGCTGGTCGTACAAAGTAATTACTGATTAATTTCATTAGTTATTAAGCAATCCCTCGGTTGGTAACAATCGGGGGATTGTTGTATCTGAAGGGTGGAAATATGGGGGGATTGTGGCGAATGGTTGAAGATAAGTGTCGGGCAGGGAAGTTAGGGCAAAGAAAAGGTGAGCCGCTGGCGCTGACTCACCTTGTCGATAGCTTATTTCTTTAGATGACCAATAAAGCGGTTAGATTCTGCAATAGCGCTGTTCATATCGCGGATTGCTTGTTGGATCTCGCGTTGCAGTGAGTTGAACTCACCTTGTAGTGAGCCAATGGCGGCAGCATTTAGGTTATGCTTTAGGTATAATGTGTTATCACGCAAAGTATCTAACACCGGCTCCATTTTTTGCTCTGCACGTTTCATCGCAGATAGCATTTTTTGATACTGTACTTTGGTAGCGCGTAGCTTGTTTGCACTATCACGTTTCAGTGTTGCACTCTTATAAAGCGCAAGCTCGTCATTCCATTCTTCAAACAATGCATCAGCCACATCTTCAATAGCAGCGATACGATCTTTGACTTTATTGACTGCTGCTTCACTGTCTTTGTATTGATCATTAACGTCATTGTATGCGGCTTCTAACTCACCACCATTGAAATTATTTAATGCTTTAAGCCCTTCAAGCGCACTGGTAAATTGCTGTTGTGCATCTTTTTGTGCTGCGTTGGCGTCTTCTACCCGATCAACCATGATGTCACGTTTGTGGACGCCAACTTGCTCCATCGCTGAGTAATAGGCTGATTGACAGCCTGAAAGTAAGCTAACGCTAAGTAAAATAGCAAGAAAATAAGGCATGTTATGCTCCTAGTAAGGCATGCTGCGCTGAAATAAATCAATCTTAACGTTTGTTCTAACAAGAGAGAATTGATTGATAAGACGCAAATAAAGAGTTGAGAGAAGGCAAAAAAATGAAAGCCTTTTCACAATGTGTATAAGATTAATAGAACAAAGTTATAAGGCTGACAACAAACCAATGGCGAAGTTGCAATTAGGTCCCAAAATCCATCTGATGATGGATTATTTTTCGTATTTAATCCAGCGAGTGAATCATGATCGTTTAACGGTTACCGCAGGCTCAATGGCTTATGTCACTTTATTATCACTGGTGCCGCTCATTACTGTTGTTATTTCGGCGTTATCAGCAGTGCCAGTATTTGCAGGACTCGGTGAGCAATTACAAAACTTTGTGATCGAGAATTTCGTACCAGCGGCTGGCGCGGTCGTGAAAACCTACTTAAATGAGTTCGTTTCTAATGCTGGCAAAATGACGGCTGTCGGTATTGCGGCTTTGTTTGTGGTTGCCATGATGTTGATTTCATCAATAGATACCTCGTTAAATTATATCTGGCGAATTAAACAGAAACGTCGTTGGGTTATTTCATTTTCAATCTATTGGATGATTTTAACGTTAGGACCGATTCTGTTGGGTTCTAGTATTGCGGTAAGCTCTTACCTTGGTTCACTGGCATTGCTTGAACATCAAGCATTACACGGCCTTTTACAGCAGTCCTTACGCTGGTTTCCTTCTCTTATGTCTAGCTTGGCATTTTTATTGCTCTACTTATTAGTGCCGAATGGTAAAGTGACGTTCCGCCATGCACTGATTGGTAGTCTAAGTGCGAGTATTTTATTTGAGCTAAGTAAGAAAGGTTTTGCGATTTACCTCGCGCATTTTCATTCTTATCAGATGATTTACGGCGCCTTAGCTGCAATTCCTATCTTATTTGTTTGGATTTATTTATGTTGGTGCATTGTTTTACTGGGCGCAGAGATCACCGCTAGTTTAGGTGAGCGTGGTTTTTGGGATCAGGCGAATCAGTTATCATTACCGACAGAGCAAAAATCGGATGACACGTCGCAGAATATGAAAGAGGAAGAAAAATGATTGCACTGATCCAACGAGTTACTGAGGCTAGCGTGACGGTGGATGGACAGATCACTGGCGCGATTGGCAAAGGCTTGTTAGTGCTGTTAGGCGTTGAAAAAGGTGATGACGAAGCAAAAGCACAAAAGCTGCGTGATAAAGTGCTCGGTTACCGTGTCTTTAGTGATGACGATGGCAAAATGAATTTAAACGTGCAGCAGGCGGGTGGCAGTGTGTTGGTGGTTTCACAATTTACGTTAGCGGCGGATACTAAAAAGGGTATGCGGCCAGGTTTTTCGAGTGGGGCTGCACCTGTTGATGCTGAACGTCTTTATGAATATTTTGTCGAACAATGTAAGGTAAAAGAAATTCAAACTGAAACGGGTATCTTTGCTGCCGATATGCAAGTAGCACTAAATAACGATGGTCCAGTGACGTTCTGGCTACAAGTCTAGAAAATCACATTAGTATCAGATATACACCATAAACCGAGAATGGAAAGAGAGGGAATTCATGTTTCGATTAGTGACGCCTCAAACAGATGAGCAGTTGGCGAGCTATTACCATTTTCGTTGGCGGATGTTGCGTGAACCTTGGCAGATGCCACAAGGCTCTGAACGTGATGCGTATGATGAATTGAGTGAACATCGTATGATCATCAATAATCGTGATCAGGTGGTGGCGATTGGGCGTTTATATTTAACGCCTGATAATGAGGGACAAGTACGTTACATGGCGGTTGATCCTAATGTTCGCCGCCATGGTTTAGGTGGCTTAATTTTAATGGCTTTAGAGTCACTCGCAAGGCAAGACGGTGCTAAGCGGATGGTGTGTAATGCCCGTGAAGATGCTATTCCTTTTTATTTAAAAAATGGTTTTGCCAGTGAAGGTGAATTGAGTGATGAGCGAGGTCCTGTTCGTCACCAACAAATGCTGAAACATCTAGAGCCATTAAATGAAGTTGTGCGTCATCCTGAATGGTGTCAGGAGTTACAAACACTGTGGCAACAACAGATCCCGATCAGCGATAAAATGGGGATAAAAATCAACCAATACACAGGTTATCGCTTTGAGGTGAGTGCGCTGTTTAATGCTAATTTAAACCCCAATGAGTTTATGTTTGCGGGGAGCATTTTTACCATGGCAACCTTAGCGGGATGGGGTTTTATTTGGTTATTGCTGAAAGAACGTGGATTAGAGGGCAATATCATTTTGGTTGATAGCCATATCCGCTATTCAGCACCTGTGACTGAACGACCTAAAGCGGTGAGCACCATAGAAAACTTACGTGGTGATATTGATCGCTTAGCGAAAGGTCGTAAAGGTCGTATCAGTGTCGATGTGAATGTGTATAGCGGTGGTAAAGTTGCTTCCAGTTTTACCGGTACTTATTTGATCTTGCCGCTACACGTTGAAAACGAATTCACTTCTATTTGATCGGCATGCCAACGACGATCGACTTGTTGGCAGTTTTCCTTTAATACCCACTCCAGTTGTTGCTGTGTTGGGAGCGCCAGATCCCATTGACTGGTGAGTGATAGGCTAAAATTATCATTGCTTGCGAGCCAAGTAGGAATGGTAATTCTTCCCCTTTCAGCCGTGATATTCAGTGGCGATAGTATTAATGCTTGAGCATTACTATCGCTATTTTCATTGCTGCTACCTAATACCGTACCGAGTAAATTCCCTTTTGTTTTCCAATGAGTGAGTAATTGGGTTGGTGCAATATTATCTAAATGAATATCTCTAAAGGTGAGAGCGGTTTGTCCAGATAAACTGTAATTGAAGCTTTGGCGATTACTTGCTAATCCTTGTGCGTGTAATGTTCCGTCAATTTTACCGTTTAATGGCAGTGGTAATTTGAACCAACGATAAATGAGAGCAGCGGGAACACTATCGCTAGAGATAGAAAGAGACCAAGGCTGACCTTGTTGTGCTAATTGAATATCCGCATTAGCTGTTAGCATGCCATCAGTAAAAGGTAAGACAAATTTATTGATCGCCCAATCGCCATTGGCACTGCTCATTTCTACAATCGGATCGATAAAAACAATTTGGTTGATGCTGGCAAAGCCAAGGCTGGTATCAAGGTTGCCTTGCCATAAGCCCCATTGATGCTGATGCTTTACTACTACACCATTACCATCAATATTGATCCCGGCGAGTTGAAACGGTAGCTGAGTGTCTGTTGATGTTAACTGTATATTATTGATATCAAGCTTGTCGATAGTTAGCTCTGATAGCCTTGAGGTTAATGTTTTTGTCGTATGGAACCAGTGTGGAGGAAGAAAGCCTTTTATTCCTGAGGCCAACAATTTTTTTAGTTTGATCTTGTCAGGTGAAATGTCACCATCCATACGTATATAACCATTGAGTAACTGAGCCGAAATACCCTGACTGTTGATCTTTTCCGGCATGAAATTCAGCTCAACGATCGGTTGTTCAAATACGATATCGTGCCATTTCGCATTACTGGCACTGACAGATAAATGGGCGTTATCTTGTTGCCAGTAACTGTTAGGCCATGACCAGTTTTCTAATGACAAACTAATATTATCAGCAGCCCAAATAGGTTGTTCAATACTACTATCTAAAACGTCAGCGCGTTTAATCATGATATGACGAACGGGTGTGGCATCTGCTAACCATTGCGGCCATGCGGCTAATGGTTGTGATTGTTGGATGCGAAGGTTGGTTAGCGTGAGTTGATCTAACGTTAATAACTGGGTGTCACTGTTATAGTTTGCCGTACCATTAAAGTTCGCTTGTTGCCATCTCCCTGAAAATCCTGTCAGTTGCCACTGTTGCTTCTGTTTTGTCCCGTTTAATAACAGATTTTCTAGCGTTTGATTGTGCCATGTTATTTGAGGAACGCTTAATTGAAACTGCCCGCTAAATTGCAGCCACCAAGGTTGCTGAGGATCAATATATTGCCAATTATCGATTTGAAGCTGTGCATGGTTGATTGTTATCGCGGGAGTGGCTATTGAGAGATCATTAATTGCTAAACGATCAATAGAAAAGGCTGAGAGTTGTTCAAATTTATCCCATTGCTGATGATGTAAATCGATCCCATCAATAATGACATTGGAAAACACCAGACGCTGCGTTTGTAATGAACGTGATGAAAGTTCGAGAGTGATACTGTCAACTGACAATAAGGTTTTATTCGCCTTTTTTACAGTGAGTGGTTGAAGCGTTATTTGTAGTGGTTGTTTTATATCATAGTGTAATTGTGTTTCAGCTAACTGATAGTGGGAGAAAAAGGCGAGGGTATGGTTGAGTATGGGAGTGGCATAGCGGGTTTGCAGCAATACGAGCAGTGCCACAATACTCAGTCCGCCAAGCAGTAATACAGAAGCAATAAGTTTGGCAACCCAACGCATAATTCATTCCCTGAAAGCCATTAACACATTTTATTATCTATATGATGAGATTGGCGCAAATATTAGTACTTGGCAAGATATGTGAGTCGGATTTGAGGCACGCTATGGTTTTGAATTTATAGTAGATCAGTGATGTGAGAGATAAAAAAGCCCCTACCGATAGGGGCTGGGTTGTTTGACACTTAATCGAGCTGCGGGCCTGCTTTGACTAAAGACTCGCCTTCTGCGGTATCAGTATATTTATCGAAGTTTGCGATAAATCGACTGGCAAGATCTTTGGCTTTACTTTCCCATTGTAGTGGGTCGGTATAGGTATCACGAGGATCTAGAATTTCAGAGGCGACACCGGGTAATGCCGTTGGTACGGTTAAATTGAAAATAGGAATTTGTTTGGTTGGTGCGCTATCAATTGAGCCATCTAAAATCGCATCGATAATGCCACGAGTATCTTGGATCGAAATACGTTTACCGGTGCCATTCCAGCCTGTATTGACTAAGTAGGCTTCAGCTCCCGCAGCTTCCATACGTTTCACTAACACTTCAGCATATTTTGTTGGGTGGAGGGTTAAAAAAGCATTACCAAAACATGCAGAGAAAGTCGGTGTCGGCTCTGTAATACCACGTTCCGTTCCCGCGAGTTTTGCAGTAAAACCTGATAAGAAGTGATATTTAGTTTGCTCGGGGGTTAGCTTTGATACCGGAGGTAATACACCAAAAGCATCTGCCGATAAGAAAATAACCTTATTGGCATGGCCACCTTTTGAGATAGGTTTTACGATATTATTGATATGATAAATCGGGTAAGACACGCGAGTGTTTTCTGTTTTTGAATTATTATTAAAATCGATAGAACCATCATTACGTACGGTTACGTTCTCCAGTAACGCATCACGACGAATAGCATGGTAGATATCAGGTTCAGCTTCTTTTGAAAGATTAATGGTTTTTGCATAACATCCACCTTCAAAGTTAAACACACCGTTGTCATCCCAACCATGCTCATCATCACCAATTAATGCTCGCTTAGGATCCGTTGATAAGGTTGTTTTACCTGTGCCAGATAAGCCAAAAAAGATAGCGGTATCACCATTTTCCCCTATATTGGCAGAGCAATGCATAGAGGCAATGCCTTTGAGAGGTAAAAAGTAGTTCATCATCGCGAACATCCCTTTTTTCATCTCACCGCCATACCATGTACCGCCAATAAGTTGCATTTTTTCAGAGAGGTTAAATACCGTGAAGTTCTCTGAGTTCATGCCGTGCTCTTGCCATTTAGGATTAGTACACTTCGAGCCATTCATGATCACAAAATCGGGCTCAAATGTTGCTAACTCTGCTTCTGTTGGGCGAATAAACATGTTTTTAACGAAGTGTGCTTGCCAAGCGACTTCAGTGATCACTCGAATACATATACGTGTATCAGGGTTAGCGCCACAATAGCCATCTACCACAAAAAGACGTTTGTTAGAGAGTTGCGCTGTTACGAGAGATTTAAGATCATGCCATGCTTGTTGGCTAAGTGGTTTATTATCGTTTTTGCCTTGATCTGACCACCACAAGGTATCTTGGGTGGTGTCGTCTTTGACAATAAATTTATCTTGTGGTGAACGACCAGTAAATATCCCTGTATCAACAGCAATTGCACCGAGCTCGGTGACAATGCCTTTTTCAAACCCTTTTAACTCTGTTTTCGTCTCTTCTGCGAACAGTATTTCGTAAGAAGGATTACGAATCACATCTGTAACATTGAGTATTCCGTATTGGGACAAATCCATGTTCGTTGCAACCTTATTATCGACACACATTGTGCTCATTGGCGCTCCTTGGGTAAGATGTTGTTTAACTATTAACCATAACGGGCTAAATCAGGGATATACATCATAAATAACCCTAGCTTTTGCAAAGGCTAACGGGCGTGTGAATTAGATGTTTTTATTTAGTTTACAGGGCGGTTAAAGCAGAAATCTAGGGGGTTGAATTATTATTTCTGGTGAAAAAAGAAGCGCTTTTTAGTGATTCACTTTCAAGTTTTAGCTGGAATGTTGTTTTGCAATATGAGAAAGCCGGCATATATGCCGGCTTTGTAATTATATTTCAGGCTTAATACGAAGCGAGAATTAATGAACCTTGCTATCGTCAGCATTGCCTGCATTTTCACGAAGTGCTGCAATATCAATGCTATCGAAGTCATAGTCGGTACCACAGTAATCACAATGCAGTGATACTTTTCCATCTTCCGCTAAGATTTTTTCAATCTCGTCAGGGTGAAGGCTAATAACTGCTGAACCACTACGATCACGAGAGCAGCTACATTCAAAGCTGACGGCTTGTGGTTCGAATACTTTTACTTCTTCTTGGTGGTATAAACGGTACAGTAGATCTTGTGCATCTAAGCTAAATAGTTCGTCATCTTTTACCGTATCAGTAATTGTTTCTAAGTGCTCAAAATCGCTTTCACCGCCCTGACCATCGGGCATTACTTGTAATAGCATACCCGCAGCTTTAGGTTGGCCTTCAAACTCACCGGTACGGAGCCAGATACGTGTTTTTAGCTGCTCAGAGTTTTTAAAGTAAGTCTCTAAACATTCCGCCATGGTTTCACCTTCAAGACCAACGACACCTTGGTAACGCTCACCTTTGGTAGGAAGGATTGTGATCACCATGTAGCCTTTGCCCATTAGATCATGGATAGTGCTACCGTCTTTAATGTCACCTTCCCAACGAGCTACACCACGTAGCTTTTGGTTCTGATCGCCATTAATCACAGCGAGGCTAACAGGACCATCACCTTGTAATTGTACGGTGATTGAGCCTTCAAATTTTAGCGTTGCTGTTAATAGACTGGTTGCGACTAACAATTCACCAAGTAGTGTTTTGATTGGTGCTGGGTACTCAGTGGTTGAAAGAATTTGTTGGTAAGTATCACCTAACTGTACTAACTCACCACGTACTGAAACGCCATCAAATAGGTAACGGTTTAAAAAATCTTGTGTCATTTTCTCTTTCTCTCCAGCTGTGGTGCCAACCCTGCATCATATTTGGTAGTGCATCTAAGTGCGTTATACCCAGTATTTCAATGAACTCATGTGGCTCAGCATTTGGCTTACTTGATATAAAGTACTCTGCTATTACCAACGATGAATTGATTAAGGCTGGCAACCTTTTATTCTGATGTATTGATGTTTTTGAATCTCATGATGTCACGACGCTGTTTTTTATCTGGTCGTTTGATCGGACTCGGACTATCAAAAGCATTGAGTTTGCGCATTTGTGCATGGCGTTCCCGTAATTCAATACTTTGTGCTGTTTCTTGATATAGCAATTGTGCTTCCGGTGCACCACGGCGGGTATCAGAGATTTTTTCGATGGTAACGGTTTTTTCATCGTTACCTTGGCGCAATTTTACTTCTGCGCCAACTTCAACCATCTTACTTGGTTTTGAGCGTTGTCCGTTATATTGCACTTTGCCGCCATCTATCATCGTGCGAGCAACAGAACGTGTTTTATAAAAACGTGCAGCCCATAACCATTTATCAAGACGAACCTGTTTTAGTTCGGATGTCGCTTGACCCATAACGGTTCCTTTATTCAAAGGGGCGATAAAATATCATATTGTTTTAATAGCGTCAGCTATCACCTATTTCTAATAAATGGTGATGTTAATCGGGGTTTTCAATCATCAAGCAAGAATTTATTACAAATTATCGTTAGTCTTTTGAGTAATTTGCTTCTTTTTTACAATAATGAATAGCATTCAATGTGTTAAAAAGAGATCATAAAAGTTGATTACAATACCCCTTGTTTATATAGGGAGCGATAATATACCTCCCGATATTCATTGAATGGATTTCCACTATGCAAGTATCTACATGGCTGCCCATGATAATCACAAAGCGCCCGCTATCTCAGCGTACACTTACACGACTACTAACGTGGCTACTAGTGGTTATTTTAGCGTGGATTTCTGGTCGTATGGTGTGGATGTTATTAGCGCCGCCAGCGACAGTGGCACCTTGGCAAGCGAAGTCAGTAAAAGTGGCTACATCAGGATCTGATATTAATGTCGGTAACTTATTGTCCATGAATCTATTTGGGCAATATAACGCGCAGCCAAAGCCGGTTGAAGCCACGGTTAAAAAAGACGCGCCACAAACGCGATTGAATTTAAAGTTAGTTGGGGTTGTCGCGAGCAGTGATCCTCAATCCGCCTTTGCCGTGATCACAAACAACGGTAAGCAGAATACTTATGGTGTCAATGAAGTTGTTGATGGTACCCGTGTGACATTAAAAGCGGTGTATAACGATCGCGTTATTATTAGCAATAGTGGTCGTGATGAAACCGTGATGCTTGAGGGATTAAAATTCTCTAAATCAGCCCAGCCAGCTACGCAAAAATCAACCTCGAATAACGCGACTAAACCGAATGTCGACAGCTCGAAATTAGCTGAGATCAAAAAGAAAATTTTAGCTCAACCTCAATCTCTATTTAGTTATATCCGCTTATCTCAAGTGAAGAAGGATGGCGAAGTACAGGGATATCGAGTGAATCCGGGTAAAGACCGAATTTTATTTGATTCTGTTGGCCTGAAAGCGAATGATTTAGCGGTGGCGATTAACGGAAATAGCCTGACCGATCCAAGTGTGATGGCAAAGCTCTGGGCTGAGCTTTCTTCAGCGACTGATTTTACTTTGACGGTTGAACGCGGCGGTCAAGTTCATGATATTCACATTGAACTGCAATAATAGCAGTGCATTGCGTGACAAAAAAGACGAAAACGCAGGAGTTTTTTGTGAAAAAATTAATGGGTAAAAGTGCCCTATGGTTAGCAAGTAGCTTGCTTTGTAGTTCGGCAATGGCTGATGAGCTAAGTGCCAATTTCAAAGGGACAGATATTCAAGAGTTCATCAATATTGTTGGACGCTCATTACATAAGACGATCATTATTGATCCTGCGGTTCGTGGTCAGGTAAATGTGCGCAGTTATGATCTTCTTAATGATGAACAGTATTACCGTTTCTTCCTTAACGTATTGGAAGTCTATGGTTTTGCTGTTGTGGAAATGGAAGATGGCGTACTAAAAGTTATTCGTGATAAAGATGCCAAAACCTCTGCTATCCCAGTTGTGGGCGCGAATGACAGTAATGTGCCTGGTGATGCTGTGGTTACGCGTGTGATTGCAGTAAAAAACGTGTCAGTGCGAGAGCTCTCCCCATTATTACGCCAACTTAACGATAATGCGGGTGCAGGTAACGTTGTCCACTACGATCCTGCCAATATCATTATGATCACTGGTCGTGCTGCGGTGGTTAACCGTTTAGCGGATATTATTGAGCGTGTCGATCGTGCTGGTAATAAAGACGTGACCGTCGTGTCGCTGAATAATGCTTCGGCACCTGAGATGGTGCGTATCGTTGAGGCGTTAAATAAAAGTGCTGATGCGAAATCAACCCCAGGATTTTTGATCCCGAAAGCGGTAGCAGATGAACGTACCAACTCAGTATTAATTTCAGGCGATCCTAAAGTTCGGGAACGTTTAAAAGCCTTGATTCATAAGCTTGACAAAGAAATGGCAGCAAGCGGCAACAGTCGCGTTATTTACTTAAAATACGCCAAAGCCGCTGATATGGTTGATGTGCTAAAAGGCGTGTCTGAAAATATCCAAGCGGCAAATAAGAGTAATACGCCACAAGTGAGTCAATCGAGTAAAGATGAAGTCATGATTTCTGCGCATGACGCGACTAACTCTCTGATTATCTCTGCGCCAAGTGATGTGATGAATAAACTTGAGTCGATTATCTCTCAATTAGATATTCGTCGTGCCCAAGTCCATATCGAAGCCATGATTGTTGAAGTACAAGAAGGTGATGGTGTCGATTTCGGTGTGCAGTGGGGCTCACAAGACGGCGGTGTTATCCAGTTTGGTAACAGTGGTGCACCAATTGGTGGTTTGCTATCTGCGCAAGAAGCAGCGAAAGACAAAACGACAACACAAAAACGTTACGATCCTGATACCGGTGCGGAATTACCCCCTATCGTGACGACAGAAAGTGGTGATTTAGCACCAATGGCTGCTTTCCTTGGTGGTGTGAAAGGGGCTGCTGCTGCAATTGCATTGGGTGATTGGACTGCGTTAGTGACAGCCGTTCAAGCAAACCGAAATGTGAATGTATTATCGACACCGAATATCACGGTATTGGATAACCAAGAAGCGAATTTATCGGTTGGTCAGGAAGTCCCTGTGACGACTGGTTCACAAACCGGCTCTAATAACGATAATCCGTTTACTACGGTTGAGCGTAAGGATGTCGGTATTCGACTTAAAGTCACCCCGCAGATCAACGAAGGGGACTCGGTTCAAATGAAGATTGAACAGGTTGTCTCGCAAGTGGCTGATGCTAATGGTGCCGTTGATATTCGTTTTGATAAGCGAGAGCTAACCACATCGGTATTGGTTAAAGACGGTAACATGATCGCTTTAGGTGGCTTAATGCAAGAGAAGACCCTTGAATCTGAGCAAAGAGTACCGATTTTAGGTGATATTCCTGTGCTTGGTGCGTTATTCCGCTCTACCAATAACCAAACTGAAAAAACCAACCTAATGGTTTTCATTCGCCCAACTATTTTACGTGATGGGATGAGTGCTGACGGTTTGACTCAGCGTAAGTACAACTATATTCGTGCGCAGCAGTTATACAAAGCAGAGCAAGGTATGCGCTTGATGGACGCAGATATGCCGGTATTACCAAAATACGGTGAAGACATGGATTTACCAGCTGAAGTGCGTGCCTTTGTTTCTCAGTTGGAGCAACACTAATGGCTGATGGGTTTTTAGAAACAGAATCAATGGTAACGTTTCGATTACCTTTCTCTTTTGCCAAACGCCATCATGTGGTGGTAGAGGCTGGTGAGCAAGGATGGCAACTCTATTTCAGTGGACAACTGTCTGCTGCAGTACTTGCTGAAGTGCGTCGAGTGCTAGGTTGCTGTTTTACGCCCATCGCATTAAATGACAGTGAGTTTGAGCAAAAGTTAACACAAGCATACCAACGTGATTCATCAGAAGCGCGCCAGTTAATGCAAGATTTGGGCTCTGATAGCGATGATTTCTTTGCGCTTGCTGAAGACTTACCTGAAACAGAAGATTTGCTGGAATCGGAAGATGATGCACCTATTATCAAATTGATCAATGCCATGTTGGCCGAAGCGATCAAAGAAGGGGCATCTGATATCCACATCGAAACCTTTGAAAAAGTACTGTCAATCCGTTTTCGTATTGATGGCATGTTACGTGAAGTCTTACAGCCAAGTCGTAAATTGGCACCGCTGCTTGTTTCACGTATTAAGGTTATGGCAAAGCTTGATATTGCAGAAAAACGTATTCCTCAAGATGGTCGTATTTCACTGCGAATTGGTGGTCGTGCGGTTGATGTACGTGTATCAACCATGCCTTCTTCTCATGGTGAGCGAGTGGTATTGCGTTTATTAGATAAAAACGCGACACGTCTTGATTTGCATAGCTTAGGTATGACGCCGGAAAACCATCAAGCGTTTAGAAAAATTATCGAGCGTCCACACGGTATTATCTTGGTCACAGGTCCGACAGGTTCGGGTAAGTCCACGACGTTGTATGCGGGTTTGCAAGAGCTAAACAGTGCTGAGCGCAATATCTTAACGGTCGAAGATCCGATTGAATTTGATATTGATGGCATTGGACAAACTCAAGTTAACAGCAAAGTTGATATGACGTTTGCGCGAGGTTTGCGTGCCATTCTTCGTCAAGATCCCGATGTGGTGATGATCGGTGAGATCCGTGATTTAGAAACTGCAGCTATTGCTGTTCAAGCATCACTGACAGGCCATATGGTGTTATCTACCCTCCACACTAATACTGCGGTCGGGGCGATCACCCGTTTACGTGATATGGGTATTGAACCTTTCTTAGTGTCATCGTCATTGCTTGGGGTGTTAGCCCAGCGATTAGTGCGTACGCTATGTCAAGATTGTCGTCAGCCTTATGAAGCCGATAGCCAGCAGAAAAAGCTATTTAATTTAGCTGAATCTGAACCACTGACATTATATCGCCCATCTGGTTGTGAGCACTGTAACCAAAAAGGTTATCGTGGTCGTACGGGTATTCATGAACTATTGCTGGTGGATGAACAAGTACAAGAGTTGATCCATGGCGAGGCGGGTGAGCAAGCGATTGAGAAATACGTGCGTCAATATACACCGAGTATTCGCGATGATGGTTTAGCGAAAGCACGTCAAGGGATCACCACACTTGAAGAAGTGATGCGTGTGACGAAGGAGGGCTAATGGCGGCATTTGAATATAAAGCCTTAGATGCCAAAGGCCGACAGAAAAAAGGGGTGATTGAGGGGGATACTGCCCGTCAAGTACGCCAACAATTACGTGAAAAAGGCATGGTGCCGATAGAGGTTACTCAAACCTCAGGTCAAAGTCGCAGTAAAACCCCGACGCGTAAACAGTTCAGCTTTAAACGTGGGATCAGTACCAATGAACTTGCCCTGATCACCCGTCAGTTAGCAACACTGGTACAAGCCTCAATGCCATTAGAAGAATGTATCAAGGCGGTTGCTGAGCAAAACGAAAAGCCACGCCTAAAAAACATTTTATTGGCGGTGCGTTCTCGGGTAGTAGAAGGATATACCTTAGCTGACAGTATGGCGGAATATCCTCATATTTTTGACCAACTCTTTCGCGCCATGGTGGCGGCGGGAGAAAAATCGGGCCACCTTGATACGATTTTAAATCGTTTGGCAGACTACACCGAAAACCGTCAACAAATGCGCAGTAAATTACAGCAAGCGATGATCTATCCCATCATGTTAACGCTTGTCGCTGTGTCTGTGGTGGCATTTTTGCTAGCAACGGTTGTGCCTAAAATTGTCGATCAATTTGTACAAATGGGGCAACAATTACCCACCATTACCGAAGTGTTATTGGCAGCAAGTAATTTTGTTCAGCATTGGGGATTAGTGGTCGTTGTGGTGATTGTATCAATCATTGCTTTGATCAAGACAGCCCTCAAGCAGCCTAAGTATCGGATGAAGTGGGATCGAGGGATCTTACATGTACCAGTGATTGGTAAAGTCGCACGAGGGTTAAATACCTCACGTTTTGCGCGAACATTATCGATTTGTACATCCAGTGCGATTCCATTACTGGATGGGATGAAGGTCGCTTCTGATGTCATGACTAATACGTATGTGAATAAGAAAATTTTATCTGCCGCAGATAATGTACGTGAGGGGGGAAGTCTACGAGTATCCCTTGAGCAAACCAAATTGTTCCCACCGATGATGCTACACATGATCGCGAGTGGTGAACGAAGTGGCGAGTTAGAGCAAATGCTAACTCGTGCAGCAGATAACCAAGATCGTGATTTTGAATCACTTGTTAATATGGCACTAGGGGTCTTTGAGCCATTATTAATTGTCGCTATGGCTGGGGTGGTAATGTTTATTGTTATCGCAACCTTAATGCCAATTATTGAACTGAACAACATGGTTGGGATGTAGTTTTTCTTCGGAGGTTTTAATGCAACAAAAACAACGTGGTTTTACCCTATTAGAAGTAATGGTGGTAATTGTTATTTTGGGCGTATTGGCGAGTTTAGTCGTTCCCAATCTATTAGGTAACAAAGAAAAAGCTGACCAACAAAAAGTTGTGACAGATATTAGTGCGCTTGAACAGTCTTTAGAAATGTACAAGTTAGATAACAGCGTATATCCAACAACCGATCAAGGTTTAGAGGCATTGGTGACAAAGCCGTCTTCTTCTCCTGAGCCGCGTAATTACCGTGATGGTGGTTATATTAAGCGTCTACCTAAAGATCCTTGGGGTTATGAGTACCATTATGTGGCACCAGGTGAACATGGCGCGATTGATATCTTTAGCTTAGGCGCAGATGGTCAAGAAGGTGGTGATGGTGTGAATACCGACATCGGTAACTGGAATATGTTGGATTACAACAAGAAGTAATAAGTCTTTATGATGAAGCGTAGTGCAGGTTTTACTCTCATTGAAATGATGTTGGTGCTGGTGTTACTCGCAACCAGCGCAGTTGCGGTGATCTCAACTTTACCGGATAACAAACGAGATGAGGTAAAAGAGCAAGCAGTACGTTTTCATCACCTCGCCCAACTATTGGGTGAGGATGCAATGCTTAATGGTGTGGACTACGGCATTCGTGTTGAGCCACACCAATATAATTTTTTGCAATTAACTCAAGATGGCTGGCAACCGCTAGAAGGTGCAAAATTTTATACCGATGTGAAGTTGGACAACGCGATTACAACTCAGGTTGAGATTGGCGGAGCGTGGAAAGATAAAGACCGACTTTTTAAATCAGATTCACTGTTTAAAGATGAAGACTTATTTACAAAGTCAGACGAAGAAAAGAAAAAGATCAAACCTCAAATTGTGGTTATGGCGAGTGGTGAATACACACCGTTTACTTTACGTTTTGAAGTCGACGGTGAAAATCAATTTTGGCGAGTCAGCGCCGATGAAGTGGGTAATTTAGTCTTGCTTAAGCCAGGTGAAACCTTAGAACAGGCAACAAAACGTGAGAAGTAAACAAGGTTTTACCTTATTAGAAGTGTTAGTTGCCTTAGCCATTTTCGCTGTTGCTGCGCTGGGTATTATGAAAGCGGTTAGCCAACACTTAAATACGCTGGGCTATTTAGAAGAAAAAACCTTTGCTGCGATGGTGGCTGATAATGAACTCGCGCAATTACATTTAAGCGGTCAGTATCCAACTTCAAGTAAGACAGGTAAGTCGACATTAGCCGATCGTGAATGGTATTGGACAGTAAAAAGTGTCAAAACGCAGCAGAGCTTATTACGCCAAATTGAGATTTCGGTAGCAAGCGATCCACAGCGTGAACATTCGGTAATAACGGTAAAGACTTATGTCGTCAATTAATCATTCCCGCCAGCGCGGTTTTACGTTACTGGAAGTACTTGTTGCAATAGCTGTTTTTGCCATGCTGAGTTTATCCGCTTATCAAGTCATGAATAACGTGATGCGTAGTGATGCGCAATCAAAAGATCATAACCAAAGATTAAAAGAAATACAGCGTGCCACGATTATGATGGATAACGATTTTCGTCAAATTGTTGCCCGTAAAAGCAGGCTTAATGGCGAAGAGCCTAACGATAAAGTGTTACAAGCTGGTGAGTACCTTTTGGATTCGAGTAGCGATGGGATCATGTTCGTGCGAACAGGCTGGCAAAATCCCCAAGCCATGTTTCCACGCGGTGATGTTACCCGCGTTGGCTATCGTGTGGTTGACGATCAATTAGAGCGTGTTTGGTTTCGCTACCCAGATAATGTTATTGGTGAAAAGCCACTGGTTAAGGTGTTATTAGATGGTGTGACTAAATTGCAGTTTTCCTTTTTCACCGATAAAAAATGGCAAGATAAATGGGATACCGCAGATAAGTTACCAGAAGGTATTAAAGTGACGATGACACTGAAAGATTTTGGTGAAATTGAGCGTATTTATCTCGTACCTACATCTGCATTATCTGCTTCTGCTGATTCGGAGCAATCACAATGATGAAAAAACAGCGCGGTGTCGCGTTAATTGTGGTGCTCTTGCTCGTCGCGTTAATGAGCTTGATCGCTGTGCAAATGACGGGACGTTTACAACATAATTTTCATCGTGTTGAGAATCAAATTCAGCATCAGCAGGCTTATTGGTACAGTTTAGGGATTGAAGCGTTAGCTGAAAAAGGTCTCGCTTTAACGTTTAAAGACAGCAAGATCATCGACTTAACTCAGCCATGGGCGATAGAAGATCAAACCTATCCGATTGATGGTGCGGTAGTCACCGGTAGCATGTTTGATAAGCAAGCTTGCTTTAACATTAATGCGCTTGGTGCTGTAAAACCCGTCGCTGATGGCAGTAAGCAGCCATTTTTGGTGACCTACTTTCAAAACATCATGATCGACAGTGGTGTTGATGATTATTCTGCAGAACAAATCGCAGATTCTAGCTGGGAATTTATTGATAAGAATACCACGGTGCAATCAAGCTACGGTGGTGAAGACAGCACGTATGAAGCATTTCAACCACCTTACTTACCCCCTAATGGTTGGTTAGCGGATCGCAGTGAATTACGTGCGATTAACGGGGTGACGGCTGATATTTATGAGAAAGTAAAAGGGTTGGTGTGTGCATTGCCAACCGATGACTTTAAACTCAATGTAAATACGATCACTCAAAGACAGGCTGTATTACTGTCAGCTTTATTTTCGCCAGAGCTTTCATTGGACGCTGCAAAAAAAATTATTAAAGATCGCGATGCCCGTCGTAAAGGGTGGGATAGCGTTGATGATTTCATGAAAGAGCTACCACAAGGCGATCAAGCTGATAAACAAGAACAACAGAAAAAGTACTTAACGGTCAGCAGTAACTATTTTTCATTAGATGCTGAAATACAAATAGATAACGCCAGATTACGAGCGGTAACGCTATTTAAACGAGATGATAATAACAAGGTGACGGTAGTACGTCGCCAGTATGGAGGAATCCGTGAGCGAATTTCTGACGATAAGACTGAGTAGTCGGCCTGAGGTGCCGGTGCAATGGCTTGTCTGGTCGCCACAGCAGAACGAAGTGATTGCATCAGGTCAGTTAGCTGATATCACGCAATTAGATCAGCTAGTGGAATATGCGGGTACTCGGCCGGTATATGGTTTAGTGCCTACCAGTGAGATGCTATTAACACAAGTTACTATTCCTGCAGGCAGTAGCCGCCAATTGACCGCTGTTTTACCTTATCTCTTAGAAGAAGAATTGGCGCAGGATGTTGAAAGTTTACATGTTCAGTTGCTGCATCGGGAAGATGATGTTGCAACGGTAGCGCTTATTGAGCATCAAAAGATGCTGCAATGGTTATCAGCATTTAAAGAATGTGGTTTAGAGCTAAAAAAAGTTATTCCAGACTGTTTGTGTTTGCCGTTGTTTGATGATGGTTATAGTGCTGCTGAAATTGAAGGGCAATGGTTGATCCGTCAATCAGAGTTTATGGGGATTTGTGCGGAAACGAGTTGGTTAGATGCATGGTTCAGTGCCCAAAAAGCGCCAATTATGTTAGCTGCAAGTGATGATGACGAGGACAACGACGAAGAGGCAGAGCAAGCTGCCATTGAATCTGCGGTGGCGGATGTTGAATCGAATCCAAGTCAAGTTGTCATACACCACTATACATCAGCACCTCAAGGTGTCAGTGGGCGTTGGCAAGCACATGCACCGGAGCTCGTGATGCAACTGTTAGCGTTAGGGGCTGCGGAAAGTAAAGTTAATTTACTATCAGGGGCTTATAAACCCCAAGCTGCTTGGCGTAAGCATTTAAAACCATGGCGTAAAGTCGCGATTGCCGCAAGTTTAGTACTTGTAGCTGTAGTCGGAGAACACGTGATGGCGTTACAACAGCTAGAGCATCAAGCCAAAGCGTACCGTGCTGAAAGTGAGCGGATCTTCCGTCAGGTTTTACCTCAGTTTAAACGTATTCCGTCACAGAGTTATTTGAAAAATCAAATGAACGCAGCATTGAAAAGCTTAGGTGGGCAGGGAGCGGATAACGGTATTTTAATGTGGTTAAGTGAGTTAAAGCCGGCATTATCAAAAGCACCGAGCGTGAAAATTGTTAATCTAAAATACGATCAAAAGCGGGGCGAACTGCGTTTACAAGCAACGGCTTCTGACTTCCAAGATTTTGAGAAGTTACGTAGTGTGTTGACGAAAGACTTTACCGTTGAGCAAGGTCAATTAAGCAAAGAAGATGGCTTAGTCAGTGGTGCCGTCGTGCTAAGGAGAAAAGCATAATGGCAGAAATTAAAGCATGGTGGAAAGCATTAAGCCAGCGAGAGCAGTATCTTGTTATGGGTGCTGGCGGTGCTTTATTGCTAGCTATCTTATACTGGGGACTATGGCAACCATTAAATCAACGCACTGAATTAGCACAAACACGTATTCAAAGTGAACGTCAGCTATTGTCATGGGTTGAAGGTAAAGCAAATAAGATCACGGCGTTTAAGCGTGCTGGTGGTACGGTAAATGTCAGTGACAAAGGACTTAACCAAGTGGTAAATGAAACGACGGAACGTTTTAAGATTGAATTGATCCGTATGCAACCACGTAATGATGCGATTCAAGTATGGGTGAAGCCTGTACCGTTCAATGCATTACTTAATTGGCTCTCTTACCTGCAAGATAACTTTGGGATTGAAACGCAATTTATTGATATCTCGAAAACTGATCAAAATGGCATGGTTGAAGTAAACCGATTACAGTTAGGACGAGGTTAAAGGTGAAATTTAAACTCGCTATCGGCGCAACATTTGGGGTGGTATTTATTGCCAGCACTATTGTCCATTTACCGGCTAATTGGGCATGGCAACAAGCACCAAAAGTTAATGGTTTATCATTAAGTGGTATTCAAGGAACTCTATGGCAAGGCTCTGCTAAGACCGTTGTGTGGCAAAATCAAAGTTTAGGTCAAATTCAATGGGACATGAAACTGGGTAGTCTATTTACAGGTAAACTCGCGTTTGATGTCCGATTTGGCCGTGGCAGTGATATGCAACTACAAGGTAGTGGTATTGTCGGTTATAGCACCTCGGGACCGTTTGCTGAAAAGCTCTTAGTCTCTGTACCAGCAGCGAATGCCATGCAGTATGCCAAGTTACCTGTGCCGTTGACATTAACAGGTAATATTGAACTTACGGTACGTGATTATCTGTATGCTGCGCCGTATTGTAAAACCTTGAATGCAACCTTGGCTTGGGCACAAGGTAAGGCGTCAACACCCATGGGAAATATTAATCTAGGCCCTGTTTTTGCCGATTTAAGTTGTCAAGAAGGTGCTATTTTAGCAAAAGCCTCACAGTCGTCTGATGATGTTAGTAGTGATTGGCAAGCAAACTTAGCTAAAAATAATAGTTACAGCTTATCAGGATGGTTTAAACCGGGGGCTACATTCCCTGAGCAATTGTCTCAACAATTAAAATGGTTAGGCGATCCTGATTCAAAAGGGCAATATAAAATTAATTACTCAGGGCGTTTGTAATTATCTAATCGTCGCGATGTGAGTGGTTATTAATCACAAACTGAATAGTAAGAGGCAGTCTAAGTAGACTGCCTCTTTATTTATCTGCGCGATTAGCTTTTAATGAAGCATAGGCACAAACAAAATTTTTCTTCGCGATAACATGACATAGGGCTTTAAGATGGCGATCAGTAAAGATAAACCTCAAATCTTATCTGCAGAGGTTGTTGCTCAATCACGACTGTTTAAAATTGAATCATTGGATTTGCGTTTTTCTAACGGTGTTGAGCGTACCTATGAACGTATGAAGCCAAGTGGTCGCAATGCGGTGCTGATTGTCCCTGTGACGGAGCAAGGCGATTTATTGTTGATCCGCGAATATTCAGCAGGTACTGAACGTTATGAATTAGGCTTTCCTAAAGGTTTAATTGATGAGGGGGAAACACCGACTGAAGCGGCCAATCGTGAATTAAAAGAAGAAATTGGTTTTGGTGCCCATCAACTACAACCATTAAAAGAAGTGATATTAGCCCCGTCTTATTTTTCCAGTCGCATGACATTGTTTTTAGCGCAAGATCTGTATCCTGAGAAACTTGAAGGTGATGAGCCTGAGCCGTTAGACATTATTCGTTGGCCATTAGCACAAGCAGAAGAGCTTCTGACGCATGTTGATTTTGCCGAAGCGCGGAGTATTACCGCATTGTTTTTAGCATTGAAGCAATTAGCACGAAAGGAGTAACCAATGGCCTATTCGCATTTACTGCCTGATGTGGTTGAGATCGCTCGAGCATCAGGTCAATTGATTTTAGATATTTATCAACGTGGTCAGTTTGAGAAACAGATCAAAGATGATAATACGCCAGTGACAAGTGCTGATCTTGCGGCTCATAAGTTAGTGATGGAGCGATTGACTCAATTAACGCCTGATATCCCCGTGTTATCTGAAGAAGATGCTAGCGTACCATTAACAGAGCGGAGCCAGTGGAAACGTTATTGGTTAGTTGATCCATTAGATGGTACGCAAGAATTTATCGCTGGTAGCGGTGATTTTGCGACAATCATTGCGTTAGTTGAAGATAACCGTCCGATCATGGGAGTGGTTTATGCGCCCGTATCTGGGGTGTCATATTATGCCTATGCAGGGAAAGGCGCGCATAAGATTACCGCTGAAGGTGAAAGTGTCAAAATTGCAACTCATCATCATGAAGAGAATACGAAGTCTATTGTTGTGGCCATTAGCCGTCGCC
Source organism: Photobacterium sp. GB-210 (assembly GCF_003026075.1). NCBI lineage: Bacteria > Pseudomonadati > Pseudomonadota > Gammaproteobacteria > Vibrionales > Vibrionaceae > Photobacterium > Photobacterium sp. GB-210. The sequence continues at coordinate 8,839 of NZ_PYNU01000014.1, read as the reverse complement.
AAGAAATCAGTTCTATCACATCGCGATTAGATCCAAGCTACAACTATGAACTCGTCCCATTAGGATCTGCAGCATTAAAATCATGTTTGGTGGCAGAAGGTGCGGTAGATTGTTATTTACGCTTGGGACCGACAGGTGAGTGGGATACCGCAGCAACCCAGTGTATTGTAGAAGAGGCGGGCGGTCGTATTCTTAATACCCATTTGACACCGCTGTCTTATAACGAGCGTAATACATTAGAGAATCCAAATTTTATTACCTTAGGTGATGAAGGCTTGCCTTGGGCTGATATCTTAGAGCCGGATGATCGGATGATGAATGTCGATTAGGATGCAGGATAAAAACGGAGCAGATAAGCTCCGTTTTTTATTGGCTAATAGTTTTGGCTATAGGGTTAGAATAAACGGTTTAGGCCATTGAGTGCTGCCACTCGATAGGCTTCTGCCATTGTCGGGTAGTTAAAGGTGGTATTGACGAAATAATCTATCGTATTACCTTCACCTTTTTGTTCCATGATCGCCTGTCCGATGTGAATAATTTCTGCAGCGCGCTCACCAAAACAATGAATACCTAAGATCTCTTTGGTTTCTCGATGGAATAAAATCTTTAAGCTTCCCACTTCTGTGCCAGCAATTTGCGCACGAGCAAGATGCTTAAATTGGGAACGTCCCACTTCATATGGCACTTTCTCTGCGGTTAGTTGCTGCTCTGTCTTACCTACCGAGCTGATCTCAGGAATGGTGTAAATACCCGTTGGAATATGATCAATTAGCTGACCTTGAGCTTGTCCTTTACTGATCGCTTGTGCTGCAAATCGACCTTGGTCATAGGCTGCACTAGCAAGGCTTGGATAACCAATTACATCCCCCACCGCATAAACATGATCGACTTCGGTTTGATAACTGCGGTTAACCTTGAGCTGTCCACGAGAGTCAGGGGTTAAGCCAACATGTTCGAGCGCGAGTTTATCGGTATTACCAGTACGGCCATTGGCATATAAAATACAATCTGCACGCATTTTCTTGCCAGATTGTAGATGTAGGATCACCCCGTCATCAGTCCCTTCAATCTCTTCAAATATCTCATCATTACGTATCATCACCCCGTTGTTCCAGAGGTGATAAGACAGGGAGTCTGATATTTCATTATCAAGAAATTCCAGTAAGCGTTGACGGGTGTTAATTAAGTCAACTTTAACGCCAAGGCCACGGAAAATAGACGCGTATTCACAACCAATCACACCTGCGCCGTAAATAATAATATGGCGAGGATCGTGCTCTAAACGTAAAATTGAATCACTGTCATACACGCGGGGGTGATCAAAATCGACACCGTCAGGATGGTAAGGACGAGAGCCTGTTGCAATAATAAATTTATCAGCACTGTAGCGCTCAAGGCTGCCATCATTGCTTTTTACTTCAACATTGTGACTGGCAATAAAGCGTGCCTCACCATGAATAATTTGGCATTGGTTACGGTCATAAAACCCCTGGCGCATCCGTGTTTGCTTATTTACAACGACTTCAGCATGACCGAGGATTTGGCTAAAGGTGCTGTGAAGTGTTGAGTTGTTTTTGCAATAAAGCGGGTTTTGATTAAATTCAATAATACGACTAACAGCATGACGCAGAGCCTTCGATGGAATCGTTCCCCAGTGCGTACAGCCCCCACCAACACTGTCTTCGCGTTCAATAATCGCAACGTTGAAACCGGCTTTAGTTAATCCCATAGCAGCACCTTCACCGCCAGGGCCACTACCAATAATAATCACATCAAAATGACTGTTATTACTGCACTGCGTATCCGTCATCACATTATTCCTATCTGTATTGGTAACATTTTTGCATCGTAAGTGTAACGATTTGTAATCAATAGGAGAATCAATAGATGGTCAGAGCTGGCGAGGGATCACGCTCTATCGCTGAGTTGGAAGAATAAATGCGAATAATTACCCTAAACGGTGAGGTGGTAGATTGTGAAGTGTGTGAATAAATGATGTTAATCTGGCTTTGCGTGAAGGCGGTTGAGCCAGTAGTATAGGACTATTCTTACGCGATGGTTTATCTTCATTTAGTTGCGTATTATGGTCAGAAAACTATAGAGAAGCAGATGTCCATGGGGATCAGGGCTCAACAGAAAGAAAAAACCCGTCGCTCGCTTATCGATGCTGCGTTTAGCCAGTTAAGTGCAGACAGAAGTTTTTCTAATTTAAGTTTACGAGAAGTTGCTCGTGAAGCTGGGATTGCCCCAACATCGTTTTATCGTCATTTTAAAGATATGGACGAATTAGGTTTAACTATGGTGGATGAAGGTGGATTGATCCTTCGTCAGCTAATGCGGCAAGCTCGTCAACGTATTGCGACCGAAGGGAGTGTGATCCGCACCTCGGTTGAGACGTTTATGGAGTTTATCGAAAGTAGTCCTAATGTCTTTCGTCTACTATTACGTGAACGTTCAGGCACATCAACAGCATTTCGTGCTGCTGTTGTCCGTGAAATACAACACTTTGTTGCTGAACTAAGTGAGTATCTTGAGGCCAAAACTGGGGTGGCGCACGAAGAAGCGTATACCCAAGCAGAGGCGTCTGTTACTTTAGTCTTTAGTTCAGGAGCGGAAGCGTTAGATCTGGATAGCCATGCTCGTGCTGAGCATGCAGAAAGATTGATTATGCAATTAAGAATGATTGCAAAGGGTGCTTATTGGTACCGAAAAGAGCGTGAGCGTCGAGAGCTCAGGCAAAAACTATAACCTTATTTCGATTTTGTGGTGAAGGATATGGACAAGCAACAAGTTAAAGCAGAACGTAAAACTCTAGTTCTATCATTACTAGCGGGTGTATGCGGTAACGCAACATTAGCAGTACTAACGTCAAGCAGCGTGGCATTCTCTATTTTCCCTGTGCTTGCATTTGTATTGGCGGTGTACTGCCTGTACCAAGAATACCTACGTAAGCCAATGACAGAAGGTACGCCTGCGATTGCAACGGCATGCTTTTTTGTCGGCGCATTTGGTTACTCTGCATGTCTTCGTGCAGCAATTCCAGAAATGGGCTCGAACTTCTTACCATTAATGATTGCACTAGCGCTGCTATTCTGGGTGAGCTACAAAATGGGTATAATGAATAAAAAAGCCAAGCCAGAAGTTGAATCGAAATAATTTCATTAAGATCAAGAATAAAAAAGGCGCCTTCAGCGCCTTTTTTATTACGGGCTACTTGGTAATATTATTTACGTTCAAGTAATACACCAGCTTCCATATGATGGGTATATGGGAATTGATCAAATAAGGCAAAACGTGTGATTTTGTGTGTTTCACACAGGATGTCTAAATTCTCTTTGAGTGTTTCAGGGTTACAAGAGATATACATGATACGCTCATAACCTTGCACCATACGGCAGGTTCCCTCATCCATCCCCGATCGTGGCGGATCGACAAAGATCGTATTGCAGTTGTAGCTTTGAAGATCCACATTTTGATCTTTTAAGCGGCGGAACTCACGCTTACCTTCCATTGCATCAGTAAAATCTTCTGCAGACATGCGAATGATTTGTACGTTATTAATGTTATTAACCGCAATGTTGTATTGCGCAGAATCTACAGATGGTTTTGCTAATTCTGTTGCTAATACGCGTTCGAAGTTTTGTGCTAGTGCCAGTGAAAAGTTACCGTTACCACAGTAAAGTTCAAGCAAATCACCCTCGCTGTCTTGAGTGCAGTCAACAGCCCATTCAAGCATCTTTTGTGCAACTTCACCATTCGGTTGGGTAAAGCTGTTTTCAACTTGCTTGTAGGTTAGGGTGCGATCGTGCACTTTTAATTGTTCGATAACATAGTCTTGATCCAGTACGATTTTCATCTTACGAGCACGGCCGATAAGATTTAGCTTAAAACCTTCATCATTTAGGCGCTGTTTTAGCTGCTTAGCTTCTGCTGTCCACTCATCATCAAGTTGGCGGTGGTAAAGCATAGAAACAAGGATTTCCCCACTAAGGGTTGATAAGAAATCGACTTGGAATAATTTATGGCGTAGCGCTTTAATGGGTTTGATCGCATCAACCAGCATCGGCATCAAATCATTGATCAGACGGCTTGCCGCAGGAAATTGATCAACGCGGTATTTTTCACGTGTTTCTTGGTTAAACATGATATAGAAAAGATCTTCACCCTCATGCCAAACACGGAATTCTGCACGCATGCGGTAATGCTCTGCAGGAGAGGCAAACACCTCGAGTTCAGGGGTATCAAAATCAGCACAAATGTTTTGAATACGCTCTGCCTTTTCATCCAACTGTTGCTGATAATCAGCGGTGTTAAGGATGGTGGATGTCATAGTGTATGCCTCGACTGCTCAAAATAAGAGCGCAGATTTTATTGCATTGCACAGTGATGTCCAGTGTTACGCCGAGAAAAAGTCTTTTATTGCGTAATTTATTTATAACTAATAGCAAACAAAACTAGACATAAAAGCGATACATCACTAGCATCTGCACTGCGCTGGTTAACCATGGGATGGTACGGGAATACGGTGAAAATCCGTAACTGACGCGCAGCGGTAATAGAGAACGAACGCACACGGATGTATTCCAAACACTGTTTTAACAATATGATTAATCAATAGATATGGAATGATGTATTGTTGAGATGGGAAGTTGATGCCTAGGCGACCTTCTTCAGGTCATGCTCTTAAGTCCGAATACCAACCAGCGGTAAAGCACTTTTGCTTTGTTATATACGCGACTTAGGATCCTCAAATGAAAAAAACACTTTTAGCGCTGGCGGTCACGTCGGTGTATTTCCCTTCTTTTTCTATAATAGCAGCAGAAAATAACACCCAAACCGATGATGTGATGGTTGTCACTGCCAACCGTTTTGAACAACCTGTGACTTCAGTACTTGCGCCATTTAATGTCGTGACCCGCCAAGATATCGATAAGATACAAGCCAAAACACTCACAGAAGTGATTAGTTTATTACCGGGTGTGCAGGTGACGCAAAATGGTGGGCGCGGCCAGCTAGCCAGTATTATGGTACGTGGTACTAATTCCGATCAGGTACTCGTTCTCGTTGATGGTATTCGTATGGCACGAGCAGCAAAAGGTGCGGTTGATTTTAACCAAGTTCCTTTGACTCAAGTTGAGCGCATTGAATTTACTCGCGGCGCTCGTGCTGCAATCTATGGTTCAGAAGCGATTGGTGGTGTAATCAATATCATTACATTGGCTGATGTTGATTCACCATCAAAAACGAAGCTGAATGTAGGTATTGGTAGTCATAACTATCAAGAGGCGAGTGCATCAGGCGCGTATAAAGTTGGTGAAAATGGTTTGCTGCAACTTGCTGTAGGTTATGAAGATGATGAAGGCTATAACGTTAAGCCACAGCCTGGATTAAATGATGGTGATAAACATGGCTTTGCTAGTCGTAATGCCATGATTGCTTATCATCAACGTTTTAGCGATACCTTAAAAGGGTTTGTCTCTACACGTTGGTATAAAAATCAGTACCAGTATGACAGCTCATTCGTTGATTTCTTTTCTGGTGAACCAGTACATCAATATATGCAGTCAGAGCCTGAGTTATTTGACTATAGCGCAGGATTGGATTTAGATTTAGGGCGTTACCAATCTAAGTTAATTGCAGATTACCAACATCAAACGAATTACGATTACAATAAAGCGGCGACCACGACGCCTGTTGTTGCCAGTCAGGATGAGAAATTCACTCAACGCAATCTACAGTGGAATAACCATTTTACCGTTAACGACAATCTACAATTAGTCGGTGGTGTTGATTGGCGTAAAGAGTCATGGCAAGACAAGCTATCTTCAGATGCCGTTAGCAGAAACAATACGGGTATTTATGGTATTGGTTTAGTGAATGTTAATGATTTTTCATTAGAGTCTAGCTTACGTTTAGACGATAACCAGCAGTATGGTTCTCAGTTTACTTATAACGTGGCTGGTGGTTGGTATATCACTGATGAAGTGCAACTACGTACATCTTACGGCAGTGCATTCAAAGCGCCGAATTTATTCCAACTATATTCACCATTTTACGGCACTGAAACATTAAACCCTGAGAAATCAAAAAATGCGGAAGTGGCTATTGAAGCTAACTACAACGTGATTGATTTAGCTGTTACAGGTTATCGCATGGAGATTGATAACCTTATTGGTTTTAATAACACGTCTTGGAAGTATTATAACGAATCAGGAAAAAGCAAAATCAAAGGTATTGAAGTTGAAGCAGACTTTGATACGGGCTTTTTATCTCACCAGCTCAACTTTGACTTTAAAGATCCCCGTAATAGCCAAGGGCAGCGTTTAGATCGCCGCGAGAAATTCTCGTTTAAGTGGGTAGGTACAGCAAGTGTTGGTGATCTCGATAGCGCACTAACGTATCAATACCATGGCAAACGTCCAGATCAATATGGTCCAACGGGTGAGTTACCGGCTTATGATACTTGGGATCTGGCATTAACATATTGGCTACAGCCAAAACTTGCCTTAAAAGGGCGAGTAGCGAACCTTCTAAATGAAGATTATGAGACTGCTGGTGGTTATCAAATGCCTGGCCGTACTTATTACACCAGTATTAACTACCAATTCTAATCGAAAACGCAAGATTAAGGCCGCTAATATAGCGGCCTTTTTAATAAAGCTTGTACATAACGGGAAGATTCAGTACTAACCTTTGTGGTTGATGATCAGTTTTTCCAACGATCTCTAGATATTACATGGAAAATATAGAGAGAACTGAACGATTTTATTATCAGCGGTATCAGTTAGCTAACTGGGCTGTTTGCGAGAACTGAAGATCGCAGTATCATAAGGTGAGTAATGTTTATTAGGTATGGTACGAGTGAAAAAGATTGTTATTTTTGATTCTGGTGTAGGTGGTTTATCTGTTTATAAAGAAATCTACGATCTTTTACCGCAAGTGCAATATATCTATGCCTTCGATAACGCCGCCTTCCCGTATGGTGAGTTACCCGATAATATACTTATTGAGCGTACCAATCATATTGTCTCGACATTAGTTGAGCAATATCAAGCAGACTTAGTTGTTATTGCGTGTAATACCGCAAGTACAATTGTATTACCGACCCTGCGCCAAAATCTTAACATTCCTATTGTAGGCGTTGTTCCAGCGATTAAACCTGCTGCGAAGTTAAGTAATACCAAAGTCATTGGCTTATTAGCAACGCCTGCAACGGTTAAGCGTGAATATACGCATCAGTTAATTAACCAATTTGCTAGTGATTGCGAAGTTAAAATGATTGGTTCAACCCGATTAGTAGAAATGGCTGAGCAAAAGCTACGTGGTGAATCTATTTCTCTTCATGAACTCAGTGAGATTTTAGCGCCATGGCAACAGCAAGTAGATAGCATTATTTTAGGTTGTACACATTTCCCATTAATTAAAGAAGAAATAAAAGCTGTTCTTAATAATGAAGTGAATGTTGTGGATTCCGGTAAAGCGATAGCGCTACGCGTATCGTCCTTGTTAGGATTATCTGCACAAGAAAAACAACCCCATAATAAAATAAATAACCTTACATACAGCAGCGCCGCTACACAAAGTGTAGCGGCGCTGAATAAAAGTTTACGTCAAATAGAGCTGGGTACTATTCAGTCTCTACAATATCCGTATCTGCGTTTTTAGGCTCATTAGCTTCACGTACTTTTAACGTACGTTGACCGTATTCTTTATTGTTTAATTGCTCGATAGCACTATCTGCATCTAAGCTACTCATTACAACAAAGCCAAAGCCTCTGCGCTTGCCTGTACGTTTATCCTTCATTAGGCGTACAGCAAAAACATCGCCATGCTCAGCGAATAGATTTTTAACATCAGTCTCATTAGCGCGATAAGGAAGGTTACCAACATAAAGGGTTTTGCTGCTTTGAGAGGTTTCAGTATTATCGACAGGGGCCACTTCTTTAGGTTTTTGCATGAAGTAAAGTGCAGCACCGACAGCAATTGCACCTAAAGCAAAGCTAACAGAAGAATGAAGAGTAGGAATAAGGCTAAGAATTAATGCACCGATAATAGCGATAGCTAGAGCGGTTATTATGGTTGGATTATTTGATTTCATATTTAATTAAACTACATCGTCAAAATGGAAGGAAGAATGCGTAATGTTTCTTTTAACATCGAACTCACAATGATATTACTTTCATTGAGTTGTAATTACTAGCGAGTGAACCATCAGTTCATCAAATGTTGTAATTACAAGCGTATCAACCACAGTAGATGAAATAACGAGCAAATACATTATTTTTTTCAAAAAAGACTTGTCAGAGTGATCGAAGTCTCTATAATGCCGCTCCATCGAAAGGGAACACGAACAAACAAATGATCGAGTTCAAACTTTTTGAATTATTAATATCGAATAACGATTAAATCTTTGGTTTTGCCAAGGGTAGTTAATAAGAAAGTTTAAAGTTAGAATTTCTTCTTGACTACAGTTAAGGGCTGAGTAAAATACGCATCCCTGACCAATATTAAGTATTGAGTCAACGTTCTTTAACAATTTGACCATGCAATCTGTGTGGGCACTCGTTGAAAAGTTAAGTCGAAAGATTTATCAATGATACTAGTGACCAATACAAATAACTTCGGTTATTTGGCACAGTCAATTCAAATATCCTAACTAGCTTCTAGTTAGCGGTATTTTAACAGTATTCATTGAGCCGGTCGAAAGACCACAAAAACTTTAATTGAAGAGTTTGATCATGGCTCAGATTGAACGCTGGCGGCAGGCCTAACACATGCAAGTCGAGCGGTAACAGATTGATAGCTTGCTATCAATGCTGACGAGCGGCGGACGGGTGAG
>NZ_PYNU01000013.1:0-103839 GCF_003026075.1 Photobacterium sp. GB-210 | reverse complement strand
ACCGGCCTGTCACGCCGGGGGTCGCGGGTTCGAGTCCCGTCCGCTCCGCCACTTATATTAAGCCCTAGTCGAAAGACTGGGGCTTTTTTACATTTGGAATAAATGAGTTAAATGTATTTGAGTGAGTGGTAGTTCAGTTGGTTAGGCTCTTTATTGGAGGGCTTACCGGCCTGTCACGCCGGGGGGCGCGGGTTCGAGTCCCGTCCGCTCCGCCACTTATATTAAGCCCTAGTCGAAAGACTAGGGCTTTTTTTCGTTTGTAAGAAATGAATATGATAGTGGGGTAGTTTGTTTGGTTAAGATTTAAAATTGAGAAGCTTAACTGCTGGTCACGCTGGGATGCGCTGGTATTAGGTGTGGAACCTACCATTATTAAATAAAAAAGCCCCGCTATTACTAGCAGGGCTTAGAATATTCTTATTGTGACTATAGATTAGATAACAACTTTACCGTTTTTAACCGCTAGCGTATCGCCAGTTGGTTTTTTATCCATACGAATTGTGTCTTTGTCATCGCCTAGTTGGTAGGTTACATCATAGCCAATGGTTTGTTCTGTTTTGCTATTTTCTGTGTGACAACGTTTTTCCATTGTTGTTGTTGTATGGCCTTCTTGGTATTTACCTTGAGCCATATTACCAGCAACGCCACCGGCTACTGCACCAGCTACTGTTGCGACTTTCTTACCGTTACCACCACCAACTTGGTGTCCTAGTACACCACCGGCAACAGCACCGGCAAGCGTACCTAACACTTTATTTTCGTCTTTAGGAGCGACTTTATGAGTCACAGCAACTTGCTCACAGACTTGGTGTGGTGTTGTTACTGTTTTAGTGACGGCTTTTACTGATAAAACTTTTGCTTCTGTTGGTTCGCTAGCGTGAGATTTTTCATTACACCCTGTTAACGATAAGCTTGAAATAGCAACCAGTGCACTTAGACCCACAATCATATGTTTTTTCATTATATCTCTCCTTAATTTTATGAAGTCTATTCTCCTGATTAGTTCCTGTTTAATGACAGAGCGTTGTGATTTAAATGTAAGCTAATAGTAAAATATTGAATGGATCGGATGTTGTTGATTTAGCATATGGATGGAAATAGCTGGTTTTATTTTTTAATAAAGGACTAAAATAAGAAACTTAAATTGATTAAGTAAATATAAATCACTTTAAAATGAGGACTAAAATAACGCGGTTAATTATTATCATCACTGAGTGGGCTTGTTGGAATGAATAATTCAACAGAAATCCTTTTAGCCGATCAAGTCAAAGGTGTTATTAAAGAGAACTGGAATATCCTATTTCTCGCTATATTAATAGTTAGCATCGGTCAGCTTAGTTTAGGCTTAGTCTTTCCTTTGTTACCTTGGATCCATCTTGATTTTAAAATTAATCAAAATCTTGCGGAAGGACTGATTGTTAGTTATTTGATCGGATATGGTCCATCACAATTATTCTATGGGCCGTTATCTTATGTTTATGGGCGGCGTCATGTATTATTAATAGGTTTGTTGATATCTATCCTTGGTTTAGGAGTTATCTTAACTTTTCACCATGACTTTTCTATTTTGATTATAGGACGCTTTATTCAAGGTGTTGGTGGAGGGTGTGAATCAGTTATTGCACGTTCAATGCTACATGATAGCTATAAAAATAAATTCTTTTTATCAGCAATGACGGGACTATCTATTATTTCTGCTTTTACTCCTATATTTTCACCGATTATGGGAGGGTTAGTGAATCACCATTTTGGTTGGTTTGCGGTTTTTATTTGCTTGTTTATCTATACCGTTCTAGGTTTTCTCATTTTATTTTTCTATTTGCCTGAAACATTATCTACACCTCGTGTCTCTATTTCATTTATTCCTATATTTCAATATTATGGCTCCTTGCTAAAAGATAGATACTTTCTTTCTTATGCGATGATCGGTTGGGTTAACTGGGCACTTGTCATATTTACCGGTTCATTAGCGCCATTTATTTTAGAATCACAATTACATATTACTTCAGAAAATTATGCTTATTGGTCTATTATTCCTGCAGTGGCGTTTTTACTTGCAAGTACATTATGCTTTATATTGAGGAAGTCTTACGGTACGCACCATATTGTTTTTATTGCTCCTGTTATTCAATTGAGTGTGGTTATGATCTTTTTATCACAACCAATGTCACTATTAACGCTAACAATTGGCTTTATTGGTGTGGCTGTTGCTCAAGCGCTTATTTATCCCTGTTCCCAATCCTTATTATTGGTACCTTACAGTAATCAATTAGGAACAGTAAGTGCGCTCTCTGGTGGCGGACAAATGTTATTCTCAGCGATTTTTATTTTTATCGCATGGCAGCTTAATCTTGATAATTATTACTCACTTACAGCCATTATATTTATTACGTCTCTCATAGGGCTGCTTTTTGCCTTGCTGGGCAAGCGATCTATGGCAAGTGCATCACTAGAAAATGAATTATTTAAGCAATAAAAAATCGGGGAATTTTTTTTTCTTTATTACAATGTACATGCGTAAAGCAATAATAAAGATAATACTGCTCAAGGTTGCGACATCTGGGTTAATGTGGTGCTCAGTTTGGAGAATATATAAGTAACAGCCGATAATAACGGGACTGGCATAAAACTCCGTATTGTTAAACATGGTTGGACGGTTGGTGAGAATGTCACGTAGTACGCCACCAAATACCGCAGTGATCATCCCCATAGTGATCGCAACATAGGGCGCATAATGTTGAGCGGTCAGATCTTTAGTGACTAACACTGAGAACATGGAAATACCAATCGCATCCAGAGTTACAATAATACGTTCGACTTTTACGTGTCGTAAATGTGGAGCAAGGAAAAAACCTATAAAAGAGCTGAGTAATGCTGTCCAAAAATAGGATGGATCTCTTATCCAAAAAACCTGATTTGTGGATAGTATAATATCTCTTACGGTTCCGCCTCCGAGTGCTGTTACCCATCCAATCACCATGATGCTGACGATATCTTTACCTTTATTAGATTCACTGATCACGGCACTTAATGCGAAGGCAATAATACAAATAATTTCAATCGTGTGAATAAACATTTAAGCGCCTATAGTGTGGTGATTGATTTTATTATTAATTGAAAAATATTAGCATGTTAGATATTAAATGGGAGAGCAAATAGTGAAGTTAGTGTTTTCAATAATAGCAAAGGTCAGTATTAAACTAACCTTTGCTTTCATTGGTATCAGCGACCGCTATGATCAAAGTTTTGTGTATCATCAGCTGTACACTGCGCTGTCGGATGAGAGTTTAAAAAATCAAGCGAGCGTTGGAAGTCAGCAATTAATAAGCTAGCAAGGTCTACTGTAAAGCCTTGTTTAACTAAGATACGTTGTACCACAATATCTTTCGCGTTTGCAGGCAAGCTATAAGCAGGTACTAACCAGCCTCGAGTACGTAGGCGATCCGCTAAGTCATATAAGCTAAATGAAACGTTAGCATTATTTTTTAAGCGCCATGAAATGGCTGGAATACCTTTTTCACGATTGCCGTCAAACAAGAACTCAAACAGATCAAATTTGTTTAACTCTTTAACGAGGTATTCGCACACATCGTAACTTGCATCATGAATACGTTTGTAACCTTCATAACCTAAACGTAGAAAGTTGTAGTATTGTGCAATGATTTGTCCTGCTGGACGAGAGAAATTCAAGGCGAAAGTCGGCATGTCACCACCTAAGTAGTTAACATGGAATACTAAGCCTTCAGGTAAATCTTCTTTGCTACGCCATACAACCCAGCCAACGCCTAATGGCGATAAACCAAACTTGTGGCCAGAAGTACTGATTGATTTAACCCGCTCTAAGCGGAAATCCCAAGGTTCAATTTCTGTGGCACAAAATGGGGCTAGCATTGCGCCGCTTGCGCCGTCAACGTGGATATCAATCGAGTTACCAGTGTCATGCTCGTAAGTATCTAGTGCATCAGATAACGGTTTTACTGTTTCGTATAAACCGGTGAAAGTTTGACCGAAAGTCGGTACCACCATAATAGTGTTATCATCAACGAGTTCTAACATGTCTTCTGGGGTCATAAAATAATGACCGTCGTCCATTTTAGTTTCGCGCATTTCAACGTCCCAGTAGCGGGCAAATTTTTCCCAACAAACTTGGACAGGGCCACAGACCATGTTTGGTTTATCGGTTGGTTGACCAAGAGCACGACGTTTTTCACGCCAGCGCCATAGGGCAGCCAAACCACCTAGCATACAGGCTTCACTTGAACCTGTGGTTGAAGTTCCGACTGTTGTAACAGAATCAGGTGCATTCCATAAATCCGCTAACATATGAACACAACGACCTTCAATTTCAGCAGATTGAGGGTATTCATCTTTATCAATCATGTTCTTATCAATGGATAGATCCATTAATTTATGCACTTCATCTTCTTCCCATGTTTGGCAGAAGGTCGCAAGATTTTGACGTGCATTACCATCTAGGTAAAGTTCATCACGGATCATTTGATAGATCACTTTAGGTGCTTGTTCTTGCTGTGGTAGTTTGGTCGTTGCCGCAACGTTATGAATAGTATCTGAGCCATAGATTGGATCATTACCTGTTTTACGGTTTACTTCATGAAGAGCCATAATTTTTCCCTACCTTAGTGTTGCTTACTGCTAAATAAGTTCCAAGCCATTGCTTGAGTAACATGCTTAATCATTTGTTGACCACGGATACTGTTACCAAATGGGTCTAGTCGTGGCGAGAATGCAGCCAGTGCACCTACGTTTGGAATAACCGTTACTAAACCGCCGCCAACGCCACTCTTTGCTGGTAAACCGACATCATATGCCCAATCACCAGAAGTATCGTAAAGCCCTTCCATTACCATCTCTGCGAGAATGTGGGGAATGTTTTGAGGGTCAATCACCTGTTGACCTGAGCATGGGTTTTTACCACCATTGGCCAGTGTTGCGCCTACGGTGGCAAGTTCTACCGTATTAAAGAGGGTAGAACATTGGCGTGTATAAACATCACACGCTTCAAGTGGCTCTGAATACATACGCCCAGATGATTCTAATAACAATGCGATAGCACGGTTATGAGTATTGGTCGTTTGTTCAGACTGATTGACTTCGTCAGAGAGCGATATTTCGCTGTTTGCTAGCAGGGATTGAAAGTTCAAAATCTGCTGCCAGCGTTGCTCTTTATCTGTCGCTTTAACTAAGCTCACTGTTGCCATTGCACCGGCATTAACGAGAGGGGTTAGGGGTTTACCGTTATGGAGTTCAAGTGCCAAAACGGAATTAAATGGCATCCCTGTTGGTTCTGCACCGACTTTACTGTGCAGCGCATCGGCGCCTGATTGTTCAAGAACTAATCCAAGCGTCATAATTTTTGAGATAGATTCAATAGCAAATTTATAATCACAGTCTTGTAATTGAATAATCTCGCCAGTAACAGACACAAAGGCTAAGCCTGTAAGTTCTGACGGTACTGATGCAAGAAACGGAATATATGAGGCGTTTTCGCCGTCGTTATTCGTTTTTGCTTCATTCAGTGCTTGCTGCATAATGACAGCAAGCTTTTCATTTAGTGGTGGCATTTGACGCATCCTTAACTCTTATTGATTTAATGTATGAGTTACTTTGTCTGATGGATTGATCACACCTGGATGAGTATCTTCTATTTCCCAAGTAAAGGGTGCAAAGTCTGAGACTGTTGGATCTTTCCAGTGCGGTTTACGGGCTTTGTAGATGAATAATGGAACAGCTACAAATATCACCGTTAGTACCACTAAGAAGCCAATGTATTCTTCAGGGCTACCGACTGAAATTTGACTTGGTGGAATGAAAGAGAAGATGAATGCTAATAGTGAACCAGAAAAGCCAACACCAGCTATGATCCACATTCCCATATCACCACCAGGGATTTTGTATGGACGAGGGCGATTAGGTTGGCTGTAGCGTAAATGAATCGCTGCAGCAAACATTAATAAGTACATGATGAGGTAAAGAACGACCGTTAATTGACTTAGAATTTGATAAGCAGCTTGAACTGAAGGTAATACTACAAACACAGTAGAAATCATGGTCACTAAGAACGCTTGTGCCATCATGATATGGGTTGCCATACCATTTTTGTTGGTGTATTGCCAAAAGCGTGGTAAATAACCACCTTTAGCAACCACAAGTAATGCCGATGAAGGACCTGCAACCCAGCCAACAACTCCAGCAAGTACACCTAGCGCTAAACAAGCTGCCATAATTGGCGCAGCCCAGCTGATGCCAGCCCAAGCAAACATATCATTGTAAGCGACTAATAAACTTTGAGTTAAGCTGATGTCTTGTTGTGGAATAACAAATGCAATTGCCAGCGTGCCAAGTACGAATACACAGACAGTACCAATCGCAGCAATCGCAATCGCAATTGGGTAGTTACGCGGCGCATTATCAACTTCTTTAACGTGAATCGCGTTCATTTCCATACCGGCATAGAATAAGAAGATACTTGCCGCTAAAACTACGTTATTAAAGTTAGAAAAGTCAGGAATAATATCGTGCCAAGAAAGTTGAATTTGTGGTGGCTTACCTGAGAAGAATAGGTAAGAGAAACCTAAAATAATTAATACGATACCAGGAATAACAGTACCAATTAACCCGCCCCATTTAGCCACTTTAGAAAAGGCTGCAGTGCCGCGTAAAGCGATGAAAGTTGCGAGCCAATAAATGGCTAATACTATTCCTAGTACGAAGAATTTATTTTGAGATAATGCTTGATCCCATGATTTATCTGGACCCATAAATGCAAGTGAAACAGAGCCAAAAGTTAATGCGGTTGGAAACCAAACAGTCACTTCAATCCATAGCATGAAGATCGCAACTAACGCTATTCGAGCTCCAAAAGCTTCGCCGACCCAGCGGAATACACCGCCTTTTTCAGACCAACCTGTCGCAAGCTCAGCGGCAACTAATGATACAGGAACCAGAAATACTACGGCGGCAAAAATATAATAAAAAATGGAGCTTAATCCGTATTCAGCTTCTGCTGGAAGACCGCGCAAACTCACTACTGCAACAATGTTTAACATTGCGAGAGCGAAAATGCTGATCCCCCCTTTTTTCGTTTTAATTGAATTTGTCATTGTTAACCAACTTATATTTAGTGCATTAAACTAATATTACAATATGAAAAATTAATTCATGTTGTAATTATATGTGAGAAAAAACATCAATAGAGTAGTACGTAAATTAAGGTGGATAATTATTATTGTTTATATTTGTGGATTATATATCAATAATTAAAGTTAACTTTATGATATGAGAAGTATTATTGGAATTATGTTTGGTAATATTTTTCTAGTGGTCTATTATTAATTTTTTAGTGACTGTTTTTAGTGACTGTTTTTAGTGACTGTTTTTAGTGACTGTTTTTAGTGACTGTTTTTAGTGACTGTTTTTAGTGACTGTTTTTAGGTTATTTTATGGGAGGGTTTAAATTATTTATTAAGACTCTTTTTATTTGTTTTTATCTGCAGATAAGCTGAAGGGGCGATTGAAAGGTTACTTTGATAATATTAAAGAGAATTTGGCGATTAATAATAGTAGGCGATTTTGGTTTATTAATATTAGTTAAATAAAGGCTGGCAAAACCAGCCTTTATTTAAAATAGATGTAAATATAATTAGCGACCACTATGATCAAATGTTTTTACATCTTCAGCAGTGCATTTAGCTTGTGCATGTGTATTTAGAAAATCAATTGAACGTTTAAAGTCAGCAATCAATAAATTAGCTAAATCAATCGTTAGACCTTGTTTAACTAAGATACGTTGTACCACAAGATCTTGCGCGTTTGCAGGTAAGCTATAAGCAGGCACTAACCAGCCACGAGTCCGTAGACGATCTGCTAAGTCATATAGGCTAAATGAAACATCAGCATCATTTTTTAAGCGCCATGAAATTGCTGGAATACCTTTTTCACGGTTACCGTCAAACAAGAATTCAAACAGATTAAATTTGTTTAACTCTTTGACGAGGTATTCGCATACATCGTAACTTGCATCATGAATACGTTTGTAGCCTTCATAACCTAAACGTAGGAAGTTGTAGTATTGCGCAATGATTTGTCCTGCAGGGCGAGAGAAATTCAAGGCGAAAGTCGGCATGTCACCACCTAAGTAGTTAACATGGAATACTAAGCCTTCAGGTAAATCTTCTTTACTACGCCATACAACCCAACCACAGCCTAAAGGTGCTAGACCGAATTTATGGCCAGAAGTACTTATTGATTTAACACGCTCTAAACGGAAGTCCCAAGGATCAATTTCTGGAGCACAAAATGGTGCTAGCATTGCGCCACTTGCACCGTCAACGTGGATATCGATAGAGTTACCAGTATCATGTTCGTAAGTATCTAGTGCATCAGATAACGGTTTTACTGTTTCGTATAAACCGGTGAAAGTTTGACCGAAAGTCGGTACCACCATGATAGTGTTTGCATCGACAAGCTCTAACATGTCTTCTGGCGTCATACAGTAATGACCATCAGCCATTTTTGTTTCACGCATTTCAATGTCCCAGTAGCGGGCAAATTTTTCCCAACAAACTTGGACTGGACCACAAACCATGTTTGGTTTATCGGTTGGTTGACCAAGAGCACGACGCTTTTCACGCCAGCGCCATAGGGCAGCCAAACCACCTAACATACATGCTTCACTAGAGCCTGTAGTTGAAGTACCGACGGTAGTTACTGATTCTGGTGAATTCCATAAATCCGCTAAAATATGAACACAGCGACCTTCTATTTCAGCAGACTGAGGGTATTCATCTTTATCAATCATGTTCTTATCAATGGATAGATCCATTAATTTGTGCACTTCATCTTCTTCCCATGTTTGGCAGAAGGTGGCAAGGTTTTGACGTGCATTACCATCAAGATAAAGTTCGTCACGGATCATTTGATAGATCACGTTAGGTGCTTGTTCTTGCTGTGGTAGCTTGGTAGTTGCCGCAACGTTATGAATAGTATCTGAGCCATAGATTGGATCATTACCAGTTTTACGTGTTACTTCATGAAGAGCCATAATTTTCTTCCTACCTTAGTGTTGCTTACTGTTAAACAAGTTCCAGCCCATAGTTTGAGCGACATGTTTGATCATTAATTGTCCGCGTACGCTATTACCAAATTGGTCGATACGAGGTGAGAATGCAGCGAGTGCACCTACGTTTGGAATAATGGTAACTAAACCACCACCAACACCACTTTTTCCTGGTAAACCAACATCATAAGCCCAGTCGCCCGATGTGTCGTAAAGCCCTTCCATCATCATTTCAGCTAAGATATGAGAGGCATTTTCAGGGCTAACAAGCTGTTGTCCTGAAATTGGGTTTTTACCGCCATTAGCATAAGTGGCACCTACCGTTGCCAATTCAACAGTATTGAATAGCGTCGAACACTGACGAGTGTAAACATCACACGCTTCAAGTGGATCAGAGTAGATACGGTTTGATGATTCTAGTAACAAAGCAATTGCGCGATTATGGGCGTTGGTTGTTTGCTCTGACTGATTAACATCCTCTGAAAGCTCAATGTTTTCGCCAGCTAGCGCTGATTGAAACGCCAGAATTTTCTGCCAGCGTTGTTCTTTATCATCAGCTTCAATTAGGCTTACCGTTGCCATTGCACCTGCATTGACAAGCGGTGTTAGTGGCTTACCGTTATGGAGTTCAAGCGCCATCACTGAATTAAACGGCAAACCTGTTGGTTCAGCACCGATTTTACTGTGAATTGCATCTGCACCTGATTGTTCTAGTGCTAACCCTAATGTCATGATCTTTGAGATAGATTCAATGGCATATTTGTAGTCAACATCTTGGATTTTAATGACGTCGCCAGTAACAGAGACGAAAGCCAATCCACATAAATCTGATGGAACCGATGCTAGGAACGGGATGTAAGAAGCATTAGCGCCATCTTTGTTGTCTTTATGCAAATCAAACGCTTGTTGCATAACGGCAGCGACATCTTTTTTACAACACGACATATTCATTTCCTTACTGATTCAATGTGTGAGTAACTTTGTCTGATGGGTTAATTACACCTGGATGAACGTTTTCAATTTCCCAAGTGAATGGCGCAAAGTCTGTAATTGCTGGATCTTTCCAGTGAGGTTTACGGGCTTTGTAGATAAATAGCGGAACAGATACAAAGATGATGGTTAGCACAACTAAGATACCTACGTATTCTTGAGGGCTACCGACAGAGATCTGACCGGGTGGAATGAATGAGAAGATGAAGGCAGTTAAAGAGCCAACAAAACCTACGCCACCAACAAACCACATACCACCATTACCCCCTGGGATTTTGAATGCACGTGGGCGGTTTGGTTGGCTATAACGTAAGTGAATGGCAGCAGCAAACATTAATAGGTACATCACAAGATATAAGATCACTGTAAGCTGACTTAAGATCTGATAAGCCGCTTGTACAGAAGGAAGTACCACAAATACGACTGATAGAGCAGTAACAAGTAGACCTTGCATCAACATGATATGTGATGCCATGCCGTGTTTGTTTGTGTATTGCCAAAAACGAGGTAAGTAACCGCCTTTTGCCACTACAAGTAGCGCTGAAGAAGGACCAGCAACCCAACCAACAACCCCCGCTAGTACACCTAGAGCTAAACAACCAGCCATGACAGGCGCAGCCCAGCTAATACCAGCCCAAGCGAACATGTCATCGTAAGTAACAAGTAAGCTTTGAGTTAAGCTAATGTCTTTTTGAGGAATAACAAACGCAATCGCTAATGTACCGAGTACGAATACACATACCGTACCAAGTGCAGCAATACCGATCGCGATAGGGTAGTTACGTGGCGCATCATCAACTTCTTTAACGTGAATAGCGTTCATTTCCATACCGGCGTAGAACAAGAAGATGCTGGCAGCAAGAACAACATTATTAAAGTTAGAGAAGTCAGGAATGAGTTTATCCCAGCCTAATTGAATTTGTGGCGTATTACCGGCGAAGAAATAAGAAAAGCCTAATACAATTAATACGATACCAGGAATAACAGTACCAATTAAACCGCCCCACTTAGCGACTTTAGAGAAAGCTTCAGTACCACGTAGAGCAATGAAAGTGGCTATCCAATAAATAGCGAGAACAATGGCAAGTACGAAGAATTTATTTTCTGATAGGGCTTGGTCAAAGGTATGGTTAGGTCCCATAAAAGCAAGGGAAACAGAACCGAATGTTAGTGCTGTTGGGAACCAAACGGTCACCTCAATCCACAACATAAAAATAGCAACAAGCGCCAGTTTTGGACCAAATGCTTCACCTACCCAGCGGAAGATACCACCTTTTTCCGACCAACCTGTTGCGAGCTCTGCGGCAACCAGTGATACAGGAATAAGAAAAACAACCGCAGCAAAAATATAATAAAAGATTGAACTTAAACCATATTCCGCTTCAGCAGGAAGACCACGTAAACTCACCACGGCAACAATGTTTAACATTGCTAAGGCAAATACGCCGATCCTCCCTTTATTTATTTTGTCGTTACTAGCCATAAAAACCTACTTATATTTCCATATTTAACATGCGTGGGTTAGGTGTCCTTGTAGGCGTATAACATTTTAATAAACGTTATATGGAGACAGGTGTTACCTAATGGCAAGAAAAGTAGCATCAAGCATTTGCATTTAACATTCCTAAAAAAAATACTTTAAGTTGCAAATATTAATGTTGTTTTAATGAATAAAAAGAGTATAACTGGTTGTTTTTTATGCTTATCTAAATTAAATGAGCGATTATTAGAAATAGAACAAATAAATTTACTTGATAGCATTAATCGGTCTATGAGATTCTAAGTTTAAGGATTTAATAGATGGATAATATAGTGAAATTCTTTTTTCAACGCAGTGAAACGGACTCTGAAATACGTATAGAACTGAAGACCGCCCCTTTTTATTTGTTATTAGCAATGATTGCTGGCTGGTTAGCTATTAGTTTTATTTTGAAATCTAATGAGGCTGGTTCAATTTTTTTACCGGTACTTATAGGTTTTATCATGCTGCGATTTTTTGCTTTAATTAAAGCGCAGAAAGAAGTACTAGGGGCGATGAAAGATCGTCGACTAACGACTCAAGGTAGTAAATTTTCTTTTAATAATCCGTTTATTTATATTATTAAAAAGAAAGTAGATAACACTAAACCAGAAAAATAAGTATTAATCTTTTATAAAAAAGCGGCTCACTAAAATAGTGAGCCGCTTTTTTTTATCGATTATCTATCAACAATAAAATTAGTTATTGCTGTGTAATTCGCTGTTTAGCTCAATCGCAGTTTTGTTGGTTAGACATTCGATTTGACCTGTCATAGAGTTACGACGGAACAGTAGATCAGGCTTACCAGCAAGATCGCGCGCTTTAACCACTTCTACAGGCTTACCGTTAGCATCAAGCATTTGTACTTTAGAGCCAGCAGTTACATATAGACCAGATTCGATAGTACAACGATCCCCCATAGGGAAACCAAGACCCGCGTTGGCACCTAGTAGGCTGTTTTCACCGATAGAAACCACTACTTTACCACCACCAGAAAGGGTACCCATGATAGATGCACCACCACCGATATCAGAGCCATCACCCACAACAACACCTGCAGAGATACGGCCTTCGACCATACTTACGCCAGTAGTACCTGCGTTAAAGTTGATGAAACCTTCGTGCATAACTGTCGTACCTTCACCCACGTGTGCGCCAAGGCGTACACGAGATGTATCAGCAATACGAACACCTGTTGGTACCACGTAGTCCACCATTTTAGGGAATTTATCAACACAATCGACAGTGATCGTTTCACCGTTTAAACGGGCTTCCATTTGACGATCAGCAAGTTCAGGAAGATCAATTGGACCTTTGTTTGTCCATGCGATGTTGTGCAGTAAGCCGAAGATACCGTCAAGCACAACGCCATGAGGCTTCACTAAACGGTGCGAGATAAGTTGCAGCTTTAAGAAACCTTCAGCAACAGATGATGGAGCGAGATCTGTTTTTAGCATCACCATAACAAGCGGCTGAGAAGACAGTGTTGCTTTTGCTGCAAACTGTGCACTTACTTCATCGTCAGCATCTTCAAATGCTGAAGCGATAGCTGCACATTGTTCTGGTGTTACTTCAATCGCTTGGTTGCCGCCACGGTAGCCAACAATCGTCGCAATATCTTTTACTAATTGTTCTGATGGGTGAAGCGTTGGGGTTGGGAAAAACGCTTCGATGATTTTTCCATCACGGTTTTTAGTGGCTGTACCTAGGGCAAGTGAAAAGCTAGACATGGTTACCTGTTCTCCATTACAAAAAATGTGATGTTAAATACACCTTACAGTAAGGTGGAACATCAAGATAAGCCCGAGAAATCATTTGCAACGAGCAGATAACTCCCGATTAATAAAACCATAATAAAGACACTTGGTAAGATATAGAAGAGCCGAAAGAAAAATCAGAGCAAAATGATGTTTTTTTTACGAATCTGTTGGCTTAAAAGAAGGGAATAGCCCTTTAAGATGGGACAAATTACTGGCTGATATTTGCTGTAGAATTGAGTTTTTATTGCTGAGTTATAAAAAAACCTCCAGTGAGGAGGCTTTCAACAGCGAACGGGATAATTTTAAAAATTATGCTGCGTCTTCTTGCTCTGGGGTATCAGCAACAACTTCAGGTTTTGCGACCTTCTTTTTTGCTACTGGTTTTGCTTTTTTCGCGCCTAACGCAATTAATACTTCTTCACGCTTTTGCGCTAAGAACATAGATAGTTCTTCTTGCTTGGCTTCATCTTCGAAAAGCTCACTTTCGCTAAGTAAAGTAAACATCTCGTCAGCCATATCTAGCATTTTGTCGTATGCGTCGGCTTCGGATTTAGAGGTGAAAGTCATCTTTTCTTCTCCGTTGCGCTCAACTACATATTTGACGATAACAGCCATGGTCATCCTCTCCGAAATTGATTTACTGGCTGTTTATACAGTAGCATACTAGCTTCGTCCAGTGCTAAGCGTGTTAATGTGATGACCAAAGAAAAATTTGACCAAATTTACATCAGAGCAGCAGAAAGAAAAGGGGGCGATATCGCATTAGAACAGCGATTATCACTGCCACTTAGTTGCAATGAATTAAAAGCGATCACAGATGATCGGTGGCTTGCGTGTTTAACTCAAAAAATCTTTCAGTGCGGGATTCGCTGGCAGGTTGTACGCAATAAATGGGCTGGCTTTGAAGAGGTATTTTTTGGTTTTAATATTGAAAAAATGGGTTTAATGCCTGAGGAAATGTGGGAACGTAAAGCGCAAAATCCCGAAATTATTCGTGATTTAAAGAAGGTAATGACGATCCCTGAAAACGCCAATATGATCCACCGTGCAGCAGTCGAGCATGGCTCATTTGCCAATATGGTTGCCGAGTGGCCAGAGCAAGATATCGTTGGCTTATGGTTGTACTTAAAAAAACATGGCAAACGTCTAGGCGGCAAAACTGGTGCTTATAGTTTACGTGCGATGGGTAAAGACAGTTTCTTGTTTACCAAAGATGTGGAAAGTTATTTGCGTCATACGGATATTGTGGATGGTGGACGAGACACATTAAAATCATGGCGAAATGCGCAACATGCATTTAATGATTGGCAACAAGAATCTGGCCGATCATTAACTGAGATCAGCCAAATCATTGCTTACAGTGTGGGTGATAATCGTGTTTAACTGATGTATTTAAGACGAGTATGACGGTTAATCAAATGTCCATTGCTGGCTAAATTGAATAAAAGATTCTAGCAATGGACTTTGATATTTTTCTTTATGGAAAATCAGCCAATATTGGCGGCGCATATCTAATGGCATTGGCAGTAATACAATGCGCTTTTCTTCAACTGCATGTAATGCCGCACGTTGTGAAATACAGGTGATCCCAAGTCCTGCGGAAACACTATTGATGATCGCTTCTGTAGTATTTAGCTCAAAAGCTGGCGTCCAATGCTCTAAACGTGGCGCTAAGCGATTTAAGAAAAACTCACGTGTGCCAGAGCCTGTTTCGCGCAGAACCCATTCAGAATCTTCCAGATCAGATAAGCGTAATGCTTCAATTTTTGTCAGTGGATGATTAGGATGACAAGCCACCACCATATTATCTTCGAGCCACGGCTGCACAATAAGATCCGGGTGCTGTACTTTACCTTCAACAAAACCCACATCTAATTCAAATTCAGTGAGTTTCTGACATACTTGCGCAGTGTTAGAAATAAACAGTTTTTGGTGAGGATGTTGGGTCGCTGAGCGGAAATCTCGAATTAAAAAAGGTGTTAGCTGATTGCCTACAGTATCACTTGAACCGATTTTTAGCTCACCAGCAATAACATCGTCTTGATCAAACAGTTTTTCGATAGTGTTAGAACGCGCTAACAGTTCGTCAGCCAAAGGCAGTAGTTTCTTACCTTGTTCGTTGATCAGTAAGCGGTTGTTGTTGCGATCAAACAGTTTATGATCAAGCTGCTTTTCTAGCTCAGACAATGCCATGCTCACTGCTGGCTTGGATAGAAATAACTTTTCTGCGGCTGCGGTAATGGTACGTTCTTGGGCAACGGTTACGAAAACTTTCAATTGTTTTAGCGCTATATTCATAACTATCCTTTGTTGAAAACTCATTGTGCAAGGTCGTTATTTATCATTAATGACGGTAAAATTTCGCCTTTAAAATATTAGTTAAGTTTAACTTAACATGTGGTTAAATATATTCAGATATTCTAAAACAATCAAGCTGGATATACTTAGTTACATCAAAAGCAACAGACAATTCGCTAAGAGCTATCAGATAAAGGCGGAGAGAGAACATGATTAAGACGACGAAAAGAAAAGTAGCAGGGGCGCCAACGCCTATGGCAGGTTTAGCACTCGGTATTGGTAGTGTTTTATGGTGCTGGGAAAATGGTGCCACACTTCATGGTTATGCACAAATGACAGGTGCAGTCATTGCGGCATTGATGCTACTCGTTTTAGTTGCAAAATTTATATTCCATCCAAAATTATTATGGGGTGATTTATCTCACCATGTAGTGGGTAGTGTTGTACCAACATTTGCGATGGCATTAATGGTGGTATCAAAAGCGATTGGTTTATATGTATCAGCGCAAGCAGGTGCTTACCTTTGGTTATTCGCGGTAATTTTACACGTTATTTTCTTAACACTATTTATTTACCACCGTGCATGTGACTTCCATCTTCACCACATGGTGCCAAGTTGGTTTGTACCGCCAATCGGTATTATTGTTGCTGATGTGTCGTTCCCAGGTATTGCAGAGCTACACCCATTAGCAAACGTATTGTTAATCTTTGGTATGTTGTCATACGCAGTCATGCTTCCAATGATGATTTACCGCTTTATGTTCCGTGATGAAGTGCCAGATGCTGCAAAACCAACCATTGCGATTATGGCAGCGCCTGCTAGCCTATCACTCGCAGGTTATTTAACAGTAACGGCAAACCCATCACCAGTAGTGGTTGCATTACTAGCCGGTATTGCAGTATTGATGACAGCGGTAATTTACTTAGCTTTCTTCCGTTTATTACGCTTAGAGTTCAGCCCAGGTTACGCAGCTTTTACGTTCCCAATGGCAATTGGTGCAACAGCACTATTTAAAACTGCAGCGTGGATGAAAAATTACGGCTTTGATGCTCACTATGTGGCACAAGTTCACGGTCTAGCAACCATTGAGCTTTATATCGCAACGATTATCATTGGCTATGTAGCAATTCGTTATTTAGCATTTTATCGTCCATTCGGACTTCTTAAAAATAACAGTGAACACTGTCCACAAAATGTCTGATAGCGATGGTAATACAGGCAGATGAGTTAAGATTATTTGCCTGTACTATCACTGATGTTTTGTGTGTTGCCCGATCGAAAGATCGGGCTTTTTTTGTTTTAGGGCTAAGACAATATTGTTAATATTTCTGCCTGTATGTATTTACAGTGTTCAATTCATGGTAGACAATTTAGTTATTCATCACCTGCTGTGAGATACCTTAGTGTTTACCGTCTACCATTCAAATCAACTCGACTTGCTTAAATCTTTGCTGGTGGAGCTTATTAAGCTAAAGCCATTAGCCAATCCATTTGAAAAAGAACAGATTCTGGTACAAAGTCCAGGAATGTCGCAATGGTTAAAAATGGAATTAGCAAAGTCATTGGGTGTGGCTGCTAATATCGATTTTCCACTGCCAGCGACCTTTATTTGGAAGATGTTTACCCAGGTCCTCGCTGATGTACCAGAGCGCAGTGCATTTAACAAAGAAGCGATGACGTGGAAGTTAATGCAAGTGCTACCAGCACAGTTTGAGCAACCTGAATTTGAAGCGCTACAGCGGTATTTAGACGGTGATGACGACAATTTAAAGTGCTATCAGTTAGCGGAAAAAATTGCCGATATTTTTGACCAATATTTAGTGTATCGCCCTGAGTGGATCCAACAATGGGAAGCGGGGGAAACGGTCGCTGAATTAGAAGATGAGCATCCTTGGCAGCCTATTTTATGGCAAGCACTGTACGATCAAACCTTGGCACTTGGACAATCGCCTTATCATCGTGCCAACTTGTATGAACACTTTATTGAAACACTACAAAACTACAGCGCATCACAAGGTAAAGAAGCATTAATAGCAGCAGGCTTACCGCAGCGTTTATTTGTGTTTGGTATCTCATCATTACCCCCACGTTATCTAGATGCACTTGCTGCTATTGGTGAGCATATTGATGTGCATTTAATGTTTACTAACCCTTGTCGTTATTATTGGGGAGATATTCGCGATCGTAAACACCTTGCGCGACTCGCTGCCAGTAAGCGGGTCAAACTTCATAATATCGAAGAGCAACAAGATATTGATGCCACGATTGAAGTACTAAAAGACAACGATGAAAGCCACTATGATGATGAGATGCAAAATGGCATGGTCGGTAATAGCTTATTAGCCTCTATGGGTAAGCTTGGTCGCGATAACATGTATTTGTTATCGGAGATGCAAGTTAACGAAGTGGATGCCGGTTTCGTTGATATTGAATCAGATACTTTATTACATGCCATTCAAGCTGACATCTTAAACTTGGTTGATCGCCAAGATGATACCCAATTAGATTCTAGCGAGCATAAATTCCCAATTGCTGCAGATGATAACTCACTCTCTATTCATGCATGTCATAGCCCAATGCGTGAAGTTGAAGTGCTTCACGACAAGCTGTTAGCGATGTTTGAGGCAAACCCTAGTCTGAAACCACGCGATGTGATCGTGATGGTGGCAGACATCAATGCCTACAGCCCCGCCATCCAAGCGGTATTTGGTAATGCGCCGGGCAATCGTTATATTCCATTTTCGATTTCTGACCGAACCGCAGAGCAAGAAAACCCGATATTGTTGGCGTTTTTACGTTTATTAGCTTTGCCTGATAGTCGCTGTCATGCTTCAGAACTGTTAGAGCTATTAGAAGTGCCTGCGGTGATGAATAAGTTTGGTTTTGATAGCCAAAGCTTTGAGAAAGTAAAACAGTGGATCGAAGAAGCGGGAGTTCGCTGGGGCTTAGATCAGCATACATCGAGCCAATTTAATCTTCCTGAGCAGATGCAAAATACTTGGCTGTTTGGTATTCAGCGCATGCTGTTAGGTTATGCCATGCCCCATAATACTGGTTTGTTTGAAGGCATTTCTGCTTACGATCAAGTACAGGGGATTGATGCGGAGTTAGCTGGGCAGTTAGCTGGCTTTATTGATTGCTTAATTAGTTACCGTGAAGTGTTAGCACAGCCACATTTGGTGACAGAGTGGGCGGATACACTTAACCAAATGCTGGATGATTTTTTCGCCGTGGAATTAGAAGGCGAACTGGTTCTTAAATCTATTCGCGATAACTTACACCGCTTGCACGAACAACTCGATGATGCGGGTTATCAAGGTGAGATCACACCAGCAGTGCTAACTCAATACTTACGCGATAAGTTATCGGGTGAGCGAGTAAGCCAACGCTTCCTTGCTGGACAAGTGAATTTTTGTACCTTAATGCCAATGCGTTCGATCCCCTTTGATGTGGTGTGCTTGCTTGGCATGAATGATGGTGCTTACCCTCGAAATATTGCCCCTGAAGGGTTTGATTTAATGAATGGTCGCACTAAAGCGGGCGATCGTTCTCGTCGTGATGATGACCGTTATCTTTTCCTTGAAGCATTATTATCAGCGCAAGAAACCTTATATATCAGCTACGTGGGTCGCTCAATTCAAGACAACGCAGAAAAAATTGCGTCTGTGCTAGTCAGTGAGCTGGTGGAATATTGTCAGCAAGGTTATTGCTTAGAGGGGGATGAATCTCTTCCTGTCGATCAATCAGCCGAAAACATTAAACAAAAACTGATTGAGCACCATCCCTTAGTGCCATTTAGTCCGAGTGCATTTATCGGGAGTAATAGCAGTTATGCCATTGAATGGCTACCCGCTGCTGCTCGTGAAGGGCAAGCGAGCCAACCTTTCCAATTAGGTGAACTTCCTCCAGAACCGATTGCCGATGATCAACAACAAGTATTAGAGCTTGCTGAGTTGCAGCGTTTCTGGCGTTTACCGGTGCGTTATTTCTTTAACCGTCGTTTGAAAGTCTACTTTGAGCCGCCAATGGGATTATTGGAAGATGATGAACCGTTTGTGCTGAATCATCTTGAAAGTTATCACGTTAAAGATGAGCTATTAGCATTATTGCTTGATGCTCAAATGACCAATAAAGATCCGGATCAGATCTTCAGTCATTTTGCCCAAGAGCAAAAAGCAGCGGGCAAGTTACCTGTAGCGGCATTTGGTGATATTGATTTAGATGCCAGTCGTCTAGCAGTACGTGAGTTAGTGAGCCAGATTGAGCCATTAATTCATGCGCCATTAGATGATCAGGAAGTGGCAATAACACTAACGATAAATGGTTATGCCGTATTACTTCAAGGTTGGCTGAAACAGCGCTATCAATCAGGTTTAATGCGTTTTCGTAGTGGTAAAGTGCGCTCGGTAGATTTACTCGCGGCTTGGTGTGATCACTTATGTTTAGCGATTAGCCAGCCAGAATTGAACCAGAAAACACATATTATTGGTACCGATAAGCACCTTGTCATTAATGCGATCGAAGCGAGTAAAGCACAAGGTTATTTACAAGAGCTTATCGAGTTGTATTACCAAGGTTTGAATCAACCTTTAGCGTATTTTCCGAAAACAGCACATGCAGGTATTCAAGCGTGTGTTGATAAGCAAGGTAACTGGAAAGACGATGAACAAACCATCGAGAAAGCCTACAGCAAAATGGCAGATTGTTTTAACGATGGTTACTTCTTTGCAGGTGAAGGCGCGGATGAATACATCAATCGAGTATGGACACATTGGAATGATGAACTTGCACAGAATAGCTATGTGTTGGCACTGAAAGTACTTCAGGCTGCGGTATTAAATAGTGAAGAAGTAAAGCCGGAATAAGGGGTAGTGTGGCCGCCAGCAAATCATTATTAGTTGTAGGGTGCTTGCTGTACGGCCACCGGTCCAGAGGTGACCAAGTTTCTGGCGCTGATACTAACCAACCGCTGTAATACAAACCGTGAGTAAGTTCTCACAATATTAGAATATAACAAGATTTGATCGCTCAATATTCGCTTATAAGTGTTTGATCACAGTAGTGATGTGAGCAAGATCACCTTGAGCTTCAAGGGATCATTGGAGTGATCGAGTTTTACGATATGGGACAAGTAAAATCATGACGGTACAAACGCAAACCAATATTTTGCAGCCAATGGCCTTTCCATTGCATGGTACACGTTTAATTGAAGCCTCTGCTGGTACGGGCAAAACATTTACTATTGCCAGTTTATACCTGCGTCTATTACTCGGTCATGGTAATGCAGAAACGCGTCATACTGTTGAATTAACGGTTGATCAAATACTGGTGGTGACTTTTACCGAAGCGGCAACGGCAGAGCTTCGCGATCGTATTCGTGGCCGTATTCACGATGCGCGTTTAGCGTTTAGTCGTGGTGTGAGTGGCGATCCCGTTATAGCCCCGTTACTGCAAGAGTATCCCGATCATAAAGCGGCAGCCAATATTTTACTGCAAGCTGAACGTCAAATGGATGAAGCAGCTATTTATACCATCCATGGTTTTTGTCAGCGAATGTTGACTCAAAACGCGTTTGAATCAGGCTGTCGTTTCAACAATGAATTTGTCACCGATGAAAGCCAATTGAAGAACTTGGTGGTAGCGGATTACTGGCGTAGTCATTTCTATCAGTTACCACGAGCGCTTGCTTGTCAGATCCGTGATTTATGGTCATCGCCGCATGCGCTATTAAAAGATATTGGCAATAGTTTAACAGGTGCTCCCGTTAAACTTTCTGTAGCGGCTATGACGGTAAGTTTAGAGCAGTTACATCAGCAAAATATCGAACGCATTAATGAATTTAAAGCATTATGGAAACAGCACTTCGCTGATTTAGAAGCGTTAATTGCCAATTCAGACGTGAATAAACGTAGCTATACCAAAAAGAGCCTACCAACGTGGCTCGCTCAAGTGAATGAATGGGCTAATCAACCGACTGAGAATTATGATTTACCGGATAAATTAGAGAAGTTTCACCAACAGGAATTGATCACTAAAACCCCGAAAGGTGAAGCACCACAGCATGCGGTATTTGTTGCGGTTGCAGATTTACTTGATAACCCAGCGACATTACGCGATCCCTTATTAGCGCACGCGATTGAACATTGTCGTATTTTACTGGCGCAGGCAAAAGCCCATAAAGGGTGGTTATCGTTTGATGATCTCTTAACGCAGTTAGGCGCTGCGATCGACAACGATCAAGATGATCTCCTGGCAAGTAAGATCCGCAGCCAATATCCAGTTGCGATGATCGACGAATTCCAAGATACCGACCCCTTGCAGTACGGTATCTTCAGTTCGGTGTATCACGATCACCCTGAATGCGGATTGTTTATGATCGGTGATCCTAAGCAGGCGATTTATGCGTTTCGTGGGGCAGATATTTTTACTTATATTCAAGCCCGTCGTCAGGTTCAAGATCATTACACATTAGGTACCAACTGGCGTTCAACGGCAGATATGATTGCGTCGGTAAATAGCGTCTTTGATACCCCTAATAGCCCGTTTATTTATGATCAAGATATTACGTTTGACCCTGTTGGTCATAGTCCGAAAGCACCAGATCGTAGCTGGTGGCTAAACGGCGAACAACAACACGCGCTCACGTTCTGGTTGCAAGATAGCCTCGATGGTAAGCCTATTACCAAGGGCGATTATGAGTCGACGATGGCAACGGCGACAGCAGCACACATTCAGCATATTTTAGAGCAGTCACAACAAGGACAAGGCTACTTTTTAGATAAAGAAACTCAACACCCAGTGAAAGCGGGTGATATAGCGGTGTTAGTACGTACAGGACGAGAAGGTAAGTTGGTGCGTGAAGCACTGGCAAAACAAGGGATTGCCAGTGTGTATTTATCTAATCGTGATAGCGTTTTTTCCACTGCAGAAGCGGCTGATGTACAGCGATTATTACAAGCGGTACTAACACCTGATGACGATCGCGCATTGCGTGCTGCGTTGGCATCAGGGTTGTTTTCTTTAACCGCAATAGAGCTCGATACGCTTAATAATGATGAGAATGAGTGGGAAATTGCAGTAAATAGCTTTAAGCAATACCGTCAACAATGGCTCAAGCGTGGCGTGATGCCTATGCTACGAAGCGTGATGGCGAAAAACAATATTGCTGAGCGTTTATTAGTGGAAGAAGGCGGTGAACGTCGTTTAACTGACTTACTTCATATTGGTGAATTACTGCAAGAAGCGAGTCAAACCTTAGACAGTGATTATGCGCTATTACGTTGGTTGGCTGAAAACGTAGCTGAGCCAAACGGTAATTCTGATGAGCAAATTTTGCGTTTAGAGTCCGAACGTAATTTGGTGCAGATTGTTACCATCCACAAATCAAAAGGATTGGAATACGATTTAGTCTTTATGCCGTTTGTTTGTAGCTATCGTGAAGTCGATAGTAAAGGCGAAGTGAAGTATCACGATGAAGACGATAACGTGACGATTTTAGATATTACCAAGCACGCTGATTCTATTTCTAAAGCTGATAAAGAACGCCTCGCAGAAGATTTACGTTTAATTTATGTAGCGTTAACTCGTGCAGTTTATGGCTGTTTTGTTGGTATGGCACCAGTACGTAATGGCCGCAGTAGCAAAGAGCCTACTGGATTACACAAATCAGCGATGGGGTATTTAATTCAAAATGGAGAAGAGTGCGGTGTTGCAGCACTAGAATTAGCACTGGCTAAGTTATCTGAAGCACAACCGACGATCACTATTGCTGAACCACCAGTATTACCTGTCGATAAGTGGGCAGGACAAAGTGAGCAAACTGAGGCGTTGAATCGTCGTGAATTTGAGCGTCAGATTGAACGTAATTGGTGGATGACCAGTTACTCCAACTTGGTGAAACAAGGCCATCAAGCGCATCATGATAGCAGTTTAGATCTTCCTGGATTTGATATTGATTCTGTGCAGAAAGAAACGCCAGAAAACAGTGAAACGGAGGTGGAATTAGAGCCTGAATACTCTATTTACACTTTCCCTCGCGGTGCGCGTCCGGGGACATTTTTACATACGGTGTTTGAAGAAATCGAGTTTACACGTCCTGTCGATAGCCCAGAAACTGTCGCTAAACTGACGGAGCTATTGCAACTTGAACATTACGAGTTAGCGTGGCTACCTGTATTACAGCAATTAATTAACGATGTTTTGCACTGTCCATTAGATGGCGAACAATTGCGATTGGCAGAAAAAACACCACAACAACGTTTAACGGAAATGGAGTTTTTACTCCCGATTGAAATGTTGCAATCACCGCTACTCAATAAAGTCATTGCTAAGCATGATTCTATTTCCGCTAAAGCTGGTGAGCTTGGCTTTAGTACGGTCAGCGGTATGCTTAAAGGTTTTATTGACTTGGTGTTTGAACATCAGGGTAAATATTACGTATTAGACTGGAAATCGAATTATCTCGGTGATGATCCACAGGTGTATCGTGGTGAGCAGTTGGTTGAAGCGATGCGCGATCACCGCTATGACTTGCAGTATCAAATTTACGCCTTAGCGCTGCAACGTTTCTTGCGTAGCCGTATTCCAAACTACGACTATGAGACCCATTTCGGTGGTGTGTATTACTTGTTCCTACGTGGCATTCAAGCTGGTAGTGACAGTGGGATTTTCCATGCGAAACCATCGCAAGCATTGTTAGAAGAGCTGGATTTATTAATTGATGGAGCATTACCTCATGCTTAAACGACTTCAAGCGTTAACCAAACAAGGTGTGTTGCGTCAGCTTGATTATCAGTTCGCAAAATTTGTCGCGCATCATAGCCCCGCAGATCAAGCTGATTTAGCCGCACTTGTGGCAGCTCTTGCCAGTAATGAATTAGGTAAGGGACATGTTTGCGTAGTGCTAGATACACTTTCGCCTCAGCGTTTGTTTAGTTTGCCATCACGTGTTGCAATTGAGTTGTTAGAAGGCGTGCCTGAGCCTTCACAATGGGGAGAGCTATTAAGCCATTTTGCGGTGGTATCGACCGTGCAAACAGGCAAGGTGCAAGCGACCCCCTTAGTTATTGAACATGGCCGTTTGTACCTAAGTCGTTATTGGCAATTTGAACAAACCGTTGCCAATAAAATCCTCATGATGGCAAACAATGCAGGATCAGAGGATGTACGATTTAGTACGACTGCTCTCAACGTTATGCATCAGGCATTAGATGATTTATTTCCTGTGACTTACGGTTACTTGTATGAAGCCTTATCAACCGCGACAACAGCTGATGCACGCCAGAGATTAGTGTGTGACATGCTTGATGTGGTGAAACCAGAGCAAGTTGATTGGGCGAAAGTCGAGCATATTTTAGTCAATGCAACATCGCAAAAAGATCTTTCTCAATTAGATGGGGTGATACCACTTGATGCCTGCTTAAATTGGCAGAAAGTGGCAGCTGCAGTGGCATTGACACGTCAGTTTGCAGTGATTTCTGGCGGCCCAGGTACGGGTAAAACAACCACCGTCGCTAAATTACTTGCGGCATTAGTAATGCAAGCCGGTGATGAGCATGTACCTAATATTATGCTGGTGGCACCGACAGGTAAGGCGGCAGCACGTTTAACAGAATCGATTAGTTCTGCGGTGAAATCATTGCCCGTTGAGGCATCAGTAAAAGAGCGTATTCCGACGCAATCGAGTACGATCCACCGTTTATTAGGGGCAATTCCGGGACGCGTTGAATTTCGCCATCATAAAGATAATCCCTTACACCTTGATGTGTTAGTGGTTGATGAAGCCTCAATGGTTGATTTACCTATGATGGCACGATTGCTCGATGCGATGCCTGCTGGCGCGAAACTGATTTTATTAGGGGATAGAGATCAGTTGGCATCGGTTGAAGCGGGTGCTGTACTCGGTGATATCTGCTCATTTGCTAATCAAGGTTATAGTGGAACGCAAGGGCAAGTGCTTAGCCAGTTGACGGGCTATGATCTTCATAGCACCTCACTCGACTTAAGTTTGGTGGCCGATTGTTTATGCATGCTACAAAAGAGTTACCGTTTCCACGCTCAATCTGGTATTGGTCAGTTAGCGAAAGCAATTAACAGCGGTCGTCCTGCGTTGGTGGAAAAAGTCTGGCAGCAAGGCTTTAAAGATATTCATCATTACGCCTTATCTTCTGACAGTTATCAGTCGATGATTAATCAGGTGACGACCTTCTACTTTGATTATTTAGATGCGATTGCCGCACAACGTGAGCCTAAATTGGTGCTAGATGCGTTTGCGAATGTGCGCTTGTTATGTGCATTGCGCGAAGGTGATTTTGGTGTTGTAGGGTTAAACTACCGGATAGAAAAAGAGTTAACTCACCGCGGTAAAATTAACCCAGGGGACGATACGTGGTATCAAGGTCGCCCAATTATGATCACCCGAAATGATCATGCCGTTGGTTTATATAACGGTGATATTGGTATCACTATGTTAGAGCCAGAAACGGATGCCGTTGATGGTGTGCGTCGTTTGAAGGTCTATTTTGAGATGCCTGATGGTACGATCCGTGGATTCTTGCCTAGTCGTATTCCAGAGCATGAAGTGGTGTATGCGATGACTATCCATAAATCACAAGGATCTGAATTTGCTGATACCGTAATGGTGTTGCCGAATGACTTTACACCGATCTTAACTCGAGAGTTGATTTATACCGGTATTACACGTGCAAAAGCGAGATTGTATCTTTACGCTCAACCAGACGTTATTCGTCGTAGTGTGCAAGTAAGAACTGAGCGGGCAAGTGGCTTATCTGAATTGTTAGTGTAAACCTGTATCTATCAATAAAAACGCCAGCATTTGTGCTGGCGTTTTTTATTGTTCGTTATTTAAGGTATTACTTAAACATGTCTAACAACCAGTAACTAACAGGGTTATCTGGACATTGGTAAGGGCCACATTCAAGGAATGTAGAAATAACATTAATTAGAACGGCCACAATCGCTAGAATACAAACAAACTTACCAAATTTGTTCATTTGATAATTTTCGCTTGTCCATTCTTTATTCCAAAGTAGGAGAAGTAGTGCGACACCGGCGATAGCCATAGCAAAGATCACAAATGCCCATGTGTAGTAGTGCATACCAAGGATCGGGCTACCAAAACCTGGTGTGCCAGGGATAACGTGTAGTGATACTTGGCGAAGCGCTGTCGCTGCACCAAATAATGCACCGACTAAGATCACACCATAATGGCGTTGCTGAGTGCCATAAACGACATTAAGCATAAAGCCGAACATTACCATAACAAAACCAAGACGCTGCAATAAACACAGTGGACAAGGTAATTCATTCCAAGCGACTTGTAATACTGAGCCCATTAATAATACAAAGGTAATACCTAATAGACCCAAGCTATTAAGAAGGGTTACATGTTTATTATTCATTAATCATTCCCCCCTATAATAAAATCGATAGTGAATCAGTGGCATGGTGATGAAACCAATACAAACCAATAATTACGGATGCGGCAAAGAATGCATATCCTACATTTTTTTTACCAATGAAAGCGCTGACCATTGCAATCAAAAGTAATAGAAATATTAAACTCATCATAAGTTGATTTAACCTGAAGTAATTTGTGTTTTTATAATGTTTGTAGCGTTATCTTAGTTGAGCATGTTTTTAGTAAAATAACTCTACACAGACAATTTTACGCTCTTAAGTCACCATTTTGTTAATTTTGTGTCAATTATTTTATTCTTGTGATGAGGATTTTTGATCTTCTTTGGTAATTATAAAGTGCTTTTTTTGCCATTGGCAGCCTATCTACATCACATTCAGAAAAGCCCTGTTCGCGGAACCAGTGTAAGCTTCGAGTGGTTAATACAAATAAGTGTTCGAGGTTTTGTTGGCGCGCTTGTAGGCATAACTCATTAAGCAGTAATACACCGCGATTATCATCCCTAAAGTCAGAATGAATCGCGACACAAGCCATTTCAGCCATTTTCTCTTCAGGAAAGGGATAAAGCGCAGCACAGCCGATAATTAAATTGTCACGCTCTACAATCGTAAATTGAGTAATTTCTTGCTCGAGTTGTTCTCGGGAGCGTCGAACTAAAATTCCGTCTTGCTCTAATGGTTGGATCAGATCCAGAATACCACCAATGTCGTTAATGTTGGCGCGTCGCACTTTTTCTGCGCTCGCCATTACAATTTGGGTACCGATACCATCAAGAGAAAAAAGCTCTTGAATTAATGCCCCATCTTCTTTGTAGCTGATCAGGTGGCTGCGAGGAACGCCAGCTCGACAAGCACTAATAGCACCACGTAAGAAACGCCCAGTACCACAGTCCTGCGCTCGCTGTGCGACAAGTTTTTGATGGATATGATCGGCTTCGTTTGGCAGTAATTCAGAGATAATTTCATTGTTATCGCCCACGACTCCTTGCTCTGAGCAGAAACCAATAAGTTTGTCGGCTTTTAAGCGGATAGCCACTTGGGTTGCGACTTCTTCAGAGGTGAGGTTAAAGCATTCTCCGGTTACTGAACTCGCGATTGGGCCGAGTAGTACAATGGAACCTTGCTCTAACTGACGTTTAATCGCATCGGTATCAATACGACGAATTTTTCCACTATGACAATAATCTACACCGTCATCGACCCCGAGAGGTTGGGCGATAATAAAATTACCACTAATGATATTAATCTGCGCGCCAGCCATTGGAGTATTATGGATCCCCATTGAAAAGCGAGCGGTGATATCTAACTGAAGTTGTCCCGCTGCTTGCTTGGCAATTTCTAATGCTCGTTCATCGGTAATACGGATCCCTTTATGATAAGGAGAATGACAATCTTGCTCTGCCAGTAATGTACTGATTTGTGGGCGAGCACCGTAGACAATAACGATTTGAATGCCTAGGCTATTAAGTAGTGCGATATCATTGACGATATTATCGAAATTGGGATCGGCAAATGCCTCTCCACCTACCATGATCACCATGGTTTTTCCAACATGCGCATTTAGGTAGGGAGCTGATTGTCTGAATCCTTTAACCAGCGGTGTACTACGTCTTTTCACTATCTGACATCCATGTACAAAAAATTTATATGGATAAAGTAAATTAATTTGTCAATTTGTACAGTATTTAAGTGATAGTATTTACAAGATGTTATGGCGGTGATCTTTAATTAACATTGCGAACAATCTGTTAGTTTAAATTGTATTAGTAGTTTTTGTGGAGGTGATAATTGGATAAAGTACAATCATCTAAAGTCAGTACTTATTATCTGATGACAAAACATTCACAAACAATTATTTTGATCTTGCTATTAGTCGCTGGTTTAGCACTCACTGGCCTGTTTGTATCTAAAGCAGCATTATCTTCTTGGCTAAAGTCCCCTTCATCTGAAGCCATATATGGCTATTGGAAAGAGCATGATGTCGCGCAATATGTGGCAGAAAGTTTTGAGATCCGCCCGCTGGGTATTTATCGTGATGGAAGGCTAGTGACGACACAGTATTGCTGGGATGGTCAAACATTGAGCTATCAATTAGGTGAACAGCATTACTCTTATCTTTATCATGATAATAACTTTATTCGTCAGCAGCCTGCACATTACATTTCTACATTTGTACGCACACCATTACTACTTAATTAGATCAGTTTTAGTAGCTCATGGATGGAACTTTGTTTGAGTGCTATTTGTCTCAAGAGATCAGCTATCTGTGGCGTACCGCCAAGACAATGCTGGATCACGTGGTTAATTTGGTGTTGAGGGACTCCTTCGCTAGTTAAATTTCTGATCCACTGGTATTCAATAGCATTGGGATCTAACAAGGTATCTTTGCCAACTTTAAGTGGTGATTGCATCTCTTTATATCCTTATGAGTGCGTTATTTTTATTATTAGTTTGTGAGTTGTTTATTTTTTGTGACGATTTTATTAAATCGCTTGTATGTGACAATAATATGACACTGGATGAATCATTAATAATATAAATATCTATATTCGTTGAATGAAAATGTAAGCACTGCAATGACATTTAGATATAAATATGACTTAAGATTATTGCGTTATATTGTTATTGATTTGCTACTATTGCCTTCATTCACATATATCTACCATATTAGCTGTATCTCGCATTTTAAAATTTTATAGGCTTATCTATCGTGTTACGTAAAGCAGCAATCGCTATTATTATGTTTGGTTTAGTTGGTTGCGCATCGAATAATGATGCACAATCAACCAATGAACAAACCGCTATTCAAAAAAATCCATTAGCTCACCAATATCTTGGTAACTATTTTCCACATGTATTAAATCGTGTTTCAACCATTAAGTCAGATAAGCAGCGCGATTACACAACCTTTGCTCCCCAAGCTGAAATGGTAGTCACACGTTCTCCCTCAATGGCACGCAAATATGGCCCGTTATACAAGCAACTAGAAAAGTGGATCAGTGCGGGTGGTGATCCAAGTAAACTGGCTAGTTACGGTATTGAAGCGGCGCAAATGGGCGGTGGTGATAATAAAGGTAACGTAATGTTTACTGGTTATTATTCACCTGTTATTGAACTTCGTCATACACCAAATGCAGAGTTCCGTTACCCTGTATATGCAATGCCTAAGTGTAATGGTCGTTGTCCATCTCGTGCTGAAATTTACAATGGTGCGTTAAAAGGCAAGGGCTTGGAGTTAGGTTACAGCAAATCCATGCTAGATATTTTCATGATGGAAGTTCAAGGCAGTGGCTTTGTGCATTATGAAGACAAT
Source organism: Photobacterium sp. GB-210 (assembly GCF_003026075.1). NCBI lineage: Bacteria > Pseudomonadati > Pseudomonadota > Gammaproteobacteria > Vibrionales > Vibrionaceae > Photobacterium > Photobacterium sp. GB-210. The sequence goes on along the minus strand of NZ_PYNU01000013.1, from coordinate 73,446 downwards.
GATCAATTAGAATACTTTGGTTATAACGGTAAAAATGGTCACCGTTATGTGAGTATTGGTCGAGTATTGATTGATCGTGGTGAAGTGCCGAAAGAAAAAATGTCACTGAAAGCCATTCAAGAGTGGGTATCTACCCATAGTGATGCTGAAGTGCGTGAACTATTAGAGCAAAATCCATCATTTGTTTTCTTTAAACCAACGAAAACGTTAGATGTTAAGGGTAGCGCGGGGATTCCGTTGCTTGCTAATGCTGCTGTAGCGGCAGATCGAAAATATATTCCTATGGGCTCTGCGTTGCTTGCAGAAGTACCCGAGCTTGATGCTCAAGGTAACTGGACGGGTAAACACGTTTTACGCCTGTTACTTGCGTTAGACACGGGTGGTGCTGTGAAGAAAAACCACCTCGATCTTTACCATGGTATGGGTAAGCAAGCAGGCACTGATGCGGGTCACTACAAGCACTTTGGTCGTGTATGGCGTTTAGGCTTAGAAGGAACTGCAACACAAGACCCTTGGCTTAAGCCATAGTTTGGTACTGTTAGAAAGCATTTCCAACAAGTTTGAGTGATGCTAACAACTGGACAATCCTATTAAGAGTGCGTATAAAAACGCACTCTTTCTTTATCCATCAGATCAGTGAAGAAATACTATGCGCGAACTTGATACCCCAGCATCCGACAGTTATAACCAACGTTTTGGCGGCACACGTCGTTTATACGGCAATAGCGAAGTAGACATTCTTCGTGCTGCACACGTGTGTGTGATTGGTATTGGTGGTGTAGGTTCATGGGCGGCAGAAGCGTTAGCGCGTTCAGGTATTGGTGAGCTTACCCTGATTGATATGGATGATGTGTGTGTGACGAATATTAATCGTCAAATTCATGCCATGACAGGGACGGTAGGTAAAAGCAAAATTGAAGTGATGGCTGAGCGTATTCACCTAATCAATCCTGAATGTAAGGTCAATTTGATTGACGATTTCATCACACCTGAAAATCAAGCTGAATACTTGTCAAAAGATTTTGATTACGTGCTCGATGCAATAGATAGCATGAAGCCAAAAGCGGCACTGCTGTCATACTGTAAGAGTAATAAAATTAAGGTGATCACCACAGGTGGTGCTGGCGGTCAAATGGACCCAACACAAATTCAGATCGCTGATTTGACCAAGACAATCCAAGATCCATTGGCGAAGAAGTTACGTGATACCTTGCGTCGTCATCATAACTTCCCTAAAAACCCAAAACGTAAGTTTGGTATTGATTGCGTATTTTCAACAGAGCAACTGAAGTACCCACAAGCCGACGGCTCTGTGTGTGCAGTAAAAGCGACAGCAGAAGGGCCCAAGCGTATGGATTGCGCGAGTGGTTTTGGCGCGGCAACCGTTGTGACTGCAACGTTTGGTTTTGTCGCGGTATCACAAATATTACGTAAGCTTATCGAAAAACATAAACAGTAATCGATAGGCAGTGACATGAAAAAGGCAGATCATATGATCTGCCTTTTTTGTTGCTGTGCTATTTCTAGGACTGATAAATCTTGTTTAGCGTGCGAGTTGTTTTATTTGCTCAACAATCGCTTTTAACCCATTGCCACGAGACGGACTCAAATGGGCAATTAAACCGAGTGAATCAAAGTAGCCATCAATATCAAATTCACTGATCTCTGTACGCGTTTTACCGTGATAAGCGGCAAGTACGAGTGTTATTAAGCCGCGAACAATACGCGCGTCAGAATCAGCTTGAAAATAAAAGTGATCGCCAACTTGCTGGTGGCGAAGCCAAACTTGCGATTCACAACCACTGACTTTTAACTGCTCATCTTTGTCTTCTTCTGCCATTACCGGCAGTTTCTTACCTAGCTGAATGACAGTACGGTAGCGATCTTCCCAGCCTGAAGCGTTTTGCATTTGAGCCACAATGTCTGTATCTGAAATGTCGGTGCCGAAAGGGTGATGGGGAAGTGTAAGTTCAGTCATAGTATTCAATCCAGATAACCGCATTAAAGTAAATCACAAGCTTTATGTAGTGCAGTGATAAAGCGCTCTACATCTTGCTCGGTGTTATAAAGCGCTAATGATACGCGTAATGTTCCTGTTAAGCCTAGTGCATCAAGCATGGGATGTGCACAGTGGTGACCAGCACGCAGCGCGATATTTTGTTGATCTAATAGGGTCGCAATATCTTGATGGTGCACCCCATCAACCACAAAAGAGAATAAACTTGCCTTCGGTTGTAATCCTATAATACGTAAGCCATCAATATTTTTAATGCCTTCGATGGCTTTGTGGCGCAAGTTTTCAATATGTACTTCAGCGCCTTGTCTATCTAGTTTCTTGAGCCAATTAATTGCTGCGGCTAACGCTAAACATCCCGCTACATTTGGGGTGCCAGCTTCAAATTTACCCGGTAGTGCAGCGAAAGTTGTACCTTCAAAAGAGACTTTTTCCACCATTTTACCGCCGCCGTGCCAAGGTGGCATTGCTTCAAGTAGCGCTTGCTTGCCATAAAGAACGCCAATACCAGCCGGGGCATAAATTTTATGGCCTGAGAACACATAGAAGTCAGCATCAAGTGCAGTGACATCGATATCTTCATGAGCAATACCTTGTGCGCCATCAATTACAGCAATGGCGTTGTGCTGGTGAGCTGCGTGAATGATTTCTTCAATTGGGTTACGGGTACCCGTAACATTGGTAATGTGGGCGACTGCGACGATTTTTGTTTTATCCGATAGGAGCGAATAAAACGCATCTAGATCTAAAGTACAGTCATCGCGCATCGGGATTTTAATGACGCGTGCACCGGTTTCTGCCGCTATCATTTGCCATGGCACGATATTGGCGTGATGCTCTAATTCACTGACTAGAATTTCATCTCCTGCCGTTAGATTTGCGCGGGCATAAGTTTGAGCAATTAAATTTAATGCTTCTGTTGCGCCACGTGTCCAAATAATTTCTTTGCTGTGCGCTGCGCCAATGAAGTGTTGTACGGTTTCTCTTGCTTGTTCAAAGCGCAGCGTCGCATTTGCTGTGAGGCTATGACTGCCACGATGCACATTGGCATTATAACCACGATAGTACTCAGTGATTGTATCAATAACCACGGCTGGCTTTTGTGCGGTTGCTGCGCTGTCTAGGTACACTGGCGGTAATTCACCATCTGTGTGTTGCAAGGCAGGGAATTGAGCCAAAATAGTTGAGATATCAAATTGAGAGGTCATGGTTGTTCACATAGCTAAGATTGAACGAAGGATCATGCTAATAAATAAGTCAGAGAGCAAGTATTGATGGCTTTATATTGATAAAAAAATAGCACTGCGTTGGGGCGCAGTGCTAAAAATAGCTTTGACTTTATAGTCAAAAATACAGGAAATAAAGGATGGTTATTCCATCCGTCCGAAAGGATTCGGATAATATGCAAACACAACACGCAATATTGATTAAGCTGGTTAGCCAGAGGGCAAAGAACAGAGGATTAAATCAATATTGCGTAGAGATAATAGGGTTTCTCTAGTAGTTGAACAATGGACAATTTATAATGTTCAGGATTAAAAAAACTAATGCATTAAATAGTCGAGAAAAGTATGTCTAGACGTTTACCTCCGCTCAACTCATTAAAGGTGTTTGAGGCGGCAGCAAGACACTTGAGTTTTACTCGTGCTGCTGAAGAATTATTTGTTACTCAAGCCGCAGTTAGTCATCAAATTAAAGCGTTAGAAGAATTTCTAGGCTTAAAGTTATTCCGCCGTCGTAATCGTTCTCTATTGCTAACAGAGGAAGGACAGGGCTACTTTCTCGATATAAAAGATATCTTTTCAGCGATATCTGATGCGACTGATAAGGTCTTGGAACGAGGTGCTAAAGGTGCATTAACCATTAGTTTACCTCCTAGTTTTGCCATCCAATGGTTGGTACCACGTTTAACCGATTTTAATGAACAACACCCTGATATTGACGTGCGTATTAAGGCGGTCGATTTAGATGAAGGGTCGCTCACCGACGATGTCGATGTGGCGATTTACTATGGTCGAGGTAATTGGTCTGGCCTGCGTGCCGATAAATTATATCAAGAGTTCATGATGCCTGTTTGTTCGCCAATGCTGCTGACAGGGGCGAAACCGCTGCGCACATTAGATGATTTAAAGCTACACACCTTATTACACGATACTTCTCGAAAAGAGTGGAAGAATTATGTTCGTCATTATGACGTGCAAGGGGTTAACGTTAACCAAGGGCCTATTTTTAGTCACTCAACCATGGTGCTACAAGCTGCGGCTCATGGCCAGGGAATTGCGCTGGGAAATAATGTATTAGCGCAACCAGAATTAGAAGCTGGGCGCTTGGTGTGTCCATTTGATGAAGTGTTAGTGAGTAAAAACGCGTTCTATTTTGTTTGCCAAGAGCGCCAAGCTGATACTGGGCGAATTCAAATATTTAGAGATTGGGTGTTAGCCAAAGCACGTCGTGAACAAGAGGATATGCCTGATGTCGAACTTAGCCAGTGAATACATAATTAACGAACCTAAATCAGGTATCGCTGTAGCAACATTTTTGTTTGCTCATGGTGCAGGGGCGGGAATGGATCATGCTTTTATGATGGCAGTCGCTGAAGGTTTAGCGCTGCAAGATATTCGGGTAGTACGGTTTAATTTTCCATATATGGTTATACGTGCTGAAGATGGTAAAAAGCGACCGCCTGATCGCCAACCAAAACTGTTGATTGATTTTCAACGTCATATCGAAACCTTTGCAGGCAGTTCGTTAGTCATTGGCGGTAAATCAATGGGCGGTAGAATGGCGAGTATTATGGCAACAGAGGTTGCCGCTCAAAGCCCGGATGTAGAAAACTGCGCAGCGAAGGTGAAAGGCGTAGTGTGTTTAGGTTTTCCTTTTCATCCACCGGGGAAACCTGAAAATTTTCGTGGTGATCATTTGGCGTCGATTACGGTACCCACATTGATCCTACAAGGTGAGCGAGATACGTTTGGTACTAAAGCAGAAATAGCACAATGGGCGTTTTCTCCCAATGTCGAGGTTGCGTTTCTTCCTGACGGTGATCATAGTTTTAAACCGCGAAAAGCCTCTGGTTTTACGGAAGCTAACAATATAGCAACGGCCATTGAGCGATTAGCGCGGTTTATTAAGGAGTGCTGTGGTGACTGAACCATTACAAAACCGAACGCGTTGGATGCTCTTTGTCGCGGCAATGAGTGGTGCATTAACGGTGGGGTTAGGGGCATTTGCTGCACACGGCTTAAAGCAGCATTTATCGCCTTATTTACTCGATGTATTTAAGACTGGCGTACAATATCAAGCGTGGCATACATTCGCGTTATTGGGTTGTGGAATATTGACACGCTTTTTGTCTTCAAAAGCTGTATCATACGCCGCTCTGTTTTTCACCCTTGGTATAATCTGTTTTAGTGGCAGTTTATATGCATTGGCATTAACAGGCATTAAGTGGTTTGGTCCCATCACACCGATGGGCGGAGTATGTTTTATTATTGGCTGGGTAATGCTTGCAGTAGCAGCCTGGCGTTCAGCTTGAGGGTTCCAACGTGAATCATGTTTTATTGTATTGTCGTCCTGGCTTTGAAAAAGAATGTGCAGGTGAAGTTCAAGACAAAGCAAATACGCTGGAATTGTTTGGTTTCCCTCGGGTAAAAAACAATTCAGGTTATGTGTTATTTGAATTTTATCAAGCAGGTGATGCGGATAAATTTATTCAGCTACAACCATTTTCACAGTTAATCTTCGCACGTCAAATGTTTGCGGCATCACAGATGTTAACGGATTTACCGGCTGATGATCGTATTTCTCCGATCTTAGAAGTGATTGGTGATGACTTCCCACGTTGTGGTGATCTCCGTGTTGAAACACCTGATACCAATGAAGCGAAAGAGTTATTAAAATTCTGTCGTAAGTTTACGGTGCCACTTCGTCAAGCAATGCGTAAGCGTGAGATTTTATACGCGAAAGATAACAACAAAAAGCCTGTGCTACATGTGTGTTTCGTCGCACCGGGTTGTTGTTTTGTAGGTTATTCATATACATCGAATAACTCACAGTTCTTTATGGGCATTCCCCGCTTAAAATTCCCAGCAGATGCGCCAAGTCGCTCAACGTTGAAATTAGAAGAAGCATTTCACGTATTTATTCCTCGCCACGAGTGGGATGAGCGTTTAGCGCCAGGTATGTGGGGGGTTGATTTAGGTGCTTGTCCTGGTGGTTGGACATATCAATTGGTGAAACGCTCGATGTTCGTTCACGCGATTGATAATGGCGCAATGGCACAAAGCTTGATGGATACAGGTCAAGTTAAATACCATGCCGTTGATGGTTTTAAATTTGAGCCAGCACGTAAAAATGTTACGTGGATTGTTTGTGACATGATTGAAAAGCCAGCGCGTGTGGCTCACTTAATGGGTGAGTGGTTAATTAAAGCGTGGGCAAAAGAAGCGATCTTTAACTTAAAACTACCTATGAAAGGTCGTTATGATGAAGTGCTTCAAGATATTGAAAACCTGAAAGTATTTCTTATTCAAAATGGTGTGAAGTTCAAGCTACAGGCTAAGCATTTATACCATGATCGCGAAGAGATTACGGTTCACATTCAGCGTCTAGATACACGCTCTCCACACTAAAATAGATTCAAAAGATAAGCCAATTTTGCTTGGCTTATCTTTTATTGGGGATATTTATGACCAAAGAAACCTCACATAAAACAAATTTAGTCTTTTTTTATTCAGAGGGTGCTCCCAATGATAATGCTTTAGACTTATGTGAAAATAAGCAGTTAGTGCTAGATGCCGCGAAAGATCATGTTGATAATATTAGTTACTACACGCCTAAAAAGTTAAGAGATCTTGGATTTGAAGGTTATGTAAGAGAATATGATAGTTCTGGTTTAGTCTCTCAAAACCCTGGAATGTCTAAAATTGGTTTTTGTGCTTGGCGTCCACTTATTTTATTGCTTGAAATGGAAAGGATGAATGAAGGTGATATCTTAATTTACCGTGATTCTAATATTCTTAAATATAGAAAGCTATCTAATTATAATGATATTAAAAATATTGCGGAGCAATGTTTAACATTATGTGGGTTTGATTTTTTTATTCCTCATCATGATTCTTTAATAAAAAACCGAGAATTAACTAAAACAAATATTATTAGAGAACTCGGAGAGGATAACTTTTTTTCATATGAATACCCTGCACTGCAGGCTGCGTTTATTGTAATAAGAAAATCGGAAGCCTCCATACAGTTGTTACAAGAGTGGCTTGACGCGTGTAGTAACGAAGAGTGGATAAACGGTAAACAGTATGGTGAGTTAGATTCGCAATTTCACCACTCTACACCTGAACAAGCAATACTGAGTATAATAATTGCAAACTGGGTAAGGAAAGGAATTCACAATATACCTGTGACTTACCCTTTAATATCTATTAGAGCAGGTAGAGATATAAATAAGATTACTTTTAGAACCGACTTTTCATATCTAACTATTTTAAATAAAAGTAATGCTGAGTATATTAATCTACCCAGCTATATAAATAAAAAAAATATTAAAGGGTTACTTGAATTTTCAAGTACATTAATATCAAATTTTCTTTTAAAGAAAAATTACGAAATATTAAAATCATATAATAAGATTAAACCTAGCAAAAGTATCAATGATAAAATTATCTCTCTTAGAGAAAAGCTGGGTAAAGAATAATAATTCTTTAATCATAAGCTATCACATATTATTAATATGATAGCTTATGATATTTAGTATGTTTTATTTATTGTGGCATGATATAACGAATATCTTGTAGGTTAAAACCTAACTCTAAATCAGTTTTTAAACTTGATACCGCTTTACTTGCAAGTGCCACATCGTGGTGACCATCAATTTTCTTTTTCCATTTAGCAGGCAGATCATTTGCTGCCAAAATAGTTTCTAGCGTTGGGTATAGGTTGAGTAACTCTACAGCGGCTTTAGGACCGATACCTGCAACACCTGGGATCTTACTCGAACTTATCCCAGCAAGTCCCCAATAATCCGTTAGCTTATCTGGCGCTACGCCATATTCCTTTTCAATAAAAGCACTATCGAGCCAGCGTTCTTGGAAGTAATCACGAATGCGCAGCGTCGGTTGTAATAACTGGCAGTAACCTTTATCCGTTGAAATGATGGTGACTTGCTCACCACGAGAGGCGACTTTAAGCGCAAGGGTGGCGACGAGATCATCGGCTTCATCACCATCAGAGAGCAGTGAATCAATCCCTATCTCCATAAAAGCATCTTGAATAATATCCATCCCCGTCATGAGCTCATCAGGCATGGGTTTTCTTCCTTCTTTGTAGTGAGGAAGAAGCTCAGCTCGCCAGCCACGATCATCACCATGATGATCGAATACTGCCACAATATGGGTTGGTTGGCTGATCTTGATGATTTTTTTCAGTGCTCGACAACAAGTCTCAGCTGTCGCTTTTACATCAGGTTCACCGGGACGAGCCGCATGAACACGACGAATGAGATTAAGAGCATCAATAACAACAAGGTGGATAGCCATAAACAAATTCTTTGTAAATAAAAAGGAGCACTAAAGCTCCTTATTGTACGCAATTATAATCATCGATGTTGTGATTATTTTGTTGCTTTATCGGCTGTTATAATTTCATAACAAGGCTCATATTTACTGCCGGGTAACTTCATTCGTTGCTGTTTAACGAAATCCTGTAACAGCTTATCCATCCGATCCATTAAATATTTATCACCATCAATTTTGAAGCGGCCATGGCGTTCAATTTCATGAATACCTTCTTCTTTAACGTTACCTGCGACAATGCCAGAGAAAGCTCGGCGAAGGTTGGCTGCCAGTTTATCAACGGGTTGATCCATATGCAGATCCAAATTTGCCATTGCTTCATGAGTGGGGGCAAAAGGCATCTGAAATTCTTCAGGGATCTTGAGTGACCAATTAAAGCAGTAAGCATCTCCGATTTCTCGACGATGTTCTTTAACCTTGGTCATGGCGGTTTTCATAACTTTTGCGACTTGTTCAGGATCGTCAATGATGATCTGATAATGCTTGGTTGCTTCTTCGCCTAAAGTATTCTGAATAAAATCATCAAGCGTACGGAAGTAATCTTCACTTTCTTTCGGCCCTGTTAATACTACCGGCATCGGTTGTTCGGCATTTTCAGGCTGCATCAGCACCCCTAGAATATAGAGCAATTCTTCCGCAGTACCAGCGCCGCCCGGGAAAATAATAATACCGTGTCCAACGCGAACAAAAGCTTCTAGGCGCTTCTCAATATCAGGCAGAATGACTAATTCATTAACGATTGGGTTTGGTGGCTCTGCGGCAATAATTGAGGGTTCCGTTAACCCTATAAAACGACTGCTGCCATAACGTTGCTTCGCATGACCGATAGCAGCGCCTTTCATTGGCCCTTCCATTGCGCCAGGCCCACAACCGGTACAGACATTGAGCTCACGAAGACCAAGTTCATTACCCACTTCACGGGTGTATTGGTATTCAGTAGGGTTGATAGAGTGACCGCCCCAACAAACAACAATATTGGGATCTTCACCAGCATGAAGGGTACGAGCATTACGCAATAAGCTAAAGACAAAATCAGTGATGTGTGGCGCACTACTAAGATCTATATCGTTACGACGAGCAACATGCATATCGACATAAATAATATCGCGCAATACTGAGAACATATGCTCTTGAATACCCGTAATGATCTTTCCATCTACAAACGCATGCTCAGGTGGGTTGACCAACTCTAACTTGATACCACGTTCGCGACGTTTTAGGTTGATATCAAAATCTTTGTTTTTTTCTAATAGCTCTTTTGAGTTATCGGTATGGCTACCGGAATTCAGTACTGCCAGTGAACAGTTACGATATAGGCGGTATAAGTCACTGGAAGCGGTTGCTTTTAAGCTATCAACTTCTATTTGGGAAAGCAGGGACATAGCCCCAACAGGACTGATATGTGTGATCATAGTAACCTCCCTGGAAACAATGAAAGCTCAGTTTGGTTCTTGCTATATGCGAAAATCAAGCAGAGTATGTTGATGATTTTGAGGTTATTCCCCCATCAGGTATCTACGATAGAAGGTGTTTGGAGGAAGCACTAAAATAGTGTTTGTTTTTATTACCATACACAGTGAATATGCATTTGACTAGATGTTAATAAAAAAAATCAGACGTCTGTTTTCACTATCATATTACGTTTTAAGAAAGGTATTTAAGCAAAAGTGTTTGCTTAGCGTTTTAAGAGATCCAAATTAAGCGATTAGTGCCAGCACTTTTTGCGCTTGCTAATGCTTTTACGGTTCGCTCGATAACAACATGATGGTCATCATTACCTTCAAATAAGGTCGCGCCGATAGAGACCGAAATAGACAGGTTTTGGTCTTTAAATCGGAAGGGGAGTTGGCTGATAGCCTCTCGAATATTAGCAAGCTTTTTATTGCGAGTTTGTTCATCACAATCTGGCATGATAAGCATAAATTCATCGCTGCTAAAACGTGCTAAATAATCCGTGTCAGATAAACATTGTTGAATTTTTTTAGCGATAATTTTTAATGCTTTATCACCAGCAAGGTGACCAAATTTATTGTTGATCTCACCGAAACTATCAACATCAATAAGCGCAACAGGTAGTGCATATTCATAACGTTTCCAGTTGTGATATTCATGCTCAATACGATCCATAAATGCATTACGGTTATAGGCTAGAGTTAATGAGTCTCGTAGCATGCTTTGTTCTTGATCATGCAGACGTTGACGATAATTATGGGTTTGTTGGATCAACTGTTGAATTTGTTTTTCGTTATGTTGCTGTTGCTCAATCAGTGCTCGCTCTCGTTCTTGAAGTGCGATATTTCTTTCAACAATGCTGTCTATCTCGTTTGCAGCAGCATGAAGCGTTGGACGTTTATCTTCAAGGTTGGCGTTATCAGATAAGCTTATTTTTAGTTGTTGGGTAACCTGTGATAATTCGTTATCCAACTCGCTTCTGTGTTGATGTAATATGTGCGATTTGTCTGCAGTTTGATGGGTATCTTTGTGCAGTTCGGCTAAGTCACTATTAATATTATTAAGAAAGCTTTGTGAAGCTTGGCGTTCATACAACGTGGCATCTAATATCAAACGCAATACTTGGAACTGAATTTTTGTCAGTTGTTGAGTATCAAGCTCGTTGTTAAGTTGAGATTTGATCTCAATCAGCTGATTACCATGCTCACCGTTAAAATCTATTTCAGTAATAAGATGTTGTAACTCGGCAACTAGCTCTAGATGATGCGTCGACTTTTCTACAACGTCTGCTGGATGGGTAACTTTGGTCGCAGAACCTAGTTTTATCGTTCGCTCATAAAGTTCTAACAAACGTAAAATACGGCGATGGTTGTCGAGTAAAACACCTGAGTCATGGTTCAGTACGGCGCGTAGATCACGTCGTAACTGAACAGGTAAATCACGGTGGCGAGAAAGCGTTTCTCCCGCTTGATGAATTTTTTGATTTAAACGTAGATTCTGTTTATGAACAATATCAGCTTGTTGATTAACTAAACGTTCAATAACAGCTAAGCGAGGGATAAGTTTACTGATATCTGTCGGTTGTTCTAACTCGTGACGAATACTTTCTAAACGCTCATCGAGTTCAGAATTTATTCCTTTACAAGCGATAACTAATCGTGTGATGAGGCGTTTTAAGATCACGATTTCACGGCGTGATTTTAAAGAGGCATCACGATAAGAAAGTTGAGCTTGATCTAAGCGTTGCTTCAAGTTACTCACTTCAGAAACAACCGAATTAATATCTGTCACAGGATTACGTATTCATCATTAGCATTAATATCTATCTTCTTCATTGAGCGTTTATTACCTCAATCCCTTAAATTTACACGTATCTCAACTATTTTCGACATTAAAAAAAAAAGCTTGAGTAACTTAACTTACATTTATGTCAGTACTGTGATCATTATTCCAGATAATATCGGATTTGGATGAGCTTCGTACTTTCACCAGCCCTTTATCAATGCCTTCAATGCAAGATCGACGAATGTCACCACAGACAAAGCTGGCTGCCGGTGCGGCATCGATAGCGCATAAATGTACCCAATGGCTACCCGGTTCGCTGTCATTCATTTTCACTCCCGCATTGACTGCCATCAATAAGATATCAATAAGCTCTTGATCATTAATCGCCGTATAAGCGCGGGGCAAGAATGGGTACTCTGCCATACCGATTTGAATATCATTATTGAGATTGTTTTTAAGCGCATAGTTATCAACAAGTTGCTGTAATGAATCAGCTAATTGTTTAGGATCGCAACTTAACCGTGCGTTCGGCTCTATATATAAGAACATGGCATCGGAGAAGTGATAGATCCTCGCCGGTTCTAACACTTGTTCTTGTAAATACAAACCAAAGGCCTTTTCGGCATCTAAGCCTTGCTTATAGCCTTGCTCTAAGTAAATTCGCTTTAAACAAGAGACTTCAAATAACGCAAAGCGTAATCGGTCACTTAGCGGTTCATTGATGATTTCACCTAAGTGCCACTGCTCAAAGTTAGCACTACTTTGCTGAAGTGAATTTGCTAAACGTGCATTGAGCATCCGTAAATTACGTAGACCACTACGGGGATGGGTATAATAATCCGTTCGCAGTTGCGCTAGTTGTTGCTTAAGTTGTTTATTCAGATGTTGGCGGCGAAGTAATAGCAGAAGCATAAAGGCTAAAACCCCAATTAAAACCATGGTAATTTTTTGCTGTTTATATAAGGCTTTTTCACTTTCAAATTGTTCACGCTCCATCTCTTCAAGCTTAAGCGAGCGTTCCATCATTTTTTGTTGTTGTTTAAATACTTCAACATTACTTCTTGCAATACTTTCTTGTTGGCCAGCATATAACTGTTCATAGCGGCGCTGACTTAATAACGCGTTGTAGTAATCATTTTGTTTTTCAAAGGCCTCAGAAAGAATGGATTCACCCAGGAGTTGTAATTTGACCGCGCCAATACGACTGGCTGAAATTAAACCTGCTTGAAGAGAGGTTACCGCATCATCGAGTTTGTTTTCAGCAAGCTCTAATTGACCTTGTAATATTTGGCTTTCAGCTACAATGTTTTCATTACCGGTTTGTAGCGCTAAGTTACGTGCCTGTACGATATAAGCTTCTGCTTTGGTGTAGTTGTATAAATGCAAATACACGCGAGCAATATTTAGACGTAACCGTGCGGAGCGAACATCGTGGTCAAGTTGGTTTTCTTGATCTAGCGCGTTGAAATAGTGAACCAGCGCTAAGTTATAACGCCCTTGTTGTTCATAAATAGAAGCAATTAATGTTAATGTCTTAGCTAGTTGCTGACTGCGCTTATAGCGCTCGAAAAACTCCCCCGCTTGGGTGGCATGATCGAGTGCTTTATCAAACACTTTTCGTTCATCAAATAATTCAGCTAAATAATAGTTAGCTTGGGCTATTTGTCCTTGATCATCCGTTTCTACCGCTAGCCAATAACCACTAAGTAGACGATCGAGTGCCATATCATAGTGGTGATGCTTTAAATAATGTTGCCCCAGTTTCAATTGGTAATTAATGAGCTCGTCTTGATCATCTAATGCCACTAAATAACCTTTGGCTTTGATATACAGTTTTTCTGCTTTTTCATCAGCACCAATACTTGATTCAATGTTGGCACGTAACATTAATGAACGATATTTAAGGACTTGAAGTTGCTTCGTTAGCTTGAGTGAGGGAGCTTTACGACTTTCAGTATCAATATTATCGAGCATTTTTAATGCAGTAGTGCTATTGCGAAGGTTTTCCCAATAGAATGTAGCTAGCAATAACTGGCTTTCATATAAAGGATAAATAAGGTGATGTTCAGTTGCGATTTTTTCAGCTTTTTTGATAACACCAATAGCTTGTTCTGAACGCTGCAAAATCGAGAGCGCTTTAGCTTGAATTTGGAGTGCATTCACCGTATTTAATGGTGTTCGGATAGTATGATCACTTTCTTCATTGATATGCACTCTAGCTGGGTCTTGAGGTTTACTTAAGCGACGTTGGCTAAGGTATTTTTGGGTGATAGAAAGTGCTCGCTCAGGCTGACTAAGTAGCAAGCTGTTAGCTTCAGAAAGCATCGGGACGGTGTAGGTTTTTGCTTGCAGGCTGAAAGAAATTGAGAACACAAAGAGAGCAGTGCAAAGCAAACGGCGAAAAAACATATCATCCCAATACAACAAAAAAAGAATAGGGTTGATTTTACTGGCTTAAGGCATCAAGTCCAGCAAAGACAGGTTTTTTGCTGGACTTAATGTTGATTTCGCTAACAGAGTCTAATTACTGGCGAGCGAGACGGAAGTTGTCGCTAGGTGATTTACCCATATTGGTACGATAAGGGTTAATATCTAAGCCACCACGGCGTGTATAACGTGCATATACCGTCAATAATTCGGGTTTACAGTATTTCATAATATCACTGAAAATACGCTCAACACATTGCTCATGGAATTCATTGTGATTACGGAACGAAACGACATAACGTAGCAATTTTTCACGATTAATACGTTTGCCTTTATAAGCAATACGAACACTGCCCCAATCAGGCTGGTTGGTGATCAGACAGTTTGATTTTAATAAATGGCTATGTAGGATTTCTTCTACTTCTTCCTCCTCGACACCATTTTCAAGTAGTGCAGGGTTGAAGTCATAATCCTCAATTTCGATATCTTGATCATCAATACAAGTACCAAAGAAGTTCACGATAGGTTGTTCGCTAAAATCTTCTAACGGTTGAATCGTGACATCAACATCAGCACCTACACAACGTGACAGATCAATCTGCAGTGTGTCTGCGATACCTTGCCAACTTTCAAATCGTGTTTGATTAAAGCTATTAAGGTAAAGCTTGAAAGATTTAGATTCAATCAAGTTTGGACTTGAAGCTGGTAGACGTACTTCACCAATGGCAACTTGTGGTAGACCTTTGCTATTTAACCATGACAATTCGTACAACGTCCAAATATCATAGCCAGTGAAAGGGAGTGCATCATCACTAATATTGAGATCAGTACGGTTTAGGCTTCTCGGCACTGCTTGTAGTAGCGATGGGTCGTACTGATCTTTATACTCTGTGGTTTTACCAAGGGTTAAACCAGCTAATTCTTTAGCGTCTTTATATTTACTCATACTGTCTATGACACTCTTGGATTAGAATTGATAGTCCGTAAAAACGGTTTTCAAGTCTAAAGTTTACTGAATCTTTAATGAGGTTGCGAATGAATCATCCAGTTACCTGTGCTTTATCTGATTTTTCTTCTCGTTATTTGCAAGCATGGTGTGATGCAGATCGCGGTTTTCCAGAAAGTCAGGATCTTGTTGGCTTAGATTCACCTTGCGTTGTTCATGACTCTGGCGATGCTGTGACATGGAAACCTGAACTAAGAACCCCAATGGGGCGTTTAGATGGGGTTGAAAAAGGCATTGAACTGACATTGCATGACGATATTCATGCGTTTTACTGCTCACAGTTTAGTGGTGATATGCAGGCAAAATTTGGTGATATTGAGTTGGATTTACTACAAGCTTTTAATGAAGATGATATAGATCGTTTACAACAAAATATTTTAGGCCACTTAGTGACACAACGCCGTTTAAAGCTAAAGCCAACCGTCTTTATTGCCGCATTAGAAGCTGAGTTTGAAGTGATCTCTATCTGTAATTTAACGGGGAATGTCTTACGAGAAACGCTAGGTAAAGATATTCGTGAAGTGTTAGCGGTTAATGTTGAAGAGTTCTTAACTCAGTTAACCCCCGTAATAATAGAGGAATAAATAGTGTACGTTGTAGAGTTACAGTTTGAGTGTTTTGATAATACAACGCTATCACGTGTGGATCGTGCCATTAATGGATTAATGGATGATTTACGTTATAACGGTCAAGTGCTAGGACGTGAGTTTCCGATTACGATTGATGATGGGATTTTTCGTGTACGTGCCGTATGCCCTGAAAAAGACAGTCTGCATCCCAAGTACAATAGTGAACAAGTGACACGTTGCATTGAAAAGTTGAGTGATGCTTGTTTACTGACACCAAAAATAAAAGTGTTAGGTGTTGATTTAAACTCAGAAGCGGCAGCTGAGCAGAGTAAGCCATCATGGCAAGTGCTTTATACAACTTATGTACATACATGTTCGCCGTTACGTAGTGGTGATTCATTATTGCCGATCCCACTCTATCAGACAGGCGCCCATCTTGATGGTGATTATAAAGCACTGGTTAAATGGCAAACAGAATGGCAAGCCTTTGATGAAATTCAGATGGCAAATAAGAGCCAACCTGCAATAAAAGTGGCACTAGATGAAATTGGTGAGGTTGATAGTGAACTATTTTCTCGTGGTGAGAAATTACGTGAACAGATCGAATCAACAACCCAGATCCCTACTTATTACTACCTCTATCGTGTGGGTGGAGAAAGTCTCGAGAGTGAAATAAACCGAACATGTCCTAAATGTGATAATGATTGGCGTGTAGAGGATCCTTTACATGGTTTATTTCATTTCAAGTGCGATAAATGTCGATTAGTTTCAAACTTATCGTGGAACTATCAATAATATAAAAGGCTCCTGATTTGATCAAAGGAGCCTTGTTATTATTGCTGAGCTTCTAATTTAGCTAAGCGAGTTGAAAGTGTGATGATTTGTTGTTCGAGTTGAGTGATACGTTCATCAGCGGTGAGCGCTTTGGTTTGCTTTTCAATCGTTGGCACTTTGGCATTTTTTTTCCATGCTTGAAGCGCTTTGATAATAACCGGGATCGGTAGAGGGCTCGCTAATCGTGACTTTATTAATGCAACAGAAGGCTCTTTTCCCTCTGAGATTAAAGAATTAATTGCGTTTTCTAATTCTTGGGTAATTGTCGACATTGTTTTAAGTATCCTACATATAACAACGCATTTACTTTCTCAGTAAAGCATCAAGTTGATCAATCACTTCGCACCAGTCAGCATCTTGTTCTTGGCATTCCTTTATAAATCGACGTTGTATAACTGAGAAAAAAGGTGCTTCAGCAATATTCTGATGTTGGGCTAGCTGATGTTGGATGATAAATGATTGTATAAACTCATCTGAATTATTAAGTCCTAATTGGCTGAATAAATGAGATAAATTGTGCTGAAATTGTTCCATCATCGCTTCCTCATAATCATGACCGAGATATTAAGCAAAGTATAGTGTATTCAAACTGTCTTTTTTACTATTCCTGTTGTGAGAGATCGCTTACAACAGCGTGAGAAAACAATCCTACAAACATAACACTTATCGTTACTTAACTTACTATCTTATTGATTTTAAATGTCTTATTTATTGATGTTTATTTTATCAAAAAATATTTTATAAATAATTGCTAGCGCTTTATTGTTTAAAAAAGCAAATCGCGTAATCTTATTGGTGTCGGAAGGAACTGACGGAACGGAACAGGAATATACTACAGGATGTAGTGGTCTCAGGATGAGAGGTTGATAGGCTAGGATGGTTTATCAAACAAGGACTGTGAAGGGAACACTCTAGGATAGAGTTCGGTAAGCAGGATGTTTACCAGTCAGGATGACAAAAGGAACACTTCAGGACGAAGTAAAGGACACCTCCAGGAAGGAGAAGAGAGTCATAACAGGATGTGGTGACGGGTTAGGATAACCAAAGGAACAACTTCAGGACGAAGCGCAAGGACAATGCTGAAGGAATCGGCAGTCAAAGGAATGAGGCAGGGAGCACTATAGTAGCGGGAATGCTGCAAGTAAGACCTAAGGGCGTGGCGAAAGTCACGCCCTCTCTTTTTGTTTAAAGGAAAATATCTTTGTTCCTTTTCCTCCTATTTATACTGAAAGTTGTTTTTATAGCGTAACGTATATGTCGATTTATGCGTAAAAAGATTAAATATAAAAGAATATTTCAGTTTTTATGTCGTTAATCTCTTGTTTCGTTGTGCGAGATCTCTTACAAAGGCGTAGGATATCTGTCGTTTAAGCAGTGTTTGATGTCTTCCTTATGCTGTTAAGTGTATGATTATTATTACCTTATTTTTTTGTGACTGTTTGGTTTATTTTTAATAGAAAATAAATGTATTTCGGTGTCTGTGTTTATTAAGGTGATTGGCGTAATATTAATGGTGTCGGAAGGAACTGACGGAACGGAACAGGAATATACTACAGGATGTAGTGGTCTCAGGATGAGAGGTTGATAAGCTAGGATGGTTTATCAAACAAGGACTGTGAAGGGAACACTCTAGGATAGAGTTCGGTAAGCAGGATGTTTACCAGTCAGGATGACAAAAGGAACACTTCAGGACGAAGTAAAGGACACCTCCAGGAAGGAGAAGAGAGTCATAACAGGATGTGGTGACGGGTTAGGATAACCAAAGGAACAACTTCAGGACGAAGCGCAAGGACAATGCTGAAGGAATCGGCAGTCAAAGGAATGAGGCAGGGAGCACTATAGTAGCGGGAATGCTGCAAGTAAGACCTAAGGGCGCGACGAAAGTCGCGCCCGCTCTTTTTTATGCCTTTCTAACTTTTCATATCTCTTTTTTATACTTCTTTTAATGCGTTAATCTCACATTCAACGCCTCTCTTCTCTCTATTTTGTCTTTATTTTTATGCTTCATCGCTTTTTATCTATTCACTTTGTAAGAGATCTCTTACATCACTGTGGGATTAATTCTTTTTTTTAATCGTAAAAATAGTAATTGGAAATAGATTATTATTTAAGATCAATTAGTTAGATTGGCGGTTGGCGATTTAATAAAGAGTCTTTATTTTTCATAATCTATATATATGTTGTTCATGATTACTAATCTAGTAATATCTACCTTGTCGAAAGGGAACGGCATTAGGAAACGGAACAGCTAAGGATTAGCTACCTCAGGATGAGGATAGATAGCGGAGCTATCTAACAAGGATTGTGCAGGGAAAACTACAGGATGTAGTGAGGTAAATAGGATATTTACTGGTCTGGATGACATGGAACACTTCAGGATGAAGTTTAGGGACAGCGCTCTAGGATGGAGTGAGTGGAACACTCTAGGATTGAGTAGGGATTAATCTTCATTGATGAAGTCAGGAACAGCTTTAGGATGAAGTAAAGGACACCTCCAGGACGGAAGAGAGAGTCAATATTGGAATATTGATGGGTCAAGGAACTACCGAAGAGCAACTCTAGGATAGAGTTTGGAGCTACACTGGGGATTTAAGTATATCAAGGATTGATGGCAAGGAGCACCATAGTAGCGGGAATGCTGCATGTAAAGCCATAGGGCGCAACGAAAGTTGCGCCCGTTCTTTTTATCACTATAAAAAATTAATACTCTTCACCCTCAGGAAGACGATGAGGGGGAATATAAAAATGGCTTGCTCTAAGTCGCTTCATTTCTAAATAACCTTGATAGGCATCATGCCCGTCGGCAGAGAACTCAAAGACAAAGATAGTACGCCATCCCCATTCTCCACGATGATCTTTGATTTTATGTGTTCCTCTCGCAAAGCTCAGTAATTGCAGTCCCATATTTTTACAGCGTTGCTCTATAAAATATTGCGCTAGCTCTGTTTGTCGTCTTTGCTGCCAAAATAAAAAACCGATGATAGCGATAAGCAGTATTCCGAATAAATTGTCCAAATTTTTATTCCTATTCTCTTATTGCCCACGAGCATGTTGCTGTAATTTCTCAATCGCGGCGACTAAAGCAGGTTCAGCTTGACCATGTAATACTTGAAGCATGGTGCCGCGTAATACAGGAAGCATAACTAAATCTGCAAATAATTGATTGAACAGTGCTTGATCGTTTGTCTCAGCAAGGCGTAATAAAAATCTTGCAGCGTTGTCTGTTGTTAATAGCCCCGACCAGCATCGACCAGCAATAGCGATTAACACTTCGCGGTGACACAATTCAGGTTGGGCTAAAATACTTTCAAGAGCAGGGTTTAAGACTTTGCTATCACTGCCAGATATTGCACGGATCAACGCTGAAACTAAAAATAGATCCGGATCTTGGCTATTGATTTCAGCACTTAAATGTTCACTGATACGAGTACTTAAAGGATCAGGTAATGTACAGTGCTCTAAGCAGCCAAGCAGGGCATAAAGTGGCGTCATAGGAAGGTTTGCAATTGCTTTACGAATAAAGGTAGCATTATTTTCTTGCTTCATTCGCGCACAAATATCGGCAATGCCTTGTAAACCAACACCTTGCCACTGTTGCCAATCTAATTTACCGGATAAATATTGCTGAGCATGTTCGTAATATTGGCTTGCTGGTAAATCCAATTGATGACGGATCTGGGCGTGAAAAATAGCCATCTTGTCATCGGTGGGTTTAAACGTGTAAGGATTAGCCGCTAGCTTTTCTTGTTCTTCTTCAGTCGGCTCGCTATTAAGTGTTGCGCCCATCGCTTCAATCACATACTTAATAAAATCACCAACAGCTGCTTGTTTTAATAAGCCACGCTCATCGAGTGGTAATCGAAGAAACCAGATCCACGGTGTATGTTGAGGTTGCCAAAAAGAAATAGCTAAATGCGCATGTTGCTGTAATGGCCATGGATAAGGCTGGCGATTTTCTTCGACAGCTTTAAATTGTGAAACATCAATTTCATTCACACGGCGGCCGAGATCAAAAATGTTGTATTGGCAGCCTGCATTATCAAGTAATTGGGTCAGGGTATGAAATTTATCCATGGTCATATCTGTGCTCCTAAGTCAGAAAGTCAGTATAACTTTTGCGGTGAGCCAAGCATACCTATTAACTAAAGGATTTATTTTGGGTAGGCTAAAGGTTTCATAACCGCGATGCTAAGACGCTTGAATTACTTGGGGCATCTCGTTTCAAGTGCTATTCTGCGCGGCTTACTATCAGGGGGGAAGATGGATAAATATCATCATAGTCAACGTTTACTTGAAGAATTAGAGTTGGTACTACGTCAACATTCTCATTGGCAGTTAACGCCTCCTGATGAGCAGTTACTTACAAGCACTGAACCATTTGCAATTGATACATTAGATTGCCACCAATGGTTACAATGGATTTTTATTCCCAAATTCGGACAACTGATTGCTTTACAATTACCGTTACCAGCACAGTTTGAGATTAGTCCTTATATTGAAGAAGCAATGAAAGAAAAAGTAGGTGTTAACGATATTTTATCGGTCACACGTCAGCTAGATTTACTATTTAAACAACACTGAGTGAATGTAATGGAACTTGAAATTTTATATCGCGATGACTATTTGATTGCGGTTAACAAGCCTGCCGGTATGTTGGTTCACCGTTCATGGCTAGATAGTCATGAGACTGTTTTTGTGATGCAAACATTGCGAGATCAAATTGGCCAGCATGTCTTTCCATTACATCGTTTAGATCGCCCAACATCGGGTGTTTTGTTGTTTGGATTATCCAGTGAGATTGCATCACAAATGATGCCACTTTTTGCTGGGCGCGATATGCATAAAACGTATCATGCCGTGGTGCGTGGTTGGATAAAAGAAGCGGCAGTGCTCGATTATCCGTTGAAGGTTGAGCTTGATAAGATCGCTGATAAAAATGCATCAGAAGAGAAAGAAGCACAACCAGCTGTAACGGCTTACGAGCCATTAGCAACGGTTGAAACAGATATTGCGGTAGGGCGCTACTCAACCAGTCGCTATTGTTTAGTTGAAATGAAACCAGAAACTGGGCGGAAGCACCAGCTACGTCGACATATGCATCATTTAAGTCATCATATTATTGGTGATGTAAATCATGGTGATGGACGCCATAACCGTATGTTCCGTGAACATTATGATTGTCACCGTTTAATGCTGCATGCATCAAGATTACAATTTGATCACCCGATCACAGGTGATTCTATTGATATTCGTGCAGATATTGATGAGACGTGGCGTAAAGTCATGACTGCGTTTAATTGGTCCCCCAATCTATTAGTGCGAGACTAATTGAAGTTTAATTATATCGGATCATAGTGCTTGATTTTTAAGCTTATCATTGCCACATTGGTGATAGTTTATAGTGGCAATGGAGGGCATTATGGCTCGATTAGGTATTTTTATCGGATCTGTTTATGGTGGTGCGGAAGATCTGGCAGAAGCATTAGCAGAGAGTGCGACGTCAATTGAAACGCAGGTCTATTTTGACCCCACGCTAGATGATTTTCTTGATTACAAAGATGATAATGTACTGATCATTTCATCGACAACGGGACAGGGTGAGATCCCTGAAAACTTGTTACCGCTTTATGTTGCACTGCAAGATCAATTCCCTCTTTTACCTCAACAGCAATTTGGTGTGATAGCGTTAGGGGATTCAAGCTATGGTGAAGATCGCTTTTGTGGTGCTGGGCGTCAATTTGATGCGTTATTAGTGGAGTTAGGCGCTAAACCTGTACAAGATCGCCTTGATATTGATGCGGGCATCCATTTTGAGCCGTTAGATGTCGCTAAAGGTTGGTTTGACACCTTTATTGCACAGATATAAAAGAGAAAGCCTGCAGTAATTGCAGGCTTTGTTATTTTTACCCTAATACGTTATCGGTTATGCGTGTTGATTGATTGTGCGTATTAGCGACGCTTCCAATACTTCTTGCTGCTCAACGCTAAGATTACAACCTTGATCATTAACCAGAATAAAGAAGTCCTCAGCGCGCTCACCAATCGTGGTTATTTTTGCCGCTTGCAAACTAATATTGTGTTCGGCAAATACAGCTCCCACTTTGGCTAATAATCCTGGCATGTCTAACGCAACTAATTCCATCATCGTTTTCTTGCCTGTTTTGGTCGGTAGAAAACTGACTTTAGTTTTTACATTAAAGTGTAATAGCTTACGTGGTGCTCGACGGATTTTTCGTTCAGATTTCATTACGGTTAACGCTTTGGTTAACGTGCGTCGAATAGTGGTATGACGGTTTTCATTGATTGCTTTACCGTTAGGATCTAACACCATAAAGGTATCAAGTGTGTAACCATCTTTACTATTCATTATTTGCGCGTCATGGACACTTAAGTTCTTTTTATCTAGCTCTGAAACGACGATAGCAAAAAGCTTGGCTTTATCTTTGCTATACACGAATACCTCAGTACCGCCACGGGTTGCTTTTTTACTGAGTAAGATGAGCGGTTTGTCATGATCGTGCGTGAGTAATGCTTCAGCATGCCACGCCAGTTGTTTGTGGGTATGGCGAAGAAAGTAATCAGCTTTAAAGCGTTGCCATAACACTTCAATTTCACGTGGCTGAAAACCTTTACTACGTAGCATAGCAGAGGCTAATTGTTGATTGTGACGAATACGGTCACGCACATCCGGTGTATTTTCTAAACCGCGACGTAATGCTTTTTGGGTTGAGTGGTAAAGCTCGGAGAGGAGAGTGCGCTTCCAACTGTTCCATAAGTCTTGGTTCGTGGCACAGATATCAGCAACGGTTAAGCAGACTAAATAGTCCAGACGTTCTTCATCTCGCACTTCTTTAGCAAATTCAGTGACCACTTCGGGATCGTAAATATCGCGACGTTGTGCGGTTACTGACATGAGGAGGTGTTTTTTAACTAACCATGAAACAATATTTGCTTCTGGTCGTGATAGCCCATGTTGGATACAAAATTCATAGGCATCGACAGCACCGAGTTCAGAGTGATCGCCTTTTCGACCTTTGGCGATATCGTGAAAAATAGCCGCTAGAATTAATAATTCTTTCTTAACTATGCGGGGATAGATCTCACAGCAAATCGGGTGACGTTGTTGATTTTCTGGGTCGCTAAATTTATTCAGGTTTTTGATCACACGAATACTGTGTTCATCGACGGTATAAACGTGGAATAAATCAAATTGCATTTGGCCAACAATGTGGCTCCATTGCGGTAGATAAGCGGATAACACGCCGTGACGATGCATCAAGCGAAAGGCTTTTTGCAAGGCGTTGGGTTGTCGGACCAACTCCATGAACTTTTCACGAGCGGTTGGGATTTCAATTAGGAAGAGATTCAGTCGCCGACGGGCGGTGCGAAGTTGACGCAGTGTTGGCGCTGCAATACCTTCAATCTCAGAGTTTTTAGCAACATGAAGGAACATATCTAAAATAGTTTCAGGGCGAGCTTGGAATAGCGCTGGCTTGGTGGCTTCAATTAAATGCCCCCTAATTTGAAAGTCTTCATCAAGTACCGTGGGCACGGTATCTTTTGGTTGAGTAATAATCGCTTGTTCAAATAGCTGTAGTAGCATTTTATTGAGTTCGGCTACTCGACGAAGCGTACGGTAGAACTCTTTCATCATCATTTCAACATGGCGATTACCTTCACCTTGATAACCTAAGTTGTTAGCCACTGATGCCTGATGATCAAAAGTAAGGCGATTATCATAACGACGAAGTTCGATATGTAATGCAAAGCGAATTCGCCACAGCTCATTTTGACATTCAACCAGTTCACGATACTCAGCATCAGTTAAAAAACCATGGCGACTCATTTCAAATAAGCTGGTGGCGCCAAAATGTCGGCGTGCAACCCAACTTAAGGTATGAATATCTCGCAGTCCGCCAGGGCTAGATTTTATATCAGGTTCTAAATTATAGGTGGTATCGTGATAACGAGCGTGGCGTTTTTTTTGTTCTTCTAACTTGGCTTTATAAAACGTATGACTTGGCCAGAATGCGCCATCATTAAGGGATTCAATAAGGTGATTATAGGTGCCTTTATTACCGCATAAATAACGGGCTTCGGTTAAGTTTGTTGCAACGGTTAGGTCATTTTTGCCTACATCAATACATTCAGCAACAGTACGGACACTTTGTCCTACTTCTAATCGAAGATCCCACAGTAGCGTAATAAATTCACTGACTTTTGTGCCAATCTCATCGCTAATGGGTTGTTCACTTAAAATTAAAATATCGACATCCGAAAGGGGATGAAGCTCACCACGACCATAACCACCGACGGCAACAAAAGCTAAATCTGATTGCTGTGAAAATCCATAAAAATGCCATAAACGTTGTAGTAGTTGATCTATATAGTTACTGCGAGCGGTAACTAGATCGGCAATAGGGACATGCTGAAAAAAACTTTCTTTTTGTTGTTCTGCAAAGGTGGTTAATGCATTACGTAAATTATCGAGGGTGATGTCTTGATCAAGGTAACGATCAAGTTGAAGAGAGAGGGTATCTGTCATGGCAGTCCGTGCTATTGCTAAATCTTATCTTTACTATAACGACTACCAGTGAGGAACAACATGTATAGGGAGAAAAAAACCGACACAGAAGGTCGGTTTTTATGATCGTGTTAACGAAGTCGGTATGTTATGCGTTATGCATAACGCGTGGAAGTGTCTCTTCTGTACGAAGTGTTAAAATTTCACAACCATCTTTTGTCACTAGCAGGGTATGTTCCCACTGTGCTGATTTCTTACCATCGACAGTGTAAACAGTCCAACCGTCTTGATCATCAGATTCACAACCGAATTTACCGGCGTTGATCATTGGCTCGATAGTGAAACACATGCCTTCTTTTAGTACGGTACGATCGCTGTTTTTGTAGTGAACTACTTGTGGTTCTTCGTGGAACTCATTTCCGATACCGTGACCACAGTAATCTTTAACAATAGAGAAACGGCTATTACCAGATTTGATAAACTTCTGAATAGCGGTACCAATATCACCGACACGAGCACCTGGTTTTACTTTTTTAATGGCTAAGTAAAGGCTTTCTTGTGCCACTCGACATAGACGCTTGTCTTCAAGTGATACTTCACCTACTTCAAACATTTTTGATGTATCGCCATGGTAACCATCTTTAATAACGGTTACGTCGATATTAATAATGTCACCATCTTTTAGCACTGCAGGCTTAATGTACTTGCCATTTGCTTCTGGTACTTCTTCATCAGTTAGTGCTGGAATACCATGACAGACTACGTGGTTAATTGAAGTACAGATTGATTTTGGAAAACCATGATAATTCAGTGGTGC
This sequence comes from Photobacterium sp. GB-210, assembly GCF_003026075.1. Taxonomy (NCBI): domain Bacteria; kingdom Pseudomonadati; phylum Pseudomonadota; class Gammaproteobacteria; order Vibrionales; family Vibrionaceae; genus Photobacterium; species Photobacterium sp. GB-210. Next base: position 47,437 of record NZ_PYNU01000013.1, on the reverse strand, counting down.
TGGAATAGCTTGCTGATCTTTAGTGATGTAGTCATGACAAATACGGTCAAGCTCTTCTGTAGTTACACCAGCTTTAACGTGGGGTTCGATCATTTCTAGCACTTCAGCAGCCAAACGGCCCGCAACGCGCATTTTTTCAATTTCTTCAGCCGTTTTGATCTTAATGCTCATATAATCGTCTCTATTTGTATGTTTTGCTATAACACTATATTACCAGTCGCTTAGGGCTAATGGAAAGATAAGATTCATTCTCATAACCAGATTTGACTAGATTTAGCGCCTAAATATGTGGTATAAAGCGCGCCGTGATCGGTAATTTTGTTTCTTTCGATAACCTATGTTTTTGCGTAAGCACTAATATTAGATACGAAGGTGCGACTTGATTGAGTCACACATACTTATTTTATTATTCACACATATCGACACATCTGCCGGGGTGCTCGGTTACCTAATAAGGTAACAATAGCTTTATATAGTTATTATCGGGTCGGTTTTAAGATGGGATATGTGGACGCCTAACCCCATAGAGGATTATTCAATGGCAACTGTATCAATGCGCGACATGCTTCAGGCTGGTGTACACTTTGGTCACCAAACTCGTTACTGGAACCCAAAAATGAAGCCATTCATTTTCGGCGCTCGTAACCGTGTACACATCATCAACCTAGAAAAAACTGTACCAATGTTCAATGCAGCACTAGCTGAAATTGAAAAAATTGCAGCTCGTAAGGGTAAAGTTCTTTTCGTTGGTACTAAGCGCGCAGCTAGCGAATCAATCAAAGAAGCAGCAATCAGCTGTGATCAGTACTACGTAAACAACCGTTGGTTGGGTGGTATGTTGACTAACTGGAAAACTGTTCGTCAATCAATCAAGCGTCTTAAAGATCTTGAAGCTCAATCTACTGATGGTACTTTCGACAAGCTAACCAAGAAAGAAGCGCTAATGCGTACTCGTGAAATGGAAAAGCTTGAGAAGTCACTAGGTGGTATTAAGAACATGGGCGGCCTACCAGACGCAATGTTCGTAATCGGCGCTGACTGTGAGCACATCGCAATCAAAGAAGCTAACAACCTAGGTATCCCAGTATTTGCTGTTGTTGATACTAACTCTGATCCAGACGGCGTTGACTTCGTTATCCCAGGTAACGATGACGCAATCCGTGCGATCCAGCTTTACACTGGTGCTGTAGCTCAAACTGTTAAAGAAGCTCGTAACCAAGATATCGCTGTTCAAGCTGAAGAAGACGGTTTCGTAGCTGAAGCTTAATAAGTACTTGTTACTTACCGAGCCTCTTAAGTTACCTTGTGTAAACTAAGAATGGTTACCAGGGGCCGATAGGGCCCCTGATTTTTACTCGAAGAATTAAATCTGAGGATTATGACAATGGCAACAGTTACAGCTGCCCTAGTTAAAGAACTGCGCGAGCGTACTGGCGCAGGTATGATGGATTGTAAAAAAGCGCTTGTAGAAGCTAATGCTGATATCGAGCTAGCGATCGAAAACATGCGTAAGAGCGGTGCTGCAAAAGCTGCTAAGAAAGCAGGTAACGTAGCAGCTGAAGGTACTATCATCATCAAAGAAGCTGCTGGTAAAGCTGCTCTTGTTGAAGTTAACTGCCAAACTGACTTCGTTGCTAAAGACGGTAGCTTCCTAGCATTCGCTAACGAAGTTGCTGATGCAGCACTTGCGAACCATGCGTCTATCGAAGAGCTTCAAGCACAATTTGAAGAAGCACGTATCGCGTTAGTTGCTAAGATTGGTGAGAACATCTCTATCCGTCGTGTAGATTACATCGAAGGCGAGAAAGTTTCTGCTTACACTCACGGTGCTCGTATCGCTGTTGTTGTTGCTGGTAACGGCGACGAAGAAACATTAAAGCACATCGCAATGCACGTTGCTGCATCTAAGCCTGAATACGTTAACCCATCTGACGTACCAGCAGACGTAGTTGCTAAAGAGCGTGAAGTTCAAGTTGAAATCGCAATGAACGAAGGCAAGCCTAAAGAAATCGCTGAAAAGATGGTTGAAGGCCGCATGAAGAAGTTCACTGGCGAAGTTTCTCTAACTGGTCAAGCTTTCATCATGGAACCAAAGAAAACTGTTGGTGAAGTACTGAAAGAAACTGGTGCTACAGTAACTAACTTCATTCGTCTAGAAGTTGGTGAAGGTATCGAGAAAGCTCAAGAAATGAGCTTTGCAGAAGAAGTAGCAGCTGTTCAGAAGGGTTAATCCTTCTTTATAAGAATGCCAAAGACCGTAGCCAAGGCTGCGGTCTTTTTACAACTCCATATCTCAAGTTAGCCTGGAAGGTAAAACACATGACCACAAACCCAAAACCAACTTATCAACGAATTTTGCTTAAGCTAAGTGGTGAAGCACTACAAGGCGAAGAAGGTTTCGGCATTGACGCACAAGTTCTTGACCGTATGGCTCAAGAAATCAAAGAACTCGTTGAACTGGGTGTTCAAGTAGGCCTAGTTATTGGTGGTGGTAACTTATTCCGTGGTGCTGGCCTTGCAGAAGCAGGTATGAACCGAGTTGTGGGCGACCACATGGGTATGCTAGCAACTGTAATGAACGGCTTAGCAATGCGTGATTCTTTGCATCGTGCCTATGTGAACGCTCGAGTGATGTCTGCTATTCCTCTCAATGGTGTTTGTGATAACTACAACTGGGCTGATGCAATTAGCCAGTTACGCCAGGGCCGTGTCGTGATTTTCTCTGCAGGTACTGGTAACCCATTCTTTACTACTGATTCTGCAGCATGTTTACGTGGTATCGAAATTGAAGCTGATGTTGTACTAAAAGCGACCAAAGTGGATGGTGTTTACACAGATGATCCAGTTAAGAACCCAGATGCAGTACTTTGTGATAAGCTAAGCTACCAAGATGTACTTGAAAAAGAATTAAAGGTAATGGATTTAGCGGCCTTTACACTTGCTCGTGACCACAATATGCCAATTCGTGTCTTTAATATGAATAAACCAGGCGCACTACGTCGCGTAGTGATGGGTGAGCAAGAAGGTACGCTAATCACTAGCGCTTAAGCAAAAGTGGGCAACTGATTAATTGAAAAAAGTACGATTACTTTTTTACTGTGACCGAATTATCAAGGGTATTTATCGTGATTAACGAAATCAAACAAGACGCGCAAGTGCGCATGGAAAAAAGTGTTGATGCACTACGAAATCAACTAGTAAAAATCCGTACAGGTCGTGCTCACCCAAGCCTACTTGATACGATTCATGTTGAGTACTACGGTGCGAACACTCCGTTAAACCAAGTGGCAAACGTGGTTGCTGAAGATGCTCGTACTCTTGCTATCACTGTATTTGACCGTGAACTAGCACCAAAAGTAGAAAAAGCGATCATGATGTCGGATTTGGGTCTAAACCCAATGTCTGCAGGTACTGTGATCCGTGTTCCTCTTCCACCACTTACAGAAGAGCGTCGTCGCGATCTTGTTAAGATTGTACGTGCAGAAGCAGAGCAAGGCCGTGTTGCTGTTCGTAACATTCGTCGCGATGCAAATGCAACGGTTAAAGGTCTACTAAAAGATAAAGAAATTTCTGAAGACGATGATCGTCGTGCACAAGATGAAATTCAGAAATTAACCGACGATGCTATTAAGAATATCGATGCAGTTCTTGAAGTAAAAGAAAAAGAGTTAATGGAAGTTTAAAACTATATTCGTTAGGTTTTAAATGGCTAGAGGCGCTGTGCGTGCAGCACAGCGCCTTTTTTTTGAGGGATAGAGATGGCAGAGCATTCAATCGAGGCTGGGCTTTCGGCAGATTGTCTTCCTAAACACATTGCTGTGATTATGGATGGTAATGGTCGTTGGGCAAAAGCCAAAGGCAAAGCTCGGGTGTTTGGTCACAAGGCTGGCGTAGAAGCCGTGCGAAAAACAGTCTCTACTGCTAATCGTCTTGGTATAAAAGCTTTGACACTATTTGCTTTTAGTAGTGAAAACTGGCGTCGTCCCGAGGCGGAGGTTTCACTATTGATGGAGCTCTTCATGACGGTATTAAGTCGTGAAGTAAAAAGATTACATAAGAATAATATTCAATTACGTATTATTGGTGATAAGCGTCGTTTTAGTCAGCGCTTACAAGATAAAATTTCAGCGGCAGAGGAATTAACCGCTGACAATACCGGTATGGTATTGAACATTGCAGCAAATTACGGCGGGCAATGGGATATTTTAGAAGCGGCTAAAAAGCTAGCTCAGCAGGCGATTGATAATGAACTTGATCTCGCAACCGTAACGGAACAAGATTTAGAGTCAGGGCTCTCAACGTATGGGTTACCAGAGGTTGATCTATTGATCCGTACCAGTGGTGAGTGCCGAATTAGTAACTTTATGTTATGGCAGGTAGCTTATGCGGAGTTATTTTTCACAGAAGAGCACTGGCCTGATTTTGATGAATCAAGTTTATTGAATGCTGTTGCTTGGTTCGTGACTCGTGAACGCCGTTTTGGCTGTACTGGCGAACAAATACAAGCATTGTTAAAATAAGAGTTATTACTTTTCGCCAATGCACAGTGATGTGTGTTGGCGTTATTATTTACAGTAAATATGGCCTTTGCCTATACAATAATTATATAGAGGACGCAGTTTGCTAAAGCAACGAATTATTACCGCATTAATCCTCGCACCACTTGTTATTGCGGGGATCTTTTTCTTACCATTTCCAGCCTTTGTGGCAGCCATTGCGGCAATAACATTATTGGGTTTTTGGGAATGGACACAGTTTATTAATACATCATCTCGCATCCGTGCAATGATTCTACCTGTGATTGCATTAGGTGCTAGCCTAGTGTTATTACCAGTAGATACAGCGTCTCTTTCGGCGATGAGTAATGGGTTACATGGCATGTTATTAGTAGGCGGAATATGGTGGCTAATTGCATCTATATTAGCCATTACATATCCTAAAACTGATAAGTTATGGGCATCTAATTCTTTTGTTAAACAGATTTTTGGCTTGTTAACACTGCTCCCGTTTTTTTGGAGTATTTTAATGTTACGTGCTGTAGATTACAGCATCGATTCGTATCATGGTGCTAAACTTGTTCTATTGGTTTGTTTCTTAGTTTGGTCTGCAGATACTGGCGCATACTTTTCAGGTAAGCGTTTTGGTAAGCATAAAATGGCGCCAGCCGTTAGCCCAAATAAAACGATTGAAGGTTTAGTCGGTGGGGTAATTTTAGCTGTTATTATTACTTGGCTAATGGCCCAACTTCTTTCTATCCCGTTTGTCTCAATTTCAAGCTTGTTATCGATAGCTATTATTACTGTTGTCATCTCTGTGCTTGGTGATTTAGTTGAAAGCATGTTTAAACGTGCTTCTGGCGTTAAAGATAGCGGTAACATATTACCCGGACATGGTGGCATATTAGATCGTATTGATAGCTTAACCGCAGCAATACCTGTTTTTGCATTACTTTATCTTTGGTTAATGTAAGCCACCTCTTTTCTAAGGCAGCCATTACGCTGCCTTTTTTGTAAATGTAAGTGATTTTATGCGTAAGTTAACGATCCTAGGAGCGACGGGCTCAATAGGTAGCAGTACTTTAAATGTCGTTGCTAAAAACCCTGAGCTATTTGAAGTAGTAGCACTTGCTGCTGGTTCAAATGTTGAAAAAATGTTTGCGCTTTGTCAGCAATGGCAACCGAAATTTGTCGCAATGTTTGATAGTAAGGCTGCAGCAGAATTGGCGACCTTATTAAAGCAGCAAGAAATTGCTACAACAGTGCTTAGTGGTGAGCAAGGTGTTTGTGAAGTCGCAGCACTTGATGATGCCGACACTGTAATGGCGGCGATTGTTGGCGCAGCGGGTTTATTACCAACAATGGCTGCAGTGAAAAAAGGTAAACGTATTTTACTTGCTAATAAAGAAGCGCTGGTGATGACTGGGCAAATGTTCATTGATGCTTGTGAACAGTATGGCGCTGAATTATTACCTGTTGATAGTGAGCATAATGCAATTTTTCAATCGTTGCCGACCAATATTCAGCAGTGTATGGGACGTTGTGATTTATCAGCATCAGGCGTGAGTAAAGTGCTATTGACGGGGTCTGGTGGTCCGTTTCGATACACTGATATTGCAGAGTTAGATAATGTGACACCAGCGATGGCGATTGCTCATCCTAATTGGTCAATGGGACCAAAAATCTCTGTGGATTCAGCCACAATGATGAATAAAGGTCTAGAGTATATTGAAGCACGCTGGTTATTTAATGCCAGTCGTGAGCAAATGGATGTCATTATTCATCCGCAGTCTGTTATTCACTCAATGGTGCAATATAAAGATGGTTCTGTTATTGCACAAATGGGGTTACCCGATATGTGTACGCCGATTGCTTGTGCAATGGCATACCCAGAGCGTGTCGATGCAGGCGTTGCTCCGCTTGATTTTAGTCAAATTGGTGAATTTACTTTTATGAAACCAGACTTTGATCGTTATCCATGTTTAAAGCTCGCTATTGATGCGTGCTATCAAGGGCAAGCGGCAACAACGACTTTGAATGCTGCTAATGAAATGGCTGTTGCGGCATTTTTAGCAGGTGAAATTTGCTTCACAGATATTGCTAAAGTGAACCAAAAAGTGCTAGAAATAGCCGTGCTTGTTGAACCTCACAATATTGCAGAGGTAATGGAAATAGATAAACAAGCTCGTCAACTTGCTTCAGATGTCATCACCAAGGAATTTGCATGATTGAATTTATCCGCAATTTAAGTGCTTTTTTAGTTGCTCTAGGAATATTGATTGCTGTCCATGAATTTGGTCACTTTTGGGTTGCTCGCCGTTGTGGTGTATATGTTGAACGCTTTTCGATTGGTTTCGGTAAGGCACTTTTTCGTCGTAAAGGAAAAGACGGAACAGAATATACATTGGCAATGATCCCGCTGGGCGGCTATGTAAAAATGCTTGATGAGCGGGTAGAAGAAGTGCCTGCAGAAAAGCGTCATATGGCGTTTAATAACAAAAAACTTTGGCAACGAAGTGCAATTGTTGCTGCGGGTCCTTTTGCTAACTTTATTTTTGCTATTTTTGCATATTGGGTTGTGTATCTTATTGGGGTTCCTGCATTAAAGCCGTTTATTGGTGAAGTGGCTCCACAATCGATCGCGGCACAAGCAGGAATTACACCTGGAATGGAACTTAAATCTATTTCAGGAATCGAAACATCAGATTGGGAATCAGCCAATATGGCAATGGTTTCTCATATTGGTGATAAGAGCATGGTGATCACAGCGACAGAGCCTGACAGTAATGTCATCGTGACGCGCACTTTAGATCTATCTCATTGGTCTTATGATCCTGAGTCTCAGCAAGTACTAAAAACATTAGGTATTACGCCTTATCGGCCTAAAATTACGTTAAATGTCGCGCAATTGGTTGATAATAGTGCTGCAGTAGATGCAGGATTTAAATTAAATGATAAGATTGTAGCAATTGATAAAAAACCTGTAACTGAATGGCAGCAGTTTGTTGATGCGGTGCGTACGCACCCTGAGCAACCGCTTTCAGTTGAAGTGTTGCGAGATGATGAACCAGTGATGTTATCATTAGTTCCTCGTAGCAAGGTTGAACCAGATGGTAATCAAGTTGGCTATGTAGGATTAGCACCTGCGATTGAACCGTGGCCTGAATCTTATAAAGTAAACTTGCAGTTTGGTCCAATTGAAGCTGCGGTTAAAGCAACAGAAAAAACTAAGCAATTAGTGACGCTAACTTTTGATATGGTCACTAAACTGTTTACAGGTGATGTTGCAATTAAAAACCTCAGTGGACCGATATCCATTGCAAAAGGTGCAGGAATGACCGCCGACTTTGGTCTGGTCTACTTTCTTGGATTTTTAGCACTGATAAGTGTCAATTTAGGTATAGTTAATTTGTTACCGCTTCCGGTGTTGGATGGAGGACATTTAATGTTTTTCGCCATTGAAGCTGTAACCCGTCGTCCTGTGTCAGAACGAATTCAGGATATTGGCTATAGAGTGGGATCAGCCGTTTTGGTTGCGTTAATGGCCGTTGCGCTATTCAATGATTTTACCCGTCTTTAATAATGCGTTTTTAGCAAGGAATAATCAGAACAGTAATGGCGATTAAAAAACTGTTGGTCGCATCGCTGCTTTTAACCAGTAGCGTTGCGCATAGTGCGGAAGATAAATTTGTAGTTGATAACATTCGTTTTGAAGGACTTCAGCGTGTTACGTTAGGTGCGGCATTGTTAAAAATGCCTGTCCGCGTTGGAGATACTGTTGATCAACAGGATATTTCAGAACTAATAAAATCACTTTATTCTTCAGGCAACTTTGAAAATATTCGAGTATATCGTGACGGCAATACGCTTCAGATCGATGTAACAGAGCGTCCTACTATTGCTGATATTACTTTCTCAGGTAACAAAGCAATCAAAGCTGAGCAGCTAAAAGAAAATTTAGAAGCATCAGGTTTGCGAGTGGGTGAAGCGCTTGATCGTACGACGTTACGAAAAATTGAAAAAGGGCTAGAGGATTTCTATTACAGTGTTGGTAAATACAACGCAACGGTAGAAGCTGTTGTTACGCCTCTGCCTCGTAATCGTGCTGATATTAAATTTGTTTTCACTGAAGGTGTGTCTGCAAAAATTAAGCAGATTAACATTTTAGGTAACCATGTTTTCAGTGATGACGAATTACGCAGCAAGTTTAAACTAAAGGACGATGTGCCTTGGTGGAACTTCATGGCGAATGAAAAATATCAGAAACAAGTATTACAAGGTGATTTAGAAACACTGCGCTCTCAATACTTGAATAATGGTTATTTGAAATATCGACTTGATGATACACAAGTGTCTATTTCTCCGGATAAAAAAGGCGTGTATATCACTCTTAAAATCCATGAAGGGCATCAATATAAAGTTAAGAATGTACAGTTCCGTGGTGATGTTGCAGGTCGCGTTGCTGAGTTCGATAAGCTGGTAACATTTAAGAATGGCTCTGTATATAACGGCGCTGCAGTTACATCGCTAGAAGAAGCGATTAAGCGTAAGCTTGGTGAAGAAGGTTACGCTTACCCGAAAGTAACGACATACCCTGAGTTTGATGATAAGACCAATGAAGTATCATTGGTTGTTAATGTTGAACAAGGCAAACGTATTTACGTTCGTAATATCGAGTTCCGTGGTAATACCAATACTAAAGATGAAGTTTTACGCCGTGAAATGCGTCAAATGGAAGGTACTTGGTTAAATGCGAAGAAGATTGAAACAGGTAAAGCACGTTTAAACCGAACGGGCTTCTTTGAAAATGTTGATGTACAAACGGTACGAGTACCTGGTTCTGATGATCAGGTTGACATTAAGTACAACGTGAAAGAAGCCAATTCTGGTAGTGTTAACTTTGGTGTTGGTTACGGTACTGAATCAGGTATTAGTTTCCAAGCCGGTTTAACTCAAGATAACTTCTTAGGTACGGGTAATCGTTTTGGTATCAATGCGATGACGAACGATTATTCGAAAAATATCAGTCTTGAGTACAATGATCCTTACTTCACGATAAATAACGTAAGCTTGGGTGGTAAGATTTACTATAACGAGTTTAAAGCTTCTGATGCCAATATCTCGGATTACACCAACCAAAGCTACGGTACAAGCTTAACGTGGGGCTTCCCATTTAATGAGTTGAACTACTTTAACTTTAGTTTGGGTTACGATCACAATAAGATTTCGAACACTCAAGATTATTACCAAATTCAGCAGTTTAAAAAGATTCATGGCTTTGATCTCGATAGCGATAGTGCGATCACCCTTGATGATTTTAGTTGGACATTTGGCTGGACACGCAACAACTTAAACCGAGGTTACTTCCCAACCTCTGGTAACCGCCAAGACTTCTCATTTAAGATGACAATTCCTGGTTCTGACTCACAGTACTTCAAAGCGCAGTACAACGTTCGTCAATACATACCATTAACAGAGAGCCAAGACTTTAGCTTATTACTACGTGGTAAGTTGGGTTACGGTAATGGCTACGGTAAAACGGATAATGGTAGCGATCAGCTAATGCCATTCTATGAAAACTTCTATGCCGGTGGCTTTAGTTCAATTCGTGGTTTCCGTTCAAATACTGTAGGTCCAAAAGCGGTATTTGTTGGTGGTTGTGGCGTTAATGGTCAAGGTAATAACAACTGTGCGACAGGTACTGATGATGCAGCAGGTGGTAATGCCATTGCGCTTGCAAGTATGGAGCTAATTGTTCCAACGCCATTTGCTTCTGGTGAGTTGAAAAACCAAATCCGTACCAGTTTCTTTGTTGATGCTGGTTCTGTTTGGGATACAGAATATAACCTGAATTATAAGAGCAGCGATGGTCAAAAACTGGCAAATTACTCAGATCCAGGTATGATCCGCGCTTCTGCCGGTGCAGCTTTACAGTGGATGTCGCCAATGGGTCCACTTGTATTCTCGATTGCGAAACCAATCAAGAAATATGAAGGGGATGATGAGGAATTCTTCACATTCACTATTGGTCAGACATTCTAATTTTGAGGAGAGAACTTTTGAAACAATGGATTAAAGCAGCAAGTCTTGGCTTGGTAATTCTATCTTCGTCTATGTACGCAAATGCAGCGGAAGCTGCTCAAAAAATTGGTTACGTATCTACTGGTCAAGCAATGTCTGAGTTAGCTCAGCGTTACAAGGTTCAAGAGAAGTTAAAGAAAGAATTCAGTGGTCGTGTTGCGGCTCTACGTTCTATCGAAACTAAGATGAAGACCAAGATTGATAAATTGAAGCGTGATGGTGAACTAATGAGTTCAGATCAACGTCAAAAGCTTCAACGTGAGCTTGCTCAACTTGATTCTGATTACAAACTAAAAGCACAAGCACTTGCTGAAGATCAACGCCGTCGTGGTATGGAAGAAGAGCAGAAGCTTGTTAAGAAAATCCGTACAGCGATTGATACAGTAGCAGAGAAAAACGGTTATAACATCGTGCTAGATGCACAAGCTGTTTTATTCGCAAATAAGAAAGATGATCTTTCTTCTAAAGTGATTGCTGCGGTAAAATAATCAGTAATATGAAGCAATAATGATTGGTATATCGTTATTTTCACGATATACCAGTTTTTAGTGTATCTAACAGCCACTTTTGTGGCTGTTGTTACAATAGGTATAAGGTAAATATGGCTGCAATCACACTTGCTAAACTAGCTGAAAAATTAGGTGCAGAGCTTCAAGGCGACGGCTCGGTGGAAATTCATTCTATTGCTGGGATGAGCAAGGCAGTGGAAGGTCAAATAACGTTCCTTTCTGATAGCAAATACCGTAAGCAACTTACTGATTGCAAGGCTGATGCAGTAATGCTACGAGAAGCGGATGTCGAATTCTTCCAAGGTAATGCACTGGTTGTAAAAGATCCTTACTTAAGCTACGCATTAGTTGCACAACTATTAGATACAACGCCAGCAGCAGCAACCGAGATAGCGGCATCTGCATTTGTAGATCCAACGGCTACGCTTGGTCATAACGTTGCTATTGGCCATAACGCAGTGATTGAAGCGGGTGTTACCTTAGGTAATAACGTGCAAATTGGTGCAGGTTGTTTTATCGGTAAAAATGTGGTCATTGGTGATAACACTAAATTATGGGCCAATGTCACTATCTACCACAATGTAAAGTTAGGTAGCGATTGTTTAGTGCAATCAAGCACGGTTATTGGTGCTGATGGCTTCGGTTACGCTAATGATAAAGGTGAGTGGGTAAAAATCCCTCAATTGGGCTCTGTGCGTATTGGTAATCGTGTTGAAATTGGTTCATGTACGACGATTGACCGTGGTGCACTCGATGACACCATTATTGAAGACAATGTGATCATTGATAACCAAATGCAAATCGCCCATAACGTGCAGATCGGATATGGTACAGCGATGGCGGGTGGTACAATTATCGCTGGTAGCACCAAAATTGGTAAATATTGTATTATTGGTGGTGCATCAGTATTAAATGGCCATATCAACATTGCTGATGGTGTAACCATCACTGGTATGGGCATGGTAATGCGAAGTATTGAAGAAAAAGGCATGTACTCTTCAGGTATTCCATTACAAACAAACCGCGAATGGCGTAAAACTGCAACGCGTGTTCATCGTATTGATGATATGAACAAACGTTTAAAAGCTGTTGAAAAAGAACTCGCAGCGAAAGGTAAGTAAGTTTTTACGTTTAATTGATGTGCCTACCTTGTGTAGGCCGTTTTGCATTGATATTGAATATTATTTTATTCTTTCTAATACAGGTATTTAGTTTTGACCAGCGAAAATAAGACGCTAAACATCACAGAAATTCAGGAACTGCTTCCTCATCGTTATCCTTTCTTAATGATTGACCGTGTTACTAATTATGATGAAGGCAAAACGTTAACAGCAATCAAAAATGTTTCTGTCAATGAGCCTCAATTTACTGGTCATTTCCCTAATATGCCGGTATTTCCAGGTGTAATGATTTTAGAAGCGATGGCACAAGCAACAGGTCTACTTGCATTTAAAACCTTTGGTGCGCCTGCTGAAAATGAACTGTACTACTTTGCAAGTATCGATAAAGCAAAGTTTCGTAAGCCTGTAGGTCCTGGTGATCAGCTTATTTTAGATGTTGAATTTATCAAAGAGCGTCGCGGTATTGCGCTATTTAATGGCGTAGCAACAGTTGACGGCGAAGTGGTATGTTCAGCTGAACTTAAATGTGCACGACGAGTATTCTCATGATCCATGAAACCGCACAAATTCATCCGTCAGCAGTGATTGAAGACGGTGTAAAGATTGGCGCTAATGTCAAAGTTGGTCCCTTCACTTATATTGCCACTGATGTTGAAATTGGTGAAGGCACTGAAGTGATGTCACACGTTGTGATTAAAGGTCCAACGGTGATCGGTAAAGACAACCGTATATTCCCATTCGCCGTGATCGGTGAAGAGTGCCAAGATAAGAAATATCAAGGCGAAGCAACACGTCTTGTGATTGGTGATCGCAATGTGATCCGTGAAAGTGTTCAAATGCATCGCGGCACAGTACAAGATAAAGGTGTGACTATCGTAGGTAGTGATAACCTTTTCTGTGTCAATGTACATATTGCGCATGATTGTGTTGTGGGCGATAACATTATCATGGGCAATAACGCGACATTAGCAGGTCACGTAACAGTTGAAGATTACGCGATTATTTCTGCACTATCGCCAGTACACCAATTCTGTACTGTCGGCGCACATAGTTTTATCGGCGGCGGCTCTATTGTTGTTCAAGATGTGCCACCATTTGTAATGGCGCAAGGTAACCATGCGAAACCGTTCGGTATTAATATCGAAGGCTTAAAGCGTCGTGGTTTTGAAAAACCAGAATTACATGCTATTCGTCGTGCATATAAAGAAATTTACCGTTCAGGTAAAACGCTAGCTGAAGTAAAACCTGTACTTGAAGAAATGAGTAAAGATTATCCTTCAATTGGCTTATTCCTGAAACTATTTGAAAACTCGACACGCGGTATTATTCGCTAATGACGAAGCCACTTCGAATAGGAATTGTCGCCGGAGAAATCTCCGGCGATATTTTAGGTGCAGGTTTTATTAAAGCTGTTAAAGCCAAATACCCAGATGCTGAATTTGTTGGTGTTGCAGGTCCTCGTATGCAGGCAGAAGGCTGTGAAGCGCTGTTTGATATGGAAGAGCTCGCGGTGATGGGGATTGTTGAAGTATTAGGTCGCTTACCTCGCTTATTTAAGGTCAAAGCAGAGCTTGTTAAATACTTTAGCGATAACCCGCCAGACGTTTTTGTTGGTATAGATGCCCCTGATTTTAACTTACGCCTAGAAAAAGATTTAAAAGAAAGCGGTATTAAAACCGTGCATTATGTCAGCCCATCGGTATGGGCATGGCGCCAAAAGCGTATCTTTAAAATCGAAGCTGCCACCAACCTTGTGCTTGCTTTCTTGCCATTCGAAAAAGCGTTTTACGATAAGTTTAATGTGCCTTGTGAGTTCGTCGGGCACACCATGGCAGATGCTATTCCATTGCAAACCGACCAAGGTGCTGCACAAACATTATTAGGCTTAGATCCTGATAAACGATGGCTTGCGGTATTACCCGGTAGCCGAGGTAGCGAAATGGAAATGCTCGCGCCACCGTTTATCGAAACGTGTAAAAAGCTTAAGGCTAAACATCCTGATTTAGGTTTTGTCGTTGCACTGGTTAATCAAAAACGTCGAGCACAATTTGAGCAAGCGTGGCAACAAACGGCACCGGATCTTGATTTCGTGCTGGTGGATGATACTGCTCGTAATGTAATGATTGCTTCAGATGCTGTATTGCTCGCATCGGGTACAGTTGCATTAGAATGTATGTTAGTGAAGCGTCCGATGGTGGTGGGCTATAAAGTGAAACCATTAACGGCGTGGCTGGCTAAGAAAATGCTTAAAACTAAGTATGTTTCATTGCCAAATATTCTCGCAGATGAAGAGTTGGTCACCGAGCTTTTGCAAGAAGATTGCACGCCAGAGAAGCTCTATCACGAAGTGGATAAAATGCTATATGGTGACACTTCTGAGCTGATGTTGAAATTTGAGCAGATGCATAAAACCATTCGTTGTAATGCTGATGAGCAAGCAGCAAATGCCGTCCTTGCCTTGATTGATAGAGCGTAAAATGGCTGAGAAAAAAGAGTTTGAACCATTTGTTTACCCGCAAGCAACTTGTATTGCTGGGGTGGATGAAGTTGGTCGTGGGCCATTAGTTGGCGCAGTGGTGACTGCGGCTGTGATTTTAGATCCGAATAATCCCATTGAAGGTTTAACGGATTCTAAAAAATTGACCGAAAAAAAACGCAATTTGTTGTTTGATGAAATCAAAGAAAAAGCGTTGTCTTGGTCATTAGGTCGTTGTGAAGCGGACGAAATTGATAAGTTGAATATCTTGCAAGCAACGATGGTTGCGATGCAGCGCGCAGTAGCAGGCTTAAGTGTACAGCCAGATTACGTACTTATTGATGGTAACAAAGTACCTGAATTACCGATGGCGGCACAGGCTGTGGTGAAAGGGGATTTACGTGTTGCAGAGATCAGTGCCGCGTCCATTCTTGCTAAAGTGACCCGTGATCGTGAAATGGAAATATTAGATGCTGAGTTTCCGCAATACGGTTTTGCTAAACATAAAGGTTATCCAACCAAAGCACACTTTGAAGCATTAGAGCAATATGGCGCAATAGAGCAGCATCGTAAGAGCTTTAAACCCGTAAAGCGAGTATTGGGGTTAGACTAAACGATTTTTCTTTTTACAGACTAATGGCATAGCTATTCGCTATGCCATTTTTTTGTTTGCTCAATACCTCTCATACCTTGTTTCAGGTATAATTTTCATAATTAAGTTACGTAATAAATTAGGTTGTCATGGCAGAACCACGTTTTATCCACCTTCGTGTTCATAGTGATTATTCGATGATTGACGGTTTGGCGAAAGTAAAGCCAATCGTTAAAAAGGCATCAGAACTTGGTATGCCTGCACTCGCAATGACAGACTTTACTAACCTATGTGGTTTAGTGAAGTTTTACTTTGCTGCTCATGATGCCGGAATAAAGCCAATTATCGGTGCTGATTTCAAAGTACAGTCAGCAGAGATGGGCGATGAACTATTTGAACTCACCATTCTTGCTGCCAATAATGAAGGTTATAAAAATCTTACGTTATTGATTTCTGAAGCCTACCAACGAGGTCATGTACAGCATCAGCCTGTTATTGATAAAGAGTGGCTCGTGAATCACCGTGAAGGGCTTATTATCCTATCCGGTGGTAAAAATGGTGACGTGGGTAAAGCTTTATTAAAAGGCAACCAGAACATGGTTGATAGCTTAGTTGCTTTTTATCAAACCCATTTCCCAGATAGTTACTATTTGGAATTAGTACGTACAGGGCGTGCTGATGAAGAAGCCTACCTTCACTTTGCGATTGAGCTGGCAGAAAAAGCCGATTTACCTGTTGTCGCTACCAATGATGTTCGTTTACTCACTGCCGATCAGTTTGACGCACATGAAATTCGCGTTGCTATTCATGATGGCTATACCCTTGTCGATCCCAACCGTCCGAAACTTTATAGCGCACAGCAGTATCTTCGTAGTGAAGAAGAAATGTGCGAGTTATTTGCTGATATCCCAGAAGCACTTCAAAACTCAGTTGAAATCGCAAAGCGTTGTAACGTAACCGTTCGATTAGGTGAGTATTTCTTACCTAATTTCCCAACGGGTGATATGACAATTGAGGACTTCTTGATTGTTAAATCCAAAGAAGGACTCGAAGAACGTTTAGAATTTTTATTTCCCGATCCAGAAGTGCGTGCTGCTCGTCGTCCTGAATATGATGAGCGTCTAGATATCGAATTAAAAGTTGTTAACCAAATGGGATTCCCTGGTTACTTCTTGATCGTAATGGAATTCATTCAGTGGTCGAAAGATAACGATGTACCAGTAGGCCCAGGCCGTGGTTCAGGTGCGGGCTCATTGGTTGCTTATGCGCTGAAAATCACCGATCTAGATCCGCTGGAGTTTGACTTACTTTTCGAGCGATTCTTGAACCCTGAACGTGTTTCCATGCCCGATTTCGATATCGATTTCTGTATGGATAAGCGTGATTTGGTTATCGATCACGTGGCTGAAATGTATGGTCGTGATGCGGTATCACAGATTATTACGTTCGGTACTATGGCAGCCAAAGCGGTTATCCGCGATGTTGGTCGTGTGCTAGGTCACCCGTATGGTTTTGTTGATCGCATTTCAAAGTTAGTGCCAGCAGAGCCTGGGATGACACTCGCCAAAGCGTTTGATGCCGAACCTCAATTAGGTCAAGCCTATGATGCGGATGAAGAAGTTCGCGACTTGATTGATATGTGTCGCATTCTTGAAGGGGTAACGCGTAACGCAGGTAAACACGCTGGTGGTGTGGTTATCTCGCCAACAACCATCACCGACTTTGCTCCCTTATATTGTGATGCAGAGGGTAATAACCCCGTTACTCAGTTTGATAAAAATGATGTTGAAACTGCGGGGTTAGTTAAATTCGACTTCTTAGGTCTACGTACATTAACCATTATTGACTGGGCATTAGCGCTAATTAACCCACGTTTGGTTGAACAAGGCAAAGAGCCTATAAATATCGCCGCGATTCCAATGGATGATCCTAAATCCTTTGCGATGTTGCAGCGCTCAGAATCAACTGCGGTATTCCAGCTCGAATCCCGTGGTATGAAAGATCTGATCAAACGTCTTCAACCCGACTGTTTTGAAGATATGATCGCTCTGGTGGCACTATTCCGTCCCGGCCCGTTGCAATCAGGCATGGTAGATAACTTTATTGACCGTAAACATGGTCGAGAAGCGGTGTCTTATCCTGATGAAAAATGGCAACACGAGTCATTAAAAGAAATTCTCGATCCGACTTACGGCATTATCTTGTACCAAGAACAGGTAATGCAGATCGCGCAGGTGCTGGCGGGTTATACCCTTGGCGGCGCGGATATGCTGCGTCGTGCGATGGGTAAGAAAAAGCCTGAAGAAATGGCGAAACAGCGAGCGGTGTTCGAAGAGGGCTCGATAAAAAATGGCGTCGATGGCGAGCTATCAATGAAAATCTTTGACTTGGTAGAGAAATTTGCCGGTTACGGATTTAACAAATCGCACTCAGCCGCCTATGCATTGGTGTCTTATCAAACCTTATGGTTAAAAGCACATTACCCTGCCGAATTTATGGCTGCGGTAATGACAGCCGACATGGATAATACGGACAAGATCATTAGCTTGGTTGACGAATGTCACCGTATGAAGCTAAAGCTGCTGCCGCCGGATGTTAATAAAGGTCTATATCGTTTTAATGTTGATGAAGACGGTGCCGTTGTTTACGGTATCGGTGCGGTAAAAGGGGTCGGTGAAGGCCCGATTGAAAATATTATTAGTGCCCGTGAAAAAGGTGGCCACTTTAAAGATTTATTTGATTTCTGTGCCCGTATTGATACTAAAAAAGTCAATAAACGTGTCTTAGAGAAACTGATTAAGTCGGGTGCGATGGATCGTTTAGGGCCTAATCGTGCAGCGATGCTGGCAACTTTAGATGATGCGATAAAAGCCGCGAGTCAGCACCACCAAGCCGAAGCCTTTGGTCAAGCCGACATGTTTGGCGTATTAACGGCCGCCCCTGAAGAAGTTGAGAATAAGTATGCTAATATCCCTGAAGCACCAGATAAAGTCTGGTTGGAAGGGGAGCGTGAAACATTAGGCTTATACCTAACAGGTCACCCTATAAATGCGTATCTCTCAGAATTAAAACATTACACCACATGGCGTTTAAAAGATGCGCAGCAAACAGGACGTGATAAGGTAGCGTCTGTTGCTGGGCTTGTTATTGCCGCCCGTGTAATGACAACCAAACGTGGGACCAGAATTGGTTTAATGACGCTTGATGATCGTTCAGGTCGAATGGAAGTCATGCTATTCTCTGATGCCTTAGATCGTTATATTGATCTGCTTGAAAAAGATAAAATTGTGGTGATATCAGGACAGGTCAGCTTTGATGATTTCAATGGTGGCCTTAGAATGTCTGCACGTGAAGTGCTCGATATATCAGAAGCGAGAGAAAAGCATCTCCGTGGTCTTGCTATATCTGTAACAGAACAGCAGATTGATGAGCAGTTTTTTGCCCGTTTCAGCCAAGTGTTGGAACCACACAGAGCAGGTACTGTGCCTGTTAATGTGTACTATCAGCGCTCGAATGCCCGTGCCAAACTCACTTTAGGAACAGAATGGCGAATAACGCCAGCCGATCAATTAATATCGGATCTAAAAACACTCCTAGGTGATAAGCAGGTCGAGCTTGAGTTTAATTAAATGCGCTTAATGTTTATGATAGGGTAGTTAAGTCCCTATCATCATCATAAGCAAAAGGATTTTAAGTGGTATGAGCCTGAACTTCCTCGAGTTTGAACAACCGATTGCAGAGCTAGAAGCAAAAATTGAAGCATTACGTGATGTATCTCGTCGTGATGAGTCTAATTCGGTTGATCTAGAAAAAGAAATTGAGCAACTAGAAAAGAAAAGCCTAGAGCTTACCAAGAAAATCTTTGGTGATCTTGGTGCATGGCAGGTTGCGCAACTCGCACGCCATCCTCAGCGCCCATATACTTTTGATTATGTCGAGCACATGTTCGAAGAGTTTGATGAATTGGCAGGCGATCGCGCGTTTGCTGATGATAAAGCGTTAGTCGGTGGTATTGCCCGTATTGATGGCCGTCCTGTTATGGTGATTGGTCATCAAAAAGGCCGTGGTACGACTGAGAAGGTGAAGCGTAACTTTGGCATGCCTAAACCAGAAGGTTACCGTAAAGCATTACGTTTAATGAAAATGGCAGAGCGCTTTAATATGCCTGTGATTACCTTCATTGATACAGCTGGTGCATATCCTGGTGTCGGCGCTGAAGAGCGTGGTCAATCAGAAGCTATCGCGATGAACCTAAAAGTTATGTCTGGCTTGAAAGTGCCTGTTATCTGTAATGTGGTGGGTGAAGGCGGCTCTGGCGGCGCATTAGCGATCGGTGTGGGTGATTGCGTTAATATGCTGCAATACTCAACCTACTCTGTTATTTCACCTGAAGGTTGTGCATCAATCTTATGGCGTGATTCAGACAAAGCCCCGCAAGCGGCTGAAGCAATGGGTATGACAGCTCCTCGCTTAAAAGAGTTGGAGCTGATTGATAACATCATTGAAGAGCCACTGGGTGGCGCTCACCGTAATGTGTTACTAATGGCAAATACATTAAAAGCACAACTTAAGGCAACATTGGCTGAACTGGATGAATTAGATACTGAGACGTTACTTGAACGTCGTTATCAGCGTCTAATGAGTTATGGTTACTGCTAAAAAGTTGGTGTAACGTTTAGTAAAAGGTCAGCAATTAAGCTGGCCTTTTTTGTTTTTCCCATTTAGTGCTTTGATAGGCTGCGATAGACTATAGTTTTCTCTTAATGTTGAAAGATCTTATGTTGTATTCTGCTTTTTGTCGTCAATTATTGACTCATCTCCCTGCAAGTAAACGGTTTGTTCTTGCCTTTAGTGGTGGGCTCGATTCTCGTGTATTGCTTGATTTAATGGCGCGATTTATTACACAAAATCCAGAATATAGCTGTCATGCCGTTTATGTACATCATGGATTAAGCACGAATGCTGATATATGGGCTGATAAGTGTGTGGTTTGGGCTAAAAGTGCCGGCATTAGTTGTGATGTTGAACGTGTAAAAGTGCTAACAGGAAACCGAATTAGCCTTGAGCAAGCTGCACGAGAAGCGCGGTATAACATTTTAGCGCAACACGTCAACATCGGGGACATGCTATTAACCGCTCAACACAGTGACGATCAGATTGAAACTTTTCTATTGGCATTAAAGCGCGGGAGTGGCCCTGCTGGATTAGCAGCGATGCCGATGATACTCCCTTTTGCTAAAGGGATGCATTTAAGACCATTACTCAATATTACTCGTGCTGATATTGAGCAATACGGATTGAAGCACAAACTCTCTTGGGTTGAAGATGAAAGCAACCAAGATGAGCGTTATGATCGCAATTTTATTCGCCACCAAATAACGCCTCGTCTAGTTGAACGTTGGCCAAGTATTCATAAATCAGTCGCACGAAGTAGCGCATTGTGCGGTGAGCAAGAAGCATTACTAGCTGAGTTATTAGCCACCCAACTTGCTCAAGCGATCCAAGCTGATGGTAGCTTACTGCTTGCTTCTGATGTGACTCAACGTGTCGGTATGGCGTTAATTCGTCAATGGTTAAAAAAACAATCAGTCTTAATGCCATCGTTAGCACAGCTTGAACAGATTTGGTTTAACGTAGTTCAGGCAAAAGAAGATGCGAATCCTAAACTGTGTTGGGCAAATGTTGAACTGCGTCGCTATCAAAAGAAGTTATATTTACTGCGGCAGTGGGATGATATTAGCCAGTGGAAAAACAATATTGATTTAGATTCTCCTTGCCAGCTACCGCAAAACTTAGGGACGCTGGTTTTAAGTCAAGAGGGTGATTATCCTTTATTAAGACAGCCTGAATCTGATGAGTCTATAACCGTGCGCTTTCACTATCAAGGTGATGCTATAAAACCTGTAGGGCGATGTGGCAGCAGAAAATTAAAAAAACTTTATCAAGAATATAATGTGCCAAGTTGGTTACGCAGCCGTACGCCTCTTATCTTTTATGGCGATAAACTTGCTGCTGTAGCGGGGTATTTTGTCGTCTCTGAGTTTTCTGGTCATGATATTACGATTGCTCTTAATTCTTAAAAAAGACAAATAGGGCATTATTTTCCTAGTAAGTTCAAGCACCCTATCTTTCATCGAAATATTATTTACTTTGCACCGTAATATATTATTTATTACGGTGTTTTTTATGCTTTTAAATCATGTTTTGTGAAGAAGGATATATAGCTAATTTTTATTATGTTGTTTTTTTAGCCTGCTTAGTAACTTTTTATTGCGATAAAATACAAAAGGTATTAGTGTACTAGTCTACTGATACGATAGTTGGAAGGGAAAGAAATGAGCAAACCATCGACACTTGGCGGAGCGTGTATTATTGCAAGCGTTTGTGTAGGCGCGGGCATGTTAGGTTTACCGAGTGCTGGGGCGGGTGCATGGACATTCTGGAGCGTTATTGCAATATCTTTAACCATGGTTATGATGACATTATCAGGCTGGTTATTATTAGAAGCGCTTAAGCATTATGATTTTAAAGTGTCTTTTAATACCATCACAAAAGATGTACTTAATACTAAAATTAATATTATTAATAATCTGTCATTATACTTTGTTGGTGGTATTTTGCTTTATGCCTATATTTCATCATCAGGTATGATTTTTAGTAATATATTAGGGGTTGATAGTAAGTTAGCTTCTATTTTATTTGTCGCAATCAGTTCAACCTTTGTTCTGCACTCAACGCGTGCGGTTGATCGTATTTCTATTTTACTGATTGTTTTTATGTTGGTGAGTTTCTTAATTGGAATTTCAGGACTAGCGACGCATATCAAAGTTCCTGTTTTACTGGATACAACTCACTTACATGCCAGCTATTCTCCTTATGCGTTAGCACTATTACCTATAGCATTAACTTCTTTTGGTTACCACCATTCGGTGAGCACAATGCGCGACTATTACCGCGATGAATACCAAGCTAAAAATGCGATTCTAGGTGGCACATTTATCGCGTTAGGTTTCTATTTAGTGTGGGTGATTTGTATTTTTGGCAACTTACCTCGTGATGCATTTGGTCCTGTGGTTTCGGCTGGTGGTGGTATTGATGCTTTAACGCAAGCACTTGATAGCGTTATTGACTCAAACAGCATTAAACAAGCAATCCGTATTTTTTCGATTGCCGCTGTTGTTTCTTCGTTTATCGGAGTTGGTTTGGGGGTTTTTGATTATTTGGCCGATTTATTTGGCTTTGAAGATTCAAAACAAGGACGCTTGAAGACGTGGGCTATCACTTTCTTACCACCGCTGATCCTTTCATTATTTGCACCACTGGGTTTCTTGTCTGCGATTGGTTTAGCCGGTGCTGCTGCAACGATTTGGGCGTGTATTATTCCTGCTTTATTAGCGAAAAAGACTCGTCAATGCAAAGAAAAGAAAGATGGGTTTGTTGTGCCTGGCGGTAATGTGACGGTATATGTTGTGATTGGCTTTGGTGTGGTGACCGCAATCTTCCACATTATGGCGATGGCAAATTTACTGCCGATCTTTAAAGGCTAATACGGGTTTAACCTAAAAATAAAACGGAAGCTTTAAGCTTCCGTTTTTTGTTTAGCGAAATTGTTTAACTTCAGGCAAGTATTCAAAGCCAGCACTTGCAAGTTTATCGATCAGCTTTTGGCGATCAATCTCGTAGAATTTAACGAGTTCATCGAGATCTTGAAAGTCATCACGGATCTTCATGTTGACAATACTCATTAACATGATGGGATCCATGCTTTCAAATTTAGCTAAATCCATTATTTGTCCTCATGATCACTGATTAATAAGTTTGCTGCAGCAAACGCTGCACGCTCACGGACTTCAAGCGGTAAATTAGTATCTTCGGCAATATCATTGAAGGTTTTAATTGCACAGCTAATAGCCGCAGGAATATAACCTTGATCACCACTACCAATTTGCGCGTAAGTTGCTCGGATAAGCTCACAGCATTGATAAATTTGCATCATTCATCCTTTCTAGAAAGTATTCGAAGAGAATGTAGGGGCTCACTTCGAATATACTCACTATTAACGTGGATCATCATAGCGTTAAATAAAATAAAAACGTAGGATTTATGGTGCTTAGCGCAACGAGATGATTATTTATTACGCTTGTGATGATAAAGTTTACGATCGGCACGTTCAATTAAAGACAGCATAGAATCACCTTTATTAAAGGTCGCTGTGCCATAAGAAAATCCAATATTTAAGATACCCAAGATAGGGCTTTGTTGAATATATTGGTTGATCCGTGATACCACTTTTATTTCAGAGCGAGCACTGGCAGGTTGAAGTAAAATAATAAATTCATCACCTCCAATGCGATAACAACGATCTGAAGTGCGCGTTGCAAACTTCAGTGCATTAGCAAAATCTTTAATGACTTTGTCGCCATCAAGATGACCAAAGTTATCATTCACTTGTTTAAAATTATCTAAGTCACAAATAAACAGCACCAACTCCACATCTCGTTTTTCGCTCATCGCAATAGCATGATGAATATCTTGCTCAAAACACATTCTATTACATAGCCCTGAAAGTTTATCTTTCAGTGCCATATGTTTTACTTTTTGATATTCAATCGCATTAAATAGAGGGCCTGCAAATAAACGGTGGTAGGTATGTAATAGGCTTATTTCGTCGTTATCTAACGGATAAAGAGTGGAGTAATGAAGTGAGCCTAAAGAGTTATCACCAAAGCGTAAAGCAAAGCTGTTTTGATGAGGTGTCGGTTTTCCTTGGCGGATCAATGTTGTAGTTTCATCAAGGGTCCAGACTAAACGAGCGATATCAATTTGTTTATCTAGCTCTCGGCAGAGAGGTTGAAATAACGCTTGGATCTCCAGCTTCCCTTGAAGTTTTTGCAGGATCAACAGACGTTGATCCGCAGCTAAAGGTTTTTGCTTTAGCTTAGGGGAAGGTGAGGAATGAGATCGATTAAATAAAGCCTGTTCCATTACGACAAGATCAATAACTATTTGATTTGTCACTATAGGGCATATTTTGAGCAGATCAATGATAACGGCAAGATTGTAACGGATATTTACTGTTACATAAAAAAATGGGAGTGAGTAAAATGTTTTTTTAAAATAAAGAATAGAAAAAAAGCTGCCATAACGACAGCTTTTTCAATATGTTATTAGCTTTTTACTTAAGCCATTTTTTGCTTAATAAACGCAACAACATCATTTACAGCAACGGCTTCTTTGATACCTGTGCGACGGTTTTTATATTCCATCTCACCGTTTTCAAGGCTACGGTTACCAATAACGATAGTATGTGGAATACCTAGTAGTTCGTGATCTGCAAACATGACTCCTGGGCGTTCTTTACGATCATCAAACAGTACTTCAATACCAGCAGCAGTTAGATCGGCATATAGCTTCTCTGCCGCTTCTTTTACTTCTTCTGATTTCGCCATGTTCATAGGAACAATAGAAACGTGGAATGGTGCAAGCGCATCTGGCCAGATAATGCCGTTTTCGTCATGGTTCTGTTCGATAGCTGATGCCACAACACGTGATACACCAATACCGTAACAACCCATTTCTAGAATGGTGTTTTTACCGTTAGCATCTAGCACGCCACAGTTCATCTTCTCAGAGTATGTATTACCCAGCTGGAAGATGTGACCCACTTCGATACCACGTTTTAGCATCAATGTACCTTGGCCACATGGGCTTGGATCACCTTCAACTACATTACGTAGATCTTCAACGCGATCTAGCTCAACGTCACGGCCCCAGTTGATACCAACATGGTGTTTACCATCGATGTTTGCGCCTGCAGCAAAATCGCTCATTACAGCAACAGTACGGTCAACGATAAATGGAAGCTCAAGACCGACAGGACCAAGTGAGCCAGGACCTGCGTTAACGAACTGGCGAATTTCTTCTTCAGTTGCCATTTCAAGTGGAGAAGCAACCCAGTCTAGGTTTTCAGCTTTAATTTCGTTTAATTCGTGATCACCACGAACCAATAGCGCTACGATAGGCGCATCGATTTCATCAGAAGCTTTAACAAATAGCGTCTTGATCGTTTTCTCGATAGCAATACCGTGTTGCTCAACTAACTCATCGATAGTTTTCGCATTAGGTGTATCGATAACAGACAGTTCCACTGTTGGTGCTGCACGATCGTGAGCAGGGGCTAGTGCTTCTGCTTTTTCGATGTTTGCTGCGTAGTCAGATTCAGTTGAGAATGCAATTAAGTCTTCGCCGCTTTCTGCTAATACGTGGAACTCCTGAGAGCCATTACCACCGATTGCGCCAGAGTCGGCCCATACTGGACGGTACTCAAGACCCATGCGATCGAACGCTTTACAGTAAGCGTCGTGCATTGCATCGTAAGACTTTTGTAGACCTTCTTTGTCAATGTCAAAGCTGTAAGCATCCATCATGCAGAATTCACGTGCACGCATTACGCCGAAACGTGGACGACGCTCGTCACGGAATTTAGTTTGGATTTGGTACAGGTTCAACGGAAGTTGCTTGTAAGAGCTTACTTCGTTGCGTACTAGGCTTGTGATCACTTCTTCTGCTGTTGGGCTAAGCACAAACGGACGAGTATGGCGGTCAGTAAAGCGAAGTAGTTCAGGGCCCATTTTCTCAGAGCGACCTGTTTCTTCCCATAGTTCAAACGGCTGAACAACGGGCATCAAGGTTTCGATTGCGCCTGCATTGTCGATTTCTTGGCGAACGATGTTTTCGACCTTACGCAGTACACGCAGACCTGTAGGTAGCCAGGTGTATAGACCTGAAGCCAGCTTACGGATCATACCTGCACGTAGCATTAGCTGGTGGCTAATAACTTCTGCGTCGTTTGGAGTCTCCTTCAGAGTAGAAAGAAGATAATTACTGGTACGCATTGATGGTATCCGTTGATTAATTAGATTAAAAAAGAAGGGATAAATCCCGCCCGTCAGTGATCTGACGATAGCCGAATATCTTACCAGCCTACACGCTATTCGCCAAAGATAACTGTATAAGATCTGCTATTGATTAACTTTCTCGATCTGATTAACGGTTATTTGTTGCTCTGTTACTGAGAAGTGAACATTAAAATCAAATAAATGCACCGCATATTGTTTTAGATCCGGCTTACCTTTCTTATAAGCAGGACGTGGATCTTGCGCTAAAATTTCACAGATCACGGTTTGATAATAGCTTTTGTTTTTTGCTGGTAGTTGATTGAGCGCTGTTTCACTAAAACACACGGGCATTAGATCCGGTGTGTTAGAAGCAAATCCACCTTGTGCTTGTGGCAAGCTGTCTGAATAAGGGATATAAGGCTTAATATCGATAATAGGCGTACCATCAACGAGATCAACACCACCGAGTTCAATGATCACATTACCGTTTTCATGGCGAATGCCTTTTAATTCGACCGCAGACATGCCAATCCCATTAGGGCGGAATGTGGCACGGCTGGCAAACACACCAATACGTTCATTACCGCCCAATCGAGGCGGTCTAACGGTTGGGCGCCATCCGGCATCTAAATTCTGATCAAACAAAAATAATAACCACAAATGACTAAATTGCTCTATGCCTCTTACCGCTTCTAATGAATTTGCAGCACCTTGTAAAACAATTTCAGAACGCGCACTTGGCACTAACCCAGGCTGCCGAGGAACAGCAAATTTTTCTTTATAGGGAGAGTGGATAATGCCGATAGGTTCGATGTTATAAGACATGGAATGAAGCCAATTAAGAAGCCAAAAGAGCTAAGAATATAGCATAAAAAAGGGTAGGTGCTGAGACCTACCCGATAAGTACATGGTTAGTAGAAAGGAGGGATTACCAACCTTTTACCACACCACCATTAAAGATATTTTTCGCAGAGTTATATACATCTTCAGATTGGTACGCTTGAACAAATTTCTTCACGTTTTCCGCATTCACATTATCTGCACGAGACACAATCAGGTTGACATATGGTGATTCTTTATCTTCTACAAACACACCGTCGCGCTCAGGCGTTAAGTTAATGCTACTTGCGTAAGTGGTATTAATAACAGCCAGTGCCACATCATCTAAAGAGCGTGGTAATTGTGCTGCTTCTAGCTCAACAATCTTTAAGTTTTTCGGGTTTTCAACAATATCTAATACTGTAGCAGTTAAACCTGAACCGTCTTTTAGTTTAATTAGGCCTTGCTGTTGAAGAAGTAAGAGTGAACGACCAAGGTTGGTAGGATCGTTTGGTACTGCCACTTTATCGCCATCTTTTAGCTCATCAACAGATTTGATTGAGTTTGAGTAACCTGCGATTGGGTAAACAAAAGTATTCCCCGCTACCGCAAACTTGTAACCGCGATCTTTAATTTGCTGATCAAGATATGGTTTGTGTTGGAAAGCATTAGCATCAATAGAGCCTTCTTCTAATGCCGCATTCGGTGATACGTAATCAGTAAAAGAAACTAATTCTACATCCAAGCCATATTTTTCTTTTGCTTGTTTTGCAGCAACTTCAGCAACTTGCTCTTCGGCTCCTGCCATGACGCCAATTTTTACCTTGCTATTATCAACTACGGCTTCTTTTTCACTACAGCCTGTTAGTGATAGGGCTGCAGCAACACCTGCAAGAGCAAAAACATGTTTTAGATTAAACGCCATACAACTTCTCCTTAAAATGGGGTTTTCCTTAAAGTGTTTTGATTATCGATGATCAACACGTTTTACGAGGTAATCACCGACAGATTGAATAATTTGGACCAGTACTATTAGAACGACGACTGTGATAGCCATGACGGTGCCATCGAAACGTTGGTAGCCATAACGAATACCGACATCACCTAAACCGCCACCGCCAACCGTACCCGCCATCGCGGAATAACTGACTAAGGTAACAAGGGTGATCGTTACCGCATTGATGATGCCTGGTAATGCTTCTGGTAATAGCACTTTCTTAATGATCTGTAGTGGTGTTGCTCCCATAGATTGTGCTGCTTCCACAAGGCCTGATGGAATTTCTAACAATGCCCCTTCAACTAAACGAGCAATAAAAGGAATTGCTCCTACAGCAAGAGGAACTATCGCCGCAGCAGTACCAATTGAGCTACCTACGACAAATCGGGTAAATGGAATGATCGCAACCAGCAGAATAATAAAAGGAATAGAGCGGCCAATATTAACGATAATGCCAAGGATGTTATTAACAACGGTATTTTCTAATAAGCCATTTTTCTTCGTTAAGTGAAGGGTGACACCCAAAGGAATACCAATAACAAAACCAATTAGCCCTGATACAAACACCATGGTTAGTGTTTGTCCTAATGCTTCAATCAGTAAATCAATCAGGCGGGTATTTTGTTGCCACCACAGGGTTAAATCATTAAGCGACATAGCCAAGCACCTCAACATTTACTTTATTTTGACGTAGAAAATTGACCGCATTCTCAACAGAGTCTTGATCACCAAAAAACTCTGCTAACATCAGTCCAAATTTTACTCCTCCCGCATAATCCATATCCGAGCTGAGAATACTGATATCTAAACCAAACTTACGTGTTACTTGGCTGATCAGTGGCGCATCAACAGAAGCACCGGTGAACTCTAAACGAATAAGAGGGTATGAGTTTTCAACTTGTGCTGGCGTCATACGAGCTTGGTAATCAGCTGGAATCGACAAATCCAATGTTGAACGAATAAAGTCTTTGGCTAATTCGGTGTTGGGGTGTGAGAAAATATCACCGACTGATCCCTGTTCAACTAATTTACCGTCACCAATAATTGCGACCTCACTACAGATACGCTTCACGACATCCATTTCATGGGTAATAAGCAAAATAGTTAGGTTTAGCTTTCGGTTAATTTCTTGCAGTAGCTCCAGAATCGAATGCGTGGTGGCAGGATCTAATGCACTGGTGGCTTCATCACAGAGTAACACTTTGGGATCAGAGGCTAACGCACGAGCAATCGCGACACGTTGCTTTTGTCCACCACTTAAATTTGCTGGGTAGCTTTGGTGTTTATCTTCAAGACCGACTAAAGCCAGTAACTCTGTCACTTTTGTTTTTATTATCGCTTTATTGGTATTGGCTAATTCAAGAGGCAAAGCAACATTATCAAAAACTGTGCGAGATGAAAGGAGATTAAAATGTTGGAAAATCATGCCTATTTTACGACGAGCCAAAGTGAGTTTTTGGTTCGATAGAGTAGTAAGATCGATACCATCGACAATCACTTGACCATTAGAAGGGCGCTCTAACAAATTAACACAACGAATGAGGGTACTTTTCCCTGCACCGGATGAGCCAATAACCCCAAAGATAGTACCTTGCTTAATTGTAAGGTTTATATCGCTTAATGCGTTTATAGCCTTATCGCCTTGATAGAAGACTTTATTGAGTTGCTTTATTTCTATCATTGAACGTCCTGCTCCTAGATAAAACTATTGTATGATCTTGAAAAACTATTGTATAAATTTATGGTTATTTGTTTTATTAGGGTTAAATAAGTAATCAACCTGAAATTATGATGCTATGTTCTATTATAAAAGCTGTCAATAGCTATTTTTACATCTAGACGTCCAAACGGCTATGTTGTGAGCGTTAATCAATAACGAGTACTCTTCATTATTAACTCGTGCCATAATCTAAAAAATTTATGATTTAAGAGGGCTATCCTTTTGGCCAAACCTGCAGTCTTTATTGACCGTGATGGCGTGATTAATGTTGATCACGGCTATGTCCATACCGTTGATGATTTCGAATACATTGACGGGGTATTTGAAGCATGTAAAAAATTCAAAGAAATGGGTTATCTACTCGTATTGGTGACTAACCAATCAGGTATCGCTCGCGGTATGTTTAGTGAAGATGAATTTACTTCATTAACAGAGTGGATGGACTGGAATTTTGTTGATAATGGCGTTGAGTTTGATGGTATTTACTACTGCCCGCACCATGCAACAAAAGGGCAGGGTGATTACTTGCAAGATTGTGATTGCCGTAAACCCAAACCAGGTATGTTTATTTCAGCTCGCGATTTCTTGAAAATCGATATGTCGCAATCTGTGATGATTGGTGATAAAGCGGATGACATGAAAGCAGCCACAGCTGCTGATGTTGCTTTAAAAGTGCTCGTACGTACAGGTAAGCCGATCACGGATGAAGGTGAAGCGTTAGCAAACGTGGTGTTAGACAGTATTGCTGATGTACCAGAGTGGTTAGCTATTCAATAGAAATGAGTGCTTATATAAAGGTCGTTATTAAACGGCCTTTTTTGTCTCTATAACTGGTCGTTTTAACGAAAAGTTAACGATTTAGCTTAGTGAGTTAGACTAACTGAGCCCGTTTTTTGTCAAAAACATTAGAAATAATAACATTTTTAAGATTGGTACAATTTCTGCAGATTACAGAATGAATTGATTAATAATGCTCTTAGGGGGATTTATTCATGATGTGGCGTGTACTTATTAATGCTATAAAAACGGCTGTAATTTCAATAAGTGTTGTGAGCTCGTTTAGTACTAATGCGAATGAACCAGATGAAAGTGGTGATTGGTATCTCTCTCAATTTCATCAAATTGCAGATCAGCAAGTAAATGTCGTTGCTGTCATTGAGCAAGAAAATGCTAAGACGTTGAAACAAACATTATCAGACACACAAAATGCGGTGCTTAACGAGATAAAAAAGGGGAAGTAATAAATACTTCCCCAAACAGTGTGACTGACTCACACAAGATCACGACAGTGAAAGGTGATGGTACCTTTAGCTTTGGTCTTCTAAAAATGCAATCCATGGCTCAGCACTGCTTTTCATCGAAGATGACTGCGCAGCTGTTTTCATCGCCTTTAAAGCATTTTGATGCTGATCTAATTCAAAGTAAGCCATGCCCCTAAGGTAAGCGAGTTCAGCCTTTTCATCGCGTTTAGCGTTGGATGAACTGTTAGCAAAAGCAGTTGCTTGCTTAAATTGCTTATCCTGTATCATTAATTTAACGATACGGATTTGTTGTTTACCTGAAGGTGCAATTTTAAAAGCTTGCTTATAGGTACTGATGGCTTCATCTAGCTCTTTTGCCTGATGATAAAAACTGGCTTGCTTCTCAATATTTGCATGAGTACGAGCAATGTTATTATTTGCCATTTCTTGCGCCATTATCTTCGCTGCTCTGTGGGGAATACCTTGGTATGCCATAAAGTTTACTAAGCGAAGGTGTTCTTTTTCTCCCTCTAACAAACCTAATTTGTAAGCAGCTTCAAGAGTCGCTAGCGCATTTTTATTCTGGTTGAGCTCCATATAAACCCCAGATAGTTGCATCCAATAACGTTTTTTCTTTGGATACTTATTCGTTAAGGTTTTCAGGACACTCGCAACACTTTTGTATTGCTTTAATTCGTAATGGGATGAAACTAGCAATAAGTACCACGATTCATTCGGCGATTTCGTCATTGAGATCGCTTTTTTTGTAGGTGCAATTGCGTTTCTATAATTTCCCATTTGAACATAAGCACTTGCCAGTGTGATGTAAGCATGCGCGGGTGGTTTTTCTTTGGTCGTTTTAGCAACTTTAAACCATGTATTCATGGTGTTGACCGAGTTTTTGTATTGCTCTTCTGCTAAATATAACTGTGCCAAGCTATAACGAACTTGTTGTGCCACCGGTACTGGTAGCGCATCCATTTTCAATGCGTCAGCAAAATATTTGGCAGCCTTCGGGTAATTATCTTTTAAAGAGTAAAGAAACCCCATTTGTTGCAATAACACGGCACGGTCATACTTCTTCTTATTTGAACTACTTAACGATTTATTTAGTTTGCTAATGGCCTCGTTGTACTTTTCCTCTGCAATGAGTTCTTGAACTTTGTTCACAGTACGAAAAGTACGATCTGAAAGTTGCGGGTTCTCATTGGCTACTGCGGGTGCAGAGAGCACACCCGCAGCAAGCGTGAGAGAAGCCAGCATGTGTTTTATTGATTTCATCATGTTTGACTCCTTAATTGGTTGAGAACTCGATCTCTTGAGACATCTTCGCACTCGCTGGTTTACCATCAACCATTTTGGGCTTAAAGGTCCATTTAGAAACAGTTTTTTTCGCAGCTTTGCCTAAGCCAAGCTTACGAGGTGTTTCTTTGAGAACTTTTACGTTTTCAACCGCGCCGCGCTCATTAACCACAAACTCGAGTAACACGACCCCTTTTTCAAGCCCTGAACGTGCAGCCTTTCGAGGCATTTGAGGCTGAAATGTTGCTAGTGGAATTGGACCATTGTTACCACCAACCGCTTGTGCACCACCGCCTTGAGAATAATGCCCTAGCACGGAACCACCAGTTACATTAACGGGTAAATTTAACTGTGGCGTGTCCATTGGCATTTGTTCCATCACCGGTTTTACCGTTGCCGTTACCTTCATTTCTGGTGGCGGTGGCGGGCGTTTTGGTGGTGGCGGAGGTTTTGGCAATTCGCGTTTCTTCTCCTGTATTTTTTCATTTTGTTTAACGTGGATGAAGTCAACCATACGAAGATCTTCATCCGACGTCAGCTCGTGGCGCTCTTTATTTACTAGCTTGTCCATCCCCCAGAACAACCCGAGGGAGACAACGAGCGCCAGTGCAATAGAGACCAAATACCGCATAGGCTTAATCCTTATTGGTTGCGGCAATGGAGATATTTTCAACACCTGCCATTTTTATTTGATCCATGACTTTTACAACCACGCCAGCATTGGCTTCTTGATCGGCTTGAATGACTACCGCTCCATCAGGGCTTTCAGCACGTAGACGTTCAATATTGGCTCGCACTGCATCAACTTCAATACGGCGTTTATCGACCCAAACATCACCTGCGGCACCAACGGCAACCATGATGTTACCTTTCTTAACCACTTGCGCGGAATTTGCACTTGGTCGACTGACTTCGATACCCGCTTCTTTTACAAACGATGTTGTAACGATAAAGAAAATCAACATGATAAATACGATGTCGAGCATGGGTGTCATATCGATAGCTGCTTCATCGCTGCTATCACTGCTATAGCGTCTTTTCATGACCTATACCTCTCAATCCTTTGAATTTAGGCAATATGCTTAAGTTGGTCTTCTAGCTTCTGTGTCGTCATTTTTGCTTGATGATCAAGGCGGGTACTAAAAAATAGTCCAGATAACGATGCCACCATGCCAGCAAGTGTTGGGATTGTTGCTTTTGAAATACCCGATGCCATAGCACGAGGACTCCCGGTTCCAACGACGGCCAAAATATCAAAAACTTGGATCATACCAACTACCGTCCCGAGTAAACCGAGTAGTGGGCAGAGTGCTATCAATACTTTGATAACGGGTAAGCCACGTTTATTTTCAATATCTTGTTTCGATATAATTTCTTGACGAATAGCTTTTGCATTCCAACTGTTGTGATCTTTTCTTGTCATCCAATTGTTAAGTGCACTTTTCGCGGCTTTGGGTGCAACAGCGATGAAGTAAAACCAACGTTCAAGGAGAACAATCCAAAGCATAAAACTGAGTATAAAGATGGCGATGAGGACATCACCACCCATACCTAGAAAGCGTCTTATTGACTCCAGTTCTTCAATTAACCACCACATAACGCCTCCTTAATCTTGGGCTTTGTGTAGCTTTTCCTGGTAACGAGCGATAAAGCCTGCACTCTGCTCTTCAAGTGTTTGGATCAAGCGACGGCTCTTACTGTGTACCAAGGTGTATAGGAACAGGAGTGGGATTGCGACAACCAGACCTAACATTGTGGTTACTAGGGCTTCAGAAATACCGCCAGCCATCAGTTTTGGATCGCCTGTACCAAATAGCGTGATAGCTTGGAAAGTACCAATCATACCCATTACGGTACCCAGTAGGCCAAGTAGTGGGGCGACAGAGGCGAACAATTTAATTGAGCCAACAAAGCGTTCGATACGAGGTGCGTTTCGTAGAATGATTTCATCCAACTTGGCTTCAAGATCTTCAAGGTTGTCACCTTTGTGATCTTGGTAGGCTTCAATCACCTCACCTAATGGGTTATTTTTCAGCGGCGTGTCTGATTTTTCTTGTTTACGCATTTTGTTGCCAATAATCAGTAGTCGTAGGTAACAAACTAGCGCAATTAATGCACCAATCGCACCCATACCAAGGATGACATAACCAACAATTCCACCTTGCTCTACTCGTTCTTTAACAGTTGGGCTTTGTACCAGTAGTGAAAGAATGACACCACGAGATGGGTCAATGAAAAGTGGTTGGTAAGTGTCTTTATTGGCCTCGAAACCTGATACTAATGTCGTAATATTGTTAGCAGGTTGGCGCGATAGCTCTTCAAATTTCTGTGTTTCAGGTACGTATGTAACATACTTACCGTCAGCAATAGCATTGAACTCACCAAGCAGTGTTACGTCAGTCGTTGCTTCTTTACCTTCGCCATACACTACGGTTGCCGGTGTCGTAGACGTTTCGCCTGATACAATGATTTGCTGTAAAATAGTGTGCCAAAAAGACTCTAGCTCTTCAGTTGAAGGTAGCTCTTTACTCTCAGCTAATTTTGTCAGTAAAGCATCGCGCTCAGGAAACTGAACTGCATTTTGTGACGCGTGAAAGAGTCCTTTAAATTCACCCGCATATTGGCGAACAACACCAAACATTTCACCTAAGGTACCAGAGCGCACGCGCAGGGTTTCTGTTAACTCTGTTAATTGTTTGTC
Organism: Photobacterium sp. GB-210; assembly: GCF_003026075.1. Classification (NCBI taxonomy): domain Bacteria; kingdom Pseudomonadati; phylum Pseudomonadota; class Gammaproteobacteria; order Vibrionales; family Vibrionaceae; genus Photobacterium; species Photobacterium sp. GB-210. The sequence continues at coordinate 12,484 of NZ_PYNU01000013.1, read as the reverse complement.
GTTGTCATCAAAAGTGGCTTTTAATTGATCACCTTGCTCGGTTGCTGCTTGTAATTTTGCTTTTGCTTGTTGTAATAATGCGGCCTGTTTATTTTTATCTGAAAGAAACTCAGCTTCACGGGCTTTGTTTTCTTTTGACTCAACAATACTTTCAGACTTAACACTTTTTAGAAGCTCATTAAGATTTTTAGGTGCTTCAGCTTGTGCGCTTGAGACCATAAAAAGGCTGGCGAGTAAAACTGCTGCTAATGATTTGAATCCTTTCATTATTTATCCTCCCCAGTGAATACAGGTAGCTTAATCAGTGCTGGTGGTGCTTGTTTCTTAGCAATTCGAATACCTTGTTGAACAGCAATGCGGTAACTCTCTGGCAGAGTTTCCCATTTGCCCGATTGTTGATTCCACATCCCTGTTTCTCCACCATCTGGTGATTGATAAAGAAGGGCGGTACGACCGATGCGTAAAAAGTCATAAGTAACGGTTTCACCATCGCGATCTAAGCTTGCTTTGTAAGACTCAATCGAGCGCGAGAAGCCTTCTTCAATTTGGTATGCTTCCATCACTTTACGGAACTTTTCAGATGTAGTGACATCTGCGCGGTCCATCATTCGCTTCAATTCATTAATGCGTTTTTCACGGTTTTCTTGCTGGAATGGAAGGTCTAGAGCGATAAATTCATCGAGAGCCGTCACCATTTTTAGCGTCAACGGCACAACCTCTGTTGCTGTTTGATCTATCTGAGCAATTTGATTGTTGAGTGAATTAAGCTCTTCTTGTTGAGATAGCACCATGCGTTCAATTTGCTTGTTATAGACCGTCATACTGTCAATTTGACGAAGCAGGCCTTTGTATTCGGCTAACATCGCATCTGCACTATCAGCATATTTATCGATTTTATTTTGCGAGACTTGGGCTGATTTATCGGCTTTCGCTTGAGCTGAAATAACAGCATCTGCATTTGATGCCAAAGTTGCACCACTAAAAGTGAGCAAGGCTGCGGTGATGGCATTCACACCGAATGTTTTTAATTTCATTGATACATCCTTGTTTGTGTGGCTTGTCAGTCAGGGGGAAGGCCGGCACGATATATCGTGCCGGAAATTTATAATTTATTAGTAACTTAATCAGTTAGTTACTTTAAAATTTGAAGTTTAGGTTAGCGTAGAAGTATCGACCGCCAACATCATAGGTTGTTGTATCTGTGTTAGCAGAGATGGTATCTAGAATGAGTGGTGGCTCTTTATCAAATAAGTTATTCACACCACCAGATAGCGTAATACCATTATCAAAGGCATATGCAGCGCTTATATCGTGGTAAACAACGGTTGGAACGCTAAAGTCATATGTTTCTTTATCAGTACCTGGTAGTTCGTAATCAACACCATCAATCAGACGCGTCGTCCAGTTAGCACGCCATGCATCTTGTGCTAGACCAACATTTAGTGTTGAACGGAATTTTGAGAATAGACCTATCGAATCACTGATGAATTTACCGTTGTAATCTTCAACTGTGCCATCAGACTGAGTCAGTTCGTAGTTTAAAACGTATGTATTTTCCCAGTTTAGACTCAGTACCATAGGGTCAAAGTCATAGGCGTAACGGACATTTACATCTAGACCGTCAGTTTTCAAATTACCGACGTTAGTTAAACGCGCATCGATAGCTTTAATATCACCATTAGCAAAACGAGTGATCTTGTCACAGTACTTTCCTGACGTTGCACACTCATCAAGCATTAATTGAGGATCGATATTATCGATTAAGTTTTCTAACTCAATTTGCCAGTAGTCGACAGTGGTTGATAGTCCATCAACAAATGATGGTGAATACACTAAACCAAGAGAAGCTGTGTGGCCCTCTTCTGGTTTAAGCTCTTCATTAGAACCATAGAATACAGGGAACTGAGATCGTCCACTTGAGTCTTGACCGGTAGGATCCGTTAAGACATCCGCACTTTCTGCTGAACCACCATAAAGTTCAGCGATTGACGGTGCTTTAAATACTTCACTGTACGTGCCTCGGAACAGGACATCTTCAACTGGCTGGTACAAGAAGCTATAACCCATCGTTGTTTCCCCACCAAACGATGAGTACTTATCATGTCGAGCCGATACTTTTGCTTCAAGGTAATCAGCTAATGTGACATCTGAAAGGATAGGGATCAGTAATTCACCGTAGAAAGAGTCGACACTGTATGAACCTTCAGTTGGCGATTCTGCGTTACCACTAGCATTACCAAGCACGACCAATGCATCTGGTTGAGAGCCACCTTTTTCAGTACGCGTTTGATAACCTGCCGCAAAGGCGACGGTACCCATTTCGTGTTCAAAAAGATCGCCAGTAACATTAAAGTCGAAAATTTGTTGCTGGTTATACCCTGAATCTTGGCGAGTGAATGTCGCATAGTCTAAAGCGGCTTGGCTAACTTCACCGAATACATTCATCGGTACACAGCCGGCAATAACAGTGCCATCGCTGTCTAAACATTGACCGTTTGCTGATGCGCCGACAGCGTTAGAAACGCGATCTTTCATGAATACGTTGCTTTCAAGCTGGTTAGTTTTGGTTTTACCCCAGTTAAAGCTAGTATCCCACATCCAACCGTTAGAAAATTCACCGTCTAAAGCGAATACAAAGCGCGCTGTATCTGATTCAAATGAGCGATTTCGACCACCGGTTTCAACCATACGTCGACGCCAGTCAGTAATATCAGCACCTGTTGGATTAAACTCATTGTCAGCAGAGATTGGGCCATACCCTTGGAATGCACCAAAAATAGGTTCAGCAGCAAGAAGGTAGTTTGACTTTGAATTTGAATAAAGCGCTTCAAAACTTGCCGTCACTGGACCTAAAATGTCATTTTCAGCAACCAAGTAATTTCCTTGTGTTGCTAGGTACATACGTTCCGATGGGCGTTTTAAGTAGTTATCTGGCGCGTAGTTGTATAAATCATCGGGTGCAGAAAAATCACGCAGCGAACTGCCACCTTCTGGACCAAATGTTTTTCCATCGTAGTAACCCCATGGTGTAGCAGAACTACCACCTACGTATGTACCACCTAGACCGTCATGCATGATGTCTGTATTAGAAAACCCTCGGTCACCCGCCATGATTTTCTTTTCTTCAGAGTAGCCAGCAGAGAAAGTGATATTACCGCGATCACTTGAAGAACCTGCAAGTAAACTAACATCAGTGACTTGACCATCACCTTTTGAGGTTGCCCCTTGCTTTACATTAACTTCAAAGCCTTCGTAGTCTTGCTTAGTGATAATGTTAACAACACCAGCAACAGCATCAGAACCGTAAACAGACGATGCACCATTTTTTAGCACTTCGATACGTTCAACCATCGCGGTTGGGATCATATTAAGGTCAACAGAAGCATTTGCACCTGTACCACCATTTACCATACGACGACCGTTAACAAGAACTAAAGTACGTTTAGCTTCTAGTCCTCTTAGGTTAACTGTTGCTGCACCATTACTACCATTGTTGACAGAAGAGCTCTGAACTGTGCCACCAACTCCTGGTATTTGGTTTAAGACATCGCCAAGTGAAACTAATCCCGTATTTTCAATATAATCAGAGGAAAGTACTTGAACCGGTTCCGCTTCTTCCATATCAACACGAGAAATACGTGAACCCGTTACTTTCATTTTTTGAAGCTTTTCAACTTCTTCTTCGGCATAGGCGACCATAGGGGCTACGCTCAATGAGCCTAGCGCTAGGCTGACGGCAACCGACAACGCTGTATTTTTTTTATACATCCATGCGCTCCATTATCTTCCTAGGTATAAATTATTTTTCTGTTAACTGGTTGTTAACGTTATTAATGGTATAACCGAAGCGAAAATATGAAGTCAAACCAGTAGGATGAATTATTCACCAAACCCCAAAACGGTATAAAATCCATATTTTTTATTTTATTTGGTGTTTAATTCTAATTATTAGATCAGTAGCTGGCTTTTAGTGCTATTTTATTTGCCTGATTGTGGTTATTTTAATATTGACTCAATATCCTTCTATATCAAGTAAAGCCAGTTAAATGAACTGCTTTTTATTTTTTAGGTAGCACAAGTTACCAATATTGGCTAAATGATTATTTATGCATTTGTTAGTTAGTTGATTCTTAGCGAGAGGATCTGTTGTTGCCGGAATAATAGGGCTGTGGTTAGACCACTCTTTAGGTTAATGCTCTATGTGACCGATTAAGGAATAAGAATAAATGCATAAAAATGCAATATTTTTGTAATATTCACAAGGGAAGAAGTGCCTAATCCTGAATGTAAATGGATTAAATAGCAGATAAATGTTGTTTTTTTGTTTCCATTTTGTGTTTTGTGCTTTTCGGGGCATTTATGGCACAAGATTATAGCGTTGGGTTGAAGCTATTCGTAATTCATTGTATTTATGTTGGATATTTATAGTAAGACATGCTGTTGGTGAGTGATGTTGCTTGTTCAGGATGAACCAGTGCATTAAATGTGAAGTTACTAAAATGTAAATTATTATCGCTGGTATATCATCACCAGCATGAATTAACAGGGAGTCAGTTAAGACATGTTTTCGTACTTTTTACGCCGAATGGCGCTTGTGATCCCTACTTTTCTTGGTATTACGGTTTTAATTTTTGCTATTACTCGCTTTGTGCCAGGAGGTCCTGTCGAGCGTATGTTGGCAAATATGCAAGCACAAGGTGATGGTGGTGCAGCTATGTCTTCTGCTGGCGGAAATTCTGCTTTATCGGAAGAGCAAATGGCTGAACTTAATGCGTTTTATGGGCTAGATAAACCCGTGATGGAAGCGTATTCAGAATGGTTGTTTCGCCTCGTGCAGTTAGACTTAGGTGAGTCTACCCGATATTACGAACCAGTTTCTGAAATGATTGCAGAGCGATTACCTGTTTCATTATTTTATGGCGGTATGACGTTCTTTATTAGTTACTTTATTTCTATTCCTCTTGGCTACTACAAAGCACTGAAACATGGTTCGGTGTTTGATTCCTCCTCTTCTATTCTCATCTTCGTCGGCTATGCCTTACCCGGTTATGTTGTTGGTGTACTACTCATCACTTTATTTAGTTATCACTTGGAATGGACACCAATGGGGGGCTTTGTTAGTGATGACTATGAAGATTATGAAACCTTTTTCGAGCGTTTTAAAGACATCATGTGGCACGCGATTCTACCATTAATTTGTTATTTGATTGGTGATTTTGCAACGTTAACGATGACGATGAAAAATAATCTAATGGAGAATTTGTCGTCAGATTATATCCGAACAGCGATCGCGAAAGGATTACCTTTTAAGCGTGCGGTAAGAAAGCATGCTTTACGCAACAGTTTAATTCCGATTGCGAGTCACTTTGGTAATTCCTTATTATTTTTTATGACGGGATCTTTTCTTATTGAAGTTATTTTCAATATTGATGGTATTGGTTTATTAGGCTACGAGTCGATCATGGAGCGTGATTACCCCGTCGTTATGGGGATTGTTGCTGTTAATGCTGCAATGTTATTGGTTGGAAATATCTTGTCAGATATCTGTGTTGCTTTGGTCGACCCTCGCGTGAAGTTTGGAGCCTAATATGTTGAAAATTAATCCATTAACACAAAAGAAGATCAAACGTTTTAAAGAGATTAAACGAGGTTATTGGTCATTCATTATTTTAGCAGTATTACTCACGCTGTCATTATTTGCCGAGCTACTCATTAACAATAAAGCGCTGATCGTGAAATACAATGGGAATTATAGTTTCCCTGTGTTTTCCGATGTACGACTGGGTCAGGACTTTGGTCAAGGTACAGCAAGTGAGGCGGATTACCGTTTACTTCAAAAAACGTTTGAAGAAGAGGGCGGAGACAATTTTGTCATTATGCCTTTAGTACCATGGAATGCCTATGAGCAGGACTTTTCCGGCGACTATCCGCCAAACCCACCAAACTTCGAGAATAAACACTATTTAGGTACTGACATTATTGGTCGAGATATCTTAGCGCGTTTGGTATACGGCTTTCGTATCGCTATGGGATTTGCATTATTAACCATGGCCATTTCTTATGCGATTGGCACTGCAGTAGGATGCGCGATGGGTTTTTTTGGTGGAAAGTTCGATTTATTCGTCCAACGTTTAATTGAAATCTGGTCAATGGTGCCTTTCCTTTATGTGATTATGATTTTAGTTTCGATCACTCAGCCAACCTTTACTTTGTTTGTTGCCATCAACGTTTTATTTGGTTGGATGGGGATGACCTGGTATATGCGTACCATGACTTATAAAGAGTCTGCACGTGAATATGTTATGGCAGCTAAAGCTTTAGGCGCTTCAACGGGTAGGATTTTATTTAACCACATACTACCTAATACGATGGTAATGATCGTGACATTAGCTCCGTTTACCATTGCGGCAAACATCACCGCGTTAACGGCATTAGATTATTTAGGGTTAGGTTTAATGCCCCCAACCCCAAGCTGGGGAGAGTTACTACAGCAAGGAAAATCTAACCTTGACTCTCCATGGATTGTGACCTCAGTTGTAACATCAATCGTGTTGGTGTTAGTGATGGTTACCTTTATTGGCGAAGCCATTCGTGCCGCTTTTGACCCAAAACGATTTACTCGTTACGTTTAGTCGCATAGCGAAACAAGGATGTTATATGAAAAATAATAAATACAGTGCGCTTACTTTGATAGCGCTTTCAATGGCAGCAATCAGTCCCAATACATTTGCGGCTCAGTTACCGTCGGATATGACATGGGTAACTAATCTTGATGAGCCTTTATTTGCCTCTCCAGATGCTCAGCGTGGCGGTACATACCGTACGTTTATGCGTAGCTTCCCTCAAACTTTACGTAGTGTTGGGCCTGATGCTAACTCAGGACTTCGCCAATATTTTATGGATGAAGCACCAAAGTTAGTCCAACTTCATCCGACCACTGGTGAGTGGATCCCGCAATTAGCAACTGAATGGGCATTTGGTGATGATCATAAATCGGTGTATTTCAAACTAGATCCTAATGCACGTTGGAGTGACGGAAAAAAAGTAACAGCAGAGGATTACCTCTTCATGCTTAAGTACTACCGTTCGAAAGATATCATTGACCCTTGGTATAATGATTTTTTTATCAACCATATAGAAAATGTTGAAAAAATTGATGATTACACCATTGTTATTACCTCAAAAGTAGCGAAGAGTGATGATGAATTACTTTACATGTTGTCTCTTCCAAGTAATGGTGTACAGCCCCGTCCGGCTCATTATTTTGCATCAGTAAAGGATGAAAATAATGATGGTATGGACGATAACTTTGTTCGTAAATACAACTTTAAGACAGAGCCAACAACAGGGCCTTATTACGTAGATAAAGTTAAAAAAGGGAAAAGCATTACCTTTAAACATGTCGGTGATGAGTGGTGGGGATACAACAATCGCTATTATAAAAATCGTTATAACGTCGATAAGATCCGTATTAAAGTGATCCGCGATCAAGATATTGCTAAAAAACACTTCGAAAAAGGGGATTTAGACTCATTCATTCTTGCTCAGCCTGAATTATGGCATGAAAAGTCTAATACAAAAGCTTATCAAAATGGTTACGTCCATAAGTTATGGGGTTACAACGAAGCGGTTCAGGGCGCTGGTGGGTTGTGGATGAATACTGCGAAGCCTTTACTGGATGATTTGAATATCCGTAAGGGAATTACCTATGCAACCGACTATGATGGTTTGATCAAAAATGTATTACGTGGTGATTACCTTCGTAAGCCGCATGGTCTAGGTACGGGGCATGGTGGTTTCGACAGTCCTACCCGAACTCCACCGACGTTTGAACCAGAAAAAGCCATTATTTACTTTGAAAAGGCCGGTTTTTCAACAGTAGGTGCTGATGGCATTCGTATGAATGATGAAGGTCAACGTTTGTCGTTTGCTGTTACTTATAGTCGCCCAGCACGAACGCCTCGTCTCGCATATTTAAAAGAGCAGGCAAAACAGGCAGGGTTAGAGTTAACACTGAATCTAATTGATGGTTCATCTGCGTTCAAATATATCTTAGAAAAGAAACATGAATTGGCTTATCTGACGATGGGGGGCGGTAAAATTCCTGCTTACTGGGAATATTTACACTCGGTAAACGCAAAGCCTCAAACCAATAACCATACTAATTATCGTTCTCCTGAAATGGATAAAAAGATCGCTGCCTTTATTGCCGAATTTGATACTAAGAAAAAACAAAGTATTTCCCATGATATTCAGAAAATGGTTTCAGATGCCTATGTAATAGTACCGGGCTACATGGCTCCTTTCACACGTGAAGCTTATTGGCGTTGGATGCAATTCCCTTCGCCAGTCATGACGAAAGATACGGATTATGTTTTCTCTAATGGTGGGTATCTAACATTGGGAACATTCTGGATTAATTCTGATGTGAAAAAAGAAACCAAAACAGCAATGAAAAAAGGGGAATCTTTTGATCCTGTAGTCATTATCGATGATAGCTATAAGCCATAACGTAGGAGTGAATGATGCAAGATGAGATCATTTTAAGCGTACGTGATTTAGAGACTGAGTTCTCGACAGATGATGGCGTGGTAAAAATTCTTCATGGCGTGAATTTTGATGTTTATAAAGGCCGAACGCTAGGGTTAGTTGGAGAATCTGGTTGCGGTAAAAGTGTCACTTCTATGTCCATAATGGGTTTATTACCCAAACCGTATGGGCAAATAACCAACGGCCAGATCTTGTACCGTGGTACTGATTTGGTCACTTTGCCGGCAGAAGAAATGTATGCCATGCGTGGCAATAAAATCTCGATCATCTTTCAAGATCCAATGACGGCGTTAAACCCTGTTCATACCATTGGACGACAGCTCAATGAAGTGTTGGAACTGCATCGTCCTGATCTCGATAAATCGCAGCGGACTGCCTATTCAGTTGAAATGCTAAATAAGGTAAAGATCCCTTATCCAGAAAAACGTTTTAACGAGTATCCACATAATTTATCTGGAGGGATGCGCCAGCGAGTCATGATAGCCATGGCGCTGGCCTGTAAACCTGACATACTTATTTGTGATGAGCCGACAACCGCACTCGATGTAACGGTACAAGCGTCTATTCTTGAATTAATGAATGAACTTCAAGAAGAAACGGGTATGGCCATGATTTTTATTACGCATGACTTAGGTGTTGTGGCTGAGATTTGTGATGAAGTTGCTGTTATGTATGGGGGAAAGGTTGTCGAATATGCCGAGATATTTGATCTATTTGATAACCCTCAACACCCTTATACCGAACGCTTAATGGGATTGATGCCAAGTCTGGATAGTGAGCCCAAACAACCGATAGAAATCAAACCGATTGATATCACCTTGTTTCCAGAGTTTAAGGGTTAAGCCAGCGTTCATAGTCTAATATTAAGGTGATGTTATGTCAGAGATTTTAAGGATTGAAAACCTCAAGCAGCACTTTGTTTCAGGTAAAGGTATTTTCAAAAAAGGCTACACTATAAAAGCGGTAGATGGCGTTTCCTTTTCAGTTTCACAGGGTGAAACACTTGGCCTTGTAGGGGAGTCGGGTTGTGGGAAAAGTACATTAGGTCGAACTATTCTCAAGTTGTTTGAACCGACAGAAGGACGAATTTTTTTTGAAGGTAAAGACATTACTGATCTATCTACTAAGGCAATGAGACCGCTTCGAAAAGACATGCAGATTGTCTTTCAAGATCCAATGGAGTCACTAAACCAGCGCCATACCATTGGCATGATCTTAGAAGAGCCTTTTGTTATCCATAAAATAGGCACCCCTGAAGAGCGAAAAAAGTGGGTTAAAGAATTGCTGATTAAAGTAGGGTTACCGGAATCTTCAGTTAATCGCTATCCTCATGAATTTTCTGGTGGTCAGCGTCAACGCATTGGTATTGCACGGGCGATAGCACTCAAACCTAAATTACTCATTTGTGATGAATCCGTGTCAGCTCTTGATGTATCAGTACAGGCGCAAATTTTAAACTTATTACTGCAATTACAAAAAGAGATGAATCTAGCCATGATCTTTATCTCTCACGATTTATCCGTTGTTAAACATATATCAGATAACCTTGTCGTGATGTATTTCGGAAAAGTTGTTGAAATGGGGAAAGCAAAAGATATTTATGCGAATCCTCAGGCTGATTACACCAAAACGTTACTATCAGCGATTCCAATCACCCATCCAAAATACAGGAAAAGAAAAAGGCATAACGAAAAAAAAGCTGACGTCGCTTAATCGTTATGATGTCGAATAAAGTGTGATTGAAAGCAATGCTCAAGGATGAACGATGATTAGACAGATTTTAACTGCCACAGCAGTCTTATTACCTACTTTATCGTGGGCGGAGTTACCTTCAAACGTTGAGTGGATTACAAATAATAACGAGCCTCTTTTTGCGTCATCTGATGCAAAATTCGGAGGGACGTTGCGCACCCATATCTCTAGTTTTCCGCAAACATTTCGAACCGTAGGACCTGATGGTAACGGTGAGTTTCGTGTTTGGCTATTAGATGGGCAACCGCAATTACTTCAGCGCCACCCTGACACACAAAAATATATTCCTGATCTTGCAACGCATTGGGCCTTTGGTGAAGACAAAAAGACTATTTATGTAAAGTTAAATCCAGCAGCCAAATGGTCAGATGGGAAGCCTCTCAAAGCATCTGATTATATTTACATGCTAACGTTTTATCTTTCAAAAGATATTGTCGATCCTTGGTACAACACATTTTATTCTGAATATTTTGAACGTATCACTGCGCTGGATGAGCATACTTTGGAGATTGTTTTCGCTACTGAGAAGGATGAAGCCGATCTGCTATATGGTATTCATCGCTTAAAGCCTCGACCTGAGCATTTTTATACGCCAACCAAAGATGAAAATAACGATGGTGTTGATGATAACTTCGTGCGCCGTTTTAACTTTAAAGCGGAACCGACACTGGGTGCTTATCATGTAGGTAAGATCAAAAAAGGTAAATCCATTACCATGGAGCATGTTGGTGAAGACTGGTGGGGATACGGTAATCGCTATTATAAAGGCCGATATAATGTAGAAAAAATCAGGATCAAAGTCATTCGTGATAGCGATATTGCCTTTAAGCACTTTCAAAAAGGTGACCTAGATATATTTTATTTAGGACGTCCTGAGCTATGGCATGAAAAGTCAGATACCAAGCCTTTTAAAAATGGCTATATTCATAAATTTTGGGGATACAGCGAGCCTGAACTTGGGGCTGGAAGTTTTTGGTTAAATACCGATAAACCCATGCTTGATAATATCCACGTTCGTACTGGTATTGCATATGCTTTAGATATTGATGGATTAAATAAAAACGTATTGCGTGGTGATTTTGTACGTAAACCTCATGGATTAGGGGTCGGGCAGGGTAACTTTAGTAATCAAGAGCTAAAACCATTACCTTTTGAACCAAACAAAGCGATCGCAGAATTTGAAAAAGCTGGGTTTACAACTATTGGTTCTGATGGCATTCGTCTCAATGACCAAAAGCAAAGGTTGAGTTTTGCTTTTACCTATAGCCACCAAGTGGTAACCCCTCGTTTGGCTTATTTGAAAGAACAAGCAAAATTAGCTGGGCTAGAAATTAAAATGAATTTAATTGATGGCTCTTCTGCATTTAAGTATGCGTTAGAGAAAAAACATGATGTGTCTTTCCATTCAATGGGAACAGCACCGCAACCTCAATATTGGGAGTATTTTCATAGTGCTAATGCAGGGAAAGTCCAAAATAATAACTTTACTAATTTTAGTACTCCTGAATTGGATCAGTTAATTATGAACTTTCGTAATGCGCTATCAACTCAAGATAAAGAAAGGTACTCCCGTCAGATACAAGCCGTTGTTCACGATGCAACAGTCGTAATACCTGGATTAATGGCTCCCTATACACGCGAAGCGTACTGGCGTTGGATGAAATATCCAGAACAGCCAATGCAGAAAAAAACACAAATGTTATTTACGCATGGTGGCCTACGCGATTTAGGCGTGTATTGGATCGACAATGACGTAAAAAAAGAAACGAAATCAGCAGTTAAAAAAGATCATAGTTTCGGTTCTAAAACCGTAATCGATGACAAATATAAGCCAAATTAAACGTATTTAAGGTTCGTAGGATAAATAAAAGCACGTATTACACTACGTGCTTTTTTGTTTTTTATACGAATTAATATTTTTTTGGTTGAATGTTGACCAGTCGTGTATTTTTTTTATTTCAGGGGCTTGTCAGGACATAAAATCTCCCTATAATGCGACCTCACTGACACGGAGCAAGCCATTGGCTAGCAACCAAATCAGTATTGTTCTTTAATAATTTGACCATGCAATCTGTGTGGGCACTCGTTGAAAAGTTAAGTCGAAAGATTTATCAATGATACTAGTGACCAATTGATACGTAAGTATCAGCACAGTCAATTCATTCATCATTTTATGATGAAT